>NZ_JAOWGP010000031.1:0-37277 GCF_030333065.1 Citrobacter sp. Cm046 | reverse complement strand
ATGGCTACGTAGCTCAGCTGGTTAGAGCACATCACTCATAATGATGGGGTCACAGGTTCGAATCCCGTCGTAGCCACCATCTTTTTTGCGGGAGTGGCGAAATTGGTAGACGCACCAGATTTAGGTTCTGGCGCCGCAAGGTGTGCGAGTTCAAGTCTCGCCTCCCGCACCATTCACCCGTAAGCGTTGCACGGATGGGGTATCGCCAAGCGGTAAGGCACCGGTTTTTGATACCGGCATTCCCTGGTTCGAATCCAGGTACCCCAGCCATTTTTTCTTCGATATAGCGGTTCACCGCGACGGTCATTGGGGTATCGCCAAGCGGTAAGGCACCGGTTTTTGATACCGGCATTCCCTGGTTCGAATCCAGGTACCCCAGCCATCGAAGAATATGATAATATATGGCTACGTAGCTCAGCTGGTTAGAGCACATCACTCATAATGATGGGGTCACAGGTTCGAATCCCGTCGTAGCCACCATATTAAGGACGTATCGATTTAATTCGGTAAATCCAAAAAATTGTTGGGGTATCGCCAAGCGGTAAGGCTCTGGTTTCTGATACCAGCATTCCGAGGTTCGAATCCTCGTACCCCAGCCAATTTCAGAAAGTCGTCCACTTTGTGGGTGCACCCGTTGGGGTATCGCCAAGCGGTAAGGCTCTGGTTTCTGATACCAGCATTCCGAGGTTCGAATCCTCGTACCCCAGCCATATTAAAAAAGCTCGCTTCGGCGAGCTTTTTGCTTTTCTGCGCTCTCAATATCGTATGGCAAAAGGCTTATCGGGCCTACGGCGAATTGCGTAGGCCCGCATACGCACTACAACCCTAACGCATACTTCAGCGCCTGACGCTTCAACACACCGGCTCGCTCTGCCGCCATTAACCCGAGGTTACGCATAATACGCAGCGGCTGCAGATTATTGCTAAACCCGGCGTAGAACAGATCCATCCCACTCTGCATAATGAAGTTATCGGTCATACGACGGTTTTGGTAGCGTTTCAGCACCTGTTGACTGGCCCAGGATTCACCATAGCTACGGGCATTAACCAGCACATCAATCAGGGCATCAACGTCGCGGTATCCCAGATTAACCCCCTGCCCCGCCAGCGGATGAATGGTATGCGCGGCATCACCCACCAGCGCCAGACCTGGCTGCACATATTGCAACGCATGGCGACGAGTAAGCGGAAACGCGCCCGCTGCGACTGGTGTAACGTGTCCGAGCCGTGCAGGAAAGTGTTTGGTGATCTCGGCCTGTAGCTGCGGCATGCTGAGACTCTGCAACTGGCGGATCCTTGCCGGAGAGTCATACCACACCAGCGAAGCCCAGTTATCGAACAGCGGTAAAAACGCGCGAGGACCGTCAGGGGTAAACTGCTGCCAGGTGCTGTCTCCTGGTGAGTTCTCGCATTTTACGGTTATCAACATACAGGATTGCGCATACTGCCAGGCATGAATGCCAATTCCGGCCATTTGGCGCACCTGAGAATTCGCCCCATCGGCACCGATCACCAGCTTCACAGTGATCTTTTCACCGCCTGCCAGCTCAAGCTCATGCCGGTCATTATGGCGATGCAGAGAGATCAGTGATGCCGGCACGCGCAAAGTCACCTTTGGATGGGCTTCCAGCGCCTGCCAGAGCGCCTGTTGCAGGACGTTGTTTTCCACCATATAGCCCAGCAATGGCAGTTTAAGCTCAGCGGCATCAAACACCACATGAGCGTTTTCCCACTCCCAGGTTTCCAGGCGACGATAAGGATGACTGCGCATACCCTGTACCGCATCCCAGACGCCCAGCCCTTTCAACAGCGACACAGATGCCGAGCTAATCGCCGAAATACGCACATCAGGTTGTCCGTCAGCCACGAACGGCGCAGGAACGGCATGTTCAATAACCGTTACCGAGAATCCATGCTGCGCCAGTCCAAGCGCCAGCGCGCCGCCGACCATCCCCCCGCCGACAATGGCAATTTCCGTTGGTTGATTTGTCATGGTCAATCATCCTGTTACATGTATTGTGTAAGTTTACAGGATTTTTTACCCCTTGAGGCTGACATCGGTCATACTGGTCACAACCGCGCCAAAGCAGTACACTATGCGCCCTGCATTTCAGCCACAATTTCGCAAGAGCAAGTCGATGACCAAAAAACTCCATATTAAAACCTGGGGCTGTCAGATGAACGAATACGATTCATCGAAGATGGCCGATCTGCTGGATGCCACTCACGGATATCAACTGACCGACGTGGCGGAAGAAGCGGATGTGTTGCTGTTGAATACCTGCTCAATCCGCGAGAAGGCTCAGGAAAAAGTTTTCCACCAGTTAGGTCGCTGGAAACTCTTAAAAGAGAAAAATCCCGATCTTATTATTGGTGTCGGTGGCTGTGTTGCCTCTCAGGAAGGTGATCACATTCGTCAACGTGCACACTATGTCGATATTATTTTTGGGCCACAAACGCTTCACCGCCTGCCGGAAATGATCAATAAAGTGCGCGGTAGCAACACCCGTAGCCCGGTGGTGGATATCAGCTTCCCGGAAATCGAAAAATTCGACCGCCTGCCTGAACCGCGTGCTGAAGGTCCAAGCGCGTTTGTATCCATCATGGAAGGCTGTAATAAATATTGTACTTACTGCGTGGTGCCGTACACCCGTGGTGAAGAAGTCAGCCGCCCGGCGGATGACATTCTGTTCGAAATCGCCCAGCTTGCAGCTCAGGGCGTACGTGAAGTGAACCTGCTGGGGCAAAACGTCAACGCCTGGCGTGGTGAGAACTACGACGGCACAATTGGTTCGTTTGCCGACCTGCTGCGTCTGGTTGCCGCTATCGACGGGATCGATCGCATTCGCTTTACCACCAGCCATCCGATCGAGTTCACCGATGATATCGTTGAAGTCTATCGTGACACCCCGGAGTTGGTGAGCTTCCTGCACCTGCCGGTACAGAGTGGTTCGGATCGCGTCCTGAACCTGATGGGCCGTACCCATACCGCGCTGGAATATAAAGCGATCATCCGTAAACTGCGCGCCGCGCGCCCGGACATCCAGATTAGCTCTGACTTCATTGTTGGCTTCCCTGGTGAAACCACGCAAGATTTCGAGCAGACCATGAAGCTGATTGCTGACGTCAATTTCGACATGAGCTACAGCTTTATCTTCTCTGCGCGTCCTGGCACACCAGCAGCCGATATGGTTGACGACGTTCCGGAAGAAGAGAAAAAACAGCGCCTGTATATTCTGCAGGAACGCATCAACCAGCAGGCGATGGCCTGGAGTCGCCGTATGCTCGGCACGACTCAGCGTATTCTGGTTGAAGGCACGTCGCGTAAAAGCATTATGGAACTGTCTGGACGTACCGAAAATAACCGTGTGGTGAACTTTGAAGGCACCCCGGAAATGATTGGTAAGTTCGTAGACGTTGAAATTACCGACGTCTGGACCAACTCTCTGCGCGGTAAAGTGGTACGCACTGAAGACGAAATGGGCCTGCGCATCGCAGAAAGTCCTGAGTCAGTCATTGCACGCACCCGCAAAGAAAACGATCTCGGCGTAGGTATTTATCAGCCTTAATCTTAAGGCATCACCTCCCCCTAAATAATTCGAGCTGCAGAAAGGCGGCAAGAGCGTGAATCCCCAGGAGCATAGATAACTATGTGACTGGGTGAACAAGCGAAGCCAACGCATCTGCAGCCTGAAGTATGACAGGCGGCCTTGCAATTCCTTACCCAATCCCCATATTTATCGCAATGCTTGCGCCTTTTCTCTGTGGCGTGAATAATTTCCTTACATGCCGGTGAATGTTCAACGTCCGGCGATACATGCATAAGAGGAACGGTTTGAACATAGACACTCGAGAAATCACCCTTGAACCCGCAGACAACGCCCGTTTGTTGAGTCTTTGCGGTCCGTTTGATGACAACATCAAACAGCTGGAACGTCGCCTCGGCATCGAAATTAACCGCCGCGATAACCACTTTAAACTGACCGGTCGTCCGATTTGCGTCACCGCTGCGGCAGATATTTTACGCAGTCTCTACGTTGATACCGCCCCGATGCGCGGCCAGACGCAGGACATCGAGCCAGAACAAATTCACCTGGCGATCAAAGAAGCGCGTGTTCTTGAACAGAGCGCAGACAGCGTGCCTGAGTTTGGCAAAGCGGTGAATATCAAAACCAAACGCGGGGTGATTAAACCGCGTACGCCGAATCAGGCGCAGTATATCGCCAACATTCTTGACCACGACATCACCTTCGGCGTTGGCCCTGCAGGTACGGGTAAAACTTACCTTGCCGTTGCCGCGGCGGTAGATGCGCTTGAGCGTCAGGAAATCCGCCGTATTCTGCTGACCCGTCCGGCGGTTGAAGCCGGTGAAAAACTGGGTTTCCTGCCAGGCGATCTGAGCCAGAAAGTCGACCCGTATTTACGCCCGCTGTATGACGCTCTGTTCGAAATGCTCGGTTTCGAGAAAGTAGAGAAGCTGATTGAGCGTAACGTCATTGAGGTCGCACCACTGGCTTATATGCGCGGTCGTACGCTGAACGATGCGTTCATCATTCTTGATGAGAGTCAGAACACCACCATCGAACAAATGAAAATGTTCCTGACTCGTATCGGCTTTAACTCCAAAGCCGTTATCACTGGCGACATTACCCAGATTGACCTACCGCGCAGCACCAAATCCGGCCTGCGTCATGCCATCGAAGTGCTGGCTGAAGTCGACGAGATTAGTTTTAATTTCTTCCATAGCGAAGACGTGGTGCGCCACCCGGTAGTTGCCCGTATCGTGACGGCGTATGAGGCCTGGGAAGAAGCAGAACAAAAACGAAAAGCCGAGCTGGCTGCGGAACGTAAACGCGAAGCTCAGGAACAGGAACAAAAATGAGTCAGGTTATCCTCGATTTACAGCTGGCATGTGAAAATGAATCCGGCTTACCGCAAGAGAGTCAGTTTCAGGCATGGCTGGATGCAGTGATCCCGCAGTTCCAGGAAGAATCAGAAGTGACTATTCGCCTGGTTGATGACGCCGAAAGTCACGAACTGAACCTGACCTATCGCGGAAAGGACAAGTCTACCAACGTGCTTTCCTTCCCGTTTGAAGCGCCTCCGGGGATTGAGCTGCCGCTGCTGGGTGACCTGATCATCTGCCGCCAGGTGGTTGAAAAAGAAGCGCAGGAGCAAGGCAAACCGCTGGAAGCCCACTGGGCGCATATGGTGGTGCATGGTAGCCTGCATTTGCTGGGTTACGACCATATCGAAGACGACGAAGCGGAAGAGATGGAATCCCTTGAAACAGAGATTATGCTTGCTCTGGGCTATGAGGATCCGTACATTGCCGAGAAAGAATAAGCTGCCGGGCTAACGCCCGGCGGTTGTTGTTGCCGTCTGACGCAGAGTATTTGCTCGACGTGCTTAATATTAACTAACATGAGAACCCATACGACGCCATGAGCGACGACAATTCACACAGTAGTGACACCTTAAACAGCAAAAAGGGATTTTTTTCCCTGTTACTGAGCCAACTTTTCCACGGTGAACCTAAAAACCGCGACGAACTGTTGGAGCTGATCCGTGATTCCGGGCAGAACGACCTTATCGATGAAGATACGCGCGATATGCTCGAAGGGGTGATGGACATTGCGGACCAACGCGTTCGCGACATCATGATCCCCCGCTCCCAGATGATTACCCTCAAACGCAACCAGACCCTGGATGAATGCCTCGATGTTATTATCGAGTCTGCTCACTCGCGTTTCCCGGTGATCAGCGAAGACAAAGATCACATTGAAGGGATTCTGATGGCCAAAGACTTGCTGCCGTTCATGCGCAGCGATTCCGAAGCCTTCAGCATGGAAAAAGTGTTACGCCAGGCAGTTGTCGTACCTGAGAGCAAGCGTGTTGACCGCATGCTGAAAGAGTTCCGTTCTCAGCGTTACCATATGGCTATCGTCATCGACGAATTCGGCGGAGTGTCTGGTCTGGTGACTATTGAAGACATCCTTGAACTGATCGTCGGTGAAATCGAAGATGAGTACGACGAAGAAGACGATATTGATTTCCGTCAGCTCAGTCGCCATACATGGACTATCCGAGCGCTCGCGCCAATTGAAGACTTCAACGAAGCCTTTGGCACCCACTTTAGCGACGAAGAAGTGGATACCATTGGCGGGCTGGTCATGCAGGCCTTTGGTCATCTGCCCGCTCGCGGTGAGACTATCGACATCGATGGTTACCAGTTCAAAGTAGCAATGGCCGACAGCCGTCGTATTATTCAGGTTCATGTCAGAATTCCGGACGACTCACCCCAGCCCAAACTGGACGAATAAACCCGATACTGGATCAAAGACTACATGGCATTTGCCCCATTAATTGAACGCCAGCGCATTCGCCTGCTGCTGGCGTTATTATTCGGTGCCTGCGGGACGCTGGCTTTCTCTCCGTATGACATCTGGCCTGCAGCGATTGTTTCGCTGATGGGCCTGCAGGCTCTCACCCTCAACCGCCGCCCGCTCCAGTCTGCCGCTATTGGCTATTTCTGGGGAATGGGGCTTTTTGGCTCCGGCATCAACTGGGTCTACGTCAGCATCGCGCAATTTGGCGGTATGCCGGGACCGGTTAACGTTTTCCTCGTGGTACTGCTTGCCGCGTACCTCTCACTCTACACCGGTCTGTTTGCCGGTATTTTGTCGCGATTGTGGCCGAAAACCACCTGGCTACGGGTGGCGATCGCCGCACCGGTTGTCTGGCAGATAACCGAATTTCTGCGCGGTTGGGTGCTGACCGGCTTCCCGTGGCTGCAGTTTGGCTACAGTCAGATTGATGGCCCGTTGAAAGGGCTGGCACCGGTAATGGGCGTTGAGGCGATTAACTTCCTGCTGATGATGGTCAGCGGTCTGCTGGTATTGGCGTTAGTCACGCGTAACTGGCGTCCGCTGGTGGCGGCCGTCGTGCTTTTCGCCCTGCCCTTCCCGCTACGCTACATTCAGTGGTATACCCTCGAACCGGAAAAAACCACCCAGGTTTCCATGGTACAGGGCGACATTCCGCAGTCACTGAAGTGGGATGAGGGCCAACTTCTCAACACGCTGAAGATTTATCTCGACGCTACCCAGCCCGAGATGGGTAAATCACAGCTGATTATCTGGCCGGAGTCCGCCATCCCGGATCTGGAAATCAATCAGCAGCGTTTCCTCAGCATGATGGATGACCTGTTAAAATCCAAAAACAGTACCTTAATCACCGGGATTGTTGACGCTCGCCTCAACAAACAGAATCGTTACGATACCTACAACACCATCATCACGCTGGGTAAAGACAGTCCGTACAGCTACGATTCCACAAATCGCTACAACAAGAACCATCTGGTACCGTTTGGTGAATTTGTTCCGCTGGAATCGATTCTGCGCCCGTTAGCGCCGTTCTTTGACCTGCCAATGTCCTCGTTTAGCCGTGGCCCGTATATCCAGCCACAGCTGCACGCACACGGTTTTAAACTGACTGCGGCAATCTGCTACGAAATTATCCTTGGCGAACAGGTACGCGATAACTTCCGTCCGGATACGGACTACTTGCTGACCATCTCCAATGATGCCTGGTTTGGTAAATCCATCGGCCCGTGGCAGCACTTCCAGATGGCACGTATGCGTTCCCTGGAGCTGGCGCGTCCGCTGTTGCGTAGCACCAATAACGGGATTACCGCGGTGATTGGTCCGCAGGGTGACGTGCAGGCCATGATCCCGCAGTTTACCCGCCAGGTACTGACCACCAGCGTCACGCCGACAACGGGTCTCACACCTTATGCCCGTACCGGCAACTGGCCGCTGTGGCTTATCACCGCACTGCTTGGTTTTGGCGCAGTGTTGATGAGTCTGCGTCAACGTCGTAAGTAAAGCGGCTGTACCGTCGGATGACGGCGCGAAAACATTTTATCCGGCTTACAACCTCACTGTAGGCCGGATAAGCTAAATACTATCCTGCATCGAAACCCACCGAACTTCCCATTCTGGCACGTCAATTGCTTTATTAAATAACACAATAGCAATTTGGATGAATGTGCAACCTGGTCGCACCAAAGCGGATCACTGGTAGCACCTAAAAAGTGCAACAAGATATTTTTGCCCCTAAACGGTGCGGCGCACTTCGCAAAAATAAACAATAACACAGCAAATTCTTTACATTCATCCAAACTAAATGTTAACAAACACACACAAGACTGCACATTTAAGTTGCAAACAATAACAACATCACAATGGGTATCAATGCGTCCCTGGCGCAGACGATAAAGGAGTTGGATATGCAATTACGTAAGCTCGCCACTGCCATGCTGGTTATGGGAATGTCCGCCGGTCTGGCGCATGCAGAAGACGCAGCGCCCGCAGCAGGCAGCACGCTGGACAAGATCGCAAAAAATGGCGTGATCGTCGTCGGGCACCGTGAATCATCGGTTCCGTTTTCTTACTACGATAATCAGCAAAAAGTGGTCGGTTATTCACAGGATTACTCCAACGCGATCGTTGAAGCCGTGAAGAAAAAGCTGAACAAGCCTGACCTGCAGGTAAAACTGATTCCGATTACCTCGCAAAACCGTATTCCCCTGCTGCAAAACGGGACCTTCGACTTTGAATGTGGCTCCACCACCAACAACGTTGAACGCCAGAAGCAAGCTGCTTTCTCTGACACCATTTTCGTTGTAGGCACGCGTCTGCTGGCGAAAAAAGGCGGCGATATTAAAGACTTCCCGGATCTGAAAGGCAAAGCCGTGGTCGTTACTTCCGGTACTACCTCTGAAGTGCTGCTGCACAAGCTGAACGAAGAACAAAAAATGGATATGCGCATCATCAGCGCGAAAGACCACGGTGACTCTTTCCGTACCCTGGAAAGCGGTCGTGCCGTTGCCTTTATGATGGATGACGCACTGCTGGCTGGCGAGCGCGCGAAAGCGAAGAAACCGGACAACTGGGAGATCGTCGGTAAGCCGCAATCTCAGGAAGCTTACGGCTGTATGCTGCGTAAAGACGACGTCGCATTCAAGAAGCTGATGGATGACACCATCGCTCAGGCTCAGACCTCCGGTGAAGCAGAAAAATGGTTTGATAAGTGGTTTAAAAACCCAATTCCACCGAAAAACCTGAACATGAATTTCGAGCTGTCAAACGAGATGAAAGCCCTGTTCAAAGAACCGAATGACAAAGCACTTAACTAACTAAAATAAATGGGGCGAGTTTACCTTGCCCTCTCGATTGTTTTTCAGCACGGACAGACTATAAGCCTGATGGTCGTTCCCCATCAGGCTCGAAAACCGAAAAACGCTGGATAACAATCTTCGAGGGTAGCGCTGCTACCCTTTTTTTTCTGGAGTAGATTTATGTCTATAGACTGGAACTGGGGCATTTTTTTACAACAAGCCCCGTTCGGCAACACCACCTATCTCGGCTGGCTCTGGAGTGGTTTCCAGGTTACGGTCGCGTTATCTATCACTGCCTGGATTATCGCTTTCCTGGTGGGTTCTCTCTTCGGTATTTTACGTACTGTTCCCAACCGCTTCCTTGCCGGGCTCGGCACGCTGTATGTTGAACTGTTTCGCAACGTTCCGCTGATTGTACAATTCTTCACCTGGTATCTGGTGGTCCCTGAATTGCTGCCGGAGAATCTCGGCATGTGGTTCAAGGCTGAACTGGATCCCAATATTCAGTTCTTCCTTTCATCGATGATCTGTCTGGGGCTGTTTACTGCCGCTCGCGTCTGTGAACAGGTTCGTGCTGCGATTCAGTCTCTGCCTCGCGGGCAGAAAAATGCAGCGCTGGCGATGGGTCTGACTCTGCCACAGGCATACCGCTATGTTCTGCTGCCTAACGCCTACCGCGTGATCGTCCCGCCGATGACTTCAGAGATGATGAACCTGGTGAAAAACTCAGCCATCGCCTCGACCATCGGTCTGGTCGATATGGCGGCACAGGCAGGAAAACTGCTGGATTACTCAGCCCACGCATGGGAATCGTTTACGGCCATTACCCTGGCCTATGTACTGATTAACGCCTTTATTATGCTGGTGATGAATCTTGTCGAACGTAAAATCCGCCTGCCTGGCAACATAGGAGGCAAATAATGTACGATTTTGACTGGAGCTCGATTGTCCCTTCCCTGCCGTATCTGTTGGATGGGCTGCTCATCACGCTGAAAATTACCGTTACGGCGGTCATCATCGGTATCGTCTGGGGAACCATCCTGGCGGTCATGCGTCTGTCCAGCTTCGCGCCAATTGCCTGGTTTGCGAAAATATACGTTAACGTATTCCGTTCCATTCCGCTGGTGATGGTGCTGCTGTGGTTCTATCTGATCGTGCCAGGCTTCCTGCAAAACGTGCTGGGTCTGTCACCGAAAACCGATATTCGTCTGATCTCAGCAATGGTCGCGTTTTCGATGTTTGAAGCCGCCTACTACTCGGAGATTATCCGCGCAGGGATCCAGAGTATTTCCCGCGGGCAATCCAGCGCTGCGCTGGCACTGGGGATGACCCACTGGCAATCGATGAAGCTCATCATATTGCCACAGGCATTTCGCGCCATGGTTCCGCTGCTGCTTACCCAGGGCATCGTACTGTTCCAGGACACCTCCCTGGTCTACGTATTGAGTCTGGCAGACTTCTTCCGCACCGCCTCCACCATTGGCGAGCGTGACGGCACTCAGGTTGAGATGATCCTGTTTGCTGGCGCCGTCTATTTTGTATTCAGTCTGAGCGCATCGTTGTTGGTCAGCTATTTGAAGAAAAGGACAGTTTAATGATTACCCTGAAAAATGTTTCTAAATGGTATGGTCACTTTCAGGTGCTGACCGACTGCTCCACAGAAGTGAAAAAAGGTGAAGTGGTGGTGGTCTGCGGCCCGTCAGGTTCCGGTAAATCAACGCTAATTAAAACGGTAAACGGGCTGGAGCCTGTGCAGCAGGGTATCATCACCGTTGATGGTACCGTTGTGAATGATAAAAAAACCGATCTGGCAAAACTACGTTCCCGCGTCGGCATGGTGTTCCAGCACTTTGAACTGTTCCCCCATCTGTCGATCATTGAGAACCTGACTCTGGCCCAGGTAAAAGTGCTCAAACGCGATAAAGCGCCCGCTCGAGAAAAAGCGCAAAAGTTGCTCGAACGCGTAGGGTTATCAGCCCATGCCAATAAGTTTCCGGCGCAGCTCTCCGGTGGTCAGCAGCAGCGTGTTGCTATCGCCCGCGCGCTGTGTATGGACCCTATCGCCATGCTGTTTGACGAACCCACATCGGCACTTGATCCTGAAATGATCAACGAAGTACTGGACGTTATGGTTGAACTGGCCAATGAAGGCATGACCATGATGGTGGTGACTCATGAAATGGGCTTCGCGCGTAAAGTGGCTAACCGGGTTATCTTTATGGATGAAGGGAAAATTGTTGAAGACTCGGAAAAAGAGGCCTTCTTCGCCAACCCGAAATCAGACCGCGCCAAAGACTTCCTCGCTAAAATTCTGCATTAATTCTTCCTGCGCGCACTCGGTAGAGTGCGCGTTACATCACGCTTTAGCATTTCTATTCTCGTTCATTTCATTAGTCAGCTTTAACCTTGTTGCAAAATCACGCGAACAAGGAATTGCTATGGCACTGCCGATCATTCTTGATTGCGATCCCGGTCATGACGACGCGATCGCCATTGTTCTTGCACTCGCCTCTCCCGAACTTGAAGTGAAAGCCATTACCTCCTCTGCCGGTAACCAGACGCCGGAGAAAACCCTGCGTAACGTGCTAAGAATGCTGACGCTGCTGAAACGCCCTGATATCCCAGTGGCGGGCGGCGCGGTAAAACCGCTGATGCGTGAACTGATTATCGCCGACAACGTTCACGGCGAAAGCGGTCTTGACGGCCCGGCTCTGCCGGAACCCTCATTCGCACCGCTTAACTGTAACGCCGTCGAACTGATGGCAAAAACACTGCGCGAAAGCCACGAACCGGTGACGCTTGTATCAACCGGACCACAAACCAACGTCGCCCTGTTGCTTAATAGCCACCCGGAACTGCACGATAAAATCGCGCAAATTGTGATCATGGGCGGTGCAATGGCGCTCGGTAACTGGACACCTGCCGCCGAGTTCAACATCTACGTTGACCCGGAAGCCGCAGAAATCGTCTTCCAGTCTGGGATCCCTATTGTCATGGCCGGGCTGGACGTCACGCACAAAGCGCAGATTTATCATGAAGACACCGAGCGCTTCCGCGCTATCGGCAACCCGATTTCCACCATCGTGGCCGAATTACTGGATTTCTTCCTCGAATACCACAAAGACGAAAAATGGGGCTTTATCGGCGCGCCATTGCATGACCCGTGTACCATCGCCTGGCTTCTCCAACCCGAATTGTTCACCACCGTAGAACGATGGGTTGGCGTGGAAACGCAGGGGAAATACACGCAGGGCATGACGGTCGTAGATTACTACTTCCTGACGGGGAATAAACCGAACGCGAAGGTGATGGTCGATGTTGATCGCCAGGGGTTTGTCGATTTACTGGCGAAAAGATTGAAATTTTACGCGTAATGAATGTCTTGATTAAGACCATCGTAATAAAATGCGATGGCCTTGTTTCGTATTAGTCGAGAGAATACATAGCTTAATGAATCGTTTTTCCGGATCTTAGCCCGAAGAGAAAAGAAGGACAAAAAGTACGAAGCTATCCTACTTTTACCTGTAATCTCATTATCAAGAACAAAGACCTACAGGGCCAGAATCTAAATATATTCTTAAAAACAACTTTCTGATATGTTCTTAAAAGCGTTCATATTACATCGATTAATAAACATATCATCTACATAGCCTTGTTTTCTTGTGGTATCAACTCAGAAAAAAGCCAAATTCCTTTTCACGGTGAATATTATTTCTTTTTACCTAATTGCTGTGTGCGATATATTTGGTTAAACAATTTTATTGTATGAATCTCCATGGCTACAATCTTTTCGTTGCAGATTTACTATTTATTATCTGCATCAATATATTTACGAGAAAGATAAATATCTTTTTGCATCGTTAGTACCATGTTTTTGACATGAAAAAATGGAGTTTTAAATGAAAAAGGTACTTTTAGCAGCATCCGTAATGGCCGCACTGATTTCTGGTCATGTTATGGCAAGCGACACCATCACCATTAACGGTGAAATCATCGAAAAAGGTTGCACCATTGGTGAGAACGGTAATGCGAATATCGATCTGCGTACCGTGACCGTTGCACAGGTGAAAGAAACCGGTATAGGTAGCGAACTGGCAAACCAAGCTGACTATTTCATGATTAAAGATTGCCCGGCAGGCTACGAAGTTGAATTAAACTTCATTGCTGACATCCCGCCAGGGTATGATAACGGTATTGTGAACACTGAAGCACCATCAAATACAGTTGTTGCGCATTACCTGCGAGATGCGCGTCCTACTCATATATCAGACCACGTATATTTGACTAACCCATCCAGAAACCAGGTATACCTTGATAACGATGAACGCACTAAAGCACAATCAAGTACGGGCTTTAGTTTCCCGATTGAATCAGGTTATCTGAAAACGGCTGAAGTTGATGGTGAAAATACGCCAGCCGGTCTCACCAAATCTGTGGTAACGCTGAACGTATATTATCGTCAGTAATTTGCACAAACGGGTGTAATCAATATATCCCCTCCTTGAGGGGATATATCCGCAACATTGTGTTTTCACACGCCTGTTTGAGGGAGATATCCAGGATGATACAAACCAGGAAAATTGTTCTCGCGACGATTATTCCCCTAATGCTGATAAGCAATTCACCAGCATGGGCTGAAGAAGAAGTAGATTCTATCAGGTTGGATGTATACGCCAGGTTGGTAGCATCAGCTTGCAAGATCATATTAGATGGCGGGGCGGAGATTGATCTTGCCCCTATCGGCACGCAAGATGTCAATAAAGTGAGCTTAGGCGCGCCTGTCCCTGAAGGTCGTAAGACGATTAATGCATCCATCAGCCAGTGTGGGCAAAACGGTCAGTACACATTGACGTTTAGCGGAATGCCGGTCAGTAATTACCCAAATGCAATAGCCAGCAGCGGCGAAGCCGAGGGCGTAGCGCACTACCTGAAATATGTTGACTCCACCGGGGCTTTTTATCCGGACGGCACATTTCTTGGCGATGGTGAGCCATCGTCACTGCACTATATAGATACCACCAAAGACGTTAAGTTTCAGCTTGAGGCCGGATATATGCGCATTGGTGACACAGTTACCAGCGGGAAAACGGCCACTACCGTTACCGTTGAAATCAAGCAAAATTAACGAGCTTTGGTGTAATTATATTTTGGTTTTCGAGGAAATAAGCAATGAAGGGAATTCAAAAAATCATTATCGGTATGCTATTAGGCGCATTCACCTTATCCAGTGCCTATGCCAACGTGTCGTTAATGGGAACGCGGGTCATTTATAACGGCGCGAAAAAAGAGGCATCCATTAACCTGGAAAACCCTGACAGTTCTCCTTATTTAGTACAGTCATGGGTTGAGATGCCGGATGGTAATAAAGCGCAGAAAGCGCCATTTATCATTACACCGCCGTTGTTCCGCCTTGACCCTAAGCAAAAGAATGTACTGCGCATTATTCTCACCACCCCACTACCAGAAAATAAAGAATCTTTATTCTGGCTGAATGTTAAAGGCATACCCAGCGAGTCAAAAGCGGACAACAGCATTCAGATCGCGATAAATACGGTAATTAAATTAATTTACCGTCCAAAGTCATTAGATAACTTCATTCCGGCTAACCAAAAAAATAAACTCACCTGGCAACGCAGCGGAAATCAGATTCAGGTGAACAATGCTTCCGCCTACTATTTTAACTTCAGCAAAATAACCGTCGCTGGCAAAAAGGTGGAACACGTCACCTATGTGGCCCCAGGCGAAAGTGCCCGTTTTGATTTACCGAAAGGCGTAACCGGGGGAGATGTATCGTTCGCAATAATAAATGACCAGGGTGGTGTTGGCGAAGATTTCCATACACATATTTGACTGATGGATTAGTTATCCTTATTGATGGATGGTTGACATGAAAATAATAACCACATCTGCGCCGCTTCATAAAACCCAGCTGGCGCTGGGAATTATGCTGGCCTGTGGATTAAGCTGTACACCTATTTACGCGGCTGAAAACAACACGGATACGAAAAAGGCGATGTCCACGCCTTCGCGTTTCAACTCGGCATTTTTTAAGCACTCCGGCTCCGGCGAGATGCCGGTAGATCTCTCGGTGTTTGAAAAAGGCGGTCAGCCTCCTGGCAACTATCGCGTTGATATTTTGGTCAACAAGCGTCGGGTTGATACCCAGAATATAAACTTCTCCGTTGATAATGACGGCCAGCTAACCCCTTGCCTCAGCGTCGCGCAGCTAAAAAAATACGGCGTCAATGTTTCCGCCTACCCTGCGCTGACGCAGAAAGGCAATGACTGCGCGAATCTGCTGGCGATTAAAAGCCTCTCCACCCTCTTTGATTTTAATAAACAGCAATTACAGATAAGCGTTCCGCAGGCAGCGCTGGCCAACGACATCCGGGGATATATTCCACCGGAAGACTGGGATGAAGGTATCAACGCGCTGATCCTCAACTATGACTTCACCGGCGATGAAACCCGCCAGCGACACGGCGGCGACATATCTGATAGCCGGTACGCCAACCTGCGGCCGGGGATGAATATCGGTGCCTGGCGTATCCGCAACTACTCGACGTGGAACCACAATGACGACGGCAGCGAGGAATGGGATTCTGCGTACACGTATGCCCAGCGCAATATTCCGGCCTGGGGTAGCCAACTGACCCTTGGCGAGAGCATGACCAATTCCGATGTGTTTACCAGTGTGCCGTTTACCGGTGCGCAAATCGAAAGCGACGATAGCATGCGGCCCGACTCGCAGCGTGGCTACGCACCGGTAGTACAGGGGATTGCCCGTACTAACGCGCAGATTATCGTCCGGCAAAACAATTACGTTATTTATCAGAATTATGTCTCTGCGGGTGCATTCTCCATCAAGGACTTGTACTCAACGGGCGGCTCCGGGGATTTGTACGTTACGGTAAAAGAGCAGGATGGCTCAGAACAGAACTTTGTCGTGCCGTACGCATCGCTGGCCAACCTGCAGCGTGAAGGCACGCTGGATTATGCAATAACCACCGGGCGCTATCGCCCGGATGATTCAGGGGTGAATGAAACGTCGTTTACCCAGGCCTCGGCGAGCTACGGCCTGCCCTGGGGGCTAACCCTGTACGGCGGTGGGCAGTTCGCCAGCCATTACCAGTCGCTGGCCATTGGGCTGGGTAAAAATATGGGGGGCTGGGGGGCGCTGTCTGTGGATGTCACGCAATCCTGGGGTACGCCAGAAGAACCGATTGATGAAGAGGTAAAAGAGAGCGGGCAATCATCACGCATTCGCTACAGCAAATCTATCCAGGAAACGGGCACAACCCTCACCATGGCAGGATACCGCTACAACAGTGACGGTTACTATGAGATGGCGGACATCCTCGATACCTGGGGTAACAGCGGCCCTATCCTTCCTGACCGGCGTCGTAACCGGGGTGAAATCAGCCTGAGCCAACCGTTTGGCGGTAACTTTGGTTCAATATCCGGCTCGCTGGTACGCGAGGATTACTGGAACACCGGGCAACAGATGAACTCCTGGCGGGTAAGCTGGAACAACCACTGGCGCGCAGTGAGCTACAGCCTGGGCTACAGCTACAACAAGAACACCCAATCCTATGACCGGCGCGAACGCTACAGCAAAGATGAAGTCTTCTCGCTGAGTATCTCCGTACCGCTGGAAAAACTGCTGCCGAAGTCATGGGCGACCTACAGCATGAACTCAACCAAAGGTGGCGACACGGTTCACTCTGCCACACTTAGCGGCTATGCCCTGGAAGGCGACGCGCTGAACTGGAGTGTGCAACAAGGTTACGTCGACGTTGACGACGACGATAACACCTATAACGGCAGCCTGCGCGCAACCTACAACGGGACCTACGGTACGGTTCAGGGCGGCTACAGTTACGATGATTATAGCAAAAGGACCGACTACGGTATGTCGGGGTCGGTGATCGCTCACGCCAACGGGGTAACGCTGGCACAGGAGCTGGGTGAAACCAACGCGCTGGTGAAAATTCCAGGAGCGTCCGGTGTGCGGGTAGCGAATAACGACGGGGTTCGTACCGACTTCCGGGGGTATACGGTGGTGAACACCATGACGCCATACCGTGAAAACGAAGTGAATCTGGATACCGAAACGCTGCCGGAAGATATCGATCTGACAGAAACCAGCCAGACGCTGGTGCCAACGCGAGGCGCGCTGGTGCGGGCAGAATACAAGGCAAATGTCGGTGAAAGAGCGCTGGTTACCTTGCTGCGCAGCAACGGCAGCGTAGTGCCGTTTGGTGCGATGGTGACGCAGGAAAGCGGCGCCGGGCAAAGCGCGATTGTCGGTAATGACGGCGAGGTGTACCTCGCAGGGCTGAGTGATAACACCACGCTGCTGGCGAAGTGGGGCAATAATCAATCCTGTCGCATGGTGTACCACAGTGCGGCGACACCGCCGGTCACCGGGGTAACGATGGCCAAAGGAGAATGTAAATAATGAAAGGGAAGCTGGTTTTACTCATGGTGGGCGCGCTGGCAGTAGGATGCTCCCAGAGCGCGTTGGCGGACTGTCAGATTGATCCGGTATCAGATGCAGGCTTATTTTATGGGGGGGTGTGGCTGGATTATAACAAGTACGACGATCCGAGCCCGGGGATAGTCTCATATGAAGTGCTTGACGGCTTTGCCGGTAGTGTCAAGTGTAATAAAGATGGCGGGTGGATAGAGCTGGAGATGGTGTCCTCCTACGCCCCTGCGGGGGTGTACGATGCGCAGAAAACGTCGATTTCCGGCATCGGGGTGAAGCTTACGGCGGATATTGCAATGAATAACTTTTCCGGTATGGAAAAGGACGTGGTGTTAACCAACGGGTCATTTACCTCCAGGCGTTGGGAGATTCCTGCCTCAGAGGACACCCTACCTCGGTACTTCACTGTTGCCAAATACCCGAAGTATGAGTTTTTGGCTATTGGCCCAAAGGACCCAAAAGGCGGGGTTTTTAGCGAGCAACCCATACTTAAATTGCGCGCTGGGGGAGCTGGGGGAGAGGAGGGTACCCCTTCTGAATCGGTTATCTTTGGTATTAGCAGCGGCTCCCGTGCTGTTGCAACATGCAATGTACTATCGACATCGGAGCTTAACTTTACTATGCGAACCGTCATGGCCAACCATTTGGCAGAGGACCCAGGCGAACACGGTGGTCTTGGAAGGCTTAGCTCAACGAAGGTACGTCAATCGATAGGACCTATTAGGTGCGACAGCGATCTGAATGTGCAATTCACAATCAGTGATACGGGCAATCTTCATCCGGGGATGGATAACGTTCTGGATTCAGTAAAAGGTGACGGTTACACAGAGGGGCTCGGCGCCACATTCCAGTACAACATTACTGAGGATGGAGATACGAGCGAAGAGAACAAAGTCGATGTGATATTCGGCCAACCGATCTATTTGCGGGATGGCGATATCGACTCTGTCTCACCGAAGCTTGTGTTTAAGCTCTACGCCTACTACTACCGATTTGGCGACATAAAACCCGGCCAGTTTCAATCCACTGCGGTATTGAACATTAAAATTCAGTAATGCGCGAGGGACACGCTATGAACAATTATTTATTCAAATACTCTGGCGCTGCGCTTCTTCTGTGGGTCAGTTGTCTGCCGCCTTCTCTGGCAGTGTATGGGCCGCAATTGCAAAAGGGGGAGGAGGTCGATATTCCCATCAGCGTCACTGGGGTGATTAAGGCCTCCTGTGAAATTAAGGGCAATGAAGAAATTATGGATCTCGATATGGGCGAGGTGGCAATACAGCCAACCTTTAATTGGGTCTCATTTAACAACCGCAAGCTCACCATAACCGGGGACTGTGTGAAAAACGGTCGGGATGGCAACGGGGCTATTATCCGTTTTGAAGGCCAAATGGTTGACGGCGATAATGGCACTGTTTTCGCCAATGAGCTGGATGATGAATATGATGAGAATGTGGCAAAAGGCGTCGGGATACAAATGAAGGTGATGGGCACGGGAGGGGATATTAGTGACGGTGCGATTCGCAATCTCGCTGCTTACACGCTACCGGCCGCGAGCGGAAGCGATGATTCTATCGTGTTAACCTTTGCCGGGAAATTAACCTATCTGACCGACCAGTCGGCGGCGGTACCGGGAAATGTCAGAACCAATATTTACATGACGCTGATTGTTCCCTGAACCCGGTTAGCGTCCCCTCGTATAAAACATATGGCCCGGAGAGTATCCGGGCCATTTTTTACGCCGCATTACGGCTCAAATGGCCGCCGCTGGAATTGGTCATGCCCACACTTCGGGCATAACGGCAGCACGTCCGGCGTGTACACCGCTAAATGGAAGTGGCATTTCTCGCACACCAGATTGCCCAGCCCCACCACTTCACCGCTGTGATACACGCCGTGATGACTCAGATCCTGGAATACCTCACGCCACTCCAGCTGCGTTTTATCAGTAATATCCGCCAGCTCCTGCCAGATGCTCTCTTTAATCACTCGCATAAAGACGCTGTCAGTCTCCTCGTCGAGACTCTCTTCATAACTCAGCGCAAACTCTTCCAGATCGCGCCTGACGGCCCGCGTCAGCTCATCGATTTCGGTTCGCGTTAACTCCCCGGTCTGCATAACGCGCTGGCGCGCCTGGTCTACCAGCGCATCAATGTCGCGTTCGCCATTGCGCAGACGTTCGCTAAGTGACGCCACCAGTTCACGGTAATATTGAGCAACCTTGTTCATCGCTTCGCCTCCTGGGTCGTTAACTGCCTATAATAATAGACGTTATTTACGAAACGCTTTGCAAGACTGTCCACAGAGTATGTAAATTCGTGCAAGATTTATCCTTGCGAGAATTCAATGCTGAATGCGCGAAAGGCTGTTTTGACGCGGGCGTTTGGGCTATGCTATGCGGATCTGAAACACCACATCTAAAGCTACGTTTGTAGCTGTATTGAAAACAGGACCACTGGCTGCCATGCAAGAGCAATACCGCCCGGAAGAGATAGAATCCAAAGTACAGCTTCACTGGGATGAGAAGCGCACATTTGAAGTTACCGAAGACGAGAGCAAAGAGAAGTATTACTGCCTGTCTATGCTTCCCTATCCTTCTGGTCGACTACACATGGGCCACGTACGTAACTACACCATCGGTGACGTGATCGCCCGTTACCAGCGTATGCTGGGCAAAAACGTCCTGCAGCCCATTGGTTGGGATGCGTTCGGCCTGCCAGCTGAAGGCGCAGCGGTTAAAAACAACACTGCCCCGGCACCATGGACGTACGACAACATCGCCTACATGAAAAACCAGCTCAAAATGCTGGGCTTCGGTTATGACTGGAGCCGCGAGCTGGCGACCTGCACCCCGGAATATTACCGCTGGGAACAGAAGTTTTTCACCGAGCTGTATAAAAAAGGCCTGGTGTACAAGAAAACCTCTGCGGTCAACTGGTGCCCGAACGACCAAACCGTACTGGCGAACGAGCAGGTTATCGACGGTTGCTGCTGGCGCTGCGATACCAAAGTTGAGCGTAAAGAGATCCCACAGTGGTTTATCAAAATCACCGCTTACGCTGACGAACTGTTGCGCGACCTGGATAACCTGGATCACTGGCCTGACACAGTGAAAACGATGCAGCGTAACTGGATCGGTCGTTCTGAAGGCGTGGAAATCACCTTCGATGTCACCGGTTATGACAACACGCTCACCGTTTACACCACCCGCCCGGACACCTTTATGGGTGCCACTTACCTGGCGGTTGCAGCGGGTCACCCGCTGGCGCAGAAAGCGGCGGCAAACAATCCGGAACTGGCGGCTTTCATCGACGAATGCCGCAACACCAAGGTTGCCGAAGCCGAAATGGCAACCATGGAGAAGAAAGGCGTCAACACTGGCTTTAAAGCGATTCACCCGCTGACTGGCGAAGAGATCCCGGTATGGGCAGCGAACTTCGTGCTGATGGAATACGGCACGGGTGCTGTAATGGCCGTTCCTGGCCACGATCAGCGCGACTACGAATTTGCCACCAAATACGGTCTGAACATTAAGCCGGTCATTCTGGCTGCTGACGGTTCAGAACCGGATCTGTCCGAACAGGCTCTGACTGAAAAAGGCGTGCTGTTCAACTCAGGTAAATTTGACGGTCTGTCCTTTGAAGACGCGTTCAACGCCATTGCCGACGAACTGGTCGCTAAAGGGGTTGGTGAGCGCAAAGTCAACTACCGTCTGCGCGACTGGGGTGTTTCCCGTCAGCGTTACTGGGGCGCGCCGATCCCGATGGTTACTCTGGAAGATGGCACCGTACTGCCAACCCCGGAAGATCAACTGCCGGTTATTCTGCCGGAAGACGTGGTCATGGACGGTATCACCAGCCCGATCAAAGCCGATCCTGAGTGGGCGAAAACCACCGTTAACGGTATGCCTGCGCTGCGTGAAACTGACACCTTCGACACCTTTATGGAATCTTCATGGTACTACGCGCGCTATACCTGCCCGCAGTATCAGGAAGGCATGCTGGACTCTAAAGCCGCGAACTACTGGCTGCCGGTTGACATCTACATTGGCGGTATTGAACACGCCATCATGCACCTGCTCTACTTCCGCTTCTTCCACAAACTGATGCGTGACGCGGGCATGGTGAACTCTGACGAACCAGCGAAACAGTTGCTGTGTCAGGGCATGGTGCTGGCAGATGCCTTCTACTACGTTGGTGCAAACGGCGAACGTAACTGGGTTTCTCCGGTTGACGCGATCGTTGAGCGCGACGAAAAAGGCCGTATCGTTAAAGCGAAGGACGCGGAAGGTCATGAGCTGGTGTATACCGGCATGAGCAAAATGTCCAAGTCTAAAAACAACGGTATCGACCCGCAGGTGATGGTTGAGCGTTACGGCGCGGACACCGTACGTCTGTTTATGATGTTTGCCTCTCCGGCTGATATGACCCTGGAATGGCAGGAATCTGGCGTTGAAGGGGCAAACCGCTTCCTGAAACGTGTCTGGAAACTGGTTTATGAGCACACCTCCAGGGGTGATGTTGCCAGCCTGAACGTTGAAAGCCTGAGCGAAGATCAGAAAGCTCTGCGCCGTGACGTTCACAAAACTATTGCTAAAGTTACCGATGATATCGGCCGTCGTCAGACCTTTAACACCGCGATTGCGGCAATTATGGAACTGATGAACAAGCTGGCGAAAGCACCGACCGAAGACGAACAGGACCGCGCCCTGATGCAGGAAGCGTTGCTGGCCGTTGTACGTATGCTGAACCCGTTCACCCCTCACGTTTGCTTCACCTTGTGGCAAGCGCTGAAAGGCGAAGGCGATATCGACAACGCGCCATGGCCTGTTGCTGACGAAAGCGCAATGGTCGAAGACTCTACGCTGGTTGTTGTCCAGGTTAACGGTAAAGTACGTGGCAAAATCACCGTTCCGGTAAACGCCACTGAAGAGCAGGTTCGTGAACGTGCTGGCCAGGAACACCTGGTGGCAAAATATCTTGATGGCGTTACCGTACGTAAAGTGATTTATGTACCAGGTAAACTCCTCAATCTGGTCGTTGGCTAAGCGCGGGAGGAAGCGTGCGACATCTGACAACATTGTTGTTATCCCTGGTGGTGCTGGTCACCGCCGGGTGTGGCTGGCATCTGCGTAGTACCACGCAGGTGCCCCCCACGATGAAAACTATGATTCTGAACTCAGGCGATCCGAACGGCCCCTTAAGCCGCGCGGTACGTAATCAGCTGCGTCTTAACGGCGTGGAGTTGCTTGAAGACGGTTCAATGCGTAAAGATGTCACGTCCTTACGTCTTGGTACGGTCAGCATCTCTCAGGATACGGCGTCTGTGTTCCAGAACGGTCAAACGGCTGAATACCAGATGGTGATGTCAGTCAATGCCTCGGTATTGATCCCTGGACATGATATTTATCCGATCAGCGCTAAAGTCTATCGTTCGTTCTTTGACAACCCACAAGCGGCACTGGCGAAGGATAACGAGCAGGATATGATCATCAAAGAGATGTATGACAAAGCAGCCGAACAGTTGATTCGTAAGCTGCCAAGCGTACATATCGCCGATGCTCAGTCATCCAGTGATGATGTACAGCCTGCGGTGACGAAAACAGCAGCGCCAGCATCTTCTCCGGCGCGTGTTTCCACCACGCTGGGTAACTGATGCTCAAGTTGTACCCTGAACAACTCCGCGCACAGCTCAAAGAAGGGCTGCGCGCGGCGTATTTACTACTGGGCAACGATCCCCTCCTGTTACAGGAAAGCCAGGACGCGATTCGTCTGGCTGCCGCTACGCAAGGGTTCGAAGAACACCACGCTTTCACCATCGACACCAGCACCGACTGGGGCGCTATTTTTTCACTGTGCCAGGCAATGAGCCTGTTTGCCAGCCGTCAGACCTTGCTCCTGCAGTTGCCCGAAAATGGTCCAAATGCAGCGATTAACGAACAGCTTGCCACGCTCGTCACCCTGCTCCATGACGATCTGCTGCTGATTGTTCGCGGCAATAAGCTGACCAAAGCGCAGGAAAATGCCGCATGGTATAGCGGACTGGCAAGCAATGCGGTCCAGATCAGTTGCCAGACACCAGAGCAGGCACAGCTTCCGCGCTGGGTTGCTGCAAGGGCGAAGCAAAATAACCTGCAACTGGATGACGCCGCCAACCAGCTATTGTGCTATTGCTATGAAGGCAATCTGTTAGCGCTGGCACAGGCGCTGGATCGATTATCATTACTCTGGCCCGATGGCAAACTCACGCTTCCCCGCGTGGAGCAAGCCGTTAACGATGCCGCGCACTTTACCCCCTTCCACTGGGTGGATGCGCTGCTGATGGGCAAAAGCAAACGCGCGTTGCACATTTTGCAGCAGTTGCGCCTTGAAGGTAGTGAACCGGTCATTCTGCTGCGAACTCTGCAGCGTGAACTATTGCTGCTGGTAAATCTTAAACGCCAGTCTACCCATACGCCGTTACGCACATTGTTTGATAAACATCGGGTGTGGCAAAACCGTCGTGGCATGATGGGAGATGCGCTAAATCGGCTGTCTCCTGAGCAGCTACGTCAGGCAGTGACGCTGCTAACACGTACGGAAATAACGCTTAAACAAGACTACGGTCAGTCAGTATGGGCTGAGCTTGAGGGACTTTCCCTTTTGCTGTGCCATAAACCACTGGCCGATGTATTTATTGATGGTTGATATGAAATCATTGCAGGCTCTGTTCGGTGGCACCTTTGATCCGGTGCATTATGGTCATCTTAAACCCGTTGAAATTCTGGCTAATCTGATTGGCCTTTCCCGGGTCATCATCATGCCTAATAATGTGCCGCCCCATCGTGCACAACCTGAGGCCTCCAGTGCACAGCGTAAGCATATGGTTGAACTGGCAATCGCCGATAAGCCATTGTTTATCCTGGATGAACGTGAATTGAAACGTGATACCGCCTCCTATACCGCACAGACGCTAAAAGAGTGGCGCGCGGAGCAAGGTCCGGAGGTTCCGCTGGCCTTTATTATTGGTCAGGACTCGCTGCTCACCTTCCCTTCCTGGCACGACTCCGACACCATCCTGGACAATACCCACCTCATCGTATGTCGACGTCCGGGGTATCCGCTGGAAATGGTTCAGGAACGGCATCAGCAATGGCTGGAACGTCATCTGACCCACACGCCAGATGACTTACACAACCTTCCCTCAGGAAAGATTTATCTGGCAGAAACGCCGTGGTTCAATATTTCCGCCACGCTTATTCGCGAGCGTATCGAAAAGGGCGAGCCATGCGACGACTTATTGCCCGGTTCCGTTCTGGACTATATCAATCAGCAAGGGCTGTACCGTTAAGCGTGAGGCTTAATGCCGCCAGCAGACGGTTATTCTCCTCCTCACCACGAACAGCTACCCGGTAATAACGCGCATCCAGCCCCGGGTAGTTAGCGCAACTGCGGATCAAAATATGCTGCTCGAGTAGCGATCTTTGCAGATCAATACCAGCCCGATCGCAACGCAACAGGCGATAATTTGCCAGACCAGGATAAACCGTTAAACCGGGCTGATTTTTCAACTGCTGATCAAAACGCTTCCCTTCTTGCTCCAGCCATTTCCATGTTGCCTGTTGATAGGCGCTATCCCGCAGGATCATCTCTCCCGCAAGGGCGGCAAATGCATTGATTGACCAGGGCATTTGCCGACTGCGCATGTGCGCGACGGCCTGCTCATTGCTGTTGATCAGATACCCCAAACGCAGTCCAGGGATCGCATAAAACTTGGTTAGTGAGCGCAGTACCCAAATATGTGGATTCGCTTGCAACAGCGGGATGAATCCCTGCTCACCGGCAATAAAATCAATAAACGCTTCATCAAGGATCAGGGCAATTCCGAGGGTTTCACAACGTTTTGCGATCTCTTGTAGCAGGTGGTTATCGGGCAACAGCCCGGTAGGGTTGTTGGGCGTACAGAGAAAAAGGCAGTCCAGTTGCGGCGTTAACGCATCAAGAATGGCATCAGTAAGCTGCCAGCCGTCTTCTTCACACAACGCAAATTCATGTATTGCGCATTCACCCCATTGCAGCGCCCGGCGGTATTCAGCAAATCCAGGGATAACGATCATCGCATGGCGCGGCTTCAGGCTATTAACCAGCGTAAAGATTGACTCTGTTTCACCGTTTCCGGCGAGGATCCACGAGGACGGAATGTGGTGATGCTCCGCCAGTGCAGCGTGCAGATGGGCGTATTCGACATCCGGGTAACGTTCAGCGCAATCCAAATTGTCGATCAGCGCGCGTTTTAAACTTGCTGGCATACCCAGCGGATTAATATTCGCGCTAAAATCCAGCAATTGCTCAGGCGGGATGCCCAACAATGCTGCGGCTTCTCGTGTGTTCCCGCCATGCGCGCTCTTCAATAAAGACATCGTGCCGCTCCACTTAAAAAAGAGTATTTTATTGAAAAATCTCTGCGCAATCAGGGCAAACATCATATTTTGTGCGAATAGCCTCACGAGGAAACAATGAGACTTTGGTTAGTACGCCACGGAGAAACCGAAGCCAATGTGGCCGGATTATACAGCGGCCATGCGCCTACGTCGTTGACTGAGCGGGGAATTGCTCAGGCCAAAACGTTATCGACGCTGTTACGCAACGTTCCTGTTGAACACGTGCTGTGCAGTGAACTTGAGCGAGCTCGCCATACGACACAGTTGATCCTGGCGGATCGCGACGTTCCGCTACGCATTATGCCTGAGCTAAACGAGATGTTCTTTGGCGACTGGGAAATGCGTCATCATCGCGACCTTGCGCGTGAGGACGCAGAGAATTACGCCATATGGTGTAACGACTGGCAAAATGCAACGCCGACCAATGGCGAAGGATTTCAGGCATTTTCACAACGCGTTGAACGGTTTATTGCACAACTGGCTGATTATAAAGAAAGCGAGAACCTGCTTGTGGTCAGCCATCAGGGTGTTTTGAGCGTGTTGATCGCCCGTCTTCTGTCAATGCCTGCGGCGTCAATGTGGCATTTTCGCGTCGAACAAGGTTGCTGGAGCGCGATTGATTTCTGTGACAATTTTGCCGTGCTGAAAGTCCTGAACAGCCGGGCAGTTTGGCACAAAGGTGAGTGAAAGCTCTGTTTTTTCTGCTCAGGAGCCTTTCGCCCATTGACACCCCATGACAGGCTGCTATTCTCCGCAGCCTGACTTTTCCCGCCCTTCAGAGCTTTGCAGAAATTGTTTTACAAAAATGGCGATGCATTCTGTTGCGTGGGGTGGGATGATAGCGCACTTCAAAAGCGCTTTCGGAGACATTTGTCCCGATATCGCCTCTGGTTCAGGTATACTAACAGACGTTTTTAACTCTTTTCACCCAGGGGGAACACTTGCAGGGTAAAGCACTCCAGGATTTTGTAATCGACAAAATTGATGACCTGAAAGGTCAAGACATCATCGCCTTAGACGTTCAGGGCAAATCCAGTATCACTGACTGCATGATTATCTGCACTGGCACGTCCAGCCGCCATGTCATGTCTATCGCTGACCACGTTGTTCAGGAATCCCGCGCAGCTGGCCTGTTGCCGCTTGGCGTAGAAGGCGAGAACGTAGCTGACTGGATCGTTGTTGACCTCGGCGATGTGATTGTCCACGTTATGCAGGAAGAGAGCCGTCGCCTGTACGAACTGGAAAAACTCTGGAGTTAATGCGTGAAGCTGCAACTTGTCGCTGTGGGTACAAAAATGCCTGACTGGGTGCAAACCGGGTTTACGGAGTATCTCCGCCGGTTTCCAAAAGACATGCCCTTTGAGCTTATCGAAATCCCGGCAGGAAAACGCGGCAAGAACGCGGATATAAAACGCATTCTCGACAAAGAGGGTGAACAGATGCTGGCTGCCGCAGGCAAAAATCGCATCGTCACCCTCGATATTCCCGGAAAACCCTGGGATACGCCACAGCTGGCAACCGAGCTGGAACGCTGGAAACTGGATGGTCGTGATGTCAGTCTCCTGATTGGCGGACCGGAAGGGCTGTCCCCAGCCTGTAAAGCCGCAGCGGAACAAAGCTGGTCACTCTCTGCATTAACCCTTCCTCACCCGCTTGTTCGGGTACTGGTAGCAGAGAGTCTGTACAGGGCGTGGAGCATTACCACCAACCATCCATATCACCGTGAGTGATCATTGAGTCTTGAGTAGATTAAGCAGCGGATGAAACTACAGAATTCTTTTCGCGACTATACGGCTGAGTCCGCGCTGTTTGTGCGTCGGGCGCTGGTTGCTTTTTTGGGGATTTTGCTGCTCACCGGTGTGCTGATCGCCAACCTTTATAATCTGCAAATCGTTCGTTTCACTGATTATCAGACCCGCTCAAACGAAAACCGTATCAAACTGGTGCCTATCGCGCCCAGCCGCGGCATCATTTATGACCGCAACGGCATTCCCCTCGCCCTAAACCGCACCATCTATCAAATAGAAATGATGCCGGAGAAGGTCGATAACGTTCAGCAAACACTGGACGCGCTACGGAGCGTGGTTGATCTGAATGACGACGATATTGCCGCCTTTAAGAAAGAGCGTTCACGTTCCCATCGCTTCACTTCAATCCCAGTGAAAACAAACCTGACGGAAGTGCAGGTGGCGCGATTCGCCGTTAATCAGTACCGTTTTCCTGGCGTCGAAGTAAAAGGCTACAAACGCCGTTACTATCCCTACGGCTCAGCGCTGACTCACGTTATTGGCTACGTATCAAAGATCAACGATAAAGACGTTGAACGCCTGGATAAAGACGGCAAGCTGGCCAACTATGCTGCCACCCACGATATTGGCAAACTGGGTATCGAGCGCTATTACGAAGATGTACTTCACGGCCAGACCGGTTATGAAGAAGTTGAAGTAAACAACCGTGGTCGCGTCATTCGCCAGTTAAAAGAGGTCGCACCGCAGGCCGGGCATGATATTTATCTCACGCTTGATTTGAAGCTTCAGCAGTATATCGAAACGCTGCTGGCGGGTAGCCGCGCCGCCGTTGTCGTAACAGACCCACGCACCGGTGGTGTACTGGCGCTGGTTTCAATGCCCAGCTACGATCCTAACCTGTTTGTAGATGGTATCTCCAGCAAAGATTATTCAGGGTTACTTAACGATCCCAATACCCCGTTGGTTAACCGCGCGACGCAAGGTGTTTACCCCCCTGCTTCAACGGTTAAACCTTACGTGGCGGTTTCCGCGTTAAGCGCGGGCGTGATTACCCGTAATACCGGCCTGTTCGATCCAGGCTGGTGGCAGTTGCCCGGCTCCGAAAAACGCTACCGTGACTGGAAAAAGTGGGGCCATGGTCATCTGAATATCACCCGCTCTCTGGAAGAGTCGGCAGATACGTTTTTCTATCAAATCGCCTATGATATGGGGATAGATCGACTTTCGGAGTGGATGAGTAAATTTGGCTACGGCCATTACACTGGCATCGATCTCGCCGAAGAGCGCGCAGGTAACATGCCTACCCGCGAATGGAAGCAAAAACGGTTTAAAAAGCCGTGGTACCAGGGTGATACAATTCCGGTCGGTATCGGTCAGGGCTACTGGACAGCAACCCCTATCCAGATGAGTAAGGCGCTGATGATCCTTATCAATGACGGCATGGTCAAAGTCCCACATCTGCTGATGAGCACAGCGGAAAACGGCAAGCAAGTGCCGTGGGTACAGCCGCATGAACCTCCCGTCGGTGACATTCACTCCGGTTACTGGGAAATCGCCAAAGACGGTATGTACGGCGTAGCTAACCGCCCCAACGGTACCGCACACAAATATTTTGCTGGCGCACCGTACAAAATTGCCGCGAAATCCGGTACTGCGCAGGTCTTTGGTCTGAAAGCCAACGAAACCTATAATGCGCATAAAATCGCCGAACGTTTACGCGACCATAAGCTGATGACGGCATTCGCGCCCTACGATAAACCTGAGGTCGCCGTCGCGATGATCCTCGAAAACGGTGGCGCCGGTCCGGCTGTAGGTACACTCATGCGCCAGATCCTTGACCACATTATGTTGGGCGACAACAACACCAATCTGCCTGCGGAAAACCCAGCGGTTGCAGCAGCTGAGGACCAATAATCGTGACGGATAATCCGAACAAAAAGACATTCTGGGATAAAATTCATATCGATCCCACTATGTTACTCATTTTGCTGGCGCTGCTGGTTTACAGCTCGCTAGTTATCTGGAGCGCCAGCGGCCAGGATATTGGCATGATGGAGCGCAAGGTAGGCCAGATCGCGATGGGTCTGGTGATCATGGTGGTAATGGCGCAAATCCCCCCCAGGGTTTATGAAGGCTGGGCGCCCTATCTCTATATCATCTGTATCATCCTGCTGGTCGCGGTGGATGCATTCGGCGCGATTTCCAAAGGCGCGCAGCGTTGGCTCGATTTGGGCATCGTGCGTTTTCAACCCTCTGAAATTGCCAAGATTGCCGTTCCACTGATGGTGGCTCGCTTTATTAACCGTGATGTTTGTCCGCCATCGCTGAAGAATACCGCCATTGCGCTGGTATTGATTTTCATGCCTACCCTGCTGGTTGCCGCGCAACCTGACCTGGGAACCTCTATCCTGGTTGCCCTTTCCGGTTTGTTCGTTCTGTTCCTGTCAGGCTTAAGCTGGCGTTTAATCGGCGTCGCCGTTGTACTGGTCGCAGCGTTTATCCCGATACTCTGGTTCTTCCTGATGCATGATTACCAGCGCCAGCGTGTAATGATGCTTCTCGATCCAGAAACCGATCCGCTGGGTGCGGGTTATCACATTATTCAGTCTAAAATTGCTATTGGTTCCGGCGGTCTGCGCGGTAAAGGCTGGCTACACGGAACGCAGTCACAGTTGGAGTTTTTACCCGAGCGTCATACGGACTTTATCTTTGCCGTTTTAGCCGAAGAGCTGGGCCTGGTCGGGATATTAATACTGCTGACGCTGTACATTCTGCTGATTATGCGCGGATTATGGATCGCTGCCCGAGCGCAAACGACCTTTGGTCGCGTCATGGCTGGCGGTTTAATGTTGATATTATTCGTTTATGTCTTCGTAAATATTGGTATGGTGAGCGGTATTCTGCCCGTTGTAGGGGTTCCACTCCCACTGGTCAGTTACGGAGGCTCTGCACTGATAGTGCTGATGGCCGGGTTCGGGATTGTCATGTCGATCCACACCCATAGAAAAATGTTGTCGAAAAGCGTGTAAGGGGTACGCAATGCGTAAGCAGTGGCTTGGAATCTGCATCGCAGCAGGAATGCTCGCGGCATGTTCGAATGATGATGGTCAGCAACAGGTTGCTGTCGCGCCGCAGCCTGCGGTGTGTAATGGTCCGATTGTTGAAATCAGCGGGGCCGATCCGCGCTTTGAACCCCTGAACCCGACGGCGAATCAGGATTATCAGCGTGACGGTAAGAGTTACAAGATAGTCCAGGATCCCTCTCGCTTCAGTCAGGCCGGTCTGGCTGCTATTTACGACGCGGAACCTGGTAGCAATTTAACCGCTTCAGGGGAAGCGTTCGATCCGATGCAGTTGACTGCGGCGCATCCGACACTACCGATCCCAAGCTATGCCCGGGTAACTAACCTGGCCAATGGCAGGATGATCGTGGTGCGCATTAACGATCGCGGCCCTTATGGTAACGATCGCATCATCTCTCTTTCGCGTGCATCCGCCGATCGCCTGAACACCTCGAACAACACCAAAGTGCACGTAGATCCTATTATCGTCGCGCCGGATGGTTCTTTGTCAGGACCCGGTATGGCCTGTACGACTGTTGCGAAACAAACATACGCCCTGCCCTCACGTCCGGATTTGAGCGGTGGTGGCAGTATGCCTTCCGCGCCGGATGCAGGTCAGCCGCAAACGGATATCCGCCCTATCAGTAATTCAACGCTGAAAAGCGATGACCCAACCGGCGCGCCGGTTAATAGCGGTGGTTTCCTCGGTGCACCAACGACGCTCGCCGCTGGTGTGCTGGAAGGCAGCGAACCAACGCCTGCTCCACAGCCCACTGTCGCTACGCCAGTCACCTCAACCGCTCCGGTATCTGCTCCCGCTGCCGCCATCACTCCTGCGGCAACAGCCAACGGGCGTTACGTGGTTCAGGTTGGTGCCGTCAGTGAGCAGAGCCGCGCGCAGCAGTATCAGAAACGTTTAAGCCAACAGTTTGGCGTTCCGGGCCGTGTGGTACAAAACGGTGCCGTTTGGCGTATTCAGATGGGGCCGTTCGCCAGCAAAGCTGAAGCCTCTACGTTGCAGCAACGTCTTCAATCCGAAGCACAATTACAGTCCTTCATCACCGGCGTGTAGTAACGTAAACCAGGTATCCGAGTTGTCAATTTCTGTAAATGACATTAACAAAGTCACGCGGAAAGTCGGATGCCTGTAAGTTACGCATTTGCTATAGTAGGGCACTTTTTTTAATTTCATCACGGACGTCGTAGTTCAGACCATGAAGACCACTTTTTCCGCTCGTTTCGTGCAGCGCATGGCGCTCACCGCGGCTCTCTGCGCAGCCTCTCTCTCTGCTGCCCATGCCGATGACCTGAATATCAAAACCATGATCCCGGGCGTTCCGCAGATCGATGCGGAGTCGTATATCCTGATCGATTACAATTCAGGCAAAGTTCTGGCAGAACAAAATGCTGACACACGCCGCGATCCCGCCAGCCTGACCAAAATGATGACCAGCTACGTCATCGGCCAGGCAATGAAAGCAGGCAAGTTCAAAGAAACCGATCTGGTCACCGTCGGCAATGACGCGTGGGCTACAGGAAACCCGGTATTTAAAGGTTCATCCCTGATGTTCCTCAAGCCGGGTATGCAGGTTCCCGTTTCACAGCTGATCCGTGGGATTAACCTGCAATCAGGTAACGATGCCTGTGTTGCAATGGCCGATTTCTCTGCCGGTAGCCAGGATGCTTTCGTCGGTCTGATGAACAGCTATGTGAATGCACTGGGGCTGAAAAACACCCACTTCCAGACCGTTCATGGCCTGGATGCTGAAGGTCAGTACAGCTCTGCACGCGATATGGCGTTGATTGGTCAGGCACTGATCCGCGACGTGCCTAACGAATACTCTATCTATAAAGAAAAAGAGTTCACTTTTAACGGCATCCGTCAGCTAAACCGTAACGGTCTGCTGTGGGATAACAGCCTGAATGTTGACGGGATTAAAACCGGTCACACCGATAAGGCTGGTTATAACCTCGTGGCATCGGCAACCGAAGGTCAGATGCGTCTGATCTCCGCAGTCATGGGTGGTCGCACCTATAAAGGCCGTGAAACCGAAAGCAAAAAACTGCTGACCTGGGGCTTCCGTTTCTTTGAAACCGTAAATCCGCTGAAAGTCGGTAAAGAGTTCGCTTCTGAACCAGCCTGGTTTGGTAATACCGATCGTGCATCGTTAGGCGTTGATAAAGATGTCTACCTGACTATTCCGCGCGGCCGTATGAAAGACCTGAAAGCGAGCTATGTTCTGAATACAACTGAACTGCATGCTCCGCTGCAGAAAAACCAGGTTGTCGGCACTATTAACTTCCAGCTGGATGGGAAAACCATTGAACAACGTCCACTGGTTGTACTGCAGGAAATCCCGGAAGGTAACTTCTTTGGTAAAATCATTGATTACATTAAATTAATGTTCCATCACTGGTTTGGCTAAAAATTGAACACTTGAAAGTGTGATTTACGTCCCCATATACTAGGTATCCAGATAACTCCCACTCAGCGTGGGAGTTATTATTTTTTGATGTAACGCCGGAGCTGACATGAAAACCAAACTTAACGAACTGCTTGAATTCCCTACTCCATTTACTTACAAAGTAATGGGGCAGGCGTTGCCTGAGCTGGTTGATCAGGTGGTTGAAGTGGTACAGCGCCATGCGCCAGGTGATTACTCCCCAACGGTAAAACCGAGCAGCAAAGGCAACTACCACTCGGTCTCTATTACGATCACTGCTACGCACATTGAGCAGGTTGAAACACTGTACGAAGAATTAGGCAATATCGACATCGTTCGTATGGTGCTGTAAAAGCCTGTCGGTTACCCGGAGCACTCCGCTCGGGTAACCTCTCTCCCCCACCCCTGTGATATACTTTTCCCCTCTTTTACATTCTCTACTCTGAATTTCGAGTTGCAGCAAGACGGTAAGACAGCGAATCCCCGGGAGCTTATTCAAGTAAGTGACTGGTGTGAGTTAGCGCCAACACCCTACCTGCCACTTGAAAGACGACGAGTATCTACGGAGATGCCGTTTTGTATCAGGATAAAATTCTTGTCCGCCAGCTTGGTCTTCAGCCTTACGAGCCAGTCTCTCTGGCCATGCACGAATTCACCGATACCCGCGATGAAAACAGCCATGACGAAATCTGGCTGGTAGAGCATTATCCTGTCTTTACTCAGGGTCAGGCAGGTAAAGCAGAGCACGTACTGATGCCGGGGGATATTCCGGTTATCCAGAGCGACCGTGGCGGTCAGGTGACATACCACGGACCAGGCCAGCAGGTTATGTATGTTCTGTTGAACCTGAAACGACTTAAGCTGGGTGTACGCGAACTGGTCACGCTGCTGGAAAACACTGTTGTTAACACCCTTGCTGAAATGGGCATCGACGCTCACCCGCGAGCCGACGCGCCAGGCGTTTATGTTGGTGAAAAGAAAATCTGCTCGTTAGGGTTACGTATCCGTAAAGGATGTTCATTTCACGGTTTAGCGTTAAATGTGGATATGGATTTGTCACCTTTCCAGCGCATCAATCCTTGCGGCTATGCCGGGATGGAGATGGCGAAGGTATCGCAGTGGGATAGTAATGCAACAACAGAGAGCGTCCGCCCTCGCTTGTTAGCAAACATCTTAGCGCTGCTGGGCAACCCGCCTCATGAATATATATCAGACTAAACGTGCGCATTGAAGGACCTGGATATGGCAGGTCATACGATCAAAGTGACGTCTGAAAAGCGGGGCATACTTTGCCACAGCAAATGTTGGGCAAATGGCACAAAACAACAACTATTTTACATTTTGCCAGCCTGTCAGGCTGCTTTATGGCCCGTTTCAATGATATACTGCGTATCACTAATTCAAAAATAGTTGATAAATACAACATTCCCTTGAATTGAAACGCTTTCCTTCGTTATTCGCAACTGGAACACGCACGCTATGAGTAAACCCATTGTGATGGAACGCGGTGTTAAATACCGCGATGCCGATAAGATGGCTCTTATCCCGGTAAAAAATGTGGCAACAGAGCGCGAAGCCCTGCTGCGTAAACCGGAATGGATGAAAATAAAACTTCCAGCGGACTCCACTCGCATCCAGGGCATCAAAGCAGCAATGCGCAAAAATGGCCTGCACTCTGTGTGCGAAGAAGCTTCCTGCCCTAACCTGGCTGAATGTTTCAATCACGGAACCGCAACCTTTATGATCCTCGGCGCAATTTGTACCCGCCGGTGTCCGTTCTGTGACGTTGCCCATGGACGTCCGGTTGCCCCTGATGCCAACGAACCATTAAAACTGGCTCAGACAATTGCAGACATGGCGCTACGCTATGTCGTCATCACCTCAGTCGACCGTGACGATCTGCGTGATGGTGGCGCTCAGCACTTTGCTGACTGCATCACTGCTATCCGTGAGAAAAGCCCTACGATTAAAATCGAAACGCTGGTACCGGACTTCCGTGGTCGTATGGATCGCGCGCTGGATATCCTTACGGCAACCCCGCCAGATGTATTCAACCACAACCTCGAGAACGTGCCGCGTATTTACCGCAACGTTCGTCCGGGTGCTGATTACAACTGGTCGCTGAAACTTCTGGAACGTTTCAAAGAAGCGCATCCGGAGATCCCAACCAAATCAGGTCTGATGGTGGGTCTGGGTGAAACCAATGCCGAAATCATTGAAGTTATGCGCGATCTGCGCCGTCATGGCGTAACGATGTTGACGCTGGGGCAGTATTTGCAGCCAAGCCGTCACCATTTGCCGGTTCAGCGCTATGTTAGCCCGGATGAGTTTGATGAAATGAAAGCCGAAGCAATGGCGATGGGCTTTACCCATGCCGCCTGCGGTCCGTTTGTTCGCTCTTCTTACCATGCAGATATGCAGGCAAAAGGGCTGGAAGTTAAGTAATCGCGTAATACTCGCTTACATTTCAGCAATAAAAAACCGGCAAATTTGAACTGCACCCAAAAAGTTGGACACCCAACGAAGTAAGGTGCAGTTTTTTATGAGCAAGTATTCTCTCAGCTTTAAGCTTGAGGTTGTGCAGCACTATCTTTCCGGGCAGGAAGGACAGGAAGCGACGGCAAAACGTTTTGGTATCGATCACAGTGCCGTTCGTAAGTGGTCTGCTGCCTGGAAGCTTCATGGCGAAGCCGGGCTTACAACCCGGCATTTTACCTATTCTCCTGCGTTTAAAGAGTCCGTTATCCTGCATATGCGTGAACACCACCTGTCTGTTCGCGAAGTCTGTGCAAAATTCATTATCCCGGCCTTTTCCACTGTTTGTCAGTGGGAACGACTGTATGATGAAGGGGGATTAGAAGCCCTTACAGACAGCCGACGCAGGAAAAAAACGATGCCAGAACACCCTGAGAATCACCCTGTCCCTCCTTTGCAGGCTCCTCTTGACCCGGATGAACGTGAGGAGCTTGAACAACTGCGTGCTGAAGTGGCATATCTAAAAAAGCTGCAGGCCTTACTCAGGGAAAGGAGCACGTCAGGACGCGGGATAAAGCGCAGGTCGTGAATGAGTTAAGGCTGAAGTTCTCTCTTGCACGCTTGTTAAACGCCGCAGGGCTGGCGAGAAGCACGTTCTACTGGCAACTGGCCAGCGGTAAAAAACCAGACAAATATGCTGATGACAAGCAGCAGATTTTAACGCTGTTCCATAAACATAAAGGACGGTATGGATACAGGCGAATCACGCTGGCTGGCCGCCGGGAAGGAAGCTTACTGAACCATAAAACGGTTCACAGGTTAATGAAGGCTCTGGGTTTAACCTGTTGTATCAGAAGGAAGAAATATAACTCTTACAAAGGCCGGTATGGGAAAGTTGTGGGTAATGTACTGAACCGGCAGTTCAGTGCGGATAAGCCCAACCAAAAGTGGGTTACAGATGTCACGGAATTTAAAATCAGCGGAGAAAAGCTGTATCTGTCCCCGATTCTGGATCTGTATAACGGAGAAATAGTTGCGTACCAGATGGGGCCCCGTCCTCTTCTGTCGATGGTGGATAACATGCTGTCGAAGGCTATATCTGTACTGGGCAAAAACGAATACCCGCTGCTCCACTCAGATCAGGGCTGGCAATATCAGATGGCACATTATCAGAACCGGCTTAAGGAGGCGGGTCTGAGACAGAGCATGTCAAGGAAGGGGAACTGTCATGACAATGCAGTGATGGAGAGCTTCTTCGGCACACTGAAATCTGAGTGTTTTTACCTCACGGAACACGAGAATATCAGCGAGTTGCGCATGGCTATCGATGACTATATCCACTATTACAACCATGAAAGAATAAAACAGAAACTGAAAGGCCTGAGTCCGGTAGAATACCGAATCCAGGCCCAGATAACCGCTTAAAATAAACTGTCCAATATTATGGGGTCAGTTCA
>NZ_JAOWGP010000030.1:0-417667 GCF_030333065.1 Citrobacter sp. Cm046 | reverse complement strand
GGCGCATTATAGGGAGTTATTTCAGGCTGACAAGGGGAAATTTAAAATAACTTTCTGAGTGCGTGTTTTTTCACCAAAACCGTCATTAACATGCCATAAAATAAGCAATTTGCCGTTTTTGCAACCGCAATCACACTTCCTGATGGCATACTAATGAATAAGAGAAAGACTTAAGGAAGAACATTCATGCCTTTAAATGCCCAACAGTTAGCTGCACAGAAGAACCTTTCCTATGTTCTGGCTGAAAAGCTGGCTCAACGAATATTAAAAGGTCAGTACGCACCGGGTGCAATCCTACCAGGCGAAATTGAGCTGGGTGACCAGTTTGGCGTGAGTCGCACGGCGGTAAGAGAGGCGGTAAAAACATTAACGGCAAAAGGTATGGTATTACCACGCCCCCGGATTGGCACACGAGTGATGCCGCAGGCAAACTGGAATTTCCTCGACCAGGAGCTGCTTACCTGGTGGATGACGGAAGATAATTTCCCTCAGGTCATCAAACATTTTCTGGTGATGCGCATTAGCCTGGAGCCCCAGGCCTGTTTACTAGCTGCAACCATAGGTACGGCAGAACAGAAGGCACATCTGAATACATTAATGGAAGAGATGGTCGAGCTGAAAAGAAACTTTAAGCGTGAACGCTGGATTGAAGTTGATATCGCCTGGCATGAGCACATCTATGAGATGAGTGCGAATCCATTCCTGATATCCTTTGCATCGTTGTTCCATTCTGTCTACCAGACCTATTTTACCTCTATTACCTATAACGATGTGGTAAAGCTGGATTTGCATCAGGCCATTGTCGATGCAATAGAGGATAGTGATGGCGATCGCGCCTTCACTGCCTGTCAGGCATTACTGATAGCGCCGAACGAACTCCCGGATAAATAATCTATGGCAGAAAAGAAATCGCGCAGTATGGCCGGGTTGCCATGGATAGCAGCCATGGCCTTTTTTATGCAGGCATTAGACGCCACCATCCTCAATACCGCCTTACCCGCAATAGCACAAAGCCTGAACCGCTCCCCACTTGCCATGCAGTCTGCCATTATCAGTTATACCCTGACTGTTGCGATGTTGATCCCAGTGAGTGGATGGCTGGCAGACCGCTTCGGCACCCGGCGCGTATTTATGATCGCCGTTAGTCTCTTTACCCTGGGTTCACTTGCCTGTGCGCTATCTGGTTCATTAACCGAACTGGTGATATTTCGTGTTATACAAGGCATTGGTGGCGCAATGATGATGCCTGTTGCCCGCCTGGCACTGCTTCGTGCCTATCCACGTAGTGAACTTCTTCCCGTCCTTAACTTCGTGACCATGCCTGGACTTGTGGGGCCGATTTTAGGTCCAGTACTGGGTGGCGTGCTGGTCACGTGGGCCAGTTGGCACTGGATCTTCCTGATTAATATTCCCATTGGCATAGCAGGTATCTTTTATGCCCGCAAATATATGCCTAACTTCACCACGCCGCGCCGCGGTTTTGATATGACCGGTTTCCTTCTCTTTGGCCTGAGTCTGGTGCTGTTTTCCAGCGGCGTTGAGCTGTTCGGTGAGAAGCTGGTCGCCAGCTGGATTGCCCTAAGTATTATTCTCGGCAGCATTTTGTTACTGCTCGCCTACATTCGCCACGCGCGCCGTCATCCGACACCGCTAATATCGCTGCCAATCTTTAAGACGCGAACCTTTTCCGTCGGTATCGCGGGAAACCTGGCGACTCGTCTGGGTACAGGATGCGTTCCCTTCTTAATGCCGCTGATGTTGCAGGTAGGATTTGGTTATCCGGCGCTGATTGCCGGTTGCATGATGGTGCCGACGGCGCTGGGATCAATTCTGGCTAAATCGATGGTGACGCAGGTACTGCGTCGCCTTGGCTACAGAACTACACTGGTCGGCATTACGGTGTTTATCGGCCTGATGATTGCGCAGTTCTCATTGCAATCCCCAGCAATGCCAGTATGGATGCTGATCCTGCCATTGTTCATTTTAGGCATGGCGATGTCCACCCAGTTTACCTCGATGAATACGATTACCCTCGCGGACCTGACCGATGATAATGCCAGTAGCGGAAACAGCGTGTTAGCCGTCACTCAGCAATTGTCGATCAGTTTAGGAGTGGCAATCAGCGCCGCCGTGCTGCGTATATATGAAGACATTGAAGGAACCAATACGGTCGAACAGTTCCACTATACCTTTATTACCATGGGCGCTATCACGGTGGTTTCGGCGCTGATGTTTATGCTGCTAAAAACCAAAGATGGTCGCAATTTAATCAAAGACCGGCATAAGCCTAAGCCGAGCCCCGCGCCATCAGAACAGGAGTAAGCTGCAATCGCTGTTGCTGCAATGCGGGCTGTGCCATACGGTGGATCAACACATCTATGGCCAGTTCGCCCAATTCATCTTTCGGTTGATGAATCGTCGTAAGCGGCGGCGTCATATAGCGAGCCAGCTCAATATCATCATAACCCACCACCGCCATATCCTGCGGGATACGCAATCCTGATTGATACAGAGCCTGATACGCACCGACTGCCATCGCATCATTTCCCGTGAAAACGGCCTGCGGTCGTTGTTTATGCGACAGCAGCGTTTGCATGGCTGAAAATCCACCGCCAAACTCGAAATCGCCGGTAATCTCATAACCTTCCGGGATAGCTAATCCTGCCCGCTGCATTGCTGCCCGATACCCTTCCAGGCGCAAACGCGCCGGTGTTTTATCCAGAGGTCCGGTAATACAGGCAATGCGTGTAAACCCTTTTTCGATGAGATGCTGCGTGGCTAAATCCCCGCCCAACAAGGAATTATCCTGAATCAGGTCACTTTCACCATCAAAGGGGGACCAGTCCATCATCACAGTAGGAATAGAAGGATAACGCTGCATGATCTCTCTGGATGGCTGATGTGTTTCCGTGCAGAGCAGCAGTAAACCGTCCACCCGCTTTTGCATCAACGTTTCCAGATTACGATTCATACGCTGTTCATCACCTTCGGTATTGCACAACACCAGACTGTAGCCCCGCTCAAAACAGCTGCGTTCAACACCGCGAACCAGTTCAGAATAAAAGGGATTGGTACTGGCAGTGATTAACATGCCTATGGTGTGGGTCTGATTTAACTTGAGGCTACGCGCCAGCGCGGAAGGCGCGTAGTTAAGCTCTTTAATCGCAGCGTCAACTTTATCGGTGATAGCCTCACTGACAAAGCGATCTTTATTGATGACGTGAGAAACCGTCGACGTGGAAACACCCGCAAGGCGGGCAACGTCCTTCATTGTAGCCAAGCGTTACCTCTGCTGTAAAAACGCCTCTATTTCTTCGCGCCACGGAACGGAAGGCTGTGCGCCTTTACGCGTTACCGCAATCGCCGCAGCCGCATGCGCAAAGCGAATCGCTTCTGGCAACGGAGTCTCTTCCAGTAAGGCTGTGATTAACGCGCCGTTAAAAGTGTCTCCGGCCGCGATGGTATCTACGGCATCCACTTTGAAACCGGGAACTCGACTACCTTTACCGTTCACGCTGGCCCATACACCACGACTACCTAAGGTAATCAGTACGGTGTGAATACCCTTTGCATGCAACGCCTGCGCTGCTTTAGCCGCATCATCATCATTTTCTACACGGATCCCTGTCAGCTTTTCAGCCTCGGTTTCATTTGGGGTAATGATGTCCACCAGCGCCAGCAGCTCGTCAGAAAGTTCACGCGCCGGAGCCGGGTTAAGCGCTACCGTCGTATTGTTTTGATGCGCAATCTTTGCTGCGGTCAGCACGCTTTCGATCGGCGACTCTAATTGCATCAGTAGTGCCGATGCCTGGGCAATGCGATCACGCTGAGCTTCCACCAGCGCAGGCGAAAGCGCAGCATTCGCTCCGGCATGAATACCGATGACGTTCTCACCTTCACCATTAACAAAAATCAGCGCCACGCCGGTCGATTCCCCCTGAATCACGCTAATGGGAGCAATATCGATGTTATCACTGGCTAATTGCTTGCGAACACTTTCACCAATATCGTCGTCACCTGTACAGGCAATAAACGCGATATTCGCGCCACTACGACCCGCAGCAACTGCCTGATTCGCGCCTTTTCCACCAAATGCCACCTGATAATGGCTACCGGTTACGGTTTCACCAGGAGTGGGGAAGGATTTAAGGTTAAGGATGTGATCGGCATTAATACTGCCAAGAACAACGAGGTTGCCTGCGGTTTTCATGTTCGGAATTCCAAGTCAAAGTGCGCCACCGGGTTAGGGTGGCGCGTGCCCTGCTTTTCTTTTTACGCTTTCATCTTCAAATTGATGATGATGGCGTATTTATGTCGCCATCAGGCCGCGAGCGACCTGAATCGCTATTACTGCTTGATGACCAGCTTCAGGTCAACCGGATATTTAGCCTGAACTTTCTCGCCTTTCAGTACTTTATCCGCAGTTTCAACGCCTTTCGCGCCAATCTGATCCGGTAACTGAGCGATAGTCGCAGCCAGTTTGCCATCATTTACCGCTTTTTCGCCATCTGGCGTGCCGTCAAATCCAACCACCATCACATCAGATTTACCGGCAGTTTGCAGTGCACGCAGCGCGCCAAGTGCCATTTCATCGTTCTGGGCAAATACAGCCTGCACATCAGGGTGAGCAGTCAGCAGGTTCTGCATAACGTTCAGACCTTTGGTACGGTCGAAGTCTGCCGGCTGGCTGGCCAGTACATTAAATTTGTGTGCCGCAACGGCCTGCTGGAAACCTTCGCCACGCTCACGGGCCGCAGAAGTTCCGGCAATACCCTGCAGTTCAATAACTTTCGCGCCTTCACCCGCTTTTTTCGCGATGTAATCGCCAGCAATTTTACCGCCCAGCACGTTGTCTGACGCAATGTGGCTCACAACCTCACCTTTAGACGCTACGCGGTCCAGGGTAATTACCGGGATTTTCGCCTGGTTAGCCATCTTCACGGCGTTACCGACGGCATCGGAGTCAGTCGGGTTAATAAGCAGAATTTTAGTACCGCGAACTGTTAAATCCTGAACGTTCGCCAGCTCTTTCGCCGGGTTATTCTGCGAATCCAGAATCACCAGGTTGTAGCCCAGTTTATCCGCTTCTTTTTGCGCCCCATCCTTCAGAGAGACAAAGAACGGGTTGTTGAGCGTGGAGACCACCAGCGCAATGGTATCTTTTGCCATCGCATTCGCACTCACAGTGGCGCTCAGCGCGACAGCAGAAACCAGGGTAGCCAGTTTTTTCATGTTCATATTTAAGATGTCCTGTAGTCGTTATTACTGCTTTTTGTTGTCTACCAGTACCGCCAGCAAAATCACCACAGCTTTGACGATCATCTGGTAATAGGAGGAAACACCTAACAAATTCAAACCATTATTGAGGAAGCCAAGAATTAATGCGCCGATCAGCGTCCCAACAATGCGTCCTTTACCGCCAGCCAGGCTGGTACCGCCTAATACGACCGCGGCGATAGCATCCAGCTCATAACCAGTTCCTGCCGTTGGTTGAGCAGATGAAAGACGCGCAACTTCGATGATGCCCGCCAGCGATGCCAGCAGCCCACAAAGTGAATAAACAATAATTTTGATTTTACTGACGCTGATGCCTGACAGGCGCGTCGCCGCTTCGTTACCGCCCAGCGCATAGATATAGCGACCAAGGCGAGTATGATGAAGCATGTACCACGCAGCGAGGAAGACAATCCCCATAATCCACACTGGCGTTGGGATCCCCAGAGGACGGCCAATACCAAACCAACCGAAGACATCGGCATTATCGGTAAATCCGGTATTAACGGGGCTACCGTTGGTATACACCATGGTCACACCGCGCAGCAGCAACATCATCACCAACGTAGCGATGAACGCCTGTACGCGGCCTTTCGCGACAATCACTCCGGTCACCGCACCAATAGCAGCACCTAACGCCAGAGCAGCCGCAACAGCCACCAGCGCGTTAACCTCAATCCCGACAATGGAAGCAGCAACCGCACCGGTAAGCGCCAGCAGGGAACCGACTGACAGATCGATACCCGACGTCAAGATCACCAACGTCATGCCGACAGCCATAATGGCGTTAACTGACGTTTGCTGGAGAATGTTAAACAGGTTATTTACGGTAAAAAAGTTGGGACTCATAGTGGAAACAATCGCGATCAGCACCAACAGAGCGATGAGCGACTTTTGCTCCAGAAGCCATGCTTTGGTGAAATAACGGCGACCAGAAACAGCCTGGGTAGTCATCTTTTTTACTCCTGATTCACGCGATTAAGCTTGCCTACAGCGGCAGCCATTAATACTTCCTGAGTGGCCTGCTCGCGAGTGAACTCACCGCCAAGATGCCCTTCATGCATGACGATAATTCGATCGCTCATGCCCAATACTTCTGGCATCTCCGAGGAGACCAGAATGATACTTAGCCCATCAGCCTTAAACTGATTGATAAGCTGATAAATCTCTTTCTTAGCCCCGACATCCACGCCACGCGTTGGTTCATCGAGGATCAGCACTTTTGGCCGGGTCATCAACCCGCGCGCAATCGCTACTTTCTGCTGATTGCCGCCGGAGAGCAGACCAATGGCCTGTTCCATTGATGGCGTTTTCACATTGAACAGACGGATAAAATCATCCACCGCCTGCTGCTCATCTTTATGTTTCAGGCTTCCGCCCGCGCGACTGAAATAACGCAGCGCCGTCAGCGACATGTTCTCTTTAACCGACATACCCAGCACTAAGCCATCGCGCTTACGGTCTTCAGAAATATAGACGATACCGTTAGCCAGCCCATCCTGCGGAGAACGGGTGACAACCTCATGTCCGTCAAGCGTGACGTAACCGCTGGAGCGAGGTAACGCGCCGTACAGCACTTTCATCAGTTCGGTACGCCCAGCGCCCATCAGTCCTGATACGCCAAGGATCTCTCCTTTACGCAGGGTGAATGAAACGTCATTAACCCCAGGACCGCACAGATTATCGACCTTCAGACGCACATCGCCTGGTGCTTTATCCAGACGTGGATACTGATCTTCCAGCTTTCGCCCCACCATCATTTCAATCAGCGAGTCTTCAGTAAGCGTTGCAACTTCACGTTCAGCAATAAACTGTCCATCGCGAAAAACGGTCACGTCATCGCAGATCTCGAAGATCTCTTTCATGCGGTGGGAGATATAGACAATGCCGCGCCCCTGCAACTTAAGCTCGCGGATCACGCGGAACAAAGACTCAGTTTCGGTATCGGTCAGCGCATCCGTCGGTTCATCCATAATGATGACTCTGGATTCAAAGCTCAGCACTTTGGCAATTTCTACCATCTGCTGATCGCCAATTGACAGCTCCCCCACCAGCCTGTCGCTTTTAAAACGCAGATTGAGTTTGGCTAGCAGCAGGTCGGCTTCGGCGTACATCTTCTTCCAGTCAATTTTGCCAAAGCGATTTACAAACTCACGGCCAAGAAAAATGTTCTCAGCAATAGTGAGTTGTGGGATCAGGTTTAGCTCCTGGTGAATGATGCCAATCCCGGCCTCCTGAGAGGATTTAGGACCGTTAAAGGTGGTTTCTTTACCCAACCATAATAAAGAACCGGCATCACGGGTATAGATACCGGTCAGGACTTTCATCATGGTGGATTTACCCGCGCCGTTTTCTCCCACCAGCGCCATGACGCGGCCTGGGTAGACATTTAACGCGGCGCCGGATAGCGCTTTGACGCCCGGGAACGCTTTATCGATCCCTTTGAGTTGCAGTAATGCGTTCATGATGGCCTCAGAACGTGACGCCAGCACAAAGAATGATATTCGCATACGGAGAACATTCTCCGCTGCGAATTACCGCCTGACTGTCTGCGGTCTGTTTTTTGAATTGTTCATGCGTGGTGTAACGAATTTCAATGGTATTTCCCTGGTGTTGTTGCAGTTGCTCAATGTGGTTGAGCAACGTTTCGTGGAGTTGCGGATTATGTTGTTTAATTTCCGTCGCGAGAATGGCCGCCTCGACCTGCATTTCACGAGTAACCACATCCAGTACCTGCATAAAAGAAGGTACGCCCTGGGTTAATGCCATATCAATACGCGTTGTGCTGTTCGGAATGGGTAAACCTGCATCACATACTACCAGCGTATCGGTATGCCCCAGACGGGAGATCACCGATGAAATTTCAGAGTTGAGTACTGCGCCTTTCTTCATTTTCTTTCCCCACTAGCGAAACGTTTCGCTGAGAATAATTTTAGTCTGAAGGATGCACAGAAAACCACCACGACGTTACGAAAATGTGATCGCCATCGAAACGTTTCGCAAGCCGTATCATTTGACGAAAAGAAAATTGCGATGATGAAAACAAAACCCCCTCTTTCATTATGAAATAGGGGGGGCAGTTGCATTAAATCTCGACCTGAGTACCGAGTTCAATAACCCGGTTCGGCGGGATCTCAAACTGGTCTGGTGCGCGTAGCGCATTGCGTTGCAGCAGAAGATACAACTTACCGCGCAGGCGTAAATACCAAGGCCGTTTACCCACGATTAGCGACTCGTGCGACATGAAGAAAGATGTTTCCATCATCCGACAGCTAAGTCCTTCCAGACCACAGCGATGGAATACTTCTTCTACATTAGGCGTTTCACGCCAACCATAACTGGCAACCACGCGCCAGAAGGTGGGCGACAGCTGCTCAATTTGCACCCTACGCACATTATGAACATACGGCGCATCTTCCGTTCGTAGCGTCAGCAGGATCACACGCTCATGCAGCACTTTGTTATGTTTTAAGTTATGTAGAAGCGCAAACGGGATAACATTTAGCGCTCGCGACATATACACGGCCGTTCCCGGCACACGTACCGGTGGTGATTTCTCCAGGGAAGCAATCATCGCTTCCAGAGAGTTACCGTGTTCATGCATGCGACGTAACAGACGGAAGCGTTCACTCTTCCAGGTCGTCATAATGGTGAACATCACCAGACCGAGCGAAAGTGGCAGCCAGCCGCCAGAAATCAGTTTATCGAGGTTCGCAGAGAACAGCGGAATATCGATGCACAGGAACGCCACCAGAATCAGGAAAACGAAGTATTTATTCCAGTGCCAGTTTTTACGCGCCACAGTGGTCGACAGAATAGAAGTCAGTACCATCGTTCCCGTTACCGCAATACCGTACGCGGCAGCCAAATTGCTGGAATGCTCAAAGCTCACAATGACAATCACCACCGCAAAGTAGAGCATCCAGTTTACAAAAGGAATATAGATCTGACCCGATTCCATTTCGGAGGTATGGATAATACGCATAGGTGATAAATATCCCAAACGTACGGCCTGACGTGTCAGAGAGAATACGCCGGAAATGACCGCCTGTGAGGCGATAACCGTTGCCAATGCAGCAAGGATCAACAGTGGAATTAACGCCCAGTCAGGCGCCAACAGGAAGAACGGGTTTTTGATCGCTTCAGGATGTTTTAACAGCAACGCTCCTTGACCAAAATAGTTTAGCACCAGCGAAGGCAAAACGACCGAGAACCAGGCCAGACGAATAGGCAACTTACCAAAGTGGCCCATATCGGCATACAGCGCTTCAACACCGGTGATTGACAGAACCACAGCGCCCAATGCGATGAATGACAACGTTTTGAATTCCAAGAAGAAATGCACTGCCCAGTAAGGATTCAGCGCTTGCAGTACTTCCGGGTTCGCAATAATACTGCGCACGCCTAATACGGCCAGAACCAGGAACCAAAGCAGCATAATGGGAGCAAACAGCTTACCCACCATCCCGGTACCGTGTTTTTGAATTAAAAACAGCAGGGTAAGTACGATAATGGATAGCGGGACTATCCAGGTATCAAGCTGTGGGGCTATGATTTCCAGGCCTTCAATCGCCGACATCACCGAAATGGCCGGGGTAATCACCACCTCACCATAGAAGAAGCTGCCACCAATCAACCCCATAATGACCAGCATTGACGTTGTTCGCGCCGACGTATTGCGCCCGGCCAACGACATCAACGTCAGGATCCCACCTTCACCGGCATTATCCGCACGCATGACAAACGTCAGATACTTAATAGAGACAACAAAGATCAGTAGCCAGAAAATCAGCGAGAGAAAACCAAACACGGCATCACGTTCAACACCAAAGCCGAACTGGCCGGACAAACATTCACGAAGTGTATAAAGCGGGCTGGTACCGATATCACCGTAGACAACCCCAATGGCTGCGAGAGTAATCGCAGACAATGATTGCTTATTATCAGTGCTCATAGACTAGTCTTTCGTTTATACACGTCATCCTTCAAACTACTCCGCGTTGGCAGCACTCCCCCGGTAACTTACAAATGTAAGCTCAGAAGGTTCACTCCTTTGCCGCCTTGATGCAGCCTGAATGATTTAGTGTATATATATATGAAATGTGTGCGTAGTCCCTTGGCCCACAAAAAGGCGCACAGTATGCACGATTAATCGCAAAATCGTACCCCTAAATGAGACCAGATTAATCTGGCTCAAAGAAAATTAAACGCACCTTAAGTCTATTATTGCCCTGGTGTGAAACAGCTATACTCGCTGTTCACGCAGTACATTTGGCGAAAGGACGCCACTTCATTATGGCTCACCCACATTTATTAGCGGAAAGAATTTCCCGTCTGAGCAATGCGCTGGAAAAGGGACTTTATGAACGTAGCCACGCCATCCGTCTTTGTCTGCTGGCTGCACTGAGCGGCGAGAGCGTTTTCTTATTAGGCCCTCCAGGGATCGCTAAAAGCTTAATAGCTCGCCGATTGAAGTTTGCTTTTAAAAACGCACGCGCTTTCGAATACCTGATGACGCGCTTCTCTACACCAGAAGAGGTTTTTGGTCCCCTGTCCATTCAGGCCCTGAAGGATGAAGGACGCTATGAGCGCTTAACGGCAGGCTATCTTCCTGAAGCTGAAATCGTCTTTCTGGATGAAATCTGGAAAGCAGGCCCGGCCATTCTTAATACCCTGCTTACCGCCATTAACGAACGCCATTTCCGTAACGGTGCGCACGAAGAAAAAATCCCGATGCGTCTGCTGGTGGCGGCTTCCAACGAACTGCCTGAAGCAGACAGTAGTCTGGAAGCCTTGTACGACCGTATGCTGATTCGCTTGTGGCTGGATAAGGTGCAGGACAAGGCCAACTTCCGCTCAATGCTGTTAAGCCAACAAGATGAAAGCGACAATCCGGTCCCAGCGACGTTACAGGTGACGGATGAAGAGTATTACCAGTGGCAAAAAGACATTGGTGCGATCCAGCTTCCTGATCGTGTATTCGAACTTATTTTTACGCTGCGCCAACAACTGGACGCGATACCAAACGCCCCTTACGTGTCTGACCGTCGCTGGAAGAAAGCGATCCGCTTACTCCAGGCAAGCGCCTTCTTTAGCGGACGCGATGCAGTCGCTCCTATCGATCTCATTCTGTTGAAAGATTGTCTGTGGTACGACGCACAAAGCTTGAATCTGATGCAGCAACAGCTGGAAGTTTTGATGACCGGACACGCCTGGCAACAACAGGCGATGCTGACGCGCCTTGGGGCTATTATGCAGCGTCGAATCCAGCTTCAGCAGCAGCAAAGCGATAAAACTGCCTTCACCGTCATTCGTCAGGGTGGAATGTTCAGCCGTCGTCCTCACTATGATCTTCCCCCAGAAGTCACTGCATCCGTATTGACGTTACTGCTACAAAAGCCCTTAAAACTGCACGATATGGAGGTGATCCATATTTCGTTTGAACGTAGCGCCCTGGAACAGTGGCTTACGAAAGGCGGTGAGATCCGTGGAAAACTAAACGGGATCGGGTTTGCACAGACGCTAAATATGGAGGTCGACAGCGCCCAACACCTGGTGGTTCGCGACGTCAGTTTACAAGGCTCCCGTCTGGCGCTGCCTGGGTCATCTGAAGAGAGTATGCCCAGCGAGATAAAACAGCAGCTTGAAGCGCTCGACAACGAGTGGCACCAACAGCATAGCGGGTTTAGCGAACAGCAAAAATGTCTGTTTATCCATAGTGACTGGTTAGGTCGTATTGAGGCCAGCCTGCAGGAAGTTGGAGAGCAGATCCGACAGGCGCAACAATGCTAACCCTTGATACGCTAAATATCATGCTGGCAGTAAGCGAAGAAGGGATGATCGAAGAGATGATCCTCGCTCTGCTGGCCTCTCCACAACTGGCGGTATTTTTTGAAAAATTCCCCCGGTTAAAGAAAGCCATTGCTAACGATCTTCCCCGCTGGCGAGAGGCATTACGCAACCGTCTTAAAGATACTCGCGTACCGCCGGAACTGACAGAAGAGGTGATGTGTTACCAGCAAAGTCAACTTCTATCCACCCCGCAGTTTATCGTCCAGTTACCGCAAATATTAACGCTGTTACACCGGCTACATTCCCCCTACGCTGGACAAGCCCAGCAACTGGTCGATAGCAATAGTACATTTACGCCCGCGCTGCACACGCTTTTTCTACAGCGCTGGCGCTTAAGCCTGGTAATTCAAACCACAACGCTGAATCAGCAACTACTGGAAGAAGAACGCGAACAACTGCTCAGTGAAGTACAGGAGAGGATGACTCTCAGTGGACAACTGGATCCAGTGCTGGTGGAAAATGACAATGCCGCAGGCCGTTTGTGGGATATGAGCGCAGGTCAAATCAAACGTGGCGATTATCAGCTGATTGTGAAATACGGCGATTTCCTGACACAACAACCCGAACTCCAGCGTCTGGCCGAGCAACTGGGGCGCTCCAGGGAAGCGAAATCTGTACCGCGAAAAGATGCGCCGATGGAAACATTCCGTACCCTGGTGCGGGAACCTGCAACCGTCCCCGAACAGGTTGATGGCATTCAGCAAAGTGACGATATTCTGCGCCTGTTGCCGCCAGAATTAGCCACACTCGGCATCACTGAACTGGAATATGAATTCTACCGTCGGCTGGTGGAAAAACAGCTACTGACCTACCGCCTTCATGGTGAAGCATGGCGCGAGAAAGTGACAGAGCGTCCGGTTGTACATCAGGACTTTGATGAACAGCCACGCGGGCCTTTTATTGTCTGCGTGGATACCTCAGGGTCAATGGGGGGATTTAACGAACAGTGCGCAAAAGCCTTTTGCCTGGCGCTGATGCGCGTTGCCCTCGCCGATAACCGCCGCTGCTTCATTATGCTATTTTCAACTGAAGTCGTGCGCTATGAGCTGTCCGGAGCGCAAGGCATTGAGCAAGCGATCCGTTTTCTAAGCCAGCGTTTTCGCGGCGGTACAGATATTGCCAGCTGTTTTCGCGCCATTATAGAAAGGATGCAGGGGCGAGAATGGTTTGATGCCGATGCGGTAGTTATTTCGGATTTTATCGCTCAGCGCTTGCCTGATGAGGTCGTCAATAAAGTGGGAGAGCTACAGCGGGTACACCAGCACCGTTTTCATGCGGTCGCAATGTCTGCCCATGGCAAACCCGGTATCATGCGCATTTTCGATCATATCTGGCGCTTTGATACCGGGATGCGAAGCCGCCTGCTCAGACGCTGGCAGCGTTAGTACTTACAGCAGAGAGGCAACGCTTTCACGTACCTGTGTCGGCCATACGCCGCACTGTACCTGACCAATGTGCGGCAACTGCAGCAACAGCATAGTCAGGCGTGACTGACCAATACCCCCGCCAATGGTCTGCGGCATTTCGCCACGCAACAGCGCCTGGTGCCACTCCAGACTCAGGCGATCTTCATCACCAGTCAGAGCAAGCTGGTGCTTAAGCGCATCAGCATCCACGCGGATCCCCATAGAAGAAAGTTCAAACGCATCTTCCAGCACCGGGTTCCACACCAGGATATCACCGTTCAGACCAGCGTAGCCCAGTTCGGAAGCTGAGCTCCAGTCATCATAGTCCGGCGCACGAACGTCATGGCGATGACCGTCGCTGAGCTTGCCGCCGATCCCCACCAGGAATACAGCGCCCAGCTCTTTAGCAATCGCACGCTCACGACCTTTTGCATCAAGCCCCGGATAACGGGATAACAGCTCCTGGCTGTGAACAAAGTGGATCTGCTCTGGCAGGAACGGTGCCAGACCAAATTCTTTGCTCACCGCAGCTTCAGTTGCCTTAATTCCCGCCCAAATAGCCTCTACCGTGCTTTTCAGGGTGGAGAATTGACGCTCACCGTCGCCCATTACGCGCTCCCAGTCCCACTGATCGACGTAAACAGAGTGGAGCGGAGAGAGGCGATCTTCATCGGGGCGCAGGGCTTTCATGTGCGTGTACAGCCCTTCGCCCGCGCTGAAGTCGTGTTGTCCCAGTGTTTGACGTTTCCACTTCGCCAGTGAATGAACCACTTCGAACTGGGCGTCAGGCAATGCTTTTACTTTTACCTGCACCGCTTTTTCACAGCCCGACAAGTTATCCTGCGTGCCATCTCCTACACGACTGAGGATCGGGGCCTGTACTTCGATCAGACCTAAACGCTCCTCCAGCTGACGAGAAAAATGAGATTTCACGAAGCTAATTTGACGTTGTTTGGCAATGTAAGCGGTTTTCATTATTTTTACTCCTGTGTCCTGTTGCCTATGATTAAGCAACAGAATGAGGGCAATATTCAATAATCAACAAACAAAAAGCCATGTTCGATTTTGATTCGTTAAAAATAACCGCTAAAATAGATGGAATCATTAATCTACATAAGAAAAACCTATGGAAAATTATCAGATCGACAATCTGGACCGCGGCATTCTTGACGCCCTGATGGAAAACGCCCGCACCGCATACGCAGAACTGGCCAAACAATTTGGCGTCAGCCCCGGAACGATCCATGTGCGCGTAGAGAAGATGAAGCAAGCCGGGATAATTACCGGCGCGCGTATTGATGTCAGTCCCAAGCAGTTGGGTTATGACGTCGGCTGCTTTATCGGCATCATCCTGAAAAGTGCGAAAGACTACCCGTCAGCGCTGGCCAGACTGGAAAGTCTCGATGAAGTGACGGAGGCGTATTACACCACCGGCCACTACAGTATCTTTATTAAGGTAATGTGCCGCTCCATTGACGCCTTACAGCAGGTACTTATCAACAAGATCCAAACAATTGACGAAATTCAGTCCACTGAAACCTTGATCGTCCTGCAGAACCCGATTATGCGTACAATCCGCCCATGATCGTTTTTTTTAATTCCCTGCTTTTCCACAGGTAGATCCCAGCTCACTCACAGCGTACAATAGCCCCTCTTTATCAGGATGGGCTCATATGGCGGACATTACTCTTATCAGCGGTAGTACCCTTGGTGGTGCCGAATACGTTGCGGAACATCTGGCTGAAAAGCTGGAAGATGCAGGTTTTTCAACCGAAACACTGCACGGACCGCAAGTAGAGGAGCTCCCTACCTCTGGTATTTGGTTGGTGATCAGCTCAACACACGGAGCTGGAGACATCCCGGATAACCTGCTTCCTTTCTATAAAGATCTTCAGTCTCAGAAAACAGACCTTTCTCAGGTTCGTTTCGGTGCAATTGGTATTGGCAGCCGCGAATATGACACCTTCTGTGGCGCGATCGACAAATTACAGGCTGAACTGACATCGTCTGGTGCAAAACAGATCGGCGAAACACTCAGGATCAATGTCCTTGAACACGATATTCCGGAGGATCCAGCGGAAGTTTGGCTGGGATCCTGGATTAATTTACTCAAAAATGTGTAAAGATCGTGCGATCGAGTGTGGATAACTCTGGTAGTAAGCTTGGATTAACCAGTAGTTATCCAAAGAACAACCGTTGTTCAGTTTTTGAGTTGTGTATAACCCTTCATTCTGATCCCAGCTTATACGGACCAGGATCACCGATCATTCACAGCTAATGATCCTCAACAACCTGTTGATCTTATTCAAAGGATCGCCCTTATCCACAGAAAGTCGCGATCCTAATAAGAGATCACAATAAAACAGATCTCTAAATAAAAAGATCTTCTTTTTAATACCCAGGATCCCAGGTCTTTCTCCATCGACTAAAGTTGAGTAGAATCCACGGCCCGGGCTTCAATCCATTTTCACACCGCGTTATGCGAGGCAATTACCATGTTTTATCAGGATCCTTTTGACGTCATCATCATTGGCGGGGGTCATGCAGGCACCGAGGCCGCAATGGCAGCGGCGCGGATGGGTCAGCAGACTCTGCTTTTGACACACAATATCGACACGCTGGGGCAGATGAGCTGCAACCCGGCCATTGGCGGCATTGGGAAGGGACACCTGGTAAAAGAAGTGGATGCGCTTGGTGGGCTGATGGCCAAAGCGATCGACCATGCCGGTATTCAGTTTAGGATACTAAACGCGAGCAAAGGACCTGCCGTCCGAGCGACCCGTGCTCAGGCGGATCGTGTGCTCTATCGGCAGGCTGTACGCACTGCGCTGGAGAATCAGCCAAACCTGATGATCTTCCAGCAGGCGGTTGAAGATCTGATTGTTGAAAACGATCGTGTTGTTGGTGCTGTGACTCAAATGGGTTTGAAGTTCCGTGCCAAAGCGGTGGTTCTGACCGTCGGTACCTTCCTCGATGGTAAAATACATATCGGTCTGGACAACTACAGCGGTGGCCGTGCTGGCGATCCGCCGTCTATTCCATTGTCACGTCGCTTGCGTGAACTCCCGCTGCGTGTGAGCCGCCTCAAAACCGGAACACCACCGCGCATTGATGCCCGTACTATCGATTTCAGCGTACTGGCGCAGCAGCACGGCGATAACCCAATGCCGGTTTTCTCGTTTATGGGTAGAGCCTCGCAGCATCCCAATCAGGTACCTTGCTACATCACGCATACCAACGAAAAAACCCATGACGTGATCCGAAATAACCTCGATCGTAGTCCAATGTATGCTGGTGTGATCGAAGGCATTGGTCCACGTTACTGCCCATCGATCGAAGACAAAGTAATGCGTTTTGCTGATCGTAACCAACATCAGATCTTCCTCGAACCAGAAGGACTGACTTCCAACGAAATTTACCCGAACGGCATCTCCACCAGCCTGCCATTCGATGTACAGATGCAGATTGTTCGCTCTATGCAGGGGATGGAAAACGCGAGAATCGTTCGCCCCGGCTATGCTATTGAGTATGACTTCTTCGACCCACGCGATCTGAAACCCACTCTGGAAAGCAAATTTATCCAGGGATTGTTCTTTGCCGGACAAATCAACGGCACGACAGGTTATGAAGAAGCCGCGGCGCAGGGTCTGCTTGCTGGCCTGAACGCTGCCCGTCTGTCAGCTGACAAAGAAGGCTGGGCTCCTGCACGTTCTCAGGCATACCTTGGCGTATTAGTCGATGATCTTTGTACACTGGGTACCAAAGAACCGTACCGTATGTTTACCTCACGTGCGGAATATCGTTTGATGTTGCGTGAAGATAACGCCGATCTCCGTCTGACAGAAATGGGCCGCGAGCTGGGTCTGGTGGATGACGAACGCTGGGCGCGTTTCAATGAAAAACTGGAGCGCATCGAACAAGAACGTCAACGTCTTAAATCGACCTGGGTGAACCCGTTAGCTGAGTCTGCCGCTGAAGTGAACGCTCACCTTGCGACTCCTCTGTCACGTGAAGCCAGTGGTGAAGATCTTCTGCGTCGCCCGGATATGACCTACGCACAGCTGACATCTTTGTCTGCGTTCGCCCCGGGTCTTGACGATGCACAGGCCGCAGAACAGGTTGAGATTCAGGTTAAATACGAAGGGTATATTGCCCGTCAGCAGGATGAAATAGACCGGCAGCAACGTAATGAAAACACTTTGTTGCCTGCGACTCTGGACTATCGCCAGGTTTCCGGTTTATCGAATGAAGTTATTGCCAAGCTTAATGATCACAAACCTGTGTCGATTGGTCAGGCATCACGTATTTCTGGTGTGACACCTGCGGCCATCTCCATTCTGCTGGTATGGCTGAAAAAACAAGGTATGCTGCGCCGCAGCGCGTAAAGCCAATTTTGGCGGGTGCGTTTTGTTTACCCGCCCTACCGATTCGTTAGCCTGGTAAGCAAAACACCACCGGGCAAATTTTATAGACAGGTAACTGCCGTGCTCAACAAACTCTCTCGTCTGCTGGCTGATGCTGGTATTTCGCTTACCGATCACCAGAAAAATCAGTTGATTGCGTATGTCGATATGCTGCACAAATGGAACAAAGCGTACAATCTGACATCGGTGCGGGATCCCAATGAAATGCTGGTGCGCCATATTCTGGACAGCATCGTAGTCGCACCTCATTTGCAGGGGGAGCGCTTTATTGACGTTGGTACTGGCCCTGGTCTGCCGGGCATTCCGCTCTCCATAGTTCGTCCTGACGCCCATTTTACGCTGCTGGATAGCCTGGGGAAACGTGTTCGCTTCCTGCGCCAGGTGCAACATGAGCTTGCGCTTACTAACATCACCCCTGTACAGAGCCGGGTTGAAGAGTTTCCTTCTGAACCTCCATTTGATGGGGTGATAAGTCGTGCTTTTGCGTCGCTTAACGACATGGTGAGTTGGTGTCATCATTTACCCGGTCAAAACGGGCGTTTTTACGCGTTAAAGGGACAGTTGCCTGAAGATGAGATAGCCTCTTTACCTGCTGAATTTAGCGTCGAGTCTGTTGAAAAATTACGGGTTCCACAGTTGGACGGTGAACGCCATCTGGTGGTTATTAAGCCAAACAAAATTTAATATTTGTCAAAAAAAATAGAAAAAAAGCGGTGCTTCAGGTGTTAAAAATTGGAGGGTGTAGTGGGGTTAAATGTTGTTACATTTCACCTGTGCCTTACTGTTTTGCATCATAACTATAACGTACCGTTTTTTGTTAAATGCGAAACAAGTCAACTGTGAAAATATCAGTCTGCTAAAAATAGAACGTAAGAATTACCGTTTTGTGTTAATTTTTTATTATAAATGTCAATGAGTGGTTTTTTTGTTGTTAGGCGCTATTTCTAAAACAGTGACGATTTTTACGCTTAAATATCAAAAAGATGAAAAGGCATCATTTGCCACGTAAATAAATTATGCGAAGGTGAATATGTTCGATATGTGATCTGGTGCACGCTTTATCGCCAGTGTTTACGCGGTATTTGCAGTTTTGCATGATCGTTCACAGTTTGCTGAAAAGTAATAAATGAGGCCCAGAGAAAAATATTTAAACATTTATTCACTTTTTAGCTACTTATTGTTTGAAATCACGAAGGCGCACCGTATAATTTGACCGCTTTTTGATGCTTGACTCTAAGCCATAAAGAACGTTTTATACGACACGCGGCATACCTCGAAGGGAGCAGGAGTAAAAACGTGATGTCTATGTCGCTCTTGAGTCGAAACGTTGCTCGTAAGCTTTTGCTCACACAGCTTCTGGCGGTAATAGCAAGTGGATTGCTGTTTAGCCTCAAAGACCCTTTCTGGGGCATCTCCGCATTATGCGGGGGTTTGGCAGTGTTACTGCCGAATATGTTGTTTATGATATTTGCCTGGCGTCACCAGGCGCATACACCAGCAAAGGGCCGAGTTGCCTGGTCGTTCGCCTTCGGCGAAGCCTTCAAGGTGTTAGCGATGCTGGTTTTGCTGGTGGTGGCGTTGGCGGTTTTGAAGGCGGTATTCTTACCGCTGATCGTTACGTGGGTTTTGGTGCTGGTGGTTCAGATACTGGCGCCGGCTGTAATTAACAACAAAGGGTAAAGGCATCATGGCTTCAGAAAATATGACGCCGCAGGATTACATAGGACACCATCTGAACAACCTTCAGTTGGACCTGCGTACATTCTCGCTGGTGGATCCGTACAACCCCCCAGCCACCTTCTGGACGCTCAATATTGACTCCATGTTTTTCTCGGTGGTTCTGGGTCTGTTGTTCCTGCTTATGTTCCGTAGCGTTGCCAAAAAGGCGACCAGCGGCGTACCAGGTAAATTTCAGACCGCGATTGAGCTGGTAATCGGCTTTGTAAATGGTAGCGTGAAAGACATGTACCATGGCAAAAGCAAGCTGATTGCTCCGCTGGCCCTGACGATTTTCGTCTGGGTATTCCTGATGAACATGATGGACTTACTGCCTATCGACCTGCTGCCGTACATCGGTGAGCATATCTTTGGTCTGCCAGCTCTGCGTGTGGTTCCGTCTGCTGACGTGAACATCACCCTGTCTATGGCGCTGGGCGTATTTATCCTCATTCTGTTCTACAGCATCAAAATGAAAGGCATCGGTGGCTTCACGAAAGAGTTGACGCTGCAGCCGTTCAATCACTGGGCGTTCATTCCTGTCAACTTAATCCTTGAAGGGGTAAGCCTGCTGTCCAAACCAGTTTCTCTTGGTCTGCGACTGTTCGGCAACATGTACGCTGGTGAGCTGATTTTCATTCTGATTGCTGGTCTGTTGCCGTGGTGGTCACAGTGGATCCTGAATGTGCCATGGGCCATTTTCCACATACTGATTATCACGCTGCAAGCCTTCATCTTCATGGTTCTGACGATTGTCTATCTGTCGATGGCGTCTGAAGAGCATTAATTTACCAACACTACTACGTTTTAACTGAAACAAACTGGAGACTGTCATGGAAAACCTGAATATGGATCTGCTGTACATGGCTGCCGCTGTGATGATGGGTCTGGCGGCAATCGGTGCTGCGATCGGTATCGGCATCCTCGGGGGTAAATTCCTGGAAGGCGCAGCGCGTCAACCTGATCTGATTCCTCTGCTGCGTACTCAGTTCTTTATCGTTATGGGTCTGGTGGATGCTATCCCGATGATCGCTGTAGGTCTGGGTCTGTACGTGATGTTCGCTGTCGCGTAGTAAGCGTTGCTTGAATTAAAAGCAATATCAGAACGTTAACTAGATAGAGGCATTGTGCTGTGAATCTTAACGCAACAATCCTCGGCCAGGCCATCGCGTTTGTCCTGTTCGTTCTGTTCTGCATGAAGTACGTATGGCCGCCGTTAATGGCTGCCATCGAAAAACGTCAAAAAGAAATTGCTGACGGTCTTGCTTCTGCGGAACGAGCACATAAGGATCTTGACCTTGCAAAGGCCAGCGCGACCGACCAGCTGAAAAAGGCTAAAGCGGAAGCTCAGGTAATCATCGAGCAGGCGAACAAACGTCGCGCTCAGATCCTGGACGAAGCCAAAACTGAAGCAGAGCAGGAACGTACTAAAATCGTGGCACAAGCGCAGGCGGAAATTGAAGCCGAGCGTAAACGTGCTCGCGAAGAGCTGCGTAAGCAAGTTGCTATCCTGGCTGTTGCTGGCGCCGAGAAGATCATCGAACGTTCCGTGGATGAAGCTGCTAACAGCGACATCGTGGACAAACTTGTCGCTGAACTGTAAGGAGGGAGGGGCTGATGTCTGAATTTATTACGGTAGCTCGCCCCTACGCCAAAGCAGCTTTTGACTTTGCCGTTGAGCACCAAAGCGTTGACCGTTGGCAAGATATGCTGATGTTTGCCGCTGAGGTGACGAAAAACGAACAAATGGCAGAGCTTCTCTCTGGCGCGCTGGCGCCGGAAACGCTCGCTGAGTCGTTTATCGCAGTCTGCGGTGAGCAGCTGGACGAAAACGGCCAAAACCTGATTAAGGTGATGGCTGAAAATAACCGTCTGAATGCGCTCCCGGATGTTCTTGAGCAGTTTATTCACCTGCGTGCAGCCAGTGAGGCGATCTCTGAGGTAGAAGTTACTTCTGCCAATGCACTGAGTGATGAACAGCTTACGAAGATTAGTGCAGCGATGGAAAAACGTCTGTCACGCAAAGTTAAGCTGAATTGCAAAATCGATAAGTCTGTAATGGCAGGCGTAATCATCCGTGCGGGTGATATGGTCATTGATGGCAGCGTACGCGGCCGTCTTGAACGCCTTGCAGACGTCTTGCAGTCTTAAGGGGACTGGAGCATGCAACTGAATTCCACCGAAATCAGCGAACTGATCAAGCAGCGCATTGCTCAGTTCAGTGTTGTGAGCGAAGCTCACAACGAAGGTACTATTGTTTCTGTAAGTGACGGTGTTATCCGCATCCACGGCCTTGCCGACTGTATGCAGGGTGAGATGATTTCCCTGCCGGGTAACCGTTACGCAATCGCACTGAACCTGGAGCGCGACTCCGTAGGTGCAGTTGTGATGGGTCCATACGCTGACCTCGCCGAAGGCATGAAGGTTAAGTGTACGGGTCGTATTCTGGAAGTTCCGGTTGGCCGTGGCCTGCTGGGTCGTGTGGTGAACACTCTGGGTTCCCCAATCGACGGTAAAGGTCCGGTTGATAACGATGGCTTCTCGCCAATCGAAGTTATCGCTCCGGGCGTAATCGAACGTCAGTCCGTCGATCAGCCGGTACAGACCGGTTATAAATCCGTTGATGCTATGATCCCAATCGGTCGTGGTCAGCGTGAATTGATCATCGGTGACCGTCAGACCGGTAAAACCGCGATGGCAATCGATGCGATCATCAACCAGCGCGATTCCGGCATCAAATGTGTGTACGTGGCTATTGGCCAGAAAGCGTCCACTATTTCTAACGTGGTTCGTAAACTGGAAGAACACGGCGCACTGTCCAACACCATCGTTGTTGTGGCAACCGCGTCTGAATCCGCTGCACTGCAATACCTGGCGCCATATGCCGGTTGCGCAATGGGCGAATACTTCCGTGACCGCGGCGAAGATGCACTGATCGTTTATGATGACCTGTCCAAACAGGCCGTTGCTTACCGTCAGGTTTCCCTGCTGCTCCGTCGTCCGCCAGGACGTGAAGCATTCCCGGGCGACGTATTTTACCTCCACTCCCGTCTGCTGGAACGCGCATCCCGCGTTAACGCGGAATACGTTGAGAAGTTCACCAATGGTGAAGTTAAAGGTAAAACCGGCTCCCTGACCGCTCTGCCGATTATCGAAACCCAGGCGGGTGACGTTTCTGCGTTCGTTCCGACCAACGTAATTTCCATTACCGATGGTCAGATCTTCCTGGAAACCAACCTGTTTAACTCCGGTATTCGTCCGGCAGTTAACCCAGGTATCTCCGTATCTCGTGTAGGTGGCGCAGCGCAGACCAAGATCATTAAGAAACTGTCCGGTGGTATTCGTACCGCACTGGCACAGTATCGTGAACTGGCAGCGTTTTCTCAGTTCGCTTCCGACCTGGATGAAGCTACGCGTAAGCAGCTGAGCCACGGTCAGAAAGTAACTGAACTGCTGAAGCAGAAACAGTATGCCCCAATGTCTGTAGCACAGCAGGGTGTGGTGCTGTTTGCGGCTGAACGCGGTTACCTCGAAGATGTGGAACTGGCGAAAATCGGTAGTTTCGAAGCTGCTCTGCTGGCTTACGTCGACCGTGACCACGCTCCGCTGATGCAAGAGATTAACCAGTCCGGTGGCTATAACGATGAAATCGAAGGCAAGCTGAAAGCTATCCTCGATTCCTTCAAAGCAACCCAGTCCTGGTAACGTCTGGCGGTCTGTCCTAGGACGGACCGCAAGGCATTGAGGAGAAGCTCATGGCCGGCGCAAAAGAGATACGTAGTAAGATCGCAAGCGTCCAGAACACGCAGAAGATCACTAAAGCGATGGAGATGGTCGCCGCTTCCAAAATGCGTAAATCGCAGGATCGCATGGCGGCCAGCCGTCCTTATGCAGAGACCATGCGCAAAGTGATTGGTCACCTTGCGAATGGTAATCTGGAATATAAGCACCCTTACCTGGAAGAACGCGACGTTAAACGCGTGGGCTACCTGGTGGTGTCGACCGATCGTGGTCTGTGTGGCGGCTTGAACATTAACCTGTTCAAAAAACTGCTGGCAGATATGAAAACATGGTCCGATAAAGGCGTTCAGTGCGACATCGCAATGATCGGCTCTAAGGGCGTGTCTTTCTTTAACTCCGTTGGCGGTAACGTGGTTGCTCAGGTAACCGGTATGGGGGATAACCCTTCCCTGTCCGAACTGATCGGTCCGGTTAAAGTGATGCTGCAGGCCTACGATGAAGGCCGTCTGGACAGACTGTACGTTGTCAGCAACAAATTTATTAACACCATGTCTCAGGTGCCAACTCTTACCCAACTGTTGCCGTTACCGGCATCAGAAGATGAAGAGTTAAAACAAAAAGCTTGGGATTACCTGTATGAACCAGACCCGAAACCGCTGCTGGATACTCTGCTGCGTCGTTACGTTGAATCTCAGGTTTATCAGGGTGTGGTAGAAAACCTGGCCAGCGAGCAGGCCGCACGTATGGTGGCGATGAAAGCCGCGACCGACAATGGCGGCAGCCTGATTAAAGAGCTGCAGTTGGTATACAACAAAGCTCGTCAGGCCAGCATTACTCAGGAACTCACCGAAATCGTCGGTGGTGCATCCGCGGTATAACCAGGTTAATTCGTAGAGGATTCAAGATGGCTACTGGAAAAATTGTCCAGGTAATCGGCGCCGTGGTTGACGTCGAATTCCCTCAGGATGCCGTACCGCGCGTGTACGATGCTCTTGAGGTTATGAATGGTAATGAGAGCCTGGTGCTGGAAGTTCAGCAGCAGCTCGGTGGCGGTATCGTGCGTACCATCGCCATGGGTTCTTCCGACGGTCTGCGTCGTGGTCTGGAAGTTAAAGACCTCGAACACCCGATCGAAGTCCCGGTAGGTAAAGCAACCCTGGGTCGTATCATGAACGTTCTGGGTCACCCGATCGACATGAAAGGCGATATCGGTGAAGAAGAGCGTTGGGCTATCCACCGCGCAGCACCGTCCTATGAAGAGCTGTCCAGCTCTCAGGAACTGCTGGAAACCGGTATCAAAGTTATCGACCTGATGTGTCCGTTCGCGAAGGGCGGTAAAGTTGGTCTGTTCGGTGGTGCGGGTGTAGGTAAAACCGTAAACATGATGGAGCTGATCCGTAACATCGCGATCGAACACTCCGGTTACTCCGTGTTTGCAGGTGTTGGTGAGCGTACTCGTGAGGGTAACGACTTCTACCACGAAATGACCGACTCTAACGTTCTGGATAAAGTATCCCTGGTTTATGGCCAGATGAACGAGCCGCCGGGAAACCGTCTGCGCGTTGCTCTGACCGGTCTGACTATGGCTGAGAAGTTCCGTGACGAAGGTCGTGACGTTCTGTTGTTCGTTGATAACATCTATCGTTACACCCTGGCCGGTACGGAAGTATCTGCTCTGCTGGGTCGTATGCCTTCAGCGGTAGGCTACCAGCCGACCCTGGCGGAAGAGATGGGTGTTCTTCAGGAACGTATCACCTCTACTAAAACCGGTTCTATCACCTCCGTTCAGGCGGTATACGTACCTGCGGATGACTTGACTGACCCATCCCCAGCAACCACCTTTGCTCACCTGGATGCAACCGTGGTACTGAGCCGTCAGATCGCATCTCTGGGTATCTACCCGGCAGTTGACCCGCTGGATTCCACCAGCCGTCAGTTGGATCCGCTGGTTGTTGGTCAGGAACACTACGACACTGCGCGTGGCGTACAGTCCCTGCTGCAGCGTTATCAGGAACTGAAAGACATCATCGCCATCCTGGGTATGGATGAATTGTCTGAAGAAGATAAACTGGTGGTAGCACGTGCGCGTAAGATCCAGCGCTTCCTGTCCCAGCCGTTCTTCGTCGCGGAAGTATTTACCGGTTCCCCAGGTAAATATGTTTCCCTGAAAGACACCATCCGTGGCTTTAAAGGCATCATGGAAGGCGAATACGATCACCTGCCAGAGCAGGCGTTCTACATGGTTGGTTCTATCGACGAAGCCGTGGAAAAAGCCAAAAAACTTTAACGCCTTAATCGGAGGGTGATATGGCAATGACTTACCACCTGGACGTCGTCAGCGCAGAGCAACAAATGTTCTCTGGTCTGGTCGAAAAAATCCAGGTAACGGGTAGTGAAGGTGAACTGGGTATTTTCCCAGGGCATGCCCCGCTGCTCACCGCCATTAAGCCTGGTATGATCCGCATCGTTAAACAGTTCGGTCATGAAGAGTTTATCTACCTGTCCGGCGGCATTCTTGAAGTGCAGCCTGGCAACGTGACCGTACTGGCTGATACCGCGATTCGCGGGCAGGATCTCGATGAAGCGAGAGCCCTGGAAGCGAAACGTAAGGCTGAAGAGCACATTAAGAGCTCTCACGGTGACGTGGATTACGCTCAGGCATCTGCGGAACTGGCCAAAGCGATCGCGAAATTGCGCGTTATCGAGTTGACCAAAAAAGCGATGTAACACCGGCTTGAAAACACAAAAACCAGTCTGATTTCAGGCTGGTTTTTTTATGCCTGTGGTTTAAGCTATATAAGCTGAAAAGCTATTTTAATATTTATGTGATCTGTATCACGTAAATATTGATCGATTAAAAAATGAAGCGTAGACTTGTTTTTGTGATGAGTGTCACATAATTAACTCAGATAAAAACAGGATACCAACATGAAATTGATCAACAAAATCATCGCCCTTTTCAGCAACATGAACGTTTCTTTCGGCATGTTCAATCTGTAATACCCTTCCTGCAATGTGGCGCTGTGCTTAATGTGGTTTGTAAGCAAGCGCCGTCAGTCGTCTCACTCCCTGTTCTCGTACTTTTCCCCTTAAATACAGCAAGTTGTCTTATCTATTTTTGTCTGCATAGTCTGAAATCATGACTCGCAGGTATTTTGCTGCTGCCGGCTGAATTTGAGCGATAAAATCGCGTGCTATGTACTAAATTCTTTATTCATTAGGCAAAAAAATAGCAAAAACATTAACCTAAGGCTTTAATAGGTACAGACTCCTGGTTTCGGGGAGACAAAAGACGCCGATATAGATGAAAATAGTTGATTAACAGGTAGGTATTTTCTCCTATTGAACGTTTTATCTTCGGCCCATTTCACGATGAAAAAAATGTAGTAATTTCAATGTGAAACGGTATAAATTCGTTCTCAAATTTAAGTCAGGACGTGTATGTTGAATAGTGCTATGAGCGTCGTGATCCTTGCCGCTGGCAAAGGTACACGCATGTATTCCGATCTCCCTAAAGTGCTGCACACTCTCGCGGGAAAGGCGATGGTCCAGCATGTCATTGATGCTGCTAATGAATTAGGGGCAACTCATGTACACCTGGTCTATGGACACGGTGGTGATTTGCTTAAGCAGACACTGAAAGAAGGCAACCTTAACTGGGTTTTGCAGGCAGAGCAGTTGGGAACCGGCCATGCGATGCAGCAGGCAGCGCCATTCTTTGGTGATGACGAAGACATTTTAATGCTCTATGGCGATGTCCCGCTAATCTCCACTACTACGTTACAACGCTTGCGTGATGCAAAACCGCAGGGTGGTATCGGCTTATTAACGGTAAAACTGGACGACCCAACCGGTTATGGGCGCATTACGCGTGATGACGGTAAAGTCACCGGTATCGTAGAGCATAAAGATGCTACCGACGAGCAGCGTCAGATCCAGGAAATCAACACCGGTATTCTGATTGCCAACGGCGCGGACATGAAGCGCTGGCTGTCAAAATTGACTAACAACAATGCGCAGGGTGAATACTACATCACCGATATCATAGCGCTTGCCTGGCAGGAAGGTCGTGAGATCACTGCCGTTCATCCGGACAGACTCAGTGAAGTGGAAGGCGTGAATAACCGCTTACAACTATCCCGTCTGGAGCGCGTGTACCAGTCTGAACAGGCTGAAAAACTGCTGTTGGCGGGGGTTATGCTGCGCGATCCGGCTCGTTTTGATCTGCGCGGTACGCTTATTCACGGGCGCGATGTTGAAATTGATACTAACGTTATCATTGAAGGTAACGTAACGCTCGGGAACCGCGTGAAGATAGGCGCAGGGTGCATCATCAAAAACAGCGTGATTGGTGATGACTGTGAGCTTAGTCCGTACAGTGTGGTTGAAGATGCACGCTTGGACGCTGCTTGCACTATCGGACCTTTCGCACGTCTGCGCCCGGGAGCCGAACTGCAGGAAGGCGCGCACGTAGGGAACTTCGTCGAAATGAAAAAAGCGCGTCTGGGTAAAGGCTCTAAAGCCGGTCATTTGACTTATCTGGGCGATGCGGAAATTGGCGATAATGTGAATATCGGTGCGGGTACGATCACCTGTAACTACGATGGTGCCAATAAGTTTAAAACCATTATTGGCGACGATGTTTTTGTTGGTTCAGACACTCAGCTGGTGGCTCCTGTTACCGTGGGTAAGGGCGCGACTATCGCAGCCGGAACTACCGTTACTCGAAATATCGCCGATAATGAACTGGTTTTAAGCCGCGTGCCGCAGGTCCATAAGCAGGACTGGAAACGTCCGGTGAAGAAAAAATAATTTTAGTTTTGTAGGCCTGATAAGGCGTAGCCATCATCAGGCAGACAGAGGGATGAGGAGGTAAATATATATCTCCCTCCCAATAGCAGTAACTATAAAAATACCCCCACTCTCTACAAGGCTCGGGGAGCCCGGAATACGGGCATTGCCCAAAGTATTTCGCGCCTTAGCAAGGCGGCAAACCTGGGAATCTTCGGGAGCTTACTGAGGTAAGTGACCGGAGTGAACAAGTGCAGCCAACGCAGCAACGGCGTGAAAGACGAAGGGTAAACAGGTTGACCGACAACGACAGGCATAATGCCTAAATTCGGAATCATAAAATATGTGTGGAATTGTTGGCGCTATCGCGCAGCGTGATGTAGCTGAAATCCTTCTCGAAGGTTTACGTCGTCTGGAATATCGTGGCTATGACTCTGCCGGTCTGGCAGTTGTCGATGCTGAAGGCAACATGACCCGTCTGCGTCGTCTGGGTAAAGTACAGATGCTTACCGCTGCTGCGGAAGAGCATCCGTTGCATGGCGGCACTGGTATTGCTCATACCCGTTGGGCGACCCATGGTGAACCTTCAGAAGCGAACGCGCATCCGCATGTTTCTGAACATATTGTGGTGGTGCATAACGGCATCATCGAAAACCATGAACCACTACGCGAAATGCTGAAAGCGCGTGGTTACACCTTTGTTTCTGAAACCGACACCGAAGTGATTGCTCACCTGGTGCATTGGGAGCTGGAACAGGGCGGAACCCTACGTGAAGCTGTACTGCGGACTATCCCGCAACTGCGCGGTGCATACGGCACGGTGATCATGGATACCCGTAACCCGGAAGTCCTGCTGGCGGCACGTTCTGGTAGCCCGCTGGTTATTGGCTTGGGGATGGGTGAGAATTTTATCGCTTCCGATCAGCTGGCGTTGCTGCCGGTTACCCGTCGCTTTATCTTCCTTGAAGAAGGCGATATTGCGGAAGTGACCCGCCGTTCGGTCTCTATTTTCGATAAGTCTGGCGAAGAAGTGAAACGTCAGGATATCGAATCCAGTCTGCAATATGATGCTGGCGAAAAAGGTATTTACCGCCACTACATGCAGAAAGAGATTTACGAACAGCCGAACGCGATTAAAAACACCCTTACCGGGCGTATCAGCCATGGTGAAGTGGATTTAAGCGAGCTGGGTCCGAATGCCAATGAGCTGCTGTCTCAGGTGGAGCATATCCAGATTATCGCCTGTGGTACCTCGTACAACTCAGGTATGGTATCCCGCTACTGGTTCGAGTCGCTGGCAGGTATTTCCTGTGATGTGGAAATCGCTTCCGAGTTCCGCTATCGCAAATCAGCTGTGCGTCGTAACAGCCTGATGATCACTCTTTCCCAGTCTGGTGAAACGGCGGATACCCTGGCGGGTCTGCGCTTGTCTAAAGATCTGGGCTATCTGGGATCGCTGGCTATCTGTAACGTACCGGGATCTTCTCTGGTGCGTGAATCAGACCTGGCGATAATGACCAATGCCGGGACTGAAATAGGCGTGGCTTCGACGAAAGCATTTACCACTCAGTTGACAGTTCTGTTGATGCTGGTGGCGAAACTGTCTCGTCTGAAAGGCCTGGATGCGTCAATCGAACAGGAGATCGTTCACGGTCTGCAGGCATTGCCGAGCCGCATTGAACAGATGCTGTCTCAGGACAAACGTATCGCAGCTCTGGCGGAAGATTTCTCTGACAAACATCATGCGCTGTTCCTTGGCCGTGGCGATCAGTATCCGATTGCGCTGGAAGGCGCGCTGAAGTTAAAAGAGATCTCTTATATTCACGCTGAAGCTTATGCCGCTGGCGAACTGAAACACGGCCCGCTGGCGCTGATTGATGCCGATATGCCGGTTATCGTGGTTGCACCGAACAACGAACTGTTGGAAAAACTGAAATCCAACATTGAAGAAGTTCGTGCCCGCGGCGGCCAGTTATACGTCTTCGCCGATCAGGATGCTGGGTTCACTAGCAGCGAAAACATGCACATCATTGAGATGCCGCATGTGGAAGAGGTCATTGCACCGATCTTCTACACTGTTCCGCTGCAGTTGCTGGCTTATCACGTGGCGCTGATTAAAGGCACCGATGTGGATCAGCCGCGTAACCTGGCTAAATCGGTTACTGTAGAGTAAGTCGGTTATAGTGAAAATGCCCCGCTTTTGGCGGGGCATTTTTTATTCGTTGTTCTGTTTTTAATCAACTATCCCGCTTTTTTTATGTGACAAACCGTCATCTTCAGCTACTGTTTTCAGTGTCATAAAAAGAAATTTTTTGCGAAATATTACCGTCACGTTTCATTTCAACTGATTATTTTTATTGGTTTTTTTTATTTGTTTTGTCTGATTTATTTCGTTGTCATAAAAATGTCATATTTCGTACATTTAACTGTCACCTGTTTATCCTATTTTGCTCATCGTAGCCACTTAACAATGATTTACGAAAATCGTGCAGGAGACATTATGAAAGTTATGCGTACCACTGTCGCAACTGTTGTCGCCGCGACCTTATCGATGAGTGCTTTCTCTGTATTCGCAGCAGCAAGCCTGACAGGTGCAGGTGCAACTTTTCCTGCGCCGGTGTATGCCAAATGGGCTGATACCTATCAGAAAGAGACCGGTAGCAAAGTAAACTACCAGGGTATCGGCTCCTCCGGTGGTGTAAAACAAATTACTGCAAATACCGTTGATTTCGGTGCATCTGATGCACCATTGTCTGATGAGAAACTGGCACAGGAAGGTCTTTTCCAGTTCCCAACAGTGATCGGCGGTGTGGTGCTGGCGGTGAATATCCCAGGCCTGAAATCCGGTGAGCTGGTGCTTGACGGTAAAACGCTGGGTGACATCTATCTCGGCAAAATTAAGAAGTGGGATGATGAAGCCATCACCAAACTGAACCCGGGTCTGAAACTACCTTCTCAGAATATCGCCGTTGTTCGTCGTGCTGATGGTTCCGGTACTTCCTTCGTATTCACCAGCTATCTGGCAAAAGTGAATGAAGAGTGGAAATCTAAAATTGGTTCAGGCTCTACCGTTAACTGGCCAACCGGTCTGGGTGGTAAAGGCAACGACGGTATCGCCGCGTTCGTACAGCGTCTGCCAGGCTCTATCGGCTACGTTGAATATGCTTATGCTAAGCAGAACAACCTGGCCTATACCAAACTGGTTACTGCTGACGGCAAACCGGTAAGTCCGACCGAAGAAAGTTTCGCTAATGCGGCTAAAGGCGCTGACTGGAGCAAAACTTTTGCCCAGGATCTGACTAACCAGAAAGGTGACGAGGCGTGGCCAATCACGTCTACAACCTTCATTCTGGTTCATAAAGAGCAGAAGAAACCTGAGCAAGGCGCTGAGGTGCTGAAATTCTTTGACTGGGCATACAAAAATGGCGGCAAGCAGGCCAATGACCTGGATTACGCCAGCCTGCCGGACAGCGTGGTTGAGCAGATTCGTGCTGCATGGAAGACCAACGTGAAAGACAGCAGTGGTAAAGCGCTGTATTAACAGAATATCTTTGACGAATTGACGAATTGGCGGATGGCGCTACGCTTATCCGCCCTACGGTTCAGACTGTAGGCCCAATGTATAGACCGGATAAGCGTAGCGCCATCCGGTTTGGGCAACTTCGTAAAACGTGTTTAATGGAAAGAGTAATTTATGGCTGCAACCAAGCCTGCTTTTAACCCTCCGGGTAAAAAGGGTGACATGATATTCAGTGCGCTGGTAAAACTGGCTGCGCTGATTGTGCTATTGATGTTGGGTGGCATTATTGTCTCTCTGGTCATCTCCTCCTGGCCAAGCATCCAGAAATTTGGTTTCTCGTTCCTGTGGACCAAAGAATGGGATGCGCCAAACGATATTTACGGTGCGCTGGTACCAATTTACGGTACGTTGGTCACCTCTCTTATTGCACTGCTGATTGCCGTTCCGGTGAGCTTCGGCATTGCGTTGTTTCTGACGGAATTAGCGCCAGGCTGGCTGCGTCGCCCGCTGGGTATCGCTATCGAACTGCTGGCGGCGATCCCGAGTATCGTTTACGGCATGTGGGGCTTGTTTATCTTTGCTCCGCTGTTCGCAACCTACTTCCAGGAGCCAGTCGGTAACATTCTTTCCAATATCCCGTTTGTTGGTGCCCTGTTCTCCGGTCCGGCATTTGGCATTGGTATTCTGGCCGCTGGCGTGATCCTTGCCATCATGATCATCCCGTACATTGCAGCCGTTATGCGCGATGTGTTCGAACAAACGCCGGTGCTGATGAAAGAGTCAGCCTATGGTATCGGTTGCACTACCTGGGAAGTTATCTGGCGTATCGTCCTGCCGTTCACCAAAAATGGTGTGATTGGTGGCGTGATGCTGGGCCTTGGGCGCGCGTTGGGTGAAACCATGGCGGTAACCTTTATTATCGGTAACACCTACCAGCTCGACAGTGCGTCGCTGTACATGCCGGGCAACAGCATTACCTCTGCGCTGGCGAATGAGTTTGCCGAAGCGGAATCTGGCTTGCATGTTGCTGCGCTGATGGAACTGGGGCTGATCCTGTTTGTGATCACCTTCATCGTGCTGGCGGCATCTAAGTTCATGATCATGCGCCTTGCGAAAAACGAGGGGGCACGCTAATGGCTACGCTTGAAATGCAAAACACAGCCGCGCTGGCGGAATCTCGCCGTAAGATGCAGGCGCGTCGCCGTATGAAAAACCGCATCGCGCTGACGCTCTCTATGGCGACGATGGCATTCGGTCTGTTCTGGCTTATCTGGATCCTGATGTCCACAGTTACCCGTGGTATTGATGGCATGTCGCTGGCACTGTTCACCGAAATGACGCCTCCGCCAAATACCGCTGGTGGTGGTCTGGCGAACGCTCTGGCCGGTAGCGGACTGTTGATTCTGTGGGCGACCGTGTTTGGTACACCGCTCGGTATTATGGCGGGCATCTATCTGGCCGAGTACGGGCGTAAGTCCTGGCTGGCTGAGGTGATCCGTTTTATCAACGATATTCTGCTTTCTGCACCATCAATTGTTGTTGGTCTGTTTGTTTACACCATTGTGGTGGCGAAGATGGAGCACTTCTCCGGCTGGGCGGGTGTTATCGCGCTGGCACTGCTGCAGGTGCCTATCGTTATCCGCACCACCGAGAACATGCTCAAACTGGTGCCGGACAGCCTGCGTGAAGCGGCATATGCGCTGGGTACGCCGAAGTGGAAGATGATTTCTGCTATCACCCTGAAAGCGTCTGTCTCCGGCATTATTACAGGCGTTCTGCTGGCGATTGCGCGTATTGCGGGTGAAACCGCCCCGCTGTTGTTTACGTCGCTCTCCAATCAGTTCTGGAGCACCGACATGATGCAACCCATTGCCAACCTGCCGGTAACGATATTTAAGTTTGCGATGAGCCCATTTGCTGAATGGCAGCAACTGGCCTGGGCCGGGGTGTTGATTATTACCCTGTGCGTACTGTTGCTGAATATTCTGGCGCGCGTGATTTTCGCGAAGAAGAAACACGGTTAATTATTTACGGCGCGGCCAACGACGGCGGCGCTGAATGAGGAAGAGATTGAGATGAGTATGGTTAACACGACTCCGGGTAAAATTTCAGTACGTGACCTGAACTTCTACTACGGCAAATTCCATGCCCTGAAGAACATCAACCTGGATATTGCTAAAAACCAGGTAACTGCGTTTATCGGCCCGTCAGGTTGCGGTAAATCAACGTTGCTGCGTACTTTTAACAAAATGTTTGAATTGTACCCGGAGCAGCGTGCAGAAGGTGAAATCCTGCTGGATGGCGACAATATACTTACCAATACCCAGGATATCGCACTGCTTCGTGCCAAAGTGGGGATGGTGTTCCAGAAACCGACGCCGTTCCCGATGTCCATTTATGACAACATCGCATTTGGTGTACGCCTGTTTGAAAAGCTCTCCCGTGCGGATATGGATGAGCGTGTGCAGTGGGCGTTGACCAAGGCCGCATTATGGAACGAAACCAAAGATAAACTGCACCAGAGCGGGTACTCTCTCTCCGGTGGTCAGCAGCAGCGTTTATGTATTGCGCGTGGTATCGCCATTCGCCCGGAAGTACTGCTGCTGGATGAGCCATGCTCAGCGCTCGACCCGATCTCCACCGGGCGTATCGAAGAGCTGATCACCGAGCTTAAAGAGGATTACACCGTTGTTATCGTCACCCACAACATGCAGCAGGCTGCACGTTGTTCAGACCACACGGCGTTTATGTACCTGGGCGAATTGATTGAGTTCAGCAATACGGACGATCTGTTCACCAAGCCCGCGAAGAAACAAACTGAAGACTACATTACCGGCCGCTATGGTTGATATGCCCTTCAGCTTTCAAGCGATAACCGCGTTGGCTGCCTTTGCTCACCCCAGTCACGTAGTAGGCTACGCTCCCGGGGACTCGCGCAGTTGCCGCCTTGTTCTCGCTCGAAATCTTTTGGGCATCTGGAGAAATGATGGACAATTTAAATCTTAATAAACATATTTCCGGCCAGTTCAATGCAGAACTGGAGAGTATTCGCACCCAGGTGATGACCATGGGCGGCATGGTAGAGCAGCAGCTTTCTGATGCGATTACCGCCATGCATAATCAAGACAGCGAGCTGGCGAAGCGCGTCATTGAAGGCGACAAGAACGTCAACATGATGGAGGTGGCGATTGATGAAGCTTGTGTGCGTATCATCGCCAAGCGTCAGCCGACAGCGAGCGACCTGCGACTGGTTATGGCGATTATCAAAACCATCGCTGAACTGGAACGTATTGGTGATGTGGCCGACAAAATTTGCCGCACCGCGCTGGAAAAATTCTCTCAGCAGCATCAGCCGCTGCTGGTAAGCCTGGAATCACTGGGTCGCCACACCGTGCAAATGCTGCATGATGTGCTGGATGCCTTTGCGCGTATGGATCTGGACGAAGCGGTACGTATCTACCGTGAAGACAAGAAAGTTGACCAGGAATATGAAGGTATCGTGCGTCAACTGATGACTTACATGATGGAAGACCCGCGCACTATTCCAAGCGTACTTACTGCGCTGTTCTGTGCGCGCTCTATCGAGCGTATCGGTGACCGTTGCCAGAATATTTGCGAATACATCTTCTACTTCGTGAAGGGGCAGGATTTCCGTCACGTGGGCGGCGATGAGCTGGATAAGCTGCTGGCGGGTAAAGATCCGAAAGAGTAATAGTTGTGTGATCCGCAGGCCCGGTAAGCTTGCGCCTCCGGGCAGTTCGCCGGATGGCGCTAATGCTTATCCGGCCTACAATATAATGACCATTTCGACATCATTAGCGCGTCAAATTCCACCCACGAGCCTTCCACAACTCAGGTAACTGCGCCAGATCGGTAAAGGTCGTTACTTTTGGATGATCGATCGGCTTGTTGTGCGGATCGGCACAGAAGTAGAAAACCTCCATTCCCGCATCGATTCCCGACTGTGCACCTGCACTGGAATCATCCACCAGAATGCAGTTTTCTGCGTTGACGTTCATTGCTTTTGCCGCATGAAACATCAGGGCCGGATCGGGCTTCCAGCGCTGAATATCATAGCCACTGAACAATAAATCAGGGAAATGATGCAACATACCCAGCTTACCCAGAGAATGCTGCATTTTGCTGACCGGACCGTTAGACACCACGCATATGGGCACAGCCATGCTGTCCAGCAATGAATTAGCCCCTGCAATCACCTCCAGTTCGGTATCGAACAGGCGTGCGACCTCAGCGCGGTAAACGGGTTCTAAATCGGCTTTCGCCAGTTCGACACCGTGTTCTTCGTTGATAATGTCGATGATCTCGTAGAGCTTTACCCCCTTGAAGCGCTTAAAAATCTCTTCAAGATCGAGCGTAATGCCGAACGCCTGGAACATGCTGACATACGCGCGAGAACAAATTACTTCACTGTCGACAAGGGTACCGTCACAGTCAAAAAATACGGCTTCTATCTGGGACATGTCATTTCCATTTTAACAAGTTTAACGTTTACGTAATGCATAATGGGGTGACGCAATCGTTGCCGTATAAGCAAATTCAATGAAAAAAGTTGCTCATAACCCAACCCTATTGTCGCATTTTGGTATAGGATAGCGACGAATTTTCCCTCCTTGTTCGGAAATTGATAATGAGTCAACAACACACAACCCAGGCTTCTGGCCAGGGGATGCTGGAACGCGTGTTCAAGCTGCGCGAACATGGCACGACGGCGCGGACCGAAGTGATCGCCGGTTTCACTACTTTCCTGACGATGGTGTATATCGTTTTTGTTAACCCGCAAATTCTTGGCGTTGCGGGTATGGATACCAGTGCAGTCTTTGTCACCACCTGTCTGATTGCTGCATTTGGTAGCATCCTGATGGGACTGTTTGCCAACCTGCCGGTAGCGCTTGCACCTGCGATGGGGCTGAACGCATTTTTTGCCTTTGTAGTCGTCGGTGCGATGGGGTTGTCATGGCAGATTGGTATGGGCGCTATCTTCTGGGGCGCGGTTGGTCTGCTGCTGCTGACAATTTTCCGGGTGCGTTACTGGATGATCGCCAATATTCCGGTCAGCCTGCGCGTGGGGATCACCAGCGGTATCGGCCTGTTTATCGGCATGATGGGGCTGAAAAATGCCGGCGTTATCGTGGCGAATAAAGATACGCTGGTTTCTATCGGCAACCTGACTTCCCACAGCGTGCTGCTGGGCGTTCTGGGCTTCTTTATTATCGCGATTCTGGCATCACGCAACATTCATGCGGCGGTACTGGTCTCGATCATTGTTACCACTCTGTTGGGCTGGTTGCTGGGCGATGTCCACTACAACGGTATTGTATCTGCGCCGCCGAGCGTTATGTCCGTCATCGGGCATGTTGATCTGGCCGGTTCATTTAACATTGGTCTGGCGGGCGTTATTTTCTCTTTCATGCTGGTCAACCTGTTTGACTCCTCTGGTACGCTGATTGGCGTCACGGATAAAGCCGGCCTGGCGGACGCAAAGGGCAAGTTCCCGCGCATGAAGCAGGCGCTGTTTGTGGATAGCGTTTCGTCTGTTACCGGTGCGTTTATCGGTACATCTTCTGTAACCGCGTATATTGAATCCTCTTCCGGGGTTTCGGTCGGCGGGCGTACTGGCCTGACAGCGGTTGTTGTTGGTTTGCTGTTCCTGCTGGTTATCTTCCTTTCGCCGTTGGCGGGAATGGTTCCGGGATATGCGGCAGCCGGTGCGCTGATTTACGTTGGTGTACTGATGACGTCCAGCCTGTCACGTGTGAAGTGGGATGACCTGACAGAAGCCGTTCCGGCGTTTATTACTGCGGTAATGATGCCGTTTAGCTTCTCCATTACCGAAGGTATTGCGCTGGGCTTTATTTCCTACTGCGTAATGAAAATCGGTACCGGGCGCTTCCGTGACCTCAGCCCGTGCGTCATTGTTGTCGCGCTGCTGTTTGTACTAAAGATTGTGTTTATTGACGCACATTGATTTACCAGCCGCTTCAGCTTCACATTATGAAGCTGAAGCGGCTCCTCTGGTTATCCTGCATTATTCCTCCCCCTGCTAATTATCTTTTTCTGAATAAAAACAGACTGTAATTGATTAAAAATAATTATGAATAATAACCAAGGCTAAATATCTGTTTGGTCATAACAAGGTAAATAGCAAAATTGCACAACCGTTTCCTGGAAATCGTCACGGTTCATCCTATGACGCAGTGGTGCTGGCCTCGGTTGCGGTTTCAATTAGTTAAACACTCTGTTAATAAATTGAAATGTTTAAATTTCATTATTTTTGAAATATCAAAAATAGCCTTGATAAATGCAGGGTGCATTTCAAGTTTCGCATGCGTTTTTTTCGTTACTGTTTCTTATCTCTATAAAAAGGAATTCAGAAATGAAAAAGACGACCACTGGGATACTTTGTGTTTCTCTGCTTTTTCCATTATTCGCGTCGGCATCCAGCGTAACGCTGGATGGGCACTCGTTAACGCTGGATGAAGCCTGGGCTATCGCACAGGGACAAAAACAAGTCGATATTGCGTCAACCGCCATGAATCGCGTCGATAAAGCCAACAAACTATTGATGATCGCTGCGGGAAAAGGTGTCCCGGTTTATGGGCTAACCGTTGGTGTTGGTTTGAACAAAGACAAATCACTGTTTGATGCGCACGGGAAATTAACTCCGGAAGTTATCCAGGCGTCGCGTGAATTTAATATCAATGCACTGCATGCACATGCTGCAGGTGTTGGTCCTGATATGCCTGACGAACTGGTGCGTCTGGCGATGGTGATCCGTCTTAACACGATGCTGACGGGGAATACTGGCGCTCAACCGCAGGTTGCCAGGATGTACCAGCAGCTACTCAACAAACATATCACCCCTGTGATACCGTCGCGCGGTTCTGTTGGTGAAGCTGATATTACCCTCGCGTCCCATATTGGCGATGTAATGATTGGTGAATGGCGTGTGCGTGTGAACGGCACCGAGATGGCTTCCGCAAAAGCGCTACAACAAGCCGGCATCGCGAAACTCGAACCGCTCGGTAAGGACGCGCTCTCTATCCTCTCTTCAAATGCAATTTCCGCCGCGTATTCAGCCAAAGCGTTGCTGGAGTCCAGGCAGATTATCAACATTACGCCAGCGGTGTTTGGTTTGTCTCTGGAAGCGCTGGATGGCAACGTTGCACCATTCTTGTACCAAAGCTTAAGTGTGCGACCTTTCCCCGGTGTGCAGGATACCGGGGGAAGCATTCGTAATGCGCTAAGCGGATCTTATCTCTGGCAGCATCAGGACGGGCGCCCTTTGCAGGATCCCCTTTCTTTCCGTACGACGGTATTTGTGCTGAATGAAGCGCGTCGTGAATGGAACGAAGCCTGGCAGATGCTGGAAATTCAACTAAACAGCTCCGACGATAATCCTGCGGTGATTGTGGATGCAGACCACTCGTTGGCGGAGAACAGTCAGGTTGAGCAGTACTTTGTTAGTGCGAAAGATGCTAACGGTGAAACCATAAGCGGCGCGATTTTCCCTACCTCTAATTTTGAACCCCTCCCGCTGGCGCTGGCGATTCAGAACTTGTCTTTAGCAATGGGGCATCTGGCGCATAACAGCGTTCAACGCACGTTACACCTGTCTGATGACCATTTCACCGGTCTAAGCCGCTTTCTCGCGTCTGATACCAATCAGAAAGGACACGCTTTCGGTGCTATCCAGAAACCTCAGGTAGCGTTGCTGGCGGATATTCGCGATTTGGTTAACCCGGTCTCTCTCGATGGTCAACCGATGGCTGGAACCATTGAGGATACTTATACCAATAACCTGCGAGCCTCCAAACGACTGAGTCAAATTGCCGATGATATATGCAATATCTATGGTCTGGAGCTGTTGCACGCCAGTCAGGCTATCGATTTACGCAAGCAGAAAAACCCAGATCTGAAGCTGGGCGAACTGACAGGAAAACTCTTTGCTACTTATCGTGAAAAGGTTCCGTTTGTTACCCAGGATCGGATTTTCAGTGACAACATTGCGGACTCTTCTGCGATGGTGGCGTCATTCCCTGCCAGCTCACTGGTCAGCATGAAGACAGGGAGCAAATGACGGCAATGAAAAAAAACAGCGATGTGTCGCGGCGAGCTTTTCTAACCCAAAGCACAATCCTGGCGACAGGCGGCGCACTGGCGACGCTAACGGGAACGGCATGGGCGCAGGAGAGCTGCTCCCAGGTTCAGGGTGTTCGCTACCATAAAATTTACGATGTGATCGTGGTCGGGAGTGGTTTTGCCGGTTTGGCCGCCGCACTTGAAGCGGTGCAGGCCGGTCGCAGTGTTCTGGTTATTGATAAAATGCCTGTTTTTGGCGGTAACTCGGCGATTAACGGCGGTGCGGTCGCCGTTGCCGATTCTCCCCCGCAGCGAAAAGAGGGGATCGTCGATTCACCTGAGCTGATGTACAAGGACATGCTTAAGGCCGGACGCGGCCTGAATGATAAAGAGCAGCTGAAAATTCTGGTTGAGAATACGAACGCGGCGTATGAATTCACGCTTAAACACGGCGTAAAGTACAAACCGTTTGTACAACACTTTGGCGGCCATTCAGTCCCTCGTACGCTGCAAACCGTGGAGAGTTCCGGTGCGGGGATCACCCGTCCATTGAAAGAATCCGCCGCGAAAATGGGCGTGGTTTTCCGTTCTCAATGCAAGCTGGAATCTTTCCTGCAAAACGCGCAAGGGCGTGTGATTGGTCTGACGGTTCGCGATGGCTATCGATTCCCTGACGAACAAACCGGGCAGATTCGTCATTACGGCGCACGTTATGGCGTAGTGATGTGTTCTGGTGGTTTTTCTAATGATTTGCGTTTCCGCAAACTGCAAAACCCCATGCTGGATGAGCGAGTAGACTCCACCAACCATCCTGGTGCCACGGCGGAATGCCTGGTACACATGCTGCGTATTGGCGCAACACCCGTACAGCTAGATCTAATCCAGCTAGGTCCCTGGTCATCGCCGGACGAACGAGGCTTCGGCTATGTGTCGCAGTTCAATACTATCTCCGGTTTTCCCAACGGGATCATGGTCAACCCGCGTACAGGTCACCGTTTCACAAACGAACTTGCCGATCGCAAAGAGCGTGAAGAGGGCATTCTGGCGCAGGTAGATGAAAAAGGTAATCCACTTTATCCCATCTGCTTCACGACGCTGGAAGGTGCAAAACTGGCCCAGAGTCTGGGGCATGCATTGCACTATGGCGTAGCCTGGCAGTTTGACTCGCTGGAACAACTTGCGGCTCATTTTGGTATCCCTTACGCCACGCTGCAGGATGAGGTAGATGCCTACAATGCCGCTGTTGCACGTAAAGGCGGTGATCGGATGAAGAAAGATGTCAGTCGTGCTGTGCCGCTGGAGAAGGGGCCGTTTGTCGCGGTGCGCGTGTGGCCCAAAGTGCACTATGTCATGGGTGGGGTACAAATCAGCATGCGCGCGGAGGTACTCAATGCGGCGGATAGTCAACCGATCGCTGGGTTATATGCTGCCGGAGAAGCAACCGCGGGGTCACATGGTGGTAGCCGCCTCGGTAGTTGCGCCGTTGCAGACTGTCTGGTCTTTGGTCGTATAGCCGGTCTCAGCGCCGCCTCTGCAACCGCGGCGGATGATTCATTTGATGTTGGGGGAATTTAACATGGCGAAATTTTGCATGGCCTTGTTACTGCTGTTGACTGGCAGTTTTTCTCAACTTGGTGTTGCAGCAGATAACGAAGCCGCCTTTCACCAGCAACTGAATACGATGGCTGTTAAGCCTTATCATCATTCTCTGGAAGCCACCGGGCGCGATACATCATGCCAATTGTGTCATGGCGCCAGCACGCCAGTCGCCGCTCCAAATGATAAAGCATGCCTGAGTTGTCATGGAACGCGGGATCAGATTGCGGGATTAACGCAGCCAGATCCACATAAAAAGAATGCCGAGCCTAATCCGCATGATTCGATGCATTACGGCAAAGATGTTCCCTGCACTGCCTGCCATAACGAGCACAAACCTTCGGTTATCTACTGCAACAACTGCCACCTCTTTAAATATCCGGATATGAAGCCATGAGGGATATTATGTGTGGGCTCTTAAAGAGAGGTTTGTTTTGTCTGGTATCAGGATTGATATCGCTGTCGGGGTATTCCGCTCCGATCCTGACAGCGCAGCTCAATCAACCCTGTCAGGAATGCCATGCTGACAGTGACATTCAGGGAATATCAACCGATAAAGTGCAGGCTAATTTATTCGTCTCAATGGATAAATATCACGACAGCGTACATGGCAATGTGCCATGTATCGCTTGCCATCAGAGTCAGCCGGAAAGTGAGGGGTTTTCAGCCACCCCGCATGTGCTAAAACCCATTGGCGATAAGGTTTGTGAGAGCTGCCACGGCGTTGTGATGCGCGATACCGTGCATGCCATGCAGCAAAGCGTACATAATCAAAAGATTGCGAAAGGGCTGTTTTCCTGTACCTCCTGCCATAATGCGCACACGATGACGGCCGGGGAGATTAATCATCCAGATAAAAAACAAATCGCAGATGGTAATCTGATGTGCACCAATTGCCATTCGCGGGCAGGTGTATTTTCGCAGTTATCCGGGGGAAAGGCTTCTAAATCTCAGGATATGGCGCATTCAGCGCTACCTTATGCCACACAACACCTCAGTAGCCTGCGGTGTATTGATTGTCATGCTGATGCCACGGATACAACGTTGCACCGGATATTACCGGCCTCACAAACGATTGGATGTGAGCAGTGTCATGGTGACGGATCGCTGCTTAGTGCTCGCCACAAAACGTTTGCCCCTGATGAAAACACCATTGCTGGCAGTAAGTTGGGGAAAGGATTATTTGACGACCTTGCGCTCAGAAATAAACTGGCGGCGGTCGCGGTCTCAGCCCCTGTTGTTCGTCAGGTTGATGGTGCCCTGTTTACCGATACCTATATGATCGGCAATAACGGGAGTGGGCGAGTCGATCGTTTGTTTGCATACGTTCTGTGTGGATTCGTTATTCTGCTTATTTGCCATGGTTTGGGGCGACTTGTGATATCTCATCAGGCAACAGGCGGAAAGATAGAAAAACGTTATCTCTATACGTTGCCCGTTCGCTGCTGGCACTGGCTAAATGCACTTTGTTTTGCCGTACTTATTATCAGTGGTTGCGCATTGCACTGGGTAAGTTCTCGATTCTCTCTTTGGGTCGATGTACATAATATTACTGGCGTGCTTTTGTGTGTTATCTGGTTGGGCTTTATTCTGCTGGCCTGCTGCGGTAACGGACATCACTATCGGGTTCGTTGGCAGGGAATTATTGGGCGCCTGGTATGTCAGACTCGTTATTATTTGTATGGTATTTTTCGCGGAGAACCTCACCCGGAACATGCTTCGTCTGCGGCTAAATTTAATATCCTGCAACAACTGGGTTATATCGTCGTGATGTTTCTGTTGTTACCGCTACTGATTATCACCGGGTTATTGATGATGTACCCCGGTTATACCCCGGAAACCCTCTTCACATTGCCGGGTAAGCAAGTCGTTGCATATCTCCACTATGGTCTTGCTGTCACGATGGTGGCATTTATCATCATGCATCTGTATTTGTGCAGTACTGGTGATACGCCAGGTGCGCTGATTAAAGGAATGATTGACGGTTTTCATCGTACCAGGACGCGTAAATAAAGGCATTGCTCCCCTTTCCCTCATAAGGAAAGGGGAGTGCTACTATTTTTCTTTCACTGCAATACCGAGTTTCTTTATTTTGCTGTACAGGGTATTGCTATTCACACCAAGCAGTTCCGCAGCCCCACCTTTCCCTGAAATTTTCCCCCGCGTCTGGCGCAGCGCCAGTTGAATATGTTGACGCATCGCTTCATCAAGTGGCGCAATGGCATTGGTATTCATCTCGCCAGGCAGCATGATGTTGAGCTCATTGAGAGTGCCGCGAAAAAAGGCGTTTTCTAACAAACCAATTAATTCAGTAATATTGCCTGGCCAGTTGTACTCCCAAAGCAGGCGGAGGGAGTCTTCGCCTAAAACAGGTAAGGAGGTCTGTTTATGCTGTTTCGACAGGTATCTCAGATAGTGTATCAATAGAAGCGGAATATCGTTATGTCGATAACGGAGCGGAGGTAGCGTAATAACCTGACAGAGAATGTTAGCGTACCGTTGGCTTGTTATATTATGCTGATGAATGCTGTGATTTTCACTGTTACTGGGTATTTGAGTAGCTGAAAATGGTAGGGTCTGAATGGCTATAACCTGTATCTGGCAATATTCTCGGTAGTTTGAATGCAACCCCAGCAGAAAATTTTGCCAGCGCTCGGGTAATAACCTTATTTCATTTATCTGCAAAGACCCCTGATGCAATTCCAGAAATAAAGCAATGTTCGGTGGCAGAGCAAAATCGATAACCACCGTTTTGTCCACTTTTCCATTTTTTATGATTATCAATTGCCGGGCGGAGGCATCAAGTATTCCATAATAATGAATGCCGTTAGAATTGCGCTGTCGTAAAGCAGCTACAAAGGTTTTTTTTCCGACGCCCTCTTCACCCAACATCAGAATGGGTTGTTTACTATTTGCCAGTTCATCTAACGAATTATAAAGCTGGTACAGTGGGATATTGGACGGGCTGACAACGAATTGCTCATCTTCTTCTGATGCAGGAAGTCCTGGTATAAGAGGGGGGATATTTTTCAGTAAGAGGTTATGCCGTGACAGGGCAATGAAGGCAAGCAAGGAGAGCTCTCCTCGTACTGATTCAAACAACGCCGTATGCTGCGGTGTAAAGGCATTTGTATGGTAACTAAACACCCCCATTGCACCCAAACGCACGCCGTCCAGATGCATGCGCATCAGTATAAGGGATTTGATATTACGAAAGCAGGTATTTACAACATATTGAGTCAGCGGGCACTGACTCAGATTATCAATAAGTTGAGTGGAGAAATTATCCGAATAATCGAATTGTCGGGCAATGTTTTCAGGAATAGGGATGACATCCCGTTTCAGTCGTGCCGTTTTATGTGTCGCCAGTGCTAAAAACTGAATACAGCGGATGTCACTACGATAGTAGTTAAAAAAAATACCATCACATTCTATAGAATCTGGTATCGCCTGCAGGCAGGCATACATGGATTTCTCCAGCTGTGTACTGCTACATACTGCTGTCCGCAAATGTGACAAAGTCCTGTCCATGGCATATCCATTGTTCACGAGTGACAAGATGTCGGGAAAAAAAGAGTAGATATATTTATAAATAATATTATTACAACCGTAACAGTTGGTATAACTATGCCATAAATTGCCAGGAGAGAAAACAGAGGAGGGGATAATTCTGGAGCAGAGTCATAAATAACAGGAAATAAGATAATCCAGAAAGATTAGGCTCTTTCTGGATTATCTACAATCATCTGCGAATATTATGCGAACTCTTTTATGCTTTAACTCTCTGAATATATTCGCTAAAAGCAGTCAGCTGGCCGGTGAGATGATCCAACGTACTTTGATCAACCACTTCTCCGGTTTGTGGATCAACTTTGTTCTGAATGACGCCACCCATAAATTCCGGCTTGTTCATAACCATGGCGTCGAGAAATACCAGAATCTGGCGCAGATGGTACTGACAGCGTGCACCGCCGATTCCGCCCATTGAACTGGTCTGAATCAGAACCGGTTTCCCCGCCAGAGGTTGATCGGGCAGGCGAGACAGCCAGTCGATGGCATTTTTCAGTCCGCCCGGAACAGAATAGTTATATTCCGGCGTAACAATAACCACGCCATCGGCTTTCCTGATTTGTTCTGCCAGTGCTTCTACGCTTGCTGGAAAACCCTCTTCTTGCTGCAGATCGGCGTCATACAGAGGAAAATCACCGATAGAGGGTAATGCGTTGATTTCCATCCCCGCAGGAGCAATTTTTGGCAGCGTACGGGCAACCATTCCATTAAATGAACCTTTGCGCAGGCTCCCCAGTAACGTAACAACATTCAATGTTTCAGACATGGTTACTCCTGTTTCATCATGAAGGTTAAATCAGTTAAGCGTATAGCTCTTTGCTGCGGATAATTGTGAAAACCGGATCAGGCGACCCGTCGGCTCATTAGCGCGAGTCTGGATATCAGGCAAACATTTCCAATCCTGTTTACCATCAAACTCCCAAACCTTGAGTTTTTCAATAGCCGGCGTGACCGCGACTGACCATACCAATACATCTTCCGCATCGCAGATGGCTTCGATCTGCGCAGCATGGGCACATTTCAGACGCCCGGCACCGGGTAATAGCTGGAGCTCACGCGGGTCGTCATTGCACACATCACCGGTGAGTTTGAGTACGCTCTGGCGCAGAGTAATAAGTTGTGCGCGTGCTTCATTCGGATCGCTTTGGTTGTTGATCCACAGGTTTTCGTTACTGGAGAAATGGTAGGTTTCGGTTGAATGTGGATTATTAAACCCTCTGTTCGTCCGCTGAAGCTCCATATCCAGACCACATGCACCTTCAGTTGTCAGTGCGACACCAACCATATTTCCGGCATAAGAAATTGAAAAGCCAGGCAGATTTTTATCGCGAAAGACGGGCTTACCTTTGGCTTCAATAACAATGTCGGGCAGTGTGCTTGTGCCGTAAAGCATAAACATCAGTTCGGCGAGTAGGCTTCTGGAGGCCAGAAAGCGTGTCCGGCGGTGAGTCGGTAAATTGCTTGCTTCGATGTGGCATGGAGAAGGGAGACGAACTGAAACCAGGTGTCCCTCCGTAAGAATCCCTCTGGCAAAATGTGTCGCCATTTTTCGCTCCGTGATTAATGGTCCGTGATTATTACCAGAGTAACATTTACACGGCTTATAGGCAGGCTTTGCTGCCCAAAAAGTAGACGGAAACGAAATACATTACGCGACATTTACATTTCTGTAGCCAGCGTGGTTAATTTTGCAACAACATCGGGGGCGGATCGTTAGGTCATATCGCGATAAAGAGCCTTGATCGTCTCTTTTAACCAGACGATCTTAGGGTTGTGGCTGTTGCGTTTATGCCAAAGGAGGGTGAACGGTACGCGCATCTTCTCAAGCTGCGCAGCATCAAAAGGCATCGGACGCGCCACAAGCGGCAGCTGGTGAAGTTGGTTATAGCGCTTACAGTAGACTGGGGCCGTAGCTATCAACGCGTGATCCGGTTGCGCGGCCATAAACAGTGACTGCTCAAAACCAGGCAGACACAATGCGATATTTCGTTCGCGTCCCATCTCCTGGAGCACATCGTCCAGCGCCCAGGTATCGCTCTGCTCCCAGCTAATGCTGATATGGGGATAGCGCAGAAAAGTTTCCAGATTCCACTCTTCCCGCAATGCCGGATGATCCTCGCGCAACCAGACGCACGGGAGATCGGAAAACAACACCTCATAATCGATCGACAAAGGAAGCAGGCTGAGTAGTTCGCGCGATCGCGGATGGCTTTCGCGGCCGGTAAAACCGATATCTACCTCGCCACGAATAATCGCGTCCAGCGAATCGTAGTCCCAGTTGCGCACTTTGATCGTGGCCTGTGGATAACGCTGATAGATCTGCTGTGAGAGCGTGTTGAACATGATCATCACCAGCGGTGTTTCGGCCACCAGATCAAACTTCAATCCGCGCGGCGATTCGTGGTTTGGCTTATCAAGCAGTTGGTTACTCATCTGCATCCACTCCGCCAGGTTTTGCTCCATGCTGACCATCAGCGGCGTTGGCGTCAGCCCCAGTGGGGTGTTTACAAACAACGGATCGTCAAACCAGGCTCTCAGTTTCGACAACGATTTACTGACCGCCGAGGGCGTGACGCTCATCCGCTTAGCGGTTTTGGTAACGCTGCGCTCCTGCATCAGGAGCTGCAGACAGAGCAGTAAATTAAGATCGAGACTGCTGAGGGATTTCTTCATGAGTTGGCGCGGACCGGTCTGGAGCAACAGTGATAATCAGCATGATACTTACTATGCTACAACCAATCAGAATCCCGATCAGCATATTCAGCGCATCGAGGCCGAGGATAGCGGCCAGCCAAATCCACACTGATGAACCACAAACCTGGGCAATGCCTAATGTCGAGCTGGCCACGCCTGCACGCAGCGAGAATGGCCCCAGCGCCTGGCTCATGGCGACACCGAAGCCCACCGAGAATCCCGCACAGATTAAAGTCAGCCCAAACAGAGTGAGCGCATGCGTATTGGCGAGCGTTAACACGATGCCTGCAGCGAGAAAGAGCCCTTGCGAGGTTAGCATCAGAGTTCGAGGTTTAAACAGGCTCAGGGCGAACGGTGTGGAGAACGATACTGCCATACTGATACCCGCAGTCATTGCCATCGTGGTGGCGTATTCACCACGGTCGAAGCCCATTACTTCCATCAGTAGCACCGGAGAAGTATTCACGAAGGTCAGGATCACAGATACGCTGAGGGTGGTAATAGCCAGTCGGCTGAGGAAAAAGCGGTTCACTAGCGACTCTGCGATTTGGTTGGTTTCCGCAGATGTTGAATGCGTTGCCGGGCGCGATTCCCGCAGGATAAACACTGAGAGCAGACAAACGACTACGCCCATGCCCATCATCGTATAGAACAGGCTCTGCCAGGGGTATTTGAGCATGATCAGGTGCCCCATCACCGGAGCCAGAACTGGCACGATACAGGTGATACCGTTCAACAATGACAGCACCTTCGCCCGACGGCGATCGTCCAGCGTATCGCGCAGTATCGCAAACGCCACTACATAGCAGCAGCCCGCACCAACGCCCTGAATGAAACGCCCTACCAGGAATGGCGTGCCACTTTCGGCAAAGGAGCACAGGGCAGAGGCGAAAATGAATATCAGGGCACCGACTATAGCCACTGGTTTTCGCCCTGACTGGTCCGCTACCTTACCCGCGAATAACATTGCTGTCGCCATCCCGGCAAGATAAACGGAGAATGCGATGTGCAGTTGCGCCTCGCTGGCATTCAGATCGGCGGCAATTCGCGGTAATCCCACCAGATACATATCAATTCCGGCCGGATAGAGTAAAACAAGGGCAAAGCTGCAGATTAGAAAGCGTGTCATAGCGACCTCATGAGGAATGTGGCGCTAAGAATACGGGGAGAGACTCAGTAGTGCGAGTTGCCATTTGGACAACAGTGATTTCCTGATAGGAAAGCACTGTATAGCGGCTGGCATACAAAGACCACCAGGCCGGATAAGGCGTGAGCCGCTATCCGGCACTATTGCGCTCGATACAGAAGCTGGAAAGTCGTGCTAACTCGTTAATCTATCAGCGATACATTGCCTTGAAAACATGGCTATGGGCACATTCAAGGACACAAAAGCAGGATACTGCTTTGTTTTATGCGGTGCGCATAAAACAGCAAGAGACGACACCACGTTGGAAACTACTTCGGGTAGTTTTTAAGCACTTCATGTGAATATGACATTAGTGATGCTGGGGGAAATGTCGTTGATACTTTTAAACTTTAGAGAGGTTACTCACAGAATAATCAAAAAAAAACGACATATCTGGATCTCAAATTAAGCATGAGTATCATTAAGTTATCTCTGGAGGCTACTTGATAATAGTGAAAAATAAATGACAGTAAATAAAATATCTCTTGAATGGGCTATTGATTTTGTCAACCATCACTCTGATGGTGATCTTTTCCCTAAAAGCATAGAAATAGAGTCTATTGTGAATAACAAAGACGACTTTACGTCAATGATTGCTAACCATAACCTTAATGATTTTTTGCCTGGAAGTTGTAGGCGATTCATTGTGCCAAAAGATGAAGTGTCATATAGACAGGCAACTCAATTAGATCCACAAGATTCAATAATCCTTTCTGCATTAGTTTATGAATATGGAAATGAGATTGAAAAGTTAAGATTGTCAGATGACGTAGTGTTTAGTTATAGGTTTAGCCCTAATATTAATGATGGGTTGTATAGCAATAAAAAAGGATGGAATGATTTTTGGACAAAGGCTGAAATTCTAGCAAGAAGTTCAACGCATATTTTATATTGCGATATAGCTGATTTCTACAATCAAATCTATCATCACACCGTTGAAAACCAGTTAATCTCTGCTGGGTGGCCAAATCAAGCCATTAAGTGGTTAATATCGCTATTGGAATCGACCACAGCTGGAGTTTCACGAGGTGTTCCTGTAGGCCCACATCCAATTCATCTTATAGCTGAGGCCACATTAATACCAGTTGATAATAGCCTGAATAGTGCAGGTTATAAATTCATTCGATATGCAGATGATATATTGATTTTCTGTAAGTCAGAGAAGAAAGCAAAATTCGCCTTATCAAATTTGGCAACTATTTTAGATCGGCAGCAAAGATTAACATTACAGCGGCACAAGACAAAAATATTAAAACCTGTTGAATTTTTCTCTATCTGTAGAGAGATGATTGAAGATCGCCCTATAAATAATCATGAAGCAAGTTTACTGAGTATAATCAAGAAATACTCTGGTGGTAATCCATATAAAACTATTTCATATGCAGAAATTTCTACAGATGATTGGTCTTTAATATCAAATATTGCTATAGAGGAAATAGTTAATGAATATATTAATTCTACGCCTGTTGATTATATAAGGTTACGCTGGTTTTATCGCCGGATTGCCCAGATTGGGCATCCTGGAGCAATAAATGTGTCTTTAGAAAATTTAGAGAAACTAGAACCATGTTTTGCTAATATATGTTTTTACTTAGGTTCAATACAAACAATAGCGCCAAATGAATGGAAGAAGATTGGTACGAAACTTCTGAAGCTGTATAAACTACCAGAGGTGCAATCAAATGAATATTTCAGATTGCTAATTCTTAGTGTTTTTAGTAAGAATAGTTATATAAACCACTTCTCAAAATTACGTGAACTTTATCAGAAATCTGACCCGTTCATTAGGAGAGAGATAATATTGGCAGCTAAGACCAATAGAGCATATGATTGGGTGAGGGAATTGAAAGAGCATTATCCCTCGATGGACCCATGGCAGCAAAGAGCAATGATATATGCTGTTTCAGGACTTGCAAAAGATGAGAAGAAGTACTTTCTCCAGCGAGTTACGGTGAAAAGGCCTTTTGAGATGGCTTTGTCTAAATGGTCAAAAAATATTTGATTCTATATCTCAACAGGCATGGTGTATGGCTGTTGAGATGCTTTTTATAGCTGATTTTTATATTATTTTTCTATTCGTATCATTCCTTTATCCCTTAGGCATTCAAGAACAATTAAACTATGCCTAAGTAATAATGCACTCCTTGCAGGGTCAAACCAAGTTCCATTAAATTTTCCCCCATGAAATAGATTGTTTCTAACACGCCCTATATGGCCAAATAAGGCTTGGACATTAATTTCATTATTATTGACATCTTTCCATACTATAACTCCATTTACAACCACTTGTGCTTTAGGTGGATTTTTTAAAATATAATCAGCAGATGCACTACTTTCGCCTAGTAAATCCATGAAGTTTTTCCCTACAACTTTATTTGCATAACTATCCCAATCAACGATAATTTTATTTCTAATGGTTTGGAAAAAATTTTCTTTTTTCAAAAAATATTCATATTGAGCAAATAGTTTGAAAAATTTAAATGCAAAACTATCTAATTCAGCATCAGTGATGTCATTTTCTTTTAATTCTTCCATTATGGTCTCCGGAATCGTATGCGTATAATTTATTATCAGTGATTTTTCTGAGACGATTATATAGAGAATCAACAGTTAATATCTATAGTTTTTCTATTGATATTTCTTTATAGTGCAAGTGTTGCGGTAAAACCGCAACCGGAATTGGCGTTCCGAATTATCACGAGTGTCGGTAGCGATGTTTGCAGTGCTACTGGCGCGGCCTGCGCTCGCCCCTTCAATGGTGGCTCAGGCAGGGGCTTCGAAAGAAGCGCCGGGTCGTGATAACCGGTACGCCAACCCTGTCTGGGTCACCACCAGTGAGCCTGGCGTCTCCGGTGGTGGCGTTAACCTGCTTATCACGAAGCGGAGCGCTGCATATGTGTCCTGTCCTTGTATCTTCCGTTGCACCAGCCTCCGCCGGAGGTATCTATGAAAATCACCGTAGAACAACCCTCAGCCAGAGAACTGGTCGATCGCTCGCGAGTCCTGGTGCATGTGATGCTCGAGCATCCTGACGATATCGGCCCGAATTATGCGTTGCTTCTCATCCTTGCCGACCAGCTACAACTATTAAGGGATGCTTTTGAAGAGGATGAGATCAGACGGCTTAGAGACGAGAAATTACCTCAGTAATTCTTACAGCGACCACAGCATCAGGGACAGATGTTGTGGTTGATTCCCCCACCAGCTTTTTCCTGGCTGGCTCCCCCATATTCTCTGAGGTGAATTCCATGGTCACAGCAATGGCGCGGGTTGACAGGGCATCCCCCATCTTTCGCTGTTAAAGGTGAATAATGTGGGGGGAGTCGAGTACTTGGCAGTGTATCCCCCCACATATTCCGAGTTCTACCATCATTCCCCCGTATCCGGGAGCCGGATCTGTTCTCCATCGAGCACAATCAGTTGCTCGCGCAGCAGCTTCTCCAGCCAGCGCGAAAATTTCTTCTCGACGTTAATTCCCTTAGCCCGTAGATCGTCGCGCAAGAGCGCGCGGGTACAAGGCTTATTCTGGCTGATGCGTTGGTTAATACAGCGCCATAACGCCGTATGGTTGCGGGTGATATGAGGAACGCCGGATGGAATGCCGCTACTCAGTAAGTCATCGTCAGGTTGCCGGGGCTCGTCATTCAGCACCAGTGAGGTTACTGGTTCGCCATCGCTATCGGTATAGATAACAACTTCCTCAAGATCGTAGGCGGTGACCTCCGGCATCTCAGCATCTTTCATCTTTGTACAACTCAGGGTGATAGCGTTGCGACGTCCCTCGCGCCTGACGTTAAACTCGGCATCCAGCGCGGCCTGAAAAGCACTTGAACCGCGAGCGCCTCGTTCCTGATCCTTACCCGAGTGATGAACGATCATCATCGCTGCGCGCGTATGATACCGAATGGCGTCGCAACCCTGGATGAATGCGCCCATATCCCGCGCGGTGTTTTCATCTGAGTTACCAAAACAGCGGGCCAGCGTATCGAGGATGATCAGCCGTACCGGCATTCCGGTCATGTTCTGAATGTCCTTTGCCGCCAGGATAACCTGCTCGATGCTTCCCGGAGCGGCTGGAAAGATCGGGCAGTCGACGCGAAACAGGTTATCGAGCGCCATCTCATCATTAACGCTGAGCTCCCAGGCGCGGATCCGCCGCGATACACCGGTTCCTCCCTCTCCGGCGATAAACAGCACGGCCCCTTGATTGACTCGTCTTCCGCCCCATGACGTACCGCTGGCAATATGGCACGCCAGCGATACCGCCAGAAAGGATTTAAAAGAGCCGCCGGGGCCGTAAATACTGCACAGCGCCCCGGCGGGAATAAGTCCTTTCACCAGATAATCCTGACTGGTGTTAAACCCTTCCGAGCCCCGGCGCAGCGGAAGGGAGGTGGTAAGAGTACGGTCTGATGCTGTCATGACTACGACCTGAGATTTGCAGGAAGCTGCTGGTTGAACACAATCCGGGAAATGGATTCACCGTAGTGACGGTAAAATTCATCCCAGTCGCTCAATGTGGTGTCTGCAGGGAGAACCACACAGCCCTTCACTATTTCTGCTGCGGCGGTTGCATTCAGCAACCCGGTATTTTTCTCCTGACTGCAATCATTATCGCCAGCCAGGATAAGGTGGCATTCAGGCCACTGCGCCCGGAAAGCGATGGCCACATTTTTCAGGTTGTGTGCCGACAGGGCAGCAACGACCGGAAAATGATGAAGGCATGAGACCGCAAGCGCGGTTGCATATCCTTCGGTAATGATGATGCCTTCTGGTGGTTTGTTGTCCGGTGCCCAGGGTTCCGGTCTACCGTTGCGGCTCGCCTGATGTACCGGGCAAAAACAATCCTTCAGATGGCTACCGGGCAGCAGGTACTTTTTCCCTCCAGGATGAATGAATTGCGCACCTGTTAGCTGCGCGCCTGTATTTCGAATTGGCAATACCAGCGTACCCGCCCCGAAATGCACGCCGCAGATTGTCCGGCTACTACGTTCAGTCAGAAGCCACTGGGCTCGTCGCCAGCCTCGCGTTGTCAGATACGGCGCTTCTCCGGATTCACAATGGCGAAGCAGTGTCTTAATACGTGATTCCATATTCAAAGCCTGTGATTTTTCCCTGGCTGGCGGAACCAGCGGTACAGGATCCATGTCCTGCACCATTCCGGCGGCCGCAACCAGTGCGCAACCGAAGAAGCGGGAAACCAGATCCAGTCCGTCACCTGCGCCGCACTGATTACAAAACCATGTGCCGCGCCCCTCCAGATCATCCATCCTGAAGCGATCCTTACCCCCACAACAGGGACACGGGCCATGCCGATGATTTGGTGGAATGAAAATGCCAAGTTGTTCAAATATTTTCGGCCAGTTATTGCGTGCCCGATCGGAGACGGCAGAAACGTAATAGCTCATGATTGCCTCCCATACACCTGCTGGATGTAGCGCCCTCGACCATCGCCATGACCAAGATCCATCGCAACCATCGCCCTGGCTTCCTTTATACTCAGCCCCAGTCCCTGGTAGTGCGCCATCGCCTCCTGCGCCCATGAATAGCGCAGACTGTGTGGTGCATAGGGGCCAGTCAGCCCTGCGCGAACTGCGCTGGCACGCCAGTAATTCATTGCGGCGCGCAGATCGGGCTTATTGAGCAAACGTCCCCCGCGTTGTGTCATCAGGGGGATAGCCTGGTTCAGGATGCTGCGTAGCCTTTCAGGTTCGAGCACCACCGTCTGACGGGAACGTGATCCTTTGGTGCCAAAAACCACCTGCAATCGATTTTCTCCACGCTCTAACGCAGCGGCCCATGTCTTCAGAGACTGACAACACTGCACCGCTTCCTGTGAACGCAAACCCATTGCTCTGGCAAGCTCCAGCGTCAGAGCCAGCCCTTCATCCTTTTCATGAAAAGTAGACAGCGCCGACAACCAGCGTTCTGAGGTTAATGGCAGATGCGTTCCTGCCCGGCTGGCGTTACCTAGTCCGAGCGCTTTATTGCTGATGCGCTCTGATTGGGCAAATTTTTGACGTCCAGACTGAGCAAGGATGGTGCGTAGGGCGGCCATCTCGTTTTGTAGCGTGCGTGGCGTAATTCCTGCTTCCCGTCGTGCCATCACGTAGCTTTCGATATGTGACGATTTCAGATGCTGGAGATCCTGAATCTGGATATTCAGCTTATGCAGATGCTGGCTTAAACGCCCGGCGATACGGAGGCGATCATGGACTGTTTTAAAACTGCCGCCAGCCAGCAGGGCGAGTTTTTCCATGCGTTTTGTAAGTTTCGACATAGCTATTCTCCACTCAATTCTCCGACGCGCGGTTGGACACAGCGTGCTGTGCTGAACGATACCGGTGCGCCGGAGAATGCGCGGATGAGGTATGACGGGGTACGGTGATGCACGAATGCAGCCGCCTGCTCAGGCAGGTATATCCCCACAGGTAAAATAACCTGTCCTCCGGTATCGGTTCGGTAGTGCTGGTTTCTCCTCCTGGTAAGTGAATTTCTGACATCTGTTTGAGTGTCAGCCTGTTTGTTGTAGTGAATTTGCAGGCAGTAGCTGGGTTGAAGCTGATCTGCGCGCTGGCGTCACTTTCACTCGCTTACGCTCTTAAAAGTGACGCCGCGTTTTGCAAATTCAGCAGGAAGTACGGACGCAAAGCCTTTGGCAATGCCGTCCGACTTCTCTACAGCGTTCTGTCTGTCGCTACGCTTGCAACAGGGTAGCGATAAAGGGTGTGGTCACCTGTATCGAGACAGGAGGTCAGTTTCAGACCACGCTTCGTTCCCTGGTTGACCGGGGGGCTGACCACCAAAGGCGCTTCTTACAGGTCGCAGTTCGTCTTAGAACAGGAAGCTTTTAGGGGTACTGCTATGAGTTGGGGATAGGGTAGATCTGGGGGAGGGGGAAAGCTGTGGGAAACTGTTTCTGGGAATTGAAAATTCTAAATTACAACAAAGTTAATCGTTACAATGGCAGCAAAAATTATAATGCCAATAATAAATTTAAATTAATATTACTGGCATCATTTTTTGAAAATCCATTATAACTGCTTTGCTTGTACTTCAACACTTACGCGAGAAACGTCATATTGTGATGTTGAAATAGGGGTTGCTAATGTTGGATCGAATAAGGCTAAGTTTATTCCCTCGCTTACAGAACTCCTGTAAATTACGCCATGAAAACCAATTTTTTTAATGAATTCGCATAAATATTGACTGGGGATATAATCAATGGCAGCACTTCGAGGTAACACAGGACGAGTTAACTCCTCTCCTAACTTTTCTAGAAAAGGTATGTCTGCCCGCATTTTTCCTATTTCTTGTGCATCGGATAGGACAAAAGGAGAAACATGTTTTCTCGGCTCTCTTAAATCAACAATAATTAGTTCTTCTGGTATTTCAAACTCAGCTACTGTTGCTATTTCACCTGTGTGTGGTCTAATCTCAGAGATCGCAGTATCTGGCATAGATCCTAAATATAAATATGGAATGCCTGTGGGGTTCGCTCGTCCATGACTAGCATACCGACTTGGAGGTGCTCCCATATCTTCAATTTTATATGGAGTATCTGTTTGGTTTATCCTTGCTCTGAACCATATTCGTGGGATATTAAATGCTTTTAAATGGTTAAGTAATTCTTGTAGTCTTTGAGTATCAATTTTCTCATCGAGGAAGTATCTGTTTTTGTGAAGGATCTCATCTCGTAATGTATCCCATTGCGCAAGGCCAGTGCTTTTATAATTTTCGGAGGGAGAGAAGTTCTTTCGTACTATATCTCCGTCATCGAGAATTTCTCCCAATAAATCTTTAGCATGAGCATTGTCCATTGTTGAATGGGAAAATAAACACCAATCTTCTTTTAGCCATTCAACAAGATTTTTCCCTTCAGGATTTATTTCATAGATATTTATCAGCAGTTCAAAATAATCCAACAAGAGTTTAGGATCAATAATATCAACATCTTGACTATTACAAAAAGAACAGTTTCCTTTTTGCGGCATCAATGTAGGGATTATATTATTTCGCAATCCGATATCATTGAAACATTCAGCACAACACATTCTAATCATTTCTAGCCCCTAAAATAATTAGCTAATGTTTCAACATGGTGCCTCATTGAGAGTTTTTTGACGGTTCCCAATCCAGGGAAATGGCCTTTTGCATGCAACGCTCGAAATTCTAAAATAGCTGAGGTCTCCAATACAGGAGAATTATTCTCATTTATTGTTGTAATGAGTTTTTCAAGTGCCTGACCGAATTTCCCCGCAGGGTCTGTTGGTGTATCTCTTGTTGTTGAAACAAAGTGATAAATATACATAACATTTTCTTTTTTAGATTCTAAGAACGTGAGATGTATTGCTACCGCATATGCCGGACCACCACCTTCAGTATAGTCATCCCCAACGATTAAAAAATCGCCAAATCCATCCATTCCTTCTTCCCCGAAGGTTATATGAAGGTCTGAAAACTCTTCAATAGGAGGATAATCAGCATTTTTTCTCTTTTTAAAACCATCGCGAATTAATATTCTTTCGCAGCCGTTAAAATGTTTCCTATAGAGTTTACCGCAGTAAAGTTCTAAGAAGATATGTTTGGATACTCGACCATTTGTTTTTTCTGATAAAGAGCGGGGCTCAGAAAATCCAGAGTGGATGAAACAAGGTTGATGTTCGGCATGTTCATCAAGCAACTCTATGATATCTTCTTCATCCATCCCTTCATTTAATAGTATCCCTGCAAAAATGTTTTCATGTCCATGAAAACTATCTTTCAATAATTGCGAGATATTATGCCCATTTGTTGAATGGTCACCATATGAAGGATTTACTATTACAATAGCTTTACCTTTAGCTTCACAGATAGCTTTTAGTGTTTTTTCTAATCCATTCAGGGTTTCTTTAACTGGTTCAATAATTGGAATGAAACCAGCCTGAGCCATCGTCTCTGCTGTCTCACGAATTGCTATTAACTCAAACTGCTTACCTCTAAAATATGGATAGTACATAAGTTTTTAAACCCATTTAAATGCTTCATTAAGAGGTTTATTCAACGTCTCAACTAAGCGATCTCGATCCTTACTACGTAACTGAACCATTAGGGCTATACTTTGCAATGCACTTGGTAAGTTTGCAATTAAAGTACTTAATGGAGCAAGATTACGCGTCCTTTTTAAAGTTTTTATCATGCAGCTCTGTACATCAATTGGATTTAGTTTGGTAAAAATACCTCTTATTGCATTACGTATCAATGTGTTGGGTAGATCGGGAATGTCAATATTTAACTCATTTAGGATATCAATAGCTTCGCTAAGTCTTAGTGAATCAAAAATAGTTGCAGTGCAAATATAATCAGTATTCTCTTTTGCTTCTCGTACAATACTAATTCTATTCCATCGAACCAAACTCATCACCCCTACGTCTTCTGATGTTTTTTCTAAGATATCTTGGATATGTGCAGTTCCTGCAATGACGTAGATCTTACTGAATGCTTTTCTATAATTCTCAATTTGGCTCTCAAGTCTGGCAAGCGAATCTCTATCTGATTTTATTTCGTATACAGTTCCACAACCGTTAAGAATAACCATGTCTGCTTTGCTAGAGCCAATTCTAAATTCAGTAAGCATACTGGCGGTACGCAAAGAATGACGGCCTAATAATACATTTCGAATTAACGCAGAACGATAGACATACTCGTTTCTCAAACCTGAGCGTCTGAGCAAAGAAAATGCTGTATCAAAGGCATCACCAATAGTTACATTATCTGCGTCATCAAATTCGAAAACAGATGCCTCAGACAGTAACCTTGAAAAAAGAGGTGACTGACCTTTTTTTGCTATCTCGGAAATCACTGACGAAGAAAACATCCTTGATAGCGCTGAGAGTTGCGTAGGATTTAGCACATCTATCCTCACAATGTTTATACTTAATGGTAACTATCTCTCATATTATTAGTTACTTTCAGTGAGTTATATAACAATTATGATGATAACTTATTAGCTAACTTTTGTCACATTATTGTTCCTTTTTATTTGTAACTAACTTATTGTAATTAATTGAATTATATAGTTTATTCCAGTTTTTGTGGCTTTATGCAGCTTGTTGAAGTAGCAAATGTAGGGTACTTAACTATTTAAATCAATTTGTAATAATGCCCCATTTTTCTTATTTGACCTCATAAGCCTTCCCAAACTTCCCGATAACCACCTTCCGCCCCTCCTCAATCTGCGCATCAACAAAATCCGCCCAAGACTGAAGCATCTCCCGGCGCTGATTCAGGTACTCCGCACGGTTGTAGACACCGCGAACGCCGCCGATCTTATGCGCCAGGCATTTCTCCACCCAGTCGGAGTTGTAGCCTTGCTCATGTAGCAATGTGCTGGCAGTACGCCGGAAGTCATGAATAACAAAATCCCTGACGTTCAGATCCAACGTACGCACCGCGCAGTTCAGCGTTGTTTTGGAGATCGGGCGTCGGTGGTCGTTTCGGCTGGGGAAGACGTAAGGGGAATCTCCGGCCAGAAATTTTAGCTCTTCGAACATCGCCAGCGCCTGCTTTGACAGCGGAACAATATGCGGGTTATCCATCTTCATTCTTTCGCCGGGGATACGCCATTCCAGCGCGTTGAAGTTAACTTCACTCCATGTCGCTTCAATCATCTCCGATTTACGCACCATGCAGATGATCAGCAGGTGCAGGGCCAGCTTGTGGCGTCGATTCATGTTAGAGGTGTAGATCCCCCGTAGCAGGATGCCGATCTCTTCTGCTGTTAGCGCCACGTCTCGGCTTGTTGCTTGTGCGATATAACGAGCCTCGATAGCGGCTGCCGGGTTGTTGAAGATGATTCCCCTGGAAATCGCATAGGCCAGCATGCGTTTAAGCACGTTTCGCGTCAGCAGCGCGACGTGATCCGAACCTCGTTGCTTGATGCGGTCGAGCACGACCTGAATATGGGCTGTTGTGAGTTCTTCGAGTTCCAGCTTCCCGATGATGGGAATGATGTCCTTCTCGATAACGCGAGTGATGTTGCGCGGATCGCGGTTACTTTTTTCAACGATATCAGTCAGCCAGCGTTTGGCGAATGTTTTGACTGTCGTTGGGTCTTTCTGTTTAAGCTTTTCTTCCTGCTTTTTCTGCGCGGGATTGATGCCATGGGCCACCATTGAGCGGCACTTTTCACGCCAAAGCCGCGCTTCTGCAAGTGAGAAAGCAGGGTATTCGCCCAGCGTGATCTTTTGCGATTTGTTGTCAAAGCGGTAGCGGAAACGCCAGATTTTTCGTCCGGTGGGAAGAACTTAAATCACCAACCCGTCATGATCGGCAAGTTGCCAGGGGCGGTTTCTGGGAGCAAGTGTGCGTAGTTTGGTATCTGAAAGCGCCATTTTTCACCTCTTTGCTGTGCCCATGAACGTCATCAGTAATTCATTGTTTTATAGTTATTTATTCTCGTTTTTATTTTTAGTGTGCCCATGGGATATCGGTTTTGATGTTTTTTTATACCGTTTTTTGTGCCCATGAGGTGTGATTTTTAGCGCAAAAAATGAACAATGGCACGGCGGTTTTTTTGCTATGGGCACAACGATGGGCACAAAAATCGCGGATGAACCCGCACGACTATGGACGAGTATGGAAAGTAAAAACCCGCATTAACAGACAGTTAATGCGGGTTAGTGAACGTTCACGGACGAGGATGGACTAAAACTTACTTGCCAATACAGAAACTGGAGAAAATCCTGCCCAGCAGATCGTCGGAAGTAAACTCTCCGGTTATCTCACTGAGGTTTTGTTGCGCCAGTCGCAGTTCTTCCGCCAGCAACTCTCCAGCCCACGCACCCAGCAACTGAGCTTTCCCTTGCTGGAGATGCTCTGCCGCTTCAGCCAGGGCTTGCAGATGACGACGACGCGCCAGGAAGCCGCCTTCCATATTTGTTTCAAAACCCATGCTCTGCTTGAGATGGTTGCGCAGTACGTCCACGCCTTCGCCGGTACGCGCAGAGAGGCGAACCAGTGAGTGGCCATTTACTTCGCTAAGACCCAGTGTTTCGCCAGTGATATCCGCTTTGTTACGCACGACCGTAATCGGTAGCTTCGCAGGCAGACGTGCAATAAAGTCAGGCCATATTTCTGCTGGATCTACTGCGTTCGTGGTGGTGCCATCAACCATAAACAGCACGCGGTCGGCTTGTTCTATTTCCTGCCAGGCGCGTTCGATACCAATACGCTCAACTTCATCGTTTGCATCGCGCAGACCGGCGGTATCGATGATATGCAGCGGCATACCGTCGATATGAATGTGCTCGCGCAGTACGTCGCGGGTGGTTCCGGCAATATCGGTCACGATCGCTGCTTCACGACCCGCCAGTGCGTTCAACAGGCTTGATTTGCCTGCGTTAGGACGTCCGGCAATGACTACTTTCATCCCTTCACGCAACAGGCTGCCCTGACGCGCTTCGGCACGAACAGCATCAAGATCACTGATGACGCTATTGAGCTGCGCTTCAATTTTGCCGTCGGAAAGAAAGTCTATTTCCTCGTCCGGGAAATCAATCGCTGCTTCCACATAGATGCGCAGGTGAGTGAGTGCTTCCACAAGGTGGTTCACGCGGGAAGAAAATGCACCTTGCAACGAGTTTAGCGCCGAGCGTGCAGCTTGTTCCGAGCTGGCATCAATCAGGTCGGCAATGGCCTCTGCCTGAGCTAAATCGAGCTTATCGTTAAGAAATGCACGCTCAGAGAACTCGCCGGGTCTGGCAATGCGCAGGCCTGGAATCGTCAGAATGCGTTTTAACAGCAGATCGAGAATGACCGGTCCGCCGTGACCCTGAAGCTCTAAAACATCTTCACCAGTAAAGGAGTTCGGTCCGGGAAACCACAGGGCAATCCCCTGATCCAGCGCACTGCCATCTGCGTCTTTAAATGGCAGATAGTCTGCATAACGCGGTTTTGGCAGTTTGCCCAGTACGGTTTCGGCGACTTCGCGCGCTTTAAGGCCGGAGATACGCAGAATACCCACACCACCACGTCCCGGTGGGGTTGCCTGAGCGACGATGGTGTCGTTATGGCTCATGATATGTCTCGCTGAATACAAATAAAAAAGGCGGTCATCTGACCGCCCTTATTTTAGCGTTAACTCACCGAATCAGGAGTTTTTCTTCTCGCGGCTATGCAGGCCACGCTTCTCCAGACCACGGTAAATCAACTGCTGCTGAATAATGGTTACCAGGTTGCTGACGATATAGTACAGCACCAGACCTGACGGGAACCACAGGAAGAACACGGTGAAGATGACCGGCATAAAGGTCATGATCTTCTGCTGCATCGGGTCGGTCACTGTGGTCGGAGACATCTTCTGAATGAAGAACATCGTCACGCCCATCAGGATCGGCAGGATGTAGTACGGGTCCTGTGCAGACAGGTCATGGATCCACAGAGCGAACGGCGCATGACGCAGTTCAATGGATCCCATCAGCATGTAGTACAACGCCAGGAAGATTGGCATCTGGATGATCAGAGGGAAACAGCCACCCAGTGGGTTAACCTTCTCAGCTTTGTACAGTGCCATCATTTCCTGGCTCTGACGCTGTTTGTCATCGCCCAGACGCTCACGCATTGCCTGAATCTTCGGCTGCAGCATACGCATCTTCGCCATGGAGGTGTACTGCGCTTTGGTCAGCGGGTACATGATGCCACGAACGATAAAGGTGATAACGATGATGGAGAAGCCCCAGTTACCCAGGAAGCTGTGGATGAACTTCAGCAGTTTGAACAGAGGTTGGGAGATGAACCACAGCCAGCCGTAATCCACGGTCAGATCCAGGTGCGGAGCAACTGCCGCCATTTTATCCTGAATTTCCGGACCAACCCACAGGGTGCTGGTCATCGCACCAGTCTGGCCAGGCTGTACCAGTACCGGCTGAGATTTATAGCCGATAGCGGCAATGCCGTTACCCAGATTAGCGGTGTAGAAGTTATTGGTGCCGTCGTTACGCGGAACCCATGCCGTTGCAAAATACTGTTGCAGCATTGCTACCCAGCCGTCTTTAGCATTGACGTTCAGGTTTTCGTTTTCAGCAATGGTGTCGAACTTGTATTTTTCATACTTCTCATCAGGCGTGGAGTACGCTGCGCCACGGAAGGTGTGCAGCGCAAAGTTGCTGCTACCAGTGTCACGATGAGATGGCAGATTGATGGATTGCTTCAGCTGACCAAAGGTGGAGACTTCCAGCGGTTTCTCGCTGGCGTTCTGCACGCTGTAGTTAACGTTGACAGCATATTCACCACGCTTGAGGACAAACGTTTTAGTGAATGTGTTGCCCGCTGCGTCAGTATAGGTCATCGGGATCTGCAGTTCGTTCTGACCGTCAGCCAGTACAAAGGCGTCTTTTTCGACGTTGTACAGCGGACGCGGGCCGTTAGCCGGGTTATCCGGGCCATCGCGACCTGTCAGGCCACTTTGCGCCTGATAGATGAACTGTGGCGTGGTTTCCAGTAACTGGAACGGCTCGGTAGAACCGAGTTCTTTCGGGTAAGCTGGCAGCGAGGCCTGTTCCACATCACCACCACGGGTGTTGATGGTCAGATCAAGCACGTCAGTCTTAACCGTAATCAGTTTCCCCTGGCCACTGGCCGGTACGCCCTGGTCGGCGGCGCTACCCGCTGCGGTGGTCGTTGTCTGCGTGGTCTGTTGAGCTTGAGGTTGAGGATTTTTATCCTGCTCCCAGGCTTGCCAGATCATGAAAGACACGAACAGCAAAGCGATGACTAAAAGATTGCGTTGCGAATCCATCGTTAGTGTTCTCTGGTATCAAATGGTCCGGGCGGGACGGGATCGTCACCACCAGGGTGTAAAGGGTGGCATTTTAATACGCGTTTCACCGTCAACCAACTGCCTTTTATCACTCCAAACCTGCGCAATGCCTCAATTCCGTAGCTCGAACAGGTTGGAGTGAAACGGCAATGCGGCCCAAGCAGCGGACTGATAAGGCGTTGATAGACCCGAATGAGGGCTATCAGGACCCGCGAGCCAGGCGACAATGGCGACGCCATAATTTTTCCAACGCTTCCGAGAGAGCACGGTTATCGAGGTCAGCAACCCCTTTTTTAGCCACCACCACGAAATCCATCGCTGGAAGTTCGTGCTGACGAAGACGAAAACTTTCACGCGTCAGACGTTTAATCCGATTGCGTTCATGTGCGCGTCGAACGTTTTTCTTGGCGACTGTAAGACCGATACGGGGATGCCCCAGCGAATTCAGGCGGCCGAGGATGGTGATTTGCGGCGTGCCAGCCCGTTGTGGCTGCTGGAAGACGAATGTGAAATGAGTGGGAGTTAACAAACGTAACTCCCTGGGAAATGCGAGCTTAACCACTCAGGGGCTAGCTTTTATTACTTAGAAACGGTCAGACGAGAACGGCCTTTAGCACGACGACGTGCCAGAACCTGACGACCATTTTTATTAGCCATACGAGCACGGAAGCCGTGAGAACGGTTGCGCTTCAGTACAGACGGTTGAAAAGTGCGTTTCATGGCGATTTCTACCTAAACTTGAATAAATTCACTGACTTTTGCGTATACCCGAACGAATATCGAACGACTTACGCCACAGTGTGGGTGATTAAAGAGGCCGGATTGTAATAATTGTACACTCCGGAGTCAATTCTCTTTCCTTATTTCCCGCTTTTTTCCGCATGGTTTCGCGTAAAAAACAGGCAGCGTTGACGCCGTGAGGCGACCGTTACTCGCTGGGGGTAAGAATTATACGGGCTGGCGGATAAAGCGCAAGGATCGCCCGGGATCTTTATTAGATCGTTTAAGCAAAAAAGCCGCTTTGCTCATTAATTTTTTCAATATGCGCGCGAAAACCTGCAGCACTTCTCCAGGATCGTTTACACTTAGCCGATTCTGGATCATCCTGTGGATAAATCGGGAAGAATCTGTGAGAAACAGAAGATCTCTCGCGCAGTTTAGGCTATGATCCGCGGTCCTGATCGTTTCATTGGATCCTGATCGGGCATATAACCGCAGACAGCGGTTCGTGCGTCACCCTCTTGCAGGGTCTTTTCGACGTGCGCCAACAATCATGAATGTTTCAGCCTTTGTCATTTATCGACTTTTGTTCGAGTGGAGTCCGCCGTGTCACTTTCGCTTTGGCAGCAGTGTCTTGCCCGATTGCAGGATGAGTTACCAGCCACAGAATTCAGTATGTGGATACGCCCGTTGCAGGCGGAACTGAGCGATAACACGCTGGCTTTGTATGCGCCAAACCGTTTTGTGCTCGATTGGGTAAGGGATAAATACCTTAACAACATCAATGGATTACTGAATAGCTTCTGTGGTGCGGATGCCCCGCAGCTGCGTTTTGAAGTCGGTACAAAACCCGTCACGCAAACGCTGAAGACGCCGGTTAATAACGTTGTGGCGCCTGCGTATGTCGCGCAACAAGTACAGCCGCAACGTGCCGCACCGGCGGCGCGCCCGGGCTGGGATAACGTCCCCGCTCCGGCAGAACACACCTATCGCTCTAACGTTAACGTCAAACACACGTTTGATAACTTCGTTGAAGGTAAATCTAACCAACTGGCGCGCGCGGCGGCACGTCAGGTGGCGGACAATCCTGGCGGTGCCTACAATCCTTTATTCCTGTATGGCGGTACGGGCCTGGGTAAAACCCACCTGTTGCATGCCGTCGGTAACGGGATCATGGCACGCAAGCCGAATGCGAAAGTGGTGTATATGCACTCCGAGCGTTTTGTCCAGGACATGGTTAAGGCCCTGCAAAACAATGCGATCGAAGAGTTTAAACGCTACTACCGTTCTGTTGATGCGTTGCTGATTGACGATATTCAATTCTTTGCCAACAAAGAACGATCTCAGGAAGAGTTTTTCCACACCTTCAATGCCCTACTGGAAGGTAATCAGCAGATCATCCTGACATCGGATCGCTATCCGAAAGAGATCAACGGTGTTGAAGATCGTCTGAAATCCCGCTTCGGCTGGGGACTGACTGTCGCGATCGAACCGCCAGAGCTGGAAACGCGAGTGGCGATCCTGATGAAGAAAGCGGACGAAAACGACATTCGTCTGCCGGGCGAGGTGGCGTTCTTTATTGCTAAGCGTCTACGCTCTAACGTGCGTGAACTGGAAGGCGCACTGAACCGAGTGATTGCCAACGCCAACTTTACCGGCCGGGCGATCACTATCGACTTTGTGCGTGAAGCGCTGCGCGATCTGCTGGCATTGCAGGAAAAACTGGTCACCATCGACAATATCCAAAAGACGGTGGCGGAGTACTACAAAATCAAAATTGCGGATCTGCTTTCTAAGCGTCGATCTCGCTCGGTAGCTCGCCCGCGTCAGATGGCGATGGCGCTGGCAAAAGAGCTCACCAACCACAGTCTGCCGGAAATTGGCGACGCGTTTGGTGGGCGTGACCATACTACCGTGCTTCATGCCTGCCGCAAGATTGAGCAGTTGCGTGAAGAAAGCCATGATATTAAAGAAGATTTCTCCAATTTAATCAGAACATTATCTTCGTGACGCTATGAAATTTACCGTTGAACGTGAACATTTATTAAAACCGCTTCAGCAGGTCAGCGGCCCGCTGGGTGGTCGTCCTACACTGCCGATTCTCGGAAATCTGTTGCTACAGGTTGCGGATGGTACGCTTTCTCTGACCGGTACCGATCTTGAAATGGAAATGGTGGCACGCGTTGCGCTGATTCAGCCTCATGAACCAGGTGCGACTACCGTTCCGGCACGTAAATTTTTCGACATTTGTCGTGGGCTGCCGGAAGGGGCTGAAATCGCCGTTCAACTGGAAGGCGACCGCATGCTGGTGCGTTCTGGCCGCAGCCGTTTCTCACTTTCCACGCTACCTGCCGCCGACTTTCCGAATCTGGATGACTGGCAGAGCGAAGTTGAATTCACCCTACCGCAGGCCACAATGAAGCGCCTGATTGAGGCCACGCAGTTTTCAATGGCTCATCAGGACGTGCGCTATTACTTAAACGGCATGCTGTTTGAAACCGAAGGTGAAGAGTTGCGTACCGTGGCGACCGATGGTCACCGTCTGGCAGTCTGCTCTATGCCGGTTGGACAATCTCTGCCCAACCATTCGGTGATTGTGCCGCGTAAAGGTGTTATTGAGCTGATGCGTATGCTTGACGGCGGCGACAACCCGCTGCGAGTGCAAATTGGCAGCAACAACATCCGAGCACACGTCGGTGACTTTATTTTCACTTCCAAGCTGGTTGACGGTCGTTTCCCGGATTATCGCCGCGTGCTACCGAAGAACCCGGACAAACACCTGGAAGCAGGCTGCGATATTCTCAAGCAGGCATTTGCCCGTGCGGCGATCCTCTCTAATGAGAAGTTCCGCGGCGTGCGTCTGTACGTCAGTGAGAATCAGCTCAAAATCACGGCGAACAACCCGGAACAGGAAGAAGCAGAAGAGATCCTCGACGTAACCTACCCAGGAACTGAAATGGAAATCGGCTTCAATGTTAGCTACGTGCTGGATGTACTGAACGCACTGAAGTGCGAAAACGTCCGTATTATGCTGACTGATTCTGTTTCCAGCGTGCAGATTGAAGATGCCGCATCACAGTCGGCTGCCTATGTTGTTATGCCAATGAGACTGTAGTGGAAAATAGCGGGCTATCTTACTTGCCATTTTCAACCTGGGCTGTGCTCGCCCCTGTCACGTACTTCGTGTACGCTCCAGGGGCTGTGCGCAGGCCGCGTTGAAGCTGGCTGCGCCGATGACGCCCTGGCCTGAAGAAACCCTGATATGTCACTAACGCGCCTTCTCATTAAAGATTTCCGCAATATTGAAAGCGCGGATCTTGCTTTATCTCCTGGCTTTAACTTCCTGGTAGGAGCTAACGGCAGCGGCAAAACCAGCGTGCTGGAAGCTATCTATACGCTGGGCCACGGTCGGGCGTTTCGCAGTTTGCAGATTGGTCGTGTCATTCGTCACGAGCAGGAGTCGTTTGTATTACACGGGCGTTTGCAGGGTACGGAGCGTGAAACGTCGATTGGCCTGACAAAAGATAAGTTGGGTGACAGCAAAGTGCGCATTGACGGCACCGACGGTCATAAGGTTGCAGAACTGGCACACCTGATGCCAATGCAGCTGATTACGCCTGAGGGGTTTACTTTACTCAACGGCGGCCCCAAATACAGGAGAGCATTCCTTGACTGGGGGTGCTTTCACAATGAAGCCGGATTTTTCACCGCCTGGAGCAACCTGAAGCGTCTGCTCAAGCAGCGCAATGCGGCGCTGCGCCAGGTGAGTCGTTATGAGCAACTACGTCCGTGGGATAAAGAACTGATCCCGCTGGCGGAACAAATCAGTACCTGGCGCGCGGAGTACAGCGCCGGTATCGCGCAGGATATGGCGGATACCTGCCAGCAGTTTCTTCCCGAGTTCTCTCTCTCTTTCTCTTTCCAGCGTGGCTGGGAGAAAGAGACTGATTACGCAGAGGTGCTGGAACGCAGTTTTGAACGTGACCGCATGTTGACTTACACCGCGCACGGTCCGCATAAAGCGGATTTCCGTATACGCGCTGACGGTGCGCCGGTGGAAGATACGTTGTCTCGTGGACAGTTAAAGCTGCTGATGTGCGCCTTGCGTCTGGCGCAAGGGGAGTTCCTGACCCGTGAAAGCGGACGGCGCTGCCTGTACCTGATAGATGATTTTGCCTCTGAACTGGATGATGCGCGTCGCGGACTGCTTGCCAGTCGCTTAAAAGCCACGCAATCTCAGGTCTTTGTCAGCGCAATTAGCGCTGAACACGTTCTGGACATGTCGGACAAAAATTCGAAGATGTTCACCGTGGAAAAGGGTAAAATAACGGATTAACCCAAGATAAAATGAGCGAGAAACGTTGATGTCGAATTCTTATGACTCCTCCAGTATCAAAGTCCTGAAAGGACTGGATGCGGTGCGTAAGCGCCCGGGTATGTATATCGGCGACACGGATGACGGCACCGGTCTGCACCACATGGTATTCGAGGTGGTAGATAACGCTATCGACGAAGCGCTCGCGGGTCACTGTAAAGATATCGTCGTGACGATTCACGCTGACAACTCCGTGTCCGTTACCGATGATGGCCGTGGTATCCCAACCGGGATTCACCCTGAAGAGGGCGTTTCGGCGGCAGAAGTTATCATGACCGTTCTGCACGCAGGCGGTAAATTCGATGATAACTCTTATAAAGTGTCCGGCGGTCTGCACGGCGTAGGTGTTTCCGTGGTTAACGCCCTGTCGCAGAAACTGGAGCTGGTGATTCGTCGTGAAGGCAAAGTGCATCAGCAAACTTACGTGCACGGCGTGCCGCAAGCGCCGCTGGCGGTAACCGGTGAGACCGAAGCTACGGGTACCCAGGTACGTTTCTGGCCAAGCCATGAAACTTTCACCAATGTCGTTGAATTTGAATACGATATTCTGGCGAAACGCCTGCGCGAGCTGTCATTCCTGAACTCCGGCGTATCCATCCGCCTGCGTGATAAGCGCGACGGCAAAGAAGACCATTTCCACTACGAAGGCGGCATTAAGGCGTTTGTTGAATACCTCAACAAAAATAAAACGCCGATCCACCCGAATATCTTCTACTTCTCTACTGAAAAAGACGGTATCGGCGTTGAAGTTGCGCTGCAGTGGAATGATGGTTTCCAGGAAAACATCTACTGCTTCACCAACAACATTCCGCAGCGTGATGGCGGTACTCACCTTGCAGGCTTCCGTGCGGCGATGACCCGTACTCTGAACGCCTACATGGACAAAGAAGGCTACAGCAAAAAAGCGAAAGTCAGTGCCACTGGTGACGATGCCCGTGAAGGTTTGATTGCCGTTGTTTCCGTAAAAGTGCCGGATCCGAAATTCTCTTCGCAGACCAAAGACAAGCTGGTCTCCTCCGAGGTTAAATCAGCGGTAGAACAGCAGATGAACGAACTGCTGAGCGAATACCTGCTGGAAAATCCGTCGGACGCGAAAATCGTCGTTGGCAAAATCATCGACGCTGCGCGCGCGCGCGAAGCTGCACGTCGTGCTCGTGAAATGACTCGCCGTAAAGGCGCGCTGGACTTAGCGGGTCTGCCGGGCAAACTGGCAGACTGTCAGGAGCGTGACCCGGCCCACTCTGAACTGTACCTGGTGGAAGGGGACTCCGCGGGCGGCTCTGCGAAGCAGGGGCGTAACCGTAAGAACCAGGCGATTCTGCCGCTGAAAGGTAAAATCCTCAACGTTGAGAAGGCACGCTTCGACAAGATGCTCTCTTCTCAGGAAGTGGCGACGCTGATTACTGCGCTCGGTTGCGGCATCGGTCGCGACGAGTACAACCCGGATAAACTGCGCTACCACAGCATTATCATCATGACCGATGCGGACGTCGACGGCTCGCACATCCGTACGCTGCTGTTGACCTTCTTCTATCGTCAGATGCCGGAAATCGTAGAGCGTGGCCACGTCTACATTGCCCAGCCGCCGCTGTACAAAGTGAAGAAAGGGAAGCAGGAACAGTACATCAAAGATGATGAAGCGATGGATCAATACCAGATCTCTATCGCCCTTGATGGTGCTACGTTGCATACAAATGCCCACGCTCCGGCGCTGGCAGGTGAAGCACTGGAAAAACTGGTCTCTGAGTACAATGCTACGCAGAAAATGATTGGTCGCATGGAGCGTCGCTATCCTCGCTCACTGCTGAAGGAACTGGTGTACCAACCGACGCTGGCTGAAGCCGATCTGGCTGATGAAGCTAAAGTAACGGCCTGGGTTTCTCAGCTGGTTAACGTGCTGAATGAAAATGAAATGCACGGTAGCACCTGGAATAGCATCGTGCGTAAGGACGCTGAACTGAACCTGTTCGAACCGGTGATCCGCGTACGTACTCACGGTGTTGATACCGATTACCCGCTGGAGCATGAGTTTGTGACTGGTGGTGAATACCGTCGTCTTTGCACGTTGGGTGAGAAACTGCGCGGCCTGATCGAAGACGATGCGTTTATCGAACGTGGTGAGCGTCGTCAGCCTGTTGCCAGCTTCGAGCAGGCACTGGACTGGCTGGTGAAAGAGTCCCGTCGTGGTTTGTCTATTCAGCGTTATAAAGGTCTGGGTGAAATGAACCCGGAACAGCTGTGGGAAACCACCATGGATCCGGAAAGCCGCCGCATGCTGCGCGTGACGGTGAAAGACGCGATTGCTGCTGACCAGTTGTTCACTACGTTGATGGGTGACGCCGTTGAACCGCGTCGTGCGTTTATCGAAGAGAACGCCCTGAAAGCGGCAAACATCGATATCTAATCGTTATCCTGGATGAATCTACCCGGTTGTGTTGTGCAACCGGGTATTTTTTTGCCCACAAAAGGGGAATCCTGGTTCCTCTTCCTATCCCTTTTTCGTTGCTGTTTTTTGAGCGGAATCGCGTTAGCATGAGGATGGACTCATTTAATCCGGGGAACTCATGGCTATCAAACTTATTGCTATCGATATGGATGGCACACTTCTGCTGCCCGATCACACCATTTCACCTGCGGTCAAAACGGCGATTGCCGCGGCGCGCGCGCGTGGTATAAACGTGGTGCTGACCACGGGTCGCCCGTATGCCGGCGTCCATAGCTACCTGAAAGAACTTCACATGGAACAACCCGGTGACTACTGCATTACCTACAACGGTGCGCTGGTGCAGAAAGCGGGGGATGGCAGTACCGTTGCACAAACTGCGCTGAGCTATGATGATTATCGTTACCTGGAACAGCTGTCTCGTGAAGTGGGTTCACACTTCCACGCACTCGATCGCAACACGCTTTATACGGCTAACCGCGATATTAGTTACTATACGGTGCATGAATCTTTTGTCGCGACCATTCCGCTGGTGTTCTGCGAAGCAGAGAAGATGGATCCGGCAACCCAGTTCCTGAAAGTGATGATGATTGACGAGCCAGAGATCCTCGATAAAGCGATAGCGCGTATTCCGGCTGAAGTGAAAGAAAAGTATACCGTGCTGAAAAGTGCGCCGTACTTCCTCGAAATTCTGGATAAACGTGTCAATAAAGGCACCGGTGTAAAATCACTGGCGGATGCGCTGGGAATCAAAGCCGAAGAGGTCATGGCGATAGGCGATCAGGAAAATGACATCGCGATGCTCGAGTACGCAGGTATGGGTGTTGCAATGGACAACGCCATTCCGTCTGTGAAAGAGATTGCCAACTTCGTGACGAAATCCAACCTTGAAGACGGCGTGGCGTATGCCATTGAGAAGTTTGCGCTGAAATAAGTCAGCCACTTTTATTTACAGCCCGCGCTGGTCTATATCTCCGCTGTTGCCCTGATTGGCGCGATGTCATACATCCTGCTGGTTGGTGATGTGAAACGCGTAGGTTAATGCTCTTCAATCAGCCCGCCGGGTGTCACGGTGGGCTGCTCTTCCTGACCTGACGGGATATGTGCAACGCCGCTTTGCATTATCCATTTACGTGCTTGTGCTGATGTTAATGCCCGACTCTTAAGGATCTTGCCATACAGCTTGATACGCAGTTTGCGGGTGGCTTTGCGGTAAGCGTTATTGATATCTGGCGCTCCCTGCAGGAGTACGCATTTCAGGATCTCCGCGCTGTCCAGCGCATAGCTAATTCCCTCCAGCGAGCTGGCGCTGATAAATCCGGCAGCTTCACCAATCAGAAATGCGTTTTTTTCACCGCAGACAAAGTCCGACCAGCGTGATGGGAACAGCACCGTGCATTTCTCGCTTTTTACCGGTTTACCGAACTGAAAATGGAACGTCTCCATCTTTGTTTTCAGCGCTTCAAAGCGTGCCTGACCATCCTTCATTGGGTATGCGCCACCGAAGATAAAAAATCCGTCTTTGCTGATACTCCAGGAGTAACAGTCCGTAGCATCGTTATCAAAAATACACGAGTAAAACGGTACGGGATGTTGTTCAGCAAACCACTGCTGAATGGCGACATATTTACGGATTTGATGTTGTGGGTAGAGATGACGGCGCACCAGTGAATTCGCTCCGTCGGCACCGACCAGATAACGGGCTGTAATCTGCTGTTCCCAACCGTCTGCGCGGAATATCACATGCCATTTACCGTCCTCGTGCCAGATTTTTCGACACAGGCTGTCGTGGTAAATTCTCACATCATCAGGAATAAGAGATTTCAGCCATAAATCAAAAGCATGTCGGTTAATGTTGATGTAGCTACGCTGGTAATTGCGCGTTAGTGATGCCGCTGTATCGATCGTTTTAACACTAAAAATCTGCGGGTTGGCGATGACATCAACGGGTAGCGTAATTCCGTCGCGGATAAACGATCTCTGGGCATCAGGAGCAAGCAAACCACCGCAGGGTTTGGTAAATCCTTCATTTCCACACTGGCGTTTTTTATCCAGTGCAATCACACGCATTTTTCCGCTCAACTGTCGCGCCAGCGCTGCACCTGCCGGGCCTAAGCCGATAATCGCTACGTCAAAATGTTCCATCTTTCTGTCCGCAATAATTAAGATGGCGATACGCTAAAGCCTGAAAGTGAAGTCCTTGTGAAGTATGATTGCTTAAATCGTCTTGTATCAGGGCTCTTCATGAAGCAAATCACCTTTACGCCGCGTAATCATCAGCTTACCAATATCAACACCTGGACCCCGGACAGCCAGTGGCTGGTTTTTGATGTTCGTCCTTCCGGCGCATCGTTTACCGGCGAGACGATTGAACGCGTTAATATTCATACCGGCGAGCTTGAGGTGGTTTATCACGCTACGCAGGGGGCGCATGTCGGCGTAGTGACCGTTCATCCAAAATCGGAAAAATATGTTTTTATTCATGGGCCTGAGAATCCAGATGAACACTGGCGTTACGATTTCCATCATCGCCGTGGCGTGATTGCTGGACCGCGTGGGGTGGTTAATCTGGATGCTATGGATATTACCTCGCCGTACACGCCAGGAGCGTTGCGCGGCGGTAGTCATGTCCATGTCTTCAGCCCGAACGGAGAGTTTGTCAGCTTCACCTACAACGACCATGTATTGCATGAACGCGATCCGGCGCTGGATTTACGTAACGTTGGGGTGGCTGCACCTTATGGGCCGGTGAATGTGTCCGCACAGCACCCGCGTGAGTACAGCGGTAGCTACTGGTGCGTACTGGTGAGCCAGACTACGTTTGCGCCACGGCCGGGCAGCGATGAGATAAACCGCGCCTACGAAGAAGGTTGGGTGGGAAATCATACGCTGGCGTTTATTGGTGACACGTTGTCTGTAAATGGCGAGAAAGTTCCGGAGCTGTTCATCGTTGATACACCGAGGAATGAAGGCGGCTGGAAACAGCCAGGTTATGCGCCTCTGGAAGGGACTGAATCGACAATGCCAGCACCGCCATCTGGTGTGGCTCAGCGTCGCCTGACGTTTACACATAACCGCGCCTTTCCTGGGCTGGTGAATCAGCCCCGCCATTGGGTGCGCAGTAATCCAAAGGCGTCTGAAATTGCGTTTCTGATGCGTGATGATAGCGGTGTTGTGCAGCTGTGGCTGATCTCACCACAGGGCGGTGTACCTCGTCAGCTTACGCGATGTACTACGGATATTCAGTCAGCGTTCAACTGGCATCCGTCGGGAAAATGGCTGGGATTTGTGCTGGAAAACCGAATTGTCTGCTGTGATGCGCAGACCGGAAAAATTGATTATTTAACCGAGCGTCACGGTAATCCACCTTCCGCAGATGCGATCGTGTTCTCACCTGATGGTCAACAGGTCGCGTGGATGGAGGATGTCGAGGGTTTCCGTCAGCTATGGGTGGCGGAAACCGGGCGGTAACTTAAGGGGCGGGCATACTCGCCGGGGGGATAACGGAGTTGGTGACTTGCGTTCTCTCCTCACTCCTTTCTACGCGGGATCTGACTGAGTTATCTGAACGGAAAAGATCCCACGGGAGTAGTATCGTATCCAGGACAGCGGTAAATGGCATATCCAGAATGGCCAGCGACTTTGTTCCCCAGTTTGTATCGCTTTCGCTTATCATCGTAGCGCTGGCGCGAGTACCAGGATAGGTCCCCTCTTTGCCCCCGGTATGCGACATTACGCTGGAGCAGCCACTCACTAAGACCATCGCGCTGTACATTATCACTGTTAACAACATTTTTTTTATCATCATTTATTCATCTGTTAATCATCGGTATTTGCCTGATGAGTTATCGCGATCCATTGCGAAAAATAACGTCACCATCATGTCGCACTACGGCGGCTATCGCACTCTAACGACAACGACTGTCCACCCAGTGTATGCAATAGACAACAAACTGCAAAAAAAGTCAGATGAATACGCTTGAAAAGTTTGTATTAAGACCCATTTTTAGGATGTAGACACATGAAGGGCTCGCCTGATGGGTGTCCTGGCTACCTGACCTGTCCATGATGGAAGGTCTAACATTCTCGCTGATTTCAGGAGCTATTGATTATGCGTAACTTTGACTTATCCCCACTGTACCGTTCTGCAATTGGTTTTGATCGTCTGTTTAACCTTCTGGAAAGCAATCAGAGCCAGAGCAATGGTGGCTACCCTCCGTATAACGTTGAGCTGGTAGACGAAAACCATTATCGCATTGCGATTGCCGTTGCGGGCTTTGCTGAAAGCGAGCTGGAGATTACCGCCCAGGATAATTTGCTGGTGGTAAAAGGCGCTCATGCGGACGAGCAAAAAGAACGTACTTACCTGTATCAGGGTATTGCCGAGCGCAACTTTGAACGCAAGTTCCAGTTGGCTGAGAACATTCATGTTCGTGGTGCAAACCTGGTGAACGGTCTGCTGTATATCGAGCTTGAGCGCGTGATCCCGGAAGCGAACAAACCGCGCCGTATCGAAATCAACTAATTCTATTGGGCCGCGTCAGGCGGCCTGCTATCCCATGCTCGCCGTCAGGGAGCATATGCGAATCCTTGGATTCGCAGGTACTTACTCGCTTCTTAGAAGGAGAAATGACTATGCGTAATTACGACTTATCCCCACTGCTGCGTCAATGGATTGGTTTTGACAAACTGGCCAATGCTTTGCAAAACAGCGGTGAAAGCCAGAGCTTCCCACCCTATAACATCGAAAAGAGCGATGATAATCACTACCGCATTACCCTTGCGTTAGCTGGTTTCCGCCAGGAAGATCTGGATATTCAACTGGAAGGCACTCGCCTGACCGTGAAAGGCACGCCGCAGCAGCCGGATAAAGAGACCAAATGGCTGCACCAGGGGCTGGTAACTCAGTCCTTTAGCCTGAGTTTTACTCTGGCAGAAAATATGGAAGTCTCCGGCGCAAGCTTCACTAATGGTTTGCTGCACATCGATTTAATTCGCAATGAGCCAGAAACTATTCCGCCGCAGCGGATTGCCATTAGCGAACGTCCCGCATTAAATAGCTAATTAGCTCCTTGCCTTTGCCCCGCCAGAAATGACGGGGCTTTTTTTGTGCTTTACCACCCATACTTTGCGCCTGTACTCTGCCAGAATCCATTTACTTAATGATGTTATTCACAGGGAACAGGATAATGAGTGATATAGCATTGACGGTCAGCGTTCTGGCATTGGTGGCGGTTGTCGGGTTATGGATCGGCAACATCAAAATACGCGGCGTTGGTTTTGGCATCGGGGGCGTGCTGTTCGGCGGTATCATTGTCGGGCATTTTGTCGATCAGGCAGGGATGACTCTGAGCGGTGACATGCTGCATTTTATTCAGGAGTTTGGCCTGATACTGTTTGTGTATACCATCGGAATTCAGGTGGGGCCGGGCTTCTTTGCTTCTCTGCGGGTTTCGGGCTTACGCCTGAATCTTTTCGCCGTCCTGATCGTCATTATGGGGGGGCTGGTCACCGCTCTTCTGCATAAGATTTTTGCCATTCCTCTTCCTGTCGTGCTGGGAATATTCTCCGGTGCGGTCACCAATACCCCGGCGCTGGGCGCGGGGCAGCAAATTCTGCGCGATTTGGGTACACCTGTTGATATCGTAGATCAGATGGGGATGAGCTATGCCATGGCTTATCCTTTCGGTATTTGCGGTATCTTGCTCACTATGTGGCTGATGCGTCTTATTTTTCGCGTCAATGTTGAGGCAGAGGCTAAGCAGCATGAATCAACGCTTACTAACGGACATGCGCTGATTCAGACGATGAACATTCGTGTTGAGAACCCGAACCTCAACAATATGGCGATTCAGGATGTGCCTATTCTGAATAGCGATAAAATCATCTGCTCTCGCCTGAAACGTGAAGAGACGTTGATGGTGCCGTCGCCGGGGACGATTATCCAATTGGGCGACTTGTTACATCTGGTTGGGCAGCCTGCCGACCTGCACAACGCGCAGGTCGTGATTGGGCAGGAAGTGGATACCTCTCTGTCGACGCGGGGAACGGATTTGCGCGTTGAGCGCGTGGTGGTGACTAACGAGCAGGTACTTGGTAAACGGATCCGTGACCTGCACTTTAAAGAGCGCTACGACGTGGTGATCTCTCGACTGAACCGTGCGGGCGTTGAGTTGGTCGCCAGCAGTGATGCCAGTTTGCAGTTTGGGGATATTCTCAATCTGGTTGGACGCCCCTCGTCCATCGATGCCGTTGCCAATGTCGTGGGCAACGCGCAGCAAAAACTGCAACAGGTGCAGATGTTGCCAGTGTTTATCGGCATCGGGCTTGGGGTTTTGTTGGGGTCCATTCCGTTGTTTATCCCAGGCTTCCCGGTGGCGTTAAAGCTAGGTCTGGCCGGTGGTCCGCTGATTATGGCGCTGATACTTGGACGTATTGGCAGCATCGGCAAGCTGTACTGGTTTATGCCGCCGAGCGCCAACCTGGCGCTGCGTGAGTTAGGTATTGTGCTCTTTCTGGCGGTAGTTGGCCTGAAGTCAGGTGGTGATTTTGTCGATACGCTGATGCAGGGAGATGGTCTGAGTTGGGTTGGCTATGGCATCTTTATCACCGCTATTCCTCTGATTACCGTCGGGATACTGGCGCGTATCTTTGCCAAAATGAACTACCTGACGCTGTGCGGAATGCTGGCTGGTTCCATGACCGATCCACCTGCGCTGGCGTTTGCTAACAACCTCCATGCTACCAGCGGTGCGGCAGCGCTCTCTTATGCCACGGTTTATCCACTGGTGATGTTCCTGCGTATTATTACTCCACAGCTGCTGGCAGTGATTTTCTGGGGAATGGGATAAGTCTTTTAACTCACTGAAGATATTGCTCTTATCAGGCCTACAAGATCTATTTTGTAGGCCTTTCCTTTGTCTGAATCACATTACGCAGCCTAACGTTTGAGAATCGGGTTCATACTCCTTTACTGTTCCGGTATAACGACCAGATAACAACATTGAAGGAGTTGTGATGAAGATTTCCCTCCTCGGAGAAGCGCCGGATTACCGTTTCTCGCTGGCAAATGAGCGTACTTTTCTGGCGTGGATCCGTACCGCGCTGGGGTTTCTGGCCGCGGGTGTCGGCCTGGACCAACTGGCACCGGATTTCGCCACGCCGGTCATTCGAGAACTGTTGGCTCTGCTGCTGTGCTTGTTTGCGGGCGGTCTGGCGATTTATGGTTACTTGCGCTGGCTGCGTAATGAAAAGGCAATGCGTCTGAAAGAGGACTTGCCGTACACCCATAGCCTTTTGATAATCAGCCTGATTTTGATGTTTGTCGCGGTGATTGTGATGGGGCTGGTATTGTATGCCGGATAGCCGTAAATCGCGGCGTATTGCCGATCCCGGGCTGCAACCGGAGCGTACATCGCTTGCCTGGCTTCGAACTCTTCTTGGCTACGGCGCATTAATGGCGCTGGCGTTGAAGCATAACTGGCATCAGGTGGGATTTCTCTTCTGGGTTTCTCTCGGTGTACTGGCGATCGTGGCGATAATTCTCTGGCGCTATACCCGCAGTCGTAATCTGATGGACGTTGCACATAACGATTTTTCTGAATCTCGTGCGGTGCGTGACAAATTTATGATCTCTCTCGCGGTGTTATCTCTCGCAATACTGTTTGCTGTAACACACGTTCGCCAACTTATCGTATTTATCGGGGATTTTGCATGACGGGGTGTGAGGACATGGATGTTAGTGAGGGGGGGATTAAGATGGTGGTGGTGGATCACCAGAAATGTCAGTACCCTGTTGATTTATATCGAAACTTACAGAAAGACGGCGTTCGTTCTGTGCAGTTTATTCCCCTGGTTGAACGTGATGAAAAAGGCAACCTGACAGCTGAATCTGTTTCTTCAGAAGACTGGGGACGGTTTTTAAATACGGTATTTGATATCTGGGTTCGTGAGGATATTACTCGAATATCCATTCCACTGTTCGATAACACGCTGAATCGGTGGTGTGGTCGGACGGGACAAGCCGATCGACAGACGATTTCACTGCTGAGTACGCGCTGTCAGTCATGTTCCTTGCTGCAATTCTATCGTGGCGATTGCCCGGCATATTGTGATGATGGGAAGGGGGGACTGTGCGCAGGTTATCAAGCGTTCTTTGACCACACCGCCCCGCATATGCGCGTTATGCGCGACTTGCTTAAACAGCATCGCTCACCGATGGAACTGATGGCGATGCTGCGTTAAGGTCAACGGCGTTTAACGTCCTTTAGCGAGGTACTGCGCCATTTCTTCATCCGGCACCATACCGCCGCCGGTGGCCCAGACCAGATGGGTGGCGTTATTGAGCTGCTCTGCGCTGAGTCCGTGCATCTGCTGATAGTCAGCAGAATTGCATACGCGCTGAGGACCGGCCATGCCCGCCAGAGCTGAAGGCTCCAGGCGAATACCTTCCTCCTGTGCCAGCCAGCCCAGCATATCGTACATAGTCTGGTCATCAAGAGTGTACAGGCCATCAAGCAGACGCTCCATTGCGCGGCCTACAAAACCCGAAGCGCGACCGACTGCCAGACCATCTGCCGCGGTCAGGTTGTCGATACCAATCTCCTGAACGGAAATCGTATCGTGCAACCCGGTGTAAACTCCCAGCAGCATGCACGGTGAATGGGTTGGCTCAGCAAAGAAGCAGTGCACGTTATCGCCGAACGCTAATTTCAGGCCAAACGCCACGCCGCCAGGTCCGCCGCCCACACCGCACGGTAGATAGACAAATAACGGATGTTCGGCATCCACCACGCGACCTTGCTGTGCAAACTGTGCCTTCAGACGTTGTCCGGCAACCGCATAGCCCAGGAACAATGTGCGGGAGTTTTCGTCATCGATAAAGAAGCAGTTGGGATCGGATTCTGCCGCCTTGCGACCCTGTTCAACAGCCACGCCGTAATCTTCTTCGTACTCAACTACCGTTACTCCGTGGCTGCGCAGTTTGGCTTTTTTCCATGCACGGGCGTCAGCAGACATATGTACAGTTACCTTAAAGCCAATGCAGGCGCTCATAATGCCGATCGACATTCCCAGGTTACCGGTTGAGCCTACCGCGATGCTGTACTGGCTGAAAAACTGTTTGAACTCAGGAGATAGCAGGATGCTGTAATCATCGTCGGTGGTTAGCAGACCAGCTTCCAGCGCCAGTTTTTCGGCGTGAGTCAGCACTTCATAAATACCGCCACGGGCTTTAATCGAGCCGGAAATTGGCAGGTGGCTGTCTTTTTTCAGCAGTATTTCGCCGCAAATACTCTGGCCGTACTCTTTTTCCAGACGTTTTTGCATCGCAGGAATAGCGGCTAGCTCAGACTCGATGATGCCGCCGGTTGCAGCGGTTTCCGGGAATGCTTTCGCCAAATACGGTGCAAAACGAGCCAGACGGGCGTGAGCATCCTGCACATCGTGCTCCGTCAGACCCACGTAGGGTAAACCTTCCGCAAGAGAGGTGGTGCCCGGGTTAAACCAGGTCGTTTCTTTGAGTGCGACCAGATCCTCCACTAAAGGATACTGGGCGATGAGTTTTTGCATGTTTTCCATAGTACGTCTCTTTGCGCTTAGATGATAAAGGAAAGCAGGAATGTGCACGCTAGTGCAATCACCGACGCGATAAATGTCGCGGTCGTATAGTATTTAAACGTCTCATTCAGGGTAGCGCCGCAGTACTGCTTCACCAGCCAGAAGAGAGAATCTGTGACGATTGTGCAGCCAATTGCGCCAGAACCGATGGCAATAGTGATGATCTCCGGGCTGACGTTGGGGTAGAGCGGTAGCATCGGAGCAACAATCGCCGTTGCGCCCATCATCGCTACCGTAGCTGAACCCACTGCGGCATGCAGGATCAATGCCACCAGCCAGGCCAGCAGAATCGGGTGCATATGCATGTTGGAGAGGATCAGTGCCAGGGTATCCGCCAGGCCGCTGCTTTTGAGGATAGCGTTGAATGCGCCACCGGCACCGATAATCAGCAGAATGTTAGCAATTGAGCCAAACCCGTTCTCAGTATGGGTCAGGAGTGTGCTCATGCCGATATGCTGGCGCAGGCCGAGAATGTAATAGGCCACGAAGACGGCGATAAACATTGCTGTGATCGGATTACCGATAAACTCCAGCAGCGTATATACCGTACTGCCTTTCGCCATGTTCAGTTCAGCGACTGTTTTCACCAGCATCAGACCAATTGGCAGCAGTACGGTAAACAGCGTTGCACTCAGTGATGGCAGCGTGTTTTCGTCTCGTACCTTGAGGTCGGAAAACTCGGCTGGTACTGGTTTAAACGGCAGGCGGTTACCGAGGAATTTGAGGTACAGCGGCCCACCAATCAGGGATGCCATCAGTCCAACAAGTAAACCATAAACGATAACAGTACCTAGATCCGCGCCCAGTTTATTCGCCACAAACAAGGCTGCCGGGTGTGGCGGTACTACACAATGCACCGCCATCAGTGCAGTACACAGCGGAATAGCCAGCTTCAGTAATGAGGTATTCGTTTTTTTGGCAATTGAAAATGCCAGGGGAATCAGAAGCACCACGCCGACTTCAACAAACAGCGTAATACCGCAAATCAGCCCAACCAGCACCATAATGACGTCAGCAGAAAGCCAGCGGCAGCGTTGAAGCGTCAGGCCGATGCGTTCCGCTGCGCCAGAAACCTCCATCATTTTACCAAGAATGGTTCCCAGACCGATAACCGCGGCGAGGAATCCCAGTGTGCCACCGATGCCACTCTCAATGGCATTGACCATATCCAGCGGCCCCATGCCCATCATCGTACCCACGAAGAAACTGGCTAACAGCAGCGCCAGAAACGGATGGAATTTAAACTTCACGATGGTCAAAACGATCAACACGATGCTTATCAGCAGCGTGCTCACAACCCAGATTTGAGAGTGCATATCTCACCTTGCCCTGTGATTAACATAGGTTACATTGGACAAAAAAACGGCATGGGCTGACAAACGATAAAATTGGCCTTTCACATGAGCCAAATTGAATCAAAAGGGTGATTTAGGTCTTATTATGGCTGGTTTATGCGACATGCTTCACTTTGAATCATCTTTGTGCTGATTTTTTCAGCGCGTTTTTTTACACTCCGGCTAAAAATTCAGGATGACGGAGGTAAATATGGATCCCCTGCGTGATGTCAGAAATCGTCTGCTCAATGGCTGGCAGCTATCAAAACTCTATACCTTTGAGGTGGCGGCCAGACATCAGTCTTTTGCGCTGGCGGCAGACGAACTGTCGTTAAGCCCGAGTGCCGTCAGCCATCGTATTAATCAGCTCGAAGAGGAGTTGGGTATCCAGTTGTTTGTTCGTTCACATCGCAAAGTGGAACTCACTCATGAAGGTAAGCGAGTGTTCTGGGCGCTGAAATCATCGCTGGATACACTCAATCAGGAAATTCTCGATATCAAGAATCAGGAGCTGTCAGGGACGCTCACCGTTTATTCACGCCCCTCCATTGCCCAGTGTTGGCTGGTTCCGGCTCTCGGTGACTTTACCCGCCGCTATCCATCGATTTCACTGACGATATTGACCGGGAATGACAACGTCAATTTGCAACGAGCCGGGATCGATCTGGCCATCTATTTTGACGATGCACCTTCCGCGCAACTCACTCACCATTTTCTAATGGATGAAGCGATAGTACCGGTATGCAGCCCGGACTATGCTCGCCGCTATGAGCTGGCAGGGTCTTTGGTGAACCTGCCACATTGCACGCTGCTGCACGACAGGCAGGCGTGGAGCAACGACTCGGGTACCGATGAGTGGCACAGTTGGGCGCAGCATTTTTCAGTGAATTTGCCGACATCGTCTGGTATTGGCTTTGATCGTTCTGATTTAGCGGTGATTGCGGCAATGAACCACATTGGTGTGGCAATGGGGAGAAAGAGGCTGGTGCAAAAACGTCTCGACAGCGGTGAGCTGATCGCCCCTTTTGGTGATATGGCGCTGAAATGTCATCAGCATTATTACATCACCACGCTGCCAGGCAGACAGTGGCCAAAAATCGAGGCGTTTATCGGCTGGCTGCAAGAACAGGTATGATGATAATTATTACGTTTTCGCTCTACACCTGATACCAGAGATTGTGCTAAATACGTGATATCACTCCCGGTTAATGCCTGAGGACAACCGTGTTAAAGCCGCTCATTTCTCTCATGTTGCTGTCCAGTGCCGCTGTGTATGCGGCTGAACCGCCGTTAACGGCTGAACACTACGCGCAACAGCTTGGAGTAGGAATGGACGTCGACTGGGCGCGCACTGAAAGGGGGATCCGTGAGTTCGATCCGCTGGTGGTGCGGGATTTTCGGGCGCAGGGGCTAACTCATGTGCGGATTCGCGTTGCGGGCGAGCCAACAGAGGCCAGGCTTATCCATCTGCGTAAGCTGGTGGAAGCCTGTGAGCAATATGGCGTGATCCCGATAATTGCTTATCAGGCGGATGAGTACAAAAAAGACCCTTCTACCGGAAATGAAAAAGAGGTCGTTAACTGGTGGGTGGCCGTGGCGCATTACTTTGGTCAAAGCTCACCGCTATTGGGTTTTGACCTGATCTATGAACCTGCCGATAAATTAAATCATAATCAGGCATCCCTCAATCGGGTGTATGACAAAACGATTCGCATGATTCATGCCATCGACCCGCAGCGTATGATTTTTGTCGCACCACGCCTGCGCGCCGCGCCGGAAGATTTACCAAACCTGAAGCTACCGCCGCAAAGTCAGAGTTACGTTCTGGCTGAATGGCATATTTTTCCGTGGGGGCCGCTAAAAAATAACGGGAAATACCCGTGGACATCGGGTACAACGGCGGAAAAGGCTGCCATTCGTGCCCGAATTAACAGTGCTATTCACTGGCAGCAGAAAACGGGTCATGTCAGTTGGGTCGGTGGCTGGGCACCCGGTGAAACGATCAAAAACGCGCCTTCCGCTGCGCAGTACGCGTTTGCCAGATTTATGGCATGTGAATTGAAGAAAGCGAAAATTCCCTATGCCATCAATACCAATACACAGTTTTATGATGGCGAGGAAGGAGCCTGGCGTCCGGCGCTGGAACCGTTAATGAAGATGATGATCATGCCGGAGTGTGAAAAGCCCGGCGATAAACCGGGCCATCATTCGCTTAAACCGCCTGCCCCTGATGAGACACACGTGATGCCAGCGGCAACCAGCACACAAAAATCAGTAGCCCCATAAGGGTCATCAGCAGGCCAAGACTGGCCTGTCCGGTTTGCGGCAGCATCGCGGAGAGCCATGCCAGCACGCCGGAACCAATGTTTTGTAAACCGCCGACCAGCGCTCCGGCTGTACCTGCCAGAAACGGGAAAGGCTCCATTGCGCCGCTGGTTGCCAGCGGGAACAGCATTCCGGCACCAAAGAAAAACAATGCGGCGGGAACCAGCAGTGTCCAGACGTTCATCACGTCAAACAGGCCAGGGATCCACATCATCAGCCCGGCTACCAGACAGCAGGTAACGGACTGCCACATCAGCGTCGAGAAGCGCTTGTTTGGGCGACCGGCGAACCACGCGCCGAAAAACGCCGCAGGAATAGGCAGAATAAACAGAATACTGACCGCCATGCTGCTTAAGCCTAAAACAGCGCCCATTAATACCCCGGAGCAGGCTTCGAAGACCGCAACGCCCGCCAGACCGCCAATCAGCATCAGCACGTAACAAGTGAATGCACCGTTGCCAAACAAGGTTTTGTAGCTGGCGATAAGCCGTGGGCGAGGTGCACCCGCAGGTCGCGTTTCAGGCATCCAGCGTGCCATGCTAAAGGTAACGCCCGCGCACAGAATCAACAGGAAAATATAGCAGGCGCGCCAGTTCCACAGGGTATCCAACATGCCGCCAATAAGCGGTGCCAACAGTGGGCTGACGAGGATCCCCATATTTAATAAGCTGTTGGCATGACGCAACTGAGTGCCTTCATACAGATCTCGCGGTAAAGTTCGCGCCATTACACCGCCGACCCCTGTTCCCATTCCCTGTATAGCGCTGGCGATAATCAGTATCGTCAGGCTGTGGGTTGTAATGGCTACCAGCGTTGCCAGCATAAAAATGGACATCCCGGTGAGGATAACCGGGCGACGCCCTACGCGGTCAGAAAGAGGGCCGTAAAACAGTTGTGACACGCCGTAGGTCAGCAGGTAAGCGGCCATTACGCTTTGCACTGCCCCTTCACGAACGTTCAGTTCACGCGCCATATCGGCAATAGCGGGGATATAAATGGTTTGCGCCATTTGTCCGACCGCCACCAGTAGTACCAACATCAACAACAAATTGACGCTTCTATGCCTTTTCATTTCGCTGATTACTTTTCAAAAATAGAAAAAATAAGAATAAGGTGCTGCTAATTCCCGTAAATGCGCGTGGAATCTACCACATTAAAAAAAGAAGACCATATTCAGAACTGCAATGATCGGGAGGTGAACGGCAGGAAATGTAAACAAAAAGCGGCAATAAATGTTGCCGGAATGAATGGTGATGGCGATGACAGGATAGGTAAGGCGTAGCCGCCATCCGGCAATCAGGATAAACGCAATAAAATTGCCCCCAAAGCAATTCCCCCCGCGGCGATAAGACGTATTCCGGCGACTTTTTCCTTAAGCAGTAGCCAGGCGAGCAGGGCGCCAAACAGAATAGACGTTTCGCGCAGCGCGGCGACGACCGCCAGCGGGGCCTGCGTCATCGCCCACAGCGCCAGTCCGTAAGAGCCCATGGTGCCAATACCGCCCAGAATCCCTTTTTTCCACTGTTGTACCAGATAGCGCGATGCTTCCCGGCGTCGGGCAATCATCGCCCAGCTCAGCAGGCATGAGCCGTTCAGAAAGAACGTCCAAAGCGTATAGCCCAGCGCGGTATCTGATAATCTCACACCGGTGCCATCCACCAGTGTATATCCGGCAATAAAGCAGGCATTGATTAATGCCAGGATAATTCCACGCTGCGAACTGCTGCGACCGTTAAATGCCATCCCGAGGATTGCCAGACAGATCGTAGCAATACCTACCCACGCAAGCATCGACAGGCTATCGCCGAGAAACAGGACGCTAATGATAGCGACCAGTAGTGGGGCTGTGCCGCGCATTAAGGGATAGGTCTGGCTCATGTCCGAGACCTGATAAGTTTTAGCAACCAGTACGGTATACACCACCTGTAACGCGGTTGAGATCGCTAAATATGGCAGGCTGGCGACAGAGGGATGTGGTGCAAAAGGTAAACATACCAGCGCCATAACAGCCGCCGAGCCACTGACGCTGATGGCTGAGTAAAGTTTGTCGTTTCCTGCTTTTACAATGGCATTCCAGCTGGCATGAAGCAGCGCGGCAAACAGCAAAATGCAGAAAACAGAAAGGGTCATGGCGGTATTCTTCCCTGAGAATGTCATAAAAACGTAACATATTGGCGCGGTGCAAGCACCAGGGAGAAGTGAAAGAGGAGCGGTTTCCCGCTCCTCTTAGGTGCGACTTGAATCTGAATCACTTAATGTATTTCAGAACGGCATCAAGTAGTTGCAGTGCTGCAACAATGAGTTTGAGGATAAGAATAGCGATATCCACGAGGCTCATACGCTCTCCTTTTGGTACAAGGAGCACGGTGCTGGCGTACCTTGCCGCTGCCTGTTACCAGCACCTTTGTTGACATAACACAGTGTGCTCACACGGGGTTCAGGCGCTGACGGCACCACCCGTTTCAGCCAGGACTTTGTTGCGCCGGTTTACGATGCGGCCCCCGCATAACACATTGCGTACGGTGACATTATAGATAAATACTGTATAAATTAACAGTATTATGTGGACGTTCTGCCATCGTTAAGCCATACTCAAAAACATCAAAATTCGTGCCGAAATTGCGTGTTCTTCGCGGAACGCGTATACTTTTACCGTTGACATAACACAGTGTGCTTTGCGGCCACCAACCGCACAACGCTGAAAAAACCTCGCTCCGGCGGGGTTTTTTGTTTTTTGCGTCACATATAGTGAAGTGTGATCTTTGACGCATTTTTGTGCAGATGAAAAATTTTCCATTGTCACGCCGAAAAAGCTGTGTTTGTATGAATCCTGTTAACCAACAAACAGACAAGGTCCCTAATGAACCCTTCCATGCTGACTGCGACCCTACTAAAAACTGCGCCATCTCGCGCAGCGGTCGTCGTGCGTGTGGTGGTGGTCGTCGGCAATGCGCCGTAGGGTCCGGAACAACACACGATTCCAAAACCCCGCCGGCGCAAACCGGGCGGGGTTTTTCGTTTAAGAGACCTCCCCGGATACGCTAAGTAATTCGGGTTGCAGGAAGGCGGCAAGTGAGCGAATCTCCAGGAGCGTACATCGGTACGTGACTGAGGGGAACGCGAGCAGCCAACGCACCAGCAACTTGAAATACGACGCGTAAAGTCGGCCCAGAATAAAAAGGACTGGAGCATGGCAAGTTCGGGCATAACATCCAAACGTACGCGTTTTACGGGCGCAGAATTTATCGTTCATTTTCTGGAGCGCCAGGGTATCAAGGTGGTCACCGGTATTCCTGGCGGTTCGATTCTCCCCGTCTACGACGCCTTAAGCCAAAGCACGCAAATCCGTCATATCCTGGCGCGCCACGAGCAGGGTGCGGGGTTTATCGCCCAGGGAATGGCGAGAACCGATGGTAAACCCGCTGTGTGTATGGCCTGTAGTGGGCCAGGCGCAACCAACCTGGTGACCGCTATTGCCGATGCGCGTCTGGATTCCATCCCGCTGGTGTGTATCACCGGGCAGGTTCCGGCCTCAATGATCGGTACCGACGCCTTTCAGGAAGTCGACACCTACGGCATCTCTATCCCCATCACTAAACACAACTATCTGGTCCGACATATCAATGAACTACCGCAGGTTATGAGCGATGCATTCCGCATTGCGCAGTCAGGACGACCGGGGCCGGTGTGGATAGACATTCCTAAGGACATACAAACAGCAACGATTGAGCTGGACGAGATGCCTGAACCGGCCGAAAAAATGTCCACGCCTACTTTTAACGCGGACAGCATCCGTGATGCCGCAGCAATGATTAATGCGGCGAAGCGGCCTGTGTTATACCTCGGGGGCGGCGTCATCAATGCGCCTGCGCGGGTGCGCGAGCTGGCAGAAAAAGCGACGTTGCCAACCACCATGACCTTAATGGCGCTCGGCATGCTGCCAAAAGCGCATCCGTTGTCGTTAGGTATGCTGGGGATGCACGGTGCGCGCAGTACCAACTTTATTCTGCAAGAAGCGGATTTGTTGATTGTTCTTGGTGCACGTTTTGATGACCGGGCGATTGGCAAAACCGAACAGTTCTGTCCGAATGCCAAAATTATTCATGTGGATATCGACCGTGCCGAATTGGGTAAAATTAAACAACCGCACGTGGCGATTCAGGCTGATGTCGATGAGGTGCTGGCGCAGCTGATCCCTCTGATTGAGGCGCGGCCGCGTGAAGAGTGGCATCAAATGGTGGCCGATTTACAGCGCGAATTCCCTTGCTCTATTCCGCAGGAAAGCGACCCACTCACCCATTACGGGCTGATTAACGCCGTTGCTGCCTGTGTGGACGACAGCGCGATAATCACCACCGATGTGGGTCAGCATCAGATGTGGGCGGCGCAGGCTTACCCACTGAATCGTCCGCGTCAGTGGCTGACATCCGGTGGCCTGGGGACTATGGGCTTTGGACTGCCAGCGGCAATTGGTGCTGCACTGGCGAATCCGGATAAAAAAGTGCTGTGTTTCTCTGGTGATGGCAGCCTGATGATGAATATTCAGGAAATGGCCACCGCCAGTGAAAATCAGCTGGATATTAAAATTATCCTGATGAACAACGAAGCGCTGGGGCTGGTGTATCAGCAACAAAGCCTGTTCTACAAACAGGGGGTTTTTGCCGCTACCTATCCTGGAATGATTAACTTTATGCAGATTGCCGCCGGTTTTGGTCTCGACACCTGCGATTTGAACAACGAAGCAGACCCACAGGCGGCGCTGCAGGAGATTATCAATCGTCCAGGACCTGCACTGATCCACGTGCGCATTGACGCCGAAGAAAAAGTGTACCCGATGGTGCCGCCGGGTGCGGCAAACACAGAAATGGTGGGGGAATAAGCCATGCAACAGCAGACTCATGACAACGTAATTCTGGAACTCACCGTACGTAACCACCCCGGCGTAATGACCCACGTTTGCGGCCTGTTCGCCCGTCGGGCATTTAACGTGGAAGGTATTCTCTGTCTACCGATTCAGGGCAGCGATCAGAGTCGTATCTGGCTATTGGTCAACGACGACCAGCGTCTGGAACAGATGATAAGCCAGATAGATAAGCTGGAAGATGTTGTGAAAGTTGCACGTAACCAGTCCGATCCCTCAATGTTTAATAAAATTACCGTCTTTTTTGAGTAGCTTAGTCGCCGTCTGAATCGGGGGTGATCACTTTGACGGAACCGTTCCGGCAGTGGGTGGCGTAATCTGCCGGTAACGGACGGTCGCTGATCAGCACATCAAAGGTGGAAAGCGGACCAATGCTGGCAGGTGCGACCTCATCAAAAAGGGCGTGACGGGTCAGCAAAATTTTACGGAGCCCGCGCTCCATTGCTTTGCGTTTGGTGGCGAGGTCGTCCGGGTTAAACCAACTGACGCCGAAGTGCTCGTGTACACCGCTGGCGGAGATAAAGACTTTTCGAGGATTCAGTGAGTCCAGCGGCGAAGGATTACTGGTGTCGTAGAAGGCGTCACTTTTCGCCCGATAGGTCCCCCCGCAGAGGATCGCTGTGGCATTAGGCTTTTCATTCAGCGCCACAAACACCCGGTGCGAGTAGCAAATCCCGGTAAAGGTTATATCGTCAGGGATCATGCTGACCACCAACGGCATTTCCACACCATTATCAAAAAAGACCAGATCGTTTTCACTCACCAGTCCTGCGGCCAGAATGGCAACCGGTAGATCGTCGCGATGATAAGGTTTTTGCGCGGGGAGCGGAGCGTTAACGATGGTGGCGGGTTTGTTCACCATCACAATATAGCCGCCGAGCAGCGTCAGGGGTAACGGTTCGTCATCCTGGCTGAGATCCCGGCGAATGGTCATCACGGAAACCTCCAGCATCCGCGCGGCGTCTTTCAGATGGATGCGGTCGGTCTTCTTCAACAGTTCCATCAGGCGTCGAATACGTTCTTTTTGCTTGGTTTCCATTCACCTTCTCCGCGATTCATATTGTGCATGTTCCGTTAGTAACATTTTTGTGTCGTAAGGAACATCACATTGCTGCATTACTATACGTCCGACGGGCGGGAATTAAAAGCGCGTTTATTCGCGTTTTTTTGATTATAAACAGTTTAATTTCAGTAGATTGTAATTGTTGTGAGAAGGGGGTGATTAATCAACCGCTAATCTCGTGTTTAATAAATAAACAGAAAAATGATCCTCCAATCGCGATCGTAATCACAAATGATACGAAAGTAACATGATAATGTTATTTTAATATCATTGTTGTGTGATTGTTTCTGAGAGGTAGTAAAATGGATATCGCTGTTATTGGCTCTAACATGGTGGATCTCATCACCTACACCAACCAGATGCCGAAAGAAGGGGAAACCCTGGAAGCACCGGCGTTTAAAATCGGCTGTGGTGGCAAAGGGGCGAATCAGGCCGTTGCGGCCGCGAAACTCAATTCTAAAGTGCTGATGCTGACGAAAGTCGGTGATGATATTTTTGCCGATAACACCATTCGTAACCTCGAATCCTGGGGTATTAACACCACCTATGTAGAAAAAGTTCCGTGTACCAGCAGCGGCGTCGCACCGATCTTTGTGAATGCCAACTCAAGTAACAGCATTCTTATTATTAAAGGGGCGAACAAATTTCTCTCTCCGGAGGATATCGATCGTGCAGCGGAAGATTTAAAAAAATGCCAGCTTATTGTCCTGCAACTGGAAGTCCAACTGGAAACAGTTTATCACGCGATTGAATTTGGTAAAAAGCATGGCATTGAAGTGTTATTAAATCCCGCACCAGCATTACGTGAATTAGATATGTCCTACGCTTGTAAATGTGATTTCTTTGTGCCGAATGAAACCGAACTTGAAATATTAACGGGGATGCCGGTTGATACTTATGACCATATTCGCGCAGCTGCCCGTTCCCTGGTGGATAAAGGACTTAACAATATTATTGTGACAATGGGTGAAAAAGGCGCGCTATGGATGACGCGTGACCAGGAAGTACATGTCCCGGCGTTTCGCGTCAATGCCGTCGATACCAGCGGCGCAGGCGACGCCTTTATTGGTTGTTTTGCCCATTATTATGTCCAGAGTGGTGATGTCGAAGCCGCCATGAAGAAAGCCGCCCTTTTTGCTGCGTTTAGCGTCACCGGAAAAGGTACGCAATCTTCTTATCCGAGTATCGAACAATTTAATGAGTTTCTTACCCTAAACGAATAATACTTCTGCATTGTAAAAGGTAGCACTATGAACGATAAAAACATCATTCAGATGCCCGATGGGTATCTGAATAAGACCCCTCTGTTCCAGTTTATTTTGTTATCCTGTTTATTCCCGTTATGGGGATGCGCAGCCGCATTAAATGATATTCTGATTACGCAATTTAAAAGCGTATTTTCACTCAGTAACTTTGCATCGGCATTAGTTCAGAGCGCCTTTTATGGCGGCTATTTTTTAATTGCGATTCCAGCGTCTCTGGTGATTAAAAAGACCAGCTATAAAGTGGCGATATTAATTGGCCTGACGCTATACATTGTTGGCTGTACGCTCTTTTTCCCGGCATCGCACATGGCGACCTACACCATGTTCCTTGCGGCAATCTTCGCGATTGCGATCGGTTTGAGTTTCCTGGAAACCGCAGCGAATACCTACAGTTCGATGATTGGGCCAAAAGCCTATGCCACGTTGCGACTGAATATCAGCCAGACCTTTTACCCGATTGGTGCGGCATCCGGCATTTTGTTGGGTAAATACCTGGTCTTTTCCGAAGGCGATAGTCTGGAAAAACAGATGGCGGGGATGAATGCCGAGCAGATCCATAACTTCAAAGTGCTGATGCTGGAAAACACCCTTGAGCCGTATAAGTATATGATTATGGTTCTTGTGGTCGTGATGGTGCTGTTTCTACTTACCCGTTTCCCGACCTGCAAAGTGGCGCAAACCGCGAACCATAAACGCCCGTCGGCGATGGACACGCTGCGCTATCTGGCGAGCAATGCCCGCTTCCGGCGTGGCATTGTGGCGCAGTTCCTGTATGTGGGGATGCAGGTAGCCGTGTGGTCATTCACTATTCGTCTGGCGCTGGAGTTGGGCGATATCAACGAACGTGATGCCTCTAACTTTATGGTCTACAGTTTTGCCTGCTTCTTCATCGGCAAGTTTATCGCCAATATTCTGATGACCCGCTTTAACCCGGAAAAGGTGCTGATTCTTTACTCTATCATCGGCGCATTGTTCCTTGCCTATGTCTCCCTGGCACCGAGCTTTAGTGCCGTTTACGTTGCGGTGCTGGTGAGCGTGCTGTTTGGACCCTGCTGGGCAACTATCTATGCCGGCACGCTGGATACCGTAGATAACGAACATACTGAAATGGCTGGCGCGGTGATTGTGATGGCCATTGTTGGCGCGGCCGTGATACCGGCGATCCAGGGTTATGTCGCGGATATGTTCCACTCGCTGCAACTCTCTTTCCTTGTCTCCATGCTGTGCTTTGTTTACGTGGGGATCTACTTCTGGCGCGAAAGCAAAGTGCGCAGTCTGGCTGAAGCAACTGCATCCTGAGGAGAACGATCATGACAACACGAATCACGCTGTGGCGGGAGCTCTTTAGCGAACATCCGCGAACCCTAATGCAGAACAGCGATTTCACTGTCACCGCATTTCGCTATGCCAGCGGTATGGAAGGGCTGAAGGTCCAGAACAGTCGTGGATACCTGGTTATTCTGCCCTGGATGGGGCAGATGATCTGGGATGCTCAGTTTGATGGTCACGATCTGACCATGCACAACATGTTCAGCCAGCCGAAACCTGCAACGGAAGTGGTCGCGACTTATGGCTGTTTTGCCTTCCATTCCGGGTTACTGGCGAATGGCTGTCCGTCACCAGAAGATGTTCACCCGTTGCACGGTGAAATGGCCTGTGCCGCGATGGACGAGGCCTGGCTGGAACTGGAAGGCGATAGCCTGCGTGTGACCGGACGCTGTGAGTATGTGATGGGATTCGGTCATCATTATCAGGCGCAGCCTGCGGTGGTGATGTGTAAAGCAAGTGCGCTTTTTGACATTCAGATGGCCGTCACTAACCTGGCATCTGTCGCGATGCCACTTCAGTATATGTGCCACATGAATTATGCGTACGTACCGGAGGCTACCTTTAGCCAGAATATCCCGGATGAAGCGCTGAAGTTGCGTGAATCTGTTCCGGCACATGTGAAACCCACCGAACAGTGGCTGGCGTTTAATCAACGGATCTTACAAGGTGAAGCGTCACTGACAACGCTCAATGAACCTGACTTTTACGATCCGGAAATCGTCTTCTTTGCTGACAAGCTGGACAGATACACGGATAAACCCGAATTCCGGATGATCGCCCCGGATGGCACCACGTTTGTTACCTGTTTTGCCAGTTCCGAACTCAACTACGTGACTCGCTGGATCCTTTATAACGGCGATCAGCAGGTGGCAGCATTCGCCCTGCCTGCGACTTGTCGGCCGGAAGGGTTCCTGGCTGCCAGGCGAAACGGTACTTTGCTTGAGGTACAACCGCAGCAAACCCGGTCATTTACGGTCACTACTGGTATCGTCTGAGCGCTCAAGGTTTGAATAGCAACGCGCTGGTACACAAAATTATTCAAGTTGCATCAAGGCGGTAAGACTGAGAATCCCCAGGCGCTTTCTTCAGTAAGCTCCTGGGGTGAAAAGACGCAGCTTGAAGGATGAAGTGTATATCGTTAAGGTAAGCGCGTTTTTTATACCCGCCAGGACAAAACCATGATCACCGTTGCCCTCATTGACGATCACCTTATCGTCCGCTCCGGCTTTGCTCAGTTGCTGGGGCTTGAACCCGATTTGCAGGTTGTTGCCGAATTTGGCTCCGGGCGAGAGGCGCTGGCAGGGTTGCCGGGACGCGGTGTGCAGGTGTGCATCTGTGATATCTCAATGCCGGATATTTCCGGGCTGGAGTTACTCAGTCAGTTGCCGAAAGGGATGGCGATCATCATGCTCTCCGTTCACGACAGCCCGGCGCTGGTGGAACAGGCGCTGAACGCTGGTGCGCGAGGTTTTCTCTCCAAACGCTGTAGTCCCGACGAGTTGATTGCAGCGGTACATACCGTCGCAACGGGCGGTTGTTATTTAACGCCGGATATTGCGGTTAAGCTGGCTGCCGGGCGTCAGGATCCACTGACCAAACGTGAACGACAGGTGGCGGAAAAACTGGCGCAGGGCATGGCGGTGAAAGAGATTGCCGCCGAACTGGGCCTGTCGCCAAAAACGGTACACGTACATCGCGCTAACCTGATGGAAAAGCTGGGCGTCAGTAACGATGTTGAACTGGCGAGACGGATGTTTGACGGCTGGCAATGAACACCTTTTTCTCCCGCTTAATCACTGTTGTCGCCTGTTTCTTTATCTTCTCCGCCGCATGGTTCTGTTTGTGGAGTGTCAGCCTGCATCTCGTAGAGCGTCCTGAGTTGGCGGTACTGTTATTTCCGTTCGGCTTGCGTCTGGGACTGATGCTGCAATGTCCGCGTGGCTACTGGCCTGTGTTGTTGGGGGCGGAATGGCTGCTCCTGTTCTGGCTGGCGCAGGAAGTTGCGCTGGCACATCTACCCCTTTTGATGATCGGTAGCCTGTTGACGCTGCTCCCTGTGGCACTGATCTCTCGCTATCGCCATCAGCGCGACTGGCGCACTCTGCTGTTACAGGGCGCGGCGCTGACCGCGGCGGCGCTGCTGCAGTCAGCTCCGTGGCTGGGGCAAGGTGGCGAGGCGTGGAACGCCCTGCTGCTGACGTTAACCGGTGGATTGACGCTGGCTCCTGTCTGCCTGGTGTTCTGGCACTATCTCACCAGTACCACCTGGCTGCCGCTTGGTCCGGCGGTGATTTCCCAGCCGGTGAACTGGCGCGGGCGGCACCTGGTGTGGTATCTGCTGCTGTTCAGCGTCAGCCTGTGGCTCCAGTTGGGGTTGCCGGATGAGTTGTCACGCTTTACGCCGTTCTGCCTGGCGCTGCCGATTATAGCGCTCGCCTGGCACTACGGCTGGCAGGGGGCGTTGATTGCGACGCTGATGAACGCTATCGCACTCATTGCCAGCCAGACCTGGCACGATCATCCGGTTGATTTGCTGCTCTCACTGTTGGCGCAAAGTCTGACCGGACTGCTGCTCGGTGCAGGCATTCAGCGTTTGCGCGAATTAAACCAGTCGTTGCAAAACGAACTGGCGCGTAATCATCGCCTGGCAGAACGCCTGCTGGAAACCGAAGAGAGCGTGCGTCGCGACGTAGCGCGTGAGCTACACGATGACATCGGCCAGACTATTACCGCCATTCGCACTCAGGCGGGCATCGTACAGCGACTGGCCCCGGAAAATGCGGGCGTTAAGCAGAGCGGGGCGCATATCGAGCAGCTCTCTCTGGGTGTCTATGATTCGGTACGCCGCCTGCTTGGGCGCTTACGTCCACGTCAACTGGATGATTTGACGCTGGAGCAGGCTATCCGCTCCTTGATGCGAGAAATGGAACTGGAGAGTCGCGGTATCGTCAGTCATCTTGACTGGCGGATAGATGAAGCCGTGCTCAGCGAAAGTCAGCGGGTGACGCTGTTTCGCGTCTGTCAGGAAGGTCTGAATAACATAGTGAAGCACGCTAACGCCAGCGCGGTAACGCTGCAGGGGTGGCTTCAGGACGAGCGATTAATGCTGGTGATTGAGGACGATGGCAGCGGCTTGCCGGTGGGCGTGAATCAGCAGGGATTTGGCCTGACCGGGATGCGAGAGCGCATCACTGCCCTCGGAGGTTCGCTTGCTATTTCCTGTACGCACGGTACGCGAGTTAGCGTGTCTTTGCCTCAGCGTTATGCGTAAGGAGCGACAATGTTTCAGTTTTTAAAAGCCCCGGCGAACGCGCCGCGCCTTACCGATAAACACGAGATCGATGCCCGTTACCGCTACTGGCGGCGGCATATTCTGCTGACCATCTGGTTTGGTTATGCGCTGTTCTATTTCACCCGCAAAAGCTTCAACGCCGCCGTGCCGGAAATCCTTGCCAGCGGTGTGCTGACCCGCAGCGATATTGGCCTGCTGGCGACGCTGTTTTATATCACCTACGGGTTGTCAAAGTTTGTCTCCGGTGTCGTCAGCGACCGCTCTAATGCCCGTTATTTTATGGGCATCGGGCTGATTGCCACCGGAGTAGTGAACATTCTGTTTGGTTTTTCTACTTCGCTATGGGCGTTTGCCGTGCTGTGGGCGCTGAACGCCTTCTTTCAGGGATGGGGTTCGCCCGTATGCGCCCGATTACTGACCGCATGGTATTCGCGTACCGAACGCGGCGGCTGGTGGGCGCTGTGGAATACCGCACATAACGTCGGCGGGGCGCTGATCCCAATCGTTATGGCGGCTACCGCGTTGCACTATGGTTGGCGTGCGGGAATGATGATTGCCGGGCTGATGGCGATTGTCGTAGGCGTGATCCTCTGCTGGCGACTGCGTGACAGGCCACAGGCGATTGGTCTGCCGCCGATTGGTGACTGGCGGCACGATGAGCTGGAAATAGACCAACAGCAGGAAGGTGCGGGGCTTAGCCGAAAAGAGATCCTCACCAAATATGTGCTGCTGAATCCGTATATCTGGCTGCTGTCGTTGTGTTATGTGCTGGTGTACGTGGTGCGTGCTGCGATTAATGACTGGGGCAATCTGTATATGTCCGAGACGCTGGGTGTTGATCTGGTCACCGCTAATACCGCAGTGACCATGTTCGAGCTGGGCGGGTTTATCGGTGCACTGGTTGCGGGGTGGGGCTCGGACAAACTGTTTAACGGGAACCGTGGCCCGATGAACCTGATTTTTGCCGCCGGAATATTACTCTCTGTGGGTTCATTGTGGCTGATGCCGTTTGCCAGTTACGTGATGCAGGCGGCGTGCTTCTTCACTACCGGATTCTTTGTCTTCGGCCCGCAGATGCTGATCGGTATGGCGGCGGCGGAGTGTTCGCATAAAGATGCTGCGGGCGCGGCAACCGGGTTTGTTGGGCTGTTCGCTTATCTGGGCGCGTCGCTTTCCGGCTGGCCGTTGGCGAAGGTGATGGAGGTCTGGCACTGGACCGGTTTTTTCGTGGTGATCGCCATTGCCGCAGGGATTTCTGCTCTGCTGTTGCTGCCGTTTTTGAATGCTCAGGCTCCGCGCGAAGTTAGTGAAGCGTGATGCACCTCACTTTTTTGCCCCGAGTGGGGCAAAACTAAGAAATTTTCCCGGTTTCACCTGGACGCTGTCTCAGGCGTGCCTCCCGGCTGATTTTTACAATGCCTGCCATTCGCAGGTATAAAAATTAGCTCGGGAGTGTCCTATGCTGGCCTTTCTAAACCAGGTGCGCAAGCCGACCCTGGATTTGCCGCTCGATGTGCGGCGTAAAATGTGGTTCAAACCATTCATGCAGTCCTACCTGGTGGTTTTCATCGGCTACCTGACCATGTACCTGATCCGCAAAAACTTTAACATCGCGCAGAACGACATGATCTCCACCTACGGGCTGAGCATGACGCAGCTGGGGATGATTGGCCTGGGCTTCTCCATCACCTACGGTGTAGGTAAAACGCTGGTTTCCTATTACGCGGATGGCAAAAACACCAAGCAGTTCCTGCCGTTTATGCTGATCCTCTCGGCTATCTGTATGCTCGGCTTCAGCGCCAGCATGGGCGCAGGCTCAACCAGCTTGTTCCTGATGATTGCCTTCTACGCGCTGAGTGGTTTCTTCCAGAGTACTGGTGGCTCGTGCAGCTATTCGACGATCACCAAATGGACACCGCGCCGTAAACGTGGCTCTTATCTCGGGATGTGGAATATCTCCCACAACCTCGGTGGTGCAGGTGCGGCAGGTGTGGCGTTGTTTGGTGCTAATGTGCTGTTCGATGGTCACGTGATCGGCATGTTTATCTTCCCGTCGATTATCGCCCTGATTGTGGGCTTTATTGGCTTGCGCTATGGCAGCGACTCCCCGGAATCTTATGGTCTGGGTAAAGCCGAAGAGTTGTTTGGGGAAGAGATCAGCGAAGAGGACAAAGAGACTGAAGAAAATGACATGACCAAGTGGCAGATCTTTGTTGAGTACGTGCTGAAAAACAAAGTGATCTGGCTGCTGTGCTTCTCCAACATCTTCCTGTACGTGGTGCGCATCGGTATCGATCAGTGGTCCACTGTCTACGCCTTCCAGGAGCTGAAACTCTCCAAAGAAGTCGCGATTCAGGGCTTTACCCTGTTTGAAGTCGGGGCGCTGGTCGGTACGCTGCTGTGGGGTTGGCTCTCTGACCTGGCAAACGGCCGTCGTGCGCTGGTGGCCTGTGTCGCGTTGGCATTAATCATTGCCACGCTGGGTGTCTACCAGCACGCCAGCAACCAGTACGTTTACCTGGCGTCGTTGTTTGCCCTTGGCTTCCTGGTGTTTGGCCCACAATTGTTAATCGGTGTGGCGGCAGTTGGTTTCGTACCGAAAAAAGCGATCGGTGCTGCCGATGGGATTAAAGGTACTTTCGCTTATCTGATTGGCGACAGCTTTGCCAAGCTGGGTCTGGGGATGATTGCCGATGGTACGCCAGTCTTTGGTCTGACCGGCTGGGCGGGGACTTTCGCCGCGCTGGATACCGCCGCTATCGGCTGTATCTGCCTGATGGCTATCGTCGCCGTATTTGAAGAACGTAAAATTCGCCGTGAGAAAAAGATCCAGCAGTTAAAAACCGCTTAAGTGTGTATTGGTAACTTTTGCCCGCCTCTGAATCTTATTCATCAGGGCTATCTTGCTTGTCATTTTGAACCAGGGCAGTGCTCGAAATCCTCAGGTACTATCTGTACATTCCGGTTTCTGCGCGCTGTCCGTGTTCAAACTGTCTGCGCCGATAACGCCCAATGAATAAAGTTCTCATAGCGGGCTTTTTTTATGCTTCGGATTCGCTGTTCCTTACGGCGAGTCAGCAATCTCCAGCGATGTAAACGTAAATGCTTCGCCATCAAATAATCCCTGGCTGGTGAGCTTTAGCGCGGGGATCACCGGCAAAGAGAGAAATGCCATCTGAATAAAGGGCTCATCGGGGAGCGTGCCGCACGCCCGACCTGCTGCTTTCAGTGAATCGATTTGTTCGGCCAGCGATTCTGCCGTATCAGTGCTCATCAGTCCGGCGACTGGTAGCGCTAAATGGCATTGAACTTCCCCATGACGAACCACGCATAAGCCACCGCCGTCGGCGATCACCTGATTAACCGCCACCGTCATCTCTTCAGCGCTGTGACCGATGACCACGATGTTATGGCTGTCGTGGCTGACGGTTGCTGCCAGCGCCCCCTCCTTCAGCCCAAACCCGCCTAATAAACCACAGGCAGGTGGGTGCTGATAGCCATAGCGCTCAAGAACAGCGATAAAACAAATATCATCACGATCAAAGCCGTCTTCCGTGTAACAGCATTTGCTGGCGGGGGTGATTAATTCGTTGGGGATGACTTCAATCACCCGATAGCATTTTCCTGGGGTGAAATGAAACCGAAAATCCGTGGCACGGACCAGTTGCCGTGCCACGGTGTTGCCGTATGGAGGCGCTGTACGCGCCAGCCTGGACGATTCGTCAGCTTTCAGCGCATCGGCATTGAGTGGTTCACCTTTAATAAAGACCTGTTGCACCGTGACGTTGTGGGCATCGCTGAGCAGGACAATATCCGCCTGTTTTCCAGGAGCCAGCAGGCCGAGATGGCGCAGGCCAAAATGTTGCGCAGCAGACCAGCTGGCGACGCGGTAAGCGATGTGAAGCGGTACGTGGTGCTGTGTAATGAGGCGTCGAATCAGTGCGTCAATATGCCCTTCGTGGGCGATCTCCCATGGGTTACGATCGTCGGTACACAGCATGCATTGTGGGCTATTTAGCGCGTTAATGAGCGGAGCCAGCGCGTCGAGGTTGCGGGCGGCAGAACCTTCGCGAATCATCAACGCCATTCCAAGCTGCAGCTTTCGTCGTCCTTCTTCTGGCAGGTAGCTTTCATGGCAATTTTCAATTCCGGCGGCAATGTAAGCGTTCAACGCTTTGCCTTGCAGGCCGGGGCTGTGACCGTCCAGCGTCAGATGTCGAAAGGCATCCATTTTATCAAGAAGTGCGTCCTGCCCGGCAATGACGCCAGGGTAATCCATTACCTCCGCCAGACCGGCAACGTGTGGATGATCCCGCCAGGTGAGCATTTGTTCAAGCGTAAAGCTGGCACCGTTGATGTCGCAGCCAGCCAGCGCCGGGACGCAGGAACTGATTTGAATATATTGATTTTGTGTTGCCTGTTCGGCGCAGCGGATAAACCAGGCAAGGCCAGTTTCCCCCATCACGTTGACGATTTCGTGCGGGTCGCAGATGACGGTAGTGAGCCCGCGAGGAAGCGTCGCGGTTTCAAAGGCCACAGGTGTCATCATGCTGGATTCAATATGCAGGTGAGCGTCGATAAAACCGGGAACTGCTGTTGCGCCGTGAGCATCAATACGCCGTAATGCACTGGCATGAGAATATTCCGGACCGATACCGGCGATATGCCGTTCTTTAATCAAGATTGGCCCTGGCATTTCTCCACCGTTGATCAGATCGAGAATTTTGACATTATCAATAATATAATCGGCAGGTGCGTCACCGCGAGAAACAGCCAGCAAATTTTGTCTTTGCTGACGGCTAATGTAATGAAATTTATCGTTAATCGTATTATTCATATTTTTCTCATTTTGATTTTATCAATTTGATTGTTATTTATCATTTAAGAATAGCTGTGATTATTTAAAGTTTATCGATTAACGTGCGTTTGCAATGTGATAACTATCACTGAATTAAGTATGCCATCTGTTTTAAAAAGAGACTGAATTTATACTCTCATCAATGGATGAAAAAAATGAATAATGAAATCAGTGATGATGTAAACGAGAGCTCAGGGTGGCTTGCGAGATTATTTAAGTTGCAACAGCACGAGACCACAGTACGTACAGAAATGATTGCGGGAATGACGACATTTTTAACGATGGTGTATATCGTTTTTGTGAATCCGCAAATACTGGGCGCTGCGCAAATGGACCCGAAGGTGGTGTTTGTGACCACTTGCCTGATTGCGGGCATCGGCAGTATTGCGATGGGACTGATTGCCAATCTGCCGGTAGCCCTGGCTCCTGCTATGGGGCTGAATGCCTTTTTTGCTTTTGTCGTCGTGGGGGCGATGGGGGTGAGTTGGCAAACGGGGATGGGGGCGATATTTTGGGGTGCCGTCGGATTATTTCTGCTTACCCTTTTTCGTATTCGTTACTGGATGATTTCAAACATACCCGCTAGCTTACGTATTGGCATTACCAGCGGTATCGGTTTATTTATTGCGTTGATGGGTTTAAAAAATTCAGGCGTTATTATTGCCAATAAAGATACGCTGGTAGCGATCGGTGATTTAAGCTCACATAGCGTATTGTTAGGTATTCTTGGGTTCTTTATTATTACGGTCCTGTCATCGCGTAATTTCCATGCGGCAGTATTGATTTCTATTGTTGTGACGTCATGTTGTGGATTGTTTTTTGGTGATGTTCAGTTCCTCGGTATATATTCTGCACCACCTAACATCAGTGCAGTGATTGGTGAGGTTGATTTACGCGGTGCGTTGTCGTTGAATCTGGCCGGTATTATCTTCTCGTTTATGTTAATTAATCTCTTTGACTCATCAGGAACATTAATTGGCGTAACAGATAAAGCCGGATTAATCGATCGTGACGGTAAATTTCCCAATATGAATAAGGCGTTGTACGTGGATAGTGTCAGCTCTGTTGCAGGGGCATTTATCGGCACATCTTCCGTAACGGCGTACATTGAAAGTACGGCCGGTGTGGCGGTCGGTGGACGCTCGGGGCTGACTGCCGTGGTGGTTGGTGCGCTATTCTTGCTGGTGATGTTTTTTTCACCTCTGGTCAGTATGGTGCCTGCCTATGCGACAGCAGGTGCGCTTATTTTTGTGGGTGTGCTGATGACCTCAAGCCTGGCGCGCGTTAGCTGGGACGATTTAACCGAGTCAGTGCCTGCCTTTATCACGACGGTGATGATGCCCTTTAGTTTTTCTATTACCGAAGGAATTGCGCTGGGTTTCATGTCGTATTGCATCATGAAAGTGTTTACCGGGCGCTGGCGTGAGCTGAATCTTTGTGTGGTCGCCGTGGCATTGCTGTTTGCGTTGAAAATCATCCTGGTGGATTAGTATTCGCAGTCTGTTTCCAGATATCATGAGCGCGGATAACGCAGGAGAACTCATGATCTGGATAATGCTGGCCACGTTGGTTGTTGTTTTTGTAGTGGGTTTTCGGGTGCTGACGTCTGGATCACGACGCGCGATTCGTCGCCTGAGCGAACGGTTGAGCATTGACGTCGTGCCGGTAGAATCGATGATCGATCAGATGGGAAAAGTGCAGGGAGAAGCGTTTTTACAGTATCTTCATCGGCCTGACGAATCGCATTTGCAAAATGCCGCCCAGGTGCTGTTGATCTGGCAAATCGTCATTGTTGACGGTAGTGAACAGAACTTGCTGCAGTGGCATCGATTGTTGCAAAAAGTCCGCCTGGCAGCGCCGGTTACCGATGCACAGGTGCGCCTGGCGCTGGGTTTTCTGCGAGAAATGGAGCCAGATATGCAGGAAATAAATGCGTTTCAGATGCGCTATAACGCCTTTTTTCAACCTGAAGATGGGGTGCACTGGCTGCACTGATATCATGCTTGTTTATGACGATTATTTTTAATCGTCATAATATTTATATCTATCTCCCGCACAGGGGCCCTCGTTACACTTACACGACGAGGTGCATCATGAAACAAGCGACTCAACACAGTGCGATTATCTGGCCGGAAACCTATCTGCCAGGTTCGACTGATAATTTTGCCTCACAAGCGCAGTAATCTTATCGTCGTTGAGAAGCGCATAATGCCTGGCTAACTCGCGAAATCCAGCGGGTTCATGGTTGTTAATGTTGGTCATATCCTGTTTGGCGTATCAATGCGTCGTTTTTATTATGCGATCTGCCGCGCAGCGCTATTGCAAATCCTGGAAAGTTGCCTAAACGTTAAATCCGTCACATTTTTAATGTTACACTGCGTGACTTTTCTACAGAAATACCACGCAGGTTACAAAATGAGTGACGTTATTGAACAAAAATCCCGCGCTGAGGTAAATGCCCGACCAAACTGGTCGGCGGTATTCGCCGTGGCGTTCTGTGTTGCCTGCCTGATAACCGTTGAGTTTCTGCCCGTCAGTTTGTTGACGCCTATGGCGCAGGACCTGGGGATTTCAGAAGGTGTGGCCGGACAATCGGTGACCGTGACGGCATTTGTCGCCATGTTTGCCAGCCTGTTTATTACCCAAATTATTCAGGCGACCGACCGCCGCTATATCGTCATCCTGTTCTCCGTGCTGCTGACGCTCTCCTGCCTGCTGGTTTCATTTGCTAACTCTTTTACGCTGCTGCTGATTGGTCGTGCCTGCCTTGGGCTGGCGCTCGGCGGTTTCTGGGCGATGTCGGCCTCGCTGACCATGCGTCTGGTGCCCGCCCGCACGGTACCGAAAGCACTGTCGGTTATCTTTGGCGCAGTTTCTATCGCGCTGGTGATCGCCGCTCCGTTGGGCAGCTTCCTTGGCGGTATCATCGGCTGGCGCAACGTTTTTAACGCGGCAGCGGTAATGGGGGTGCTGTGTATTATTTGGGTTGTTAAATCGCTGCCTTCGTTACCTGGCGAGCCATCGCACCAAAAACAAAATATGTTCAGCCTGTTGCAACGTCCTGGTGTGATGGCCGGCATGATCGCCATCTTTATGTCTTTTGCCGGGCAGTTCGCCTTCTTTACCTATATTCGCCCGGTGTATATGAATCTGGCGGGATTTGATGTTGATGGCCTGACACTGGTACTGCTGAGTTTTGGTATTGCCAGCTTTGTTGGCACGTCGCTCTCTTCTGTGATTCTGAAACGTTCGGTCAAACTGGCATTGGCAGGTGCGCCGCTGGTGCTGGCGCTCAGTGCGCTGGTATTGATCCTGTGGGGGAGTGACAAAGTTGTGGCGGCAGGCATTGCGATTATCTGGGGACTGGCGTTCGCTCTGGTACCGGTAGGCTGGTCGACGTGGATCACCCGCTCGCTTGCGGATCAGGCAGAAAAAGCCGGATCCGTCCAGGTCGCCGTGATCCAGCTTGCCAATACCTGTGGGGCTGCGGTTGGAGGCTATGCACTCGATAACCTCGGACTGCTGTCGCCCCTGATGCTCTCCGGCAGCCTGATGCTGCTGACGGCGCTTCTGGTGGCAGCGAAAGTACGCATAAAGGGTATGCAGTGATCGCCAGTTCTATTTGCCGTATGGTGTTGTAAATGCGTCATCCGGCCTACAATCGCAATACAGGCCGGATAAACGCAGTGCCATCAGGCATTACACCTTTCACTAATCAGAACCACGCCTCCCACATTGCGCCGAGGTTAAAGTCATCCAGCGTTTCATCCTTCGTACCGTTGACGCGAGCAGTGCGGTCATTATCAACTTTGCCGCCGGTGACATAGAAGCGCAGCATTGGGCGGAATTCTGGACCCATAGCGATCGACATGTTCTGCGACAGCGTTAACTTCCAGCCGTTGTTATCCCCGCCGTTATCATAATCAACCCGCTGATAGCCTGCTTCCAGCCAGGTGGAGTGAACATCGTTCCAGAAATACATCGGACGTATAATCGCGCCGTAGTTCTTACGGTTGTCGCTCGTGTCTGTGCTGTTGTCGTAATCATGGAACGCCAGCAGGTATTCGACCTGCGCCTGTTGGGTGAACTTATGGCTCCCCTCAAAACTGGCGTATATCGCTGTCAGATCGTCGGTTTTGTTATAGACGCTGTTATCTGAATTATCAGAATAACGGGCGATAACCTTGTTCACACCACTGTCGTTAGTGTGGCTCAGCACAAATGCACCCTGCCAGGCTTTCAGGCGGTCATCGCTCTCGACGGCTTTAGAGTCAAAACCATAGTTGGCGTAAATCTCCAGATCCAGTGGACCGATCTTCATATTGTGGATTTTTGACGTTACTGCGTAGTTACCCTTATCGCCCGTACCAGAACCGCCGGTACAGGTAATGCGTGATGGGTTGGCTTCGTCTTCCATCACTTCCGGGCTGCACGATTCAACCGCGGCGACAGTGGCGACATCAAACTGCACGCCGCCAATGTCGAAGTTTTTAACCCCGGCTCCCTGACCGTCATGGTTCATCCAGAAGTAGTCGTTGATGCCTTGTTGTGGACGCTGATGGAAGTCGCGGCCCGCCCAGATATAAGCGTTAGGATTGGATTCCAGCACGTTAGTTACGCCGGCGTAGGCTTTTTTGAGGTTAACTTCGTCGCCCCAGTGGTCGATCATCACGTTGATGTCCCAGATGGCGCCGTTGTCGCTTTTGAACGCTTTGGAGAGCTGGAATTCGCCGCCGTTGCCTTCGTTACCCAGACGGCCAATGGCCGACGCACCGTTATAGGAACCATCAACGCCGACGTATTTCTGATCACCGCTCTGGAAATGTGCGCCGTAGCGCGCATATCCGCTGAATTTCACGCCGAACGGAATCGCCATATCCGGGGATTGTGCTGCACTTTGTGGTTCATTAATCACATCGGCTTTTTTCGCCACAGCAGCGTCCATTTTCGCCTGACGTTCCGTAAGTGCTTTATCTACGGCTTTGGCGACGATGGCGTCGATTTGTTCCTGAGTAAATTCCTGTGCGAGGACAGAAACTGGGCAAAGCGCGGCCACGACCGCCATGGCTAGTGGAAGTTTCTTAGTTAAATTCATGGTTATCTCATTTACACTTTACCCTTCAGGTTGCCATAGGCATTCCGAATAAGCGTGTGTATTAATTTATTTTAAGATAATAACCATCCCGTCTTGGGTTAATTTGCTATCACCAAAACAAGTTGATCTGTTTATTTTGTTAACGGGTACAGAAATATTTTATTTAATCGTAATAAACTCTCCGTTCGTAAAGTGTAAGTTCATATTAGCGCTGATACAGCTGAATAATTTCTTCTGACAGTTCGCGGGCTAATAGCGATGTCATTAAGTGGTCCTGCGCATGCACCATAATTAATGTCATAGGCTGCCGGGCTTCCCCGGCGTCCTGTTCGATCAATTTTGTTTGCATGTGGTGAGCTTGACGTGCGTAGCCATCAGCCTCACGAAGCAGGCTTTTCGCTTCATCAATGTTCCCGGCGCGTGCAGCGTGGAGTGCTTCGAAGCACAGGCTTCGGGACTGGCCGGCATTAACGATGATTTCCATTACTGCTTCTTCTAATGCAATCATGATCTTCTGTTCTCAATTAAAACCATTGTTTTCGGCGGTATCGGCAAACCACTCGCCACTCTTTTTCACCGTACGTTTTTGCGTTTCTAAATCTAACTGAACAAAGCCATAGCGGTTTTTATATCCGTTGAGCCATGACCAGTTATCAATAAAGGTCCACATGTGGTAGCCAAGACAATTACAGCCTTCGCTTATTCCCTTATGCAGCCATTTAAGATGTGCAGAAACGAATTCAATACGGTAGTCATCGTTGATTTGATCCTGCTGAATGAATCGCTGTTCGTTTTCTACCCCCATTCCATTTTCAGAAATAAAACAGCGTGGGTTACCGTAATTATCTCGCAGGTTGGTAATAATATCGTAAATACCTGGCTCATAAATTTCCCAGCCACGGTAAGGGTTCATTTTGCGTCCCGGCATTTCGTAATAATCGAACAACCATTCAGGCATAAACGGTGCATCAGGATTGACCGCGCTATCACGACATTTCACCCGTCGGGGCTGGTAATAGTTAATGCCCAACAGGTCGATTTTGCCATCGGATATCAGCTGGCTATCGCCAGGCTTACACGTGGGCAGCTGATCGTACTCTTTCAGCAGTTCCACCAGGTCCGCAGGATATTCACCTTTCAGTACCGGGTCGAGAAAACTGCGGTTGAAGAGCAGATCCGCATGGTGTGCGGCTTTCACATCCGCCGGATTTTGTGAGCGCGGATAGGAAGGCGTTAAATTTAGCACTACGCCAATTTCACCGTCATAGTTCCCGGCGCGATACGCGCGAACTGCCGTCGAATGTGCCAGTACAGTGTGGTACGCCACGGTCGCGGCACGTTTGAAATCCACCACGTTTGGATAATGGAAGTCATACAGATAGCCGCCTTCGACCGGGACAATCGGCTCATTAAAGGTGAACCAGTGCTTAACCCGATTGCCGAACAAGTCGAAGCATGTTTGTGCGTAGCGACCAAATGCCTCGACCACTTCCCGGTTTTCCCAGCCGCCTTTTTCCTGCATCACCATTGGCATGTCAAAGTGGAACAGGGTGATAAATGGCGTGATGCCCTGTGCCAGCAGCTCATTGATCACATTGTTATAGAAATTGACGGCTTCAGGATTTACTTCACCCGTGCCGTCAGGGATCAGGCGCGACCAGCTCAGGGAAGTTCGGAAGCTGTTGTGCTTCAGTTGCTTCAGCAGCGCGATGTCTTGCTTCCAGTGCTGATAAAATGTCGAGGTGTTCGCCGGGCCAACCCCCTGATGGAAACGGCCTGGCTGACGGTCGAACCATACGTCCCATGTGGTCTGGCTTTTGCCACCGTTCAGGCTATCCCCTTCGGTTTGCAGCGCTGAACAGGCACTGCCCCACCAGAAGTTTTCAGGAAAACGGTATCTCATTGTTCTGACTCCTTGATCGATTATGAGTTGCTACGGGCAGCGTTCGCCACGGAGACGGCATCCTGGGCCTTTTGCTCTTCAGTTTTCATCAAAGAGCGTTCGTATGCGCGCAGGAAAGGGAGGTACATCAGCGCTGACATCGCCATACAGATAAAGCACATCACCACCGGGCTTAATGCCCAGTTCGCGGCCCAGGAAGCACCAATTGGTGCTGGTGTGGTCCACGGTGTCAGTGAAACAACCTGCGCCAGCCAGCCAAGTTTTGTGGCGCTATATGCCAGCACGGCGTTAACCAGCGGTACGCAGACGAACGGAATGAATAGCATCGGGTTCATGATGATCGGCGCGCCAAACAGAATAGGCTCATTGATGTTAAAGAAACTAGGCACAATTCCCATTTTGCCGATGGTCCGCAGGTGTGCGACGCGGCTGCGCAGCAGCAGGAATGCCAGTGGTAATGTCGATCCCACGCCGCCAATGAGCAGGTAGTGATCCCAGAAGCCTTGTAGATAAACATGTGGTAATGCAGCGCCAGCGGCAAGAGCCGCCTGGTTGGCAGATAAGTTGGCCATCCAGAATGGATTCATAATGCCAGTGACAATCAGTGAACCGTGGATCCCGGCGAACCAGAAAATCTGGCACAGCAGGACGGAAAGCAGGATTGCGGGCAGGGAATCAGAAGCGGAAACCAGCGGTTCCAGCAGGTGCATTATTGCCTGCGGAATGATCATTCCGGTTTGTGCTTCGATAAACAGGTTTAGCGGATGCAGGGTCGCAATCACGACCAGAACCGGAATCAGGATTTCAAATGAGCGGGCGACGCCGGTCGGCACCTCTTTAGGCAGGCGAATGGTCACGTTATTCTGCTTCAGCCACGCATACATGCGGGTGGAATAGATAGCAGTGATCAGCGCGGTAAAGATCCCCTGACCGGAGAGATATTGCGTAGAGATCTTCCCGTCGGCATAGGGGGCTGCAACCAGTAAAAACGCCATAAAGGCCAGCAGACCGGACATTACCGGGTCGAGGTTAAACTGTCGGCCCAGACTGGCGCCAATGCCGACGGAGATGAAGAACGTCATAACACCCATGCTGAGGTTAAACGGCAGCATCAACTGTTCGCGATAGGTGGCAGAGAAATCAAGCCAGCCACGGGCAAAGCTGTTGGTGGTTTCGGCAGAGAACGGAGGAAAAATAAACACCAGCATGAAGGAGCCGATGATCATAAACGGCAGCGCCGCCGTAAAACCGTCACGAATCGCAATCACATACTTTTGCTGTCCCAGCTTTCCGGCGAGGGGTGTGATGGATTGTTCAATGACGGCAACCATTGACTGATATAACGAACTCATATTGACACCTTTCTAGTGTGCCGCTTCAATCAGCGACAGAGCATAATCCAGCACTTTGTCACCACGTTGCATACCGTAATCCATCATATCTATGGCTTTTACGGGTATACCCTGGGTGGCAGCCTTTTCTGAGAGTGTGTTAAGCATATATTTTACCTGGGGGCCAAGTAGCACCACCTGGTAATTTGGAAACTGTGTGTCAAATTCGGCAACACCGTATGCCTCAATCTTCACCGGTAGTCCACGAATGTCCGCCTCTTCAACCATTTTGCGAACCAGTAAACTGGTGGACATTCCTGCAGAGCAGCACAGCATAATCCTGAACATTGTTAGCCATCCTTTAAATGTAAAAACATATTGCGAGTTTAATTTGATATCATACGGAAACCGGTTTCCATTCGTAGCAAACGGAACTGTGATGGCCATCAAGATCTGATGAGTATAAGGCTGATTATTTGAATCCAGCTCACGAAATTTGGTGGTTTGAACTCTTTTTGAGTGCAAATGGAAAATCGGTTTCCATGAAAAACGGAAACAGATATACTGCGAGTGGCGATTATTTAAGCCAATGTTAAATACAGGAAGGAAAGGGCCAGGCGGGTCCTGTCAGGGGAGAATGATGTCTACTATCAACGATGTATCGCGTTTGGCTGGCGTATCTAAAGCTACTGTGTCGCGCGTGTTGAGCGGATCGCGTGGCGTAAAAGAGGCCAGCCGTCTCGCCGTGTTGAAGGCGGTGGATGAACTCAATTATCGTCCGAATGTGATTGCACAGTCGCTGCTGAGCCAGTCTACAGGCTGCATTGGCGTGATATGCGCACAGGACAACATCAATCAGACAACGGGCTATCTCTACGCGCTGGAAAAGCATCTTAGCCAGCATCAAAAACACCTCCTCCTTCGCTTTGCCAATACCAAAGCGGAAGTGATGAGCGCCCTTGATGAGCTAAGCTGCGGTTTGTGCGATGACGTGTTGATTATTGGCGCACGTTTCCCGTTAAGTATTAGTCAGGATAATGTCATTCTGGTGGATTGCCTGGAGTCTGGCGATGACGTCAACAGCATCCAGTTTGATCACGCATTCGCTACCGAAACGGCATGTAACTACCTGATTAGCCAGCATCGCCGCCAGATTGCGCTGATCCACCCGGATGGTATGGGTTTCTCCGACCAGGTACTCCTGGGTTACAAACATGCATTGGAAAAAAATTTCCTGCCCTTTAACCGCAATCTGGTGTTTATGGAAGCGACGTCATCATCAGTGGCCTTGCAGGAATTGCTAAATAACGCGTCAACGCTCAATTTTAACGCGCTGCTGGTGGCGGATGAACAGCAGGCCCAGCGTGTGATCCCGCAGTTGCAGGCATTTAATAAATCCGTACCGGAAGACATTATGGTCTTTAGCCTGGCCGGTACACTGCACCTGCCCGGTATCCCGACAATCCCGGCTATTGAATATTCAATGGATGCCATGGCCGCACGTATAGTCAGCTGGTTAAATGAAAAAACGCAGAGTGTGCTGAGTTCGTACGTGCTGCGCGGAGACTTAATTATTCCTCAGCGGTAACGGTATCAATCAGGCGTTAAGCACTCTGCTTCGCGCCTAGATATCCGGACATTCAACCTTACTAAGTGCTTCCCAGTAGTTGTCCTGATGACTTCTTTGTATTGCCAAAATGGCTTCGCGAATATGCTGCTGATTACGTGAATCAGCCATAATCGTTTTTTCCCACACCTCATCCGATGGCGACCCCTGTGGGGTACAAATCTTACGTAAATCCTTCAGCACAGTGTTTTTTTCGTGAACTGACTGTAGCGAACCGTAAGCCGAGTCGGCCTGCGCCAGACCCGGCAGCGTGAAAAGAATGGCAATGATCGGAAAAACGGCTCGTTTCATGTTAATAATCCTTGTTGTCGACGCGCATAATTTCAAGAGTAAGTGTAGTCGGCATACGGCTCACTCATCAGCCTGTGTTAGTGTAGAAAAATTAATCAGCCAGAAGTTGTAGTTTTTCAGGAGGATAGAATGCAGATACAGATTACGGATACGGTTACAGAAGATGATCAGAATGCGCTGCTCACTGGCCTGCGTGCTTACAATCTCCAGTTCCTGAAAACGTCCAATTTTGGCGATATGGCGGTCTACTGGCGCGATGAGCGTAACGAGATACTGGGTGGGCTGATCGGTAAAATCAAAGGTGAGTGGCTGTGTATTGAGTTTTTATGGATGCATGAATCCCTGCGTAAAGGCGGTTATGGCACAAAGCTGATGCAGGCGGCAGAACAGACTGCGCGCGAGAGAGGGTGTTTGCATGCGCTGGTTGATACCATGAGTTTCCAGGCGTTGCCGTTTTATCAAAAGAACGGTTACCAGTTACAAATGACCCTCGAAGACTTTCCGGAAAAAGGGGCAGCACGCCATTATTTATCAAAATCATTTTGATGACCGGAAGGATGGCTTGCTGAATATCCACCGAGAGTTGAGAAATCGTGTCGCCCGGTAGCGTCGTGCCACCGGGCATTTTTTTGTATATTCCTTCGTTATGCTTTTTTCTTCTTGCTGATACTTTTTCGTTTTTTAAACCGCAGCAGCCTTCCCGCTATAGTCAATTCATTACTCATCAGGCGGTTATTTCAAAAGGATAAAAACGTGAAACTGAACATACCTCATTTCGGGGCCGGGGCGGCATTATTGCTGGCGGGAATATTACTGGCAGGTTGCGATCAGCAAAGCAGTGATGCGAAACATATCAAAGTCGGCGTGATTAACGGCGCAGAGCAGGATGTGGCGGAGGTTGCGAAGAAAGTGGCCAAAGAGAAGTACGGTTTGGATGTTGAGCTGGTAGGGTTCAGCGGTTCGTTACTACCCAACGATGCAACCAATCATGGTGAACTGGATGCCAATGTCTTCCAGCATCGTCCTTTCCTGGAGCAGGATAATAAAGCGCATAACTTTAAGCTGGTGGCGGTGGGCAATACCTTTGTCTTCCCGATGGCGGGTTATTCGAAAAAAATCAAAACCGTTGCCGAGCTGAAAGACGGCGCGACAATTGCGATTCCTAACGATCCAACTAATCTCGGACGTGCGCTATTGCTGTTGCAAAAAGAAAAACTGATTACCTTGAAAGAGGGCACTGGTCTGTTGCCGACGGCGCTGGATATTACTGATAACCCACACCATCTGAATATTATGGAGCTGGAAGGCGCGCAATTGCCGCGTGTACTGGACGATCAGAAAGTGGATGTGGCAATTATCAGTACCACCTACATTCAGCAAACCGGGCTTTCCCCGGTACATGACAGCGTATTTATTGAAGACAAAAACTCACCGTACGTGAATATTCTGGTGGCGCGAGAAGACAACAAAGATGCAGAGAACGTAAAAGAGTTCCTGCAATCTTATCAGTCACCGGAAGTGGCGAAAGCAGCCGAGACAATCTTTAACGGCGGCGCGGTACCGGGCTGGTAATATTCGCCCGTCACCGCGCCGGTTGGCGTTATGCCGTTCTGGCGCGGCGGCGGGAATCCATTGAAATCAGCACCACTGAAGAGAGGATCAGCAGCGTACCGAGCCAGTCCGGTAAAGTGAACGTAATGCCTAACAGGAGCAGGGACAGTAAGGCACTGCTCAGTGGCTCTGCACAGCTCAAAATGCTCGCTTTCGGCCCACCAATCATCTGCGCACCTTTCAGGTACAGGCTAAACGTCAGTGATGTACCGATCACCACCAGATAGAAAAATGCCAGAATCAAACTGCCATTGACCACAAAGTTCGTTCCCTGCCCGGCATAGAATGGGAGCAGGATCAGGCCGCCTATCAACATGCTCCAGCCGACAATCGGTAGCGTACCGTAACGCGCGATAAGCACAGAGGGATATGTCGTATAGAACGCGGCAGCAAATGCCGAAGCGATCCCCCAGAACAGCGCGGCAGGCGAGATGGATAACGACGTCGGGTTGCCGTGGGTGACCAGCAGGAATGTGCCGATTAGCGAGGTGAAGATCGCCGTCAGCACTAATATTCCCGGTCGCGCTTTGCGTACCACCGAAAACCACGCCACGATAATTGTCGGTGACAAAAATTGCAGTACCGTTGCGGTGGCGGCATTGGATTTTTCAATGGTAAGCAGAAAGGTCAGTTGTACGGTGAGCGCCCCGACCACAGAAAAAATCAGCAGGCTGATGGCGTCTTTGCGGTTTTTGATAACGGAGAAGACTTTGTCACCGTGCACAAAAGAGAGCATCAGCAGAATGAGCCCGGCGAAAATCAGACGTGTCATGGTCAGAAACTGCGACGACATCTGACTTTGCTCCATGATGTACTGCGCGCAAACGCCTGAACTTCCCCATAATACGGCGGCTATCAGGACGTTCATCATCCCTCTTCTGGTGGAACTCATCTTTCCCTCTGCATAATGTATTGTCTTATTTGTGTGCAGACATCATAGCAGAGATGACTCTGACAGCAGGAATACCTCATGCACTGTCTTTAGCTCCCCCCGCCAGGCAGGGAGCTCTGGGATAATGTTAAGCGTCTATCGGTGTCAGATAATCCAGACGCAGCGGCTCGGCCAGCAGGTCGTTCATTTGCAGAATAAACGTCTGGAAATGCGGTAAGGCGATATGTTCGTCCAGACCTGCCTGGCCGCGCCAGGATTCACGCACGTAAAATACATCCGGCGTATCGCGTAACTGAAACAGCGCATACTCAATATTGCCCGGCTCCCGGCGAGTGGGTAGCAAAAGGGCTTGCAGCGCTTGTTTCAGTGCGTTGATTTTCCCAGGTTTGGCTTTTAGCACCGCTATGATTGAAATCACTGTAGAGTCAGGCATTTAAAATCCCTCCAGAACAATCTTGCCCACTGAACGACCGGTTTCAATTTGGGCATGGGCTTTTTGCAAATTAGCTGCGGTGATGACACCAAAATGTTCGCCCAGCGTGGTATGGATAACCTTGCTGTCGATCAGTTGCGCCACGCGGGTCAGTAGCTGATGCTGGGCAATGATGTCGCGTGTTTCAAACATCGAGCGTGTAAACATAAATTCCCAGTGCAGAGAAATGCTTTTAGTTTTCAGCGGACGCGCATCAAGGGATTGCGGATCGTCAATTAGCGCCAGTTTTCCCTGTGGCGCCAGCGCGGCAATAATCTGCTGATAGTGCTGCTCGGTATTGTTCAGGCTGGCGACGTGGGTCACCTGTTTAATGCCTGTTCGTGCCAGCTCTTCTGTCAGCGGTTTACTGTGATCAATCACATGATGAGCGCCCGCTTCACGCACCCATTTCTGGCTTTCCGGACGCGATGCCGTACCGATAACGGTCATTTTGGTCAGCTTACTGGCTAGTTGGGTCAGGATAGAACCAACGCCGCCTGCAGCGCCGACAATCAATAAAACATCATTCTCATTGCCATTTTCCTCAACGCCCAGGCGGTCGAACAGCATTTCCCACGCAGTGATGGCGGTCAGCGGCAGGGCTGCCGCTGAAGCGTTATCCAGTGATTGTGGCTTCAGCGCAACAATGCGTTCATCAACCAGCTGAAATTCACTGTTACTGCCAGCACGACCCAGCGCACCGGCGTACCAGACTTCGTCGCCAGGCGCGAACAGCGTCACCGCATCGCCCACGGATTTCACCACGCCAACCGCATCCCAGCCCAGCACGCGCGGCACGTCGGCATTGAAACCTTCGCGTACTTTGGTATCGACGGGGTTGACGGAAATAGCTTTCACTTCAACTAAAAGGTCATGTCCGGTAGCGATCGGAACCGGCAGGTCAATTTCTTGTAAAAATTCAATATTGCTGCCGTTGGTTGCGGCGTGGGTAATGGCGATAGCTTTCATAGTCTCTCCGGTTACAGGAATCTATTTATACCCGTCATACTTCAAGCTGCATGTGCGTTGGCTACGCTCGCTCACTCCAGTCACATAGTTCGCTATGTTCCAGGAGATTCACTCCCTTGCCGCCTTCATGCAACTCGAATTATTTAGGGTATATCTGTTGAATAATTCGATGGTAAACCGGCATCAGAACGGGAAAAATAGCCTCACGGCGACAGGACTTATACTCGAGGAGTGAAAATGTTCCGGCTTGAAGATCTCACGTTGTTTGTCCGCGCCGCGGCGCTGAACAGTTTTAGTGATGCGGCGCGCGAAGTCGGCGTCCAGCCCGCCCAGGTCAGTTCAGCCATCAAGCGTCTGGAGTCTACGCTGACGATTCGCCTGTTCGCTCGCTCCACACGTAGCCTGCGGCTCACACCGGAAGGTGAGATCTGGTTGCCCTATGCCCGTCAGATGCTGGATGTAATGCACGCCGGATTGCAAAAAATCCAGACGCCGGAAGATGAGATTTCAGGCATGCTGCAAATTGCGGTGCCGTCCGATCTCGGACGGAATCTGTTGTTGCCGGTCTTTCAGTCGTTTCGTCGCCGCTATCCTGCGCTGCGCCTGCGGGTCTTTTTCTCCGACCAGGTGACCGATGTATTTAAAGATCCCGTCGATGTCGCGTTTCGGTATGGTAATACCGAAGACGCGTCTTATATCGCGTTGCCCGTCGCGCCAGGTAATCGCCGCGTGCTGGTGGCTTCTCCGGACTGGATTGCGCAATACGGTGAGCCGCAACACCCTGGCGATTTAGCGCAGCTGAACGCCATGACCTTTGTATTACGCGGGCGGCTTCATGATCGCTGGACGTTTACGCGTAATGGTGAAGTCAGTAGCGTGCAGGTCAACAGCACCATTATGAGCGATGATGCCGAAGTGATAAGGCGTCTGGCGATTGCCGGTGAGGGGATTGCGTATAAGTCGTGGCTGGATGTGAGCGAAGATGTGCGTGACGGTCGTTTGCAGTTGCTGATGCCGGGGTATCTGGGGGAAAAAGTTCCGTTAAATATGATTTGCCCACACCGTAAACAGCTTTCAACGGCGGTACGGTTATTGCACGATGCCGTGAAGGCGCGGTGTGAAATGCTGGCGCAGAGCTAACGTTCTTGCTCTGCACCAGAATCATCAGGTCTTTAACCTGGCTTTCTACTCTGCGGTCACTCAGTCTTTTTTGCTGGCGTTAGCAAAGAAAATATCAGACTGAATGTCTTTGGTGCGGATGGTGAACAACTGATTAGTCAGGTCTTCGGTCAGCTTCTCGGCATCGGCCATGATGCGCAGGTTGAAGTCATTCAGCATCTTATCGGCGGCGGGTTTATCGGTTTTTGCCATCTTCAGATATTCTGCCTCAACCTCTTTTTGCTCCTTCGCCACTTTGTCTTCCCACGCTTTGTAGGCTTTTTTGACGATAGGGGCGAGCTTCGGATAGTCCGTCATGGTCAGCGTCTGTAATTTGCGATACTTCCAGTAAATGGATTGATCGTCAGCGTTGTTCGTGCCCATCGTATAGTTGGCCGGATACGTTTTCAGGCCGCTATAGTAGGGAACAAAGGCGGTAAGATCGGCCATACCCAGACCAATATAGGTTGTTTCACCAATCTCTTTTGGCAACCACGGACGTACCTGCATAACGTGCGCTTCGTAGGTACGGAAGACACTGACCGGACGCCACGGCTCTTTACCGTTCAGGCCGTTGGTGTAAGGGTCATGTTTGGTGCCTTCATAGTGGTTACGCAACACAGATTTCACATCGTCCAGCGTCATTTTCTTCTCTGGCGTCATGAATACCGGGAATTCACGACCTGCGGCCATATCCTGTTTTACGGAAGGATTGAACTCTTTCTGAATAGTCCAGACGCGGGGATCGTTATATGTGCGGTCACGCTCATCGTCACGAGTATAGACTTTGGAAAAGTTGAATTTGCCATCTTTTGCCTGATCGTAAAGACCTTTTTCGGTCGCGAACTCAACCAGGTTTTTTGACGCCATCATATTAGGGTTCTTAGGATCGTAATCCTGTAAGCGTCCCTGATTACCAGTGGCAAAATATTGATTATTCGGTAAACGCTGTGCCATCCACTGGTGGCCGCTACCGGTTTCCAGATACCAGATTTCGTTATCGTCCACCACGGCAACGCCAAAGCCTTCGCCAGCTCCGGCGGTTTCAACGATATGTCCCAGCAACGCCACCGCTTCACGGGCTGTTTTGCTCTGTGACAGCAGGATATCCGGAATATCGTCTTCGGTGATGCCTTTGTCTTCAACATATGGGTCGACGGCCAGCGCTTTTGGCGAAGCAAAAATAGATTCTGTACCGCTCACGCCGACGCCCAGTTCGTTAAAACCGGTTGCGCCATGCAGTTGCGTTTTCCAGTTTGGAACGGTGGTGTAACGCAGGGAATTTTTTGGCAGCGGCCAGGTAAAATCATTCGCGCCATTATGCGCTTTGGTGCTGTACACACCGGTCTGATTCTGTTTTGCCGGATGAATGACAAAATGCTGTGCTTTCAGGGCATCGCTGTCTGCACTGCGGGCTACCAACATGGATCCGTCCGCCGACGCTTCATTGCCGACCAGCAGGGTCGTACAAGCAAAACCTGATGAAACAACAGCCAAATTTATAGAAAGTGCAATCAGGCACTTTTTAAACGTAAACATTAAATATCCCTCATAAGTACGCCATAAATACACCGGAAACACACCGTTTGCTGAAATGCGATAACGTCCGAACGCTCAGACATTGCTCGCCAGAGAGATAAACGCCCCTGCCCACGTTTTCTCCTAATATCCATTGGTAGGTTGAAGTCTTCTGGACAAAATAAAGTGCCCGTTTCGCTCAATTATTACGCAATGAATATCGAGGTATTCAGGATGTTTCCTGATTCGGGGGAAAGAATAGCAATGGCACATCGACAAATTCAGTGACGTGTGTCGCGTAAGTTGACGGCGATAATTGTGTCGAAAAATAACAGATGCTGTTGGTTGCGATGAAAGATGTCAGGCTACTGGAAATATTAAGGGTGGTATTGGAAAGTTGATTGGACATCATGTTCTTTGTTGGCCGGACACGTATAAGCGTTATCCGGCGAAGAATGAAGCTGTAAATGCCATTTATTACATACTCAGTAAACTTGCTGGTAGTCGATACTCAAATCACAATTGGCTGATTGCGTACATTTTTTTTTCGATACCGGCATAGGCGGCATTTTTAACTCGAGCGCAGATTAAATGCAGCTTTGAATTGGCCTCCATAGCGATCAATTCTTTATGGTCTTTATCCAGAATGGTTGAGTTTTTATCATAAAAATCATAGCTTTTATTGATTTCAGTGAACTGCTTTTGATAAAGCATAAACTTATCAGGATCAACTTTTCGTAGTACGTTGAAGTTATTAATACACTCGCTGTCTGAGAAAAGTGAGTCATCCGTTGAAGCTTTATTTTTAGTCACATCGTTTGTTGGATGCGTTGCATCAACACAACCACTGAGAATAATAAGAGCAACAAAATAGCACATCCACTGCTTGTTCATAATAAATATCCATGATGTTAATTGATATGATGATATTTAATGGTCTGGAATTGATTTTAATATCTTGGTTTTTTGGCGGAAGTTAATGATGGGAGGCATTCTGGTGCATTATTGGGATGTGCAAAAATATACTTGAAGAGATTTTTAATATCTTACTAATGCAATTGGAATAGCGCCCCCCTAATAATTAAAGGCCTGCAATAGCAGGCCTTTGCATTAACTTATTACCAGGTATATTTCACACCAGCATTTGCTGACCAGTCTTGATCGACATCAGCTCCGCCAAGATAATCACCGCCGGCATATGCACTAAAGTTTTTAGTAAAGTTGAATTGACCACCCAACCCGGCGCGTACTGCTGAACCACCCACACCATTATCAATATCATCGCCATTAACATCTGCGCTGTTATTATCTGAATCATCATACACATATGCGATTTTTGCATACGGAACGAATGACTGTTCGCCGAAGCTAAAGGTATAGCCGGTATTGACGCCTGCTTCATAACGCATGCTGTCATAAGACTGGCTATCAACATTCATATTGTTGCTGAGCTGGTATCCGTCACCATCCTGGAACAGACCAGAAATGCTTGCGTATGGAGTAACGTAGCCATTCTGATTGTATTTCCAGTCATAACCAGCTTTCAGATTCAGACCCCAGGCGTCAGAAGAGATACCGTTGCCGCTTACTGAATTACCATTGCTCATGCTCGCAGACAGGTCATTATCAAAGTGGCTGTAGCTCAATGTGCTATCAACGAAGACATTGTTGTTAAAGCGCGTAGAGGTATAAACACGAGCAGACTGGCTATCCTGATCGACATGGCCGGTTTGATCATCGATATCACCTTTCATGAAGCTGGCAGCGGCACCGACAATCCAGTTCGCACCATTACCTTCAATCGCTTTATCAAAACCAACCATGATGCCGCTGGTATCTTGATCATAGCTTAGTGTATCGGTATCTCCCTGGAAGTGACCGCCGATGTAAGTAGCCCATGCACCGCCAGTATCCTGACTGTTTTGATTTACACGGCCATTATCCAAACGATTTGCCAGTGCATCTTGTTCCAGATTCCAGATATTGGTGTTAGCAGACGGGATGCTCAGCGCAATATTGGCATAATCGGTTAAGCCATCCTGTTTCAGTACAACAGAATCACCGCTCTGCTGAGCTTCATACTGATAAGCGCCCAGATCGGCTTTGTTTGCTGCGGTAAAGGAAGCCTGCGTATCGGTGTTATCATCATAAACGCGAATCAGCTCATGACCTTTATAATCAGCAACAGAGCCTTTGCCGGTGGCATTATTCACGCTAACTTTATAGTTACCTGCGACATCGCCATTGACTGCCAGATGACCATCAGAATTCACATCGACTACACCATAGTCAGATGCGTTATCGGTATTACCATTGGTATAACCCGTGTTCATGTCACTGTTCAGGACATATTCGCGGCTACCCACATCAAGCTGACCACCTGAGGTCAGGACAAGGTTATGCGTGTCGACTTCACCCGTGCCAATATTTAGTGCTGCGCCATTGCTGACAGTAATGGTATTAGCATATAAATTTGCCGTTTCCTCTGTCAGATTCACCGTACTATTACCATCAATATTCATGGCATTAGTATCTACCTGACCATCATCACCGATGTTCATGGATGAAGAGCTATTCAGGTTGATGGTATCGGCCAGCAGCGCAGAACTTTCTACGTTCACCTGCGAGCCATTAGATACGGTTAAGGTATCTACATCGGAAGCTTTACGGGTATCCCACTCAGAACCATGATCCAGCGTTACGTTAAAGATCCCACTCTGGAAGACGGCTGCACCATCAACATATCCCGTGTCGGCGTTATAAGTTGAGGAAGGAATCAGGCTGTTTGCTGCAATATCGTACAGTGTTGCTGTTGCATCAACGTCAGAGATTGCCGCACCGACCCACTTGCTTCCATTATCAAGCGTCAGGTTCATTTCGTCCTGGTTCAGGCTGTCATCAGCATAACCCAGGTTAGAATCGATCACGCCGTCTGCATTGGTATCAACACCTGCAGGTGCAAAACCGTTATTGAAACGACTGACGAACAACACATCGCCCGTTAAGGTTGAATTGTTGAATGTTGCATTGGTTTTCATGGATTCAGTTGAATCCGGATTATCGATAGCCGCAATCGCAACATCATTCATGTTGATGGTTTGATCATTGCTATTAATGACACCATCGCCATTCACATCGAAATCAGCCTGCATTGTCAGTGCGCCGGTGTAATCAGAAGGTTTTTCTGACTGACCGTAGAAACCTGACGTATCCAGCTCAGTCCAGGCTCCAGAGGTAACGGAAGAATCATTGACAACAATATTGTCTACAAAGCTGTCAGTGCTACCGCTGTCGGCGTAATCCTGAATTTCCTGGCCTAGTGTAATACCAGCAACGTGAGAGTTGTTTTCAATGGCAATATTGCTTTCTTGATCAAGCGTAATTGCTGTACCCAGATTATAGATTGGTAAAGAACCCGCAGAGGTACCATCGGTGTTGTAATAATCAAAATGCTCAAAGCTGTCATCAATAGTTGAATTATTAACGGTCAATGTCAGCGGATCGTTATAGTTCTGCTCGACGTCAGTGCAACCTGACGTCATGCAAGCAGACGTCACCATTCCATGTACAGTCGTATTGCTGATGGAGAGTGAATTTGGATTGGCTGTATCTGCATCAAGGTAATTTGTCGAAATAACACCGTTTACGACGGAGTTATTGATGACAGGGTAAATATTGGCATCTGCGCCGTTCCAGTCCGCATATCCCTGATAAGTTACGCCTGAAGTACCATCGTAAATGAAGGTATCCCATACGCCATTCGAAATGTCTGTTGCCGAAGCTTGAAATGCTACAGCTAAAGAGCACGCGAGGGCGATTCGTGTTTTATGGAACTTGCCACAACTTTTCAATCTAAAACTCCTGTTATGCAAAAAAGAATGCTCTCGGCAACACTATATATTCGAGATATAATTCAGAGGGCAGAGAGGACGGATAGTAAAATCCCCTATCTATCTCTTCAGATAAACATCATGTAGTCACCGTAGTTATTTAAAATTCCGCGTGCACAGATATACGACATACTTCTTATGGTGCTTGTGCAGTCTCACGAAATCTCGCAAATAGAATAATCATTTCTATATTTTGAGTTCAATTTGTTTTGTTATTTAATCCATTATTGGAGTTTTGGTGATTTAAATGAGGTTTCTTTATTTTTTGCAGTGTTATTATAAGCTATTGATTGGTATGGTTTTTGTATTTATTTTTAACCGTTAATAAATGCCGTGAAATAAGTTTCTGTGAAGTGATATATTACTGGTGTCACATTGATCATCATCTCCGGGTTGGTAAAAATATACCGAATTAGTTACTCTTGTTATTATTATTCTGCAAATTAAAAGTGGTGATGTTATTATAATAAATACTCCTTATTTGTTTCTCCTGGTTTGTTTTATATATCTTGATTGTAAATGAAGTGTTGCCATTTACCAAAAATGGACGTCGTGTTCGGATTACTAAACGAATCACGAAAGATGAGTGATGTTTTTTGCCAGGAAGTGGTTAATGTACTTAATGTATTTGATTGTTCTCACCGTAGGCACACCAAACGAACACTGTCTGCTGGATTTTGCTGAGGTAACAACTTAAAAAAGATGGTTTTTTCTTGTTTCGAATGGAAAAATAACCACTCGGGCAATACTTTTTTATCGCTCCCTTATCGATAAGAGAGCTGGTTTGCCAGAGAGCCGGAGGGGCGGTTTTTAGTCAGAACTGTTCTTTTACTCCTCCAGAAATGTACTGACAGTAGTGAAGGGCTGGCATGGCGTGTTTTTCTCGCGCTGTTCAACGCGGTAAAGATGATTAAAATGCATAAAATGTCAATTACCAATATAAGGTGATCACCTCGGCACCGTTTCTTTCTTTCTTTTTTATTGAAACTTCGCCCTCGCTGAGTGAAGTCCAGGCTAATAGTGTCTTTTTCCAATGAGTTATGTGTGAATTAAAAAGTCAGAAAAATTTTATAAAGATGCTTGCTGAATAGGATTTTATTGCCCATAGTTATAGCAAACCAATGTTACATCTTATTACATTGCCAGATTTGGCTTACTCGATCATCTTTGCAAGGTGAGGATATCGCTCAAAGTTTTGCCAGAACAAACGAAGCGATTACCTCCTAAGGAGCATCAGGAAGGCAATAATTAATAAAAATGCAGGTGAACAGCATAAACTATGAACCGTTTTAGATAATGGCGGCCTTATTTTAGTAAATGATTTTTATTATCGATTCCCTGTAAATATAATAATAGATACCTGTTTTCCATTGCATAAATAGAATATTCCATTTTTGGACTAACACAGTAATTTTTCTTGCCTTAAAAATAAAATATTATAGGGCGAATTATTAATGCTAAATCTACCGAGTATCTAATAACATGCATGCCAGGCCGGACAGGCGCTTTAGCGCACGTTTAATTCAGACAATTGCGTTACTGAATATATTTCTGCAAATTGTCATGCCTGTCCTGCTTTCATTCTCATGGGTTTCTGTGGCTGTGGCCGCTTCACCGTCAGAACAGCAATTCAGTCAGTCCATGACCACCATGCGTAACTCAGCGCTTCTCTCTGCTGTCCCCGACTCCCCTCCGGAAGAGAACGATAAAATATGGTCTTCCTCTTCTGTTGAGCTAAATGTCAAAAAGACGTCTCAGGAATCATCCGGTTTTTTCTCCTCACAGCCGACTAAATCTGCGGAATTGCCTGCCTTAGCTTCAGAACCAGAAGCGGGGAAAACCTCCTCTGTCGCCGATCCTGAGTTGCAGATGATTGATTCAGGTAAGACCGCAGCTACGCGCCTGTGGCAGGTTTTGGGCAGTGATGATCCTGCAGCTCAGGGACGTAGTGCCGCCGCCGGAATTGCTGCCGGGATTGCCAACCAGCGTATGGAAACCTGGCTGAATCAGTACGGGCATGCGCAGGTAAATTTATCCTTTCCGGGCGGTGGCGATCTCGATCTGTTATTCCCGATGCTTGATACCGCCGATTACCTGATTTTTACCCAGGGTGGGATCCGCCGGGATACGGATGATAAACGCACGACCTCCAATATCGGCCTTGGAGTGCGCGGCTTCACGGGTAACTGGATGCTTGGTGTGAACAGTTTCTATGACTACGACATCACCGGAGAAAACAGTCGCTACGGTATTGGCACTGAAGCCTGGACGGATTACCTCAAACTGTCCGCCAACCTTTACCAGCGCATTACCGACTGGCACCAGTCTGGCGTTGAAGATATGGAAGATTACGATGAGCGACCAGCCAACGGATACGACGTGCGTCTGGCCGGCTGGTTGCCTTCATATCCAAATGTTGGCATGAACGCAACGTATGAGAAATATTTTGGCAAGAATGTCGCTCTTGATGACCACACGGATCTGGCGGACTCACCTTCGGCGGTGACGGTTGGGTTGAACTACACGCCGATCCCGCTGGTTACGTTAGGAGCGGAGCATCGTAGCGGCAGCAATACGAATGATTCACGGGTGTTTTTGAACTTCAACTATCGTCTGGGCGTATCAATGGCCGATCAGACCGATCCGGATATGGTCGGGTTGGCCCGGACGCTGGCAGGCAGTCGTTACGATATGGTTGAACGTAATAACACCATCGTTATGCAGTATAAAAAACAGGATCTTATTACCTTGTCGCTGCCAGCGACAGTATCTGCGGATGCGAACAGTACCGTGTCGCTAACCGCGGACGTGCGGGCAAAATACGGTACAGAGAGTGTGGACTGGGACTACAGCAGTATTGTCAATGCGGGAGGCAGCGTTACACAACAATCCCGTGAATCACTGCTTATCACACTGCCGGCCTGGAAAGCGGAGCAGGGCAGTGTGAATACCTATCGTATTAGCGCAGTGGCGTATGACTCTCGCCATAACAAATCAAACAGCGCGGAAACGGTGGTAATGGTCCACAAAGCGCGAAACGACATCTCGTCATTTGTGGTGGTAAACGATAACGCACTGGCGGACGGTAATACCCGAAACACGGTACGTCTGACGGTAATTGATACGCAGACAAACCAGCCGGTACCTGGGTTGGCGGTCAAATTTGCAACCAGTGCCGGAACTCTGTTGGCGGCAAGTGCGACGACGGATGCACAGGGAATGGCGACCACGGAGATCACCAGTGTGGTTGCCGGAGAAGCGAAAATCACCGCGACGCTGGAGAACGGCAATGCGGCAGATGTCAGCGTGACGTTTTTGCCAGATGAGGCAGCCACCCTCAGCGATCTAAAAATAACGAAAGACAATGCCGCGGCAGATGGGAAAGCGACTAACGTGGTACAGGCCAGCGTGACCGATGCGCGGGGCAATGCGGTAGCGGGCATCACAGTGGCATTCAGTGCCGGGAACGGTGCGGTGCTGGAAAATACCTCGGTAGTAACGGATGCCAAAGGGCTGGCGTCGACCACGCTGACGAATCTTTCTATGGGCACGACTGTCGTGACCGCGACGGCGAATAATGTGTCCCGTAGTGTAAATACAACGTTTACAGCGGATGTGGCGACGGCGTTTATCAGTAGCCTGACGGTGGACCAGGACAGCAGCCCGGCAGATGGTAAGACAACCAATACGGCGACGGTGACAGTACTGGACGCGCAGGGGCATCCGGTACCGGGGATTGCTGTGGCATGGCAGGCGGATAAAGGAACGGTGAAATTCAGTTCCGGCTCGAGCAATACCGGGGCAGACGGCAAAGTCAGTGTGCAATTTACAGATACTGTGGCTGAAAGTACCAACATCACTGCGGTACTGGCGAACGGTAGCAGCCAGTCGCAGCCCAGTCATTTCTCTGTTGATCTAACCGCTTTGAAGATCAGCCGTTTTGATGTCGCGCAACAGATAAAAGCCGACGGGCGTACCGTCAGTACCTCCACGGTTATTGTCGTAGATGCCGCAAATACCCCGCAGGCGAATGTTGTAGTGAACTGGACGGTGGATGGAACAGCCTCCCTGGCGGGGCCAACATCCACGACGGATACTTCGGGCCAGGCGGTGATGACGCTGACGGATGCGAAAGCCGAAACGGTGAACGTAACAGTGACGGTAAGTGTCAGTGGTGCGACGCAAACAAAAACCACCACCTTTGTTGCCGATACGGATACAGCGGTGGTCAGTACGCTGGTCATCAACCAGGACGGCAGCGTGGCGAACGGTTCGGCGGCGAACACGGCGACAGCCACTGTGCTGGACGCGAACAATAACCCGGTCGCCGGAGCTGCGGTGGTCTGGAGCGCAGACAAAGGCACAGTAAGGTTCGGCACGCAGGACACCACGGATGCAAATGGTCATGTGAGTGTGACCTTCACCGACACGGTGGCGGAAACGGCACAGATTACCGCCACACTGGGCAGCAGCAGTCAGACTGAACCGTCGAAATTTGTGGCGGATGCGGCAACGGCGGTGGTCAGTACGCTGGTCATCAACCAGGACGGCAGTGTGGCGAACGGTTCGGCGGCGAATACGGCGACAGCCACGGTGCTGGACGCGAACAATAACCCGGTCGCCGGAGCAGAGGTGGTCTGGAGCGCAGACAAAGGCACAGTAAGGTTCGGCACGCAGGGCACCACGGATGCGAACGGGCATGTGAGTGTGACCTTCACCGACACGGTAGCGGAAACGGCGCAAATCACCGCTACGCTGGGCGGCAGCAGTCAGACTGAACTGTCGAAATTTGTGGGGGATGCGGCGACGGCAACACTCACTTTGCTACCCGATCATAGCGGTAGTATTGCAGATGGCATTGCTACTAATGGTGTAACGGCAATGGTCGTCGATGCTCTCAATAACCCAATTGCCGGGGCGATTGTGACGTGGACGGTAGATAAGAGCACGGCGAAACTCAGTGTCTCTTCAGGAGTGACCGATAGTAGTGGTAAGACGAGCCTGACCTATACGGACACCGTAGCGGAGCATGTAGAGATCACGGCTACTCTGGAAAACGGCAGTAGTAAGGTGCAGGGCAGCACATTTGTTGCAGATGCAAGTACCGCCAGGATCGGCTCTATTGTTATTGATCCCGATAATAGTCCAGCTAATGGCGCTTCGAAAAATGGTGTTGCTGTGACGGTAGTGGATGCGAACGGTAATCCGGTTGGTGGATTAAGAGTTGCTCTCAGTGCGAGTAGTAATACGGTGGAATTCTCCTCGAAATTTACCAGCACTAATCAGAGTGGTGTGGCGAGCGCCACTTTCACCGATACAGTGGCAGAAACCATAAGTGTTACCGCAGGTTTGGATAATGGTAGCGCTAAATCACAGAACAGTCATTTTGTGGGGGATGCTGCGACGGCAGTAGTCAGTACGCTGACCATCAATACTAACAATAGTGTGGCGAACGGTTCGACGGCGAACACGGCGACAGCCACGGTGCTGGACGCGAACAATAACCCGGTCGCCGGAGCAGCGGTGGTCTGGAGCACAGACAAAGGCACGGTAAATTTCGGCACGCAAGGCACCACGGATGCGAACGGGCATGTGAGCGTGACCTTCACCGACACCGTCGCGGAAACAGCACAGATTACCGCCACGCTGGGCGGCAGCAGCCAGACCGAACCGTCGCTCTTTATAGCGGATGCGGCAACGGCGGTGCCCAGTTCGCTGGTCATCGATCCGAACGGCAGCGTGGCGGACGGTGTAACCGCCAATGTTGCAACGGTTACAGTGCTGGATGCGCACAATAACCCAGTCTCAGGAATAAATGTGAGCTGGTCTCCTGACTCCGACGGAACGATGCGTTTCAGTCCGACCTCCGGGGCTACCGGAATTGATGGAAAGATGACAGTCAGAATCACTGATACGAGGTCCCGGAATACTTACATTGGGGTCTGGGTGAACGGTAATTATCTGTCAGAAATAATAGAGTTTGTTGCAGATCCTGCAACGGCGGCGGTGAGTTCGTTGACCATCGATAAGAACGGCAGTGTGGCGAACGGAGTTGCGACGAATAGTGCTACAGCGACTGTACTGGATGCACACAATAATCCAGTGGCCGGGGCGACGGTCACCTGGAGTGCAGACAAAGGCACGGTAAATTTCGGCACGCAAGGCACCACGGATGCGAACGGACAAGTGAGCGTGACCTTCACCGACACCGTAGCGGAAACGGCCCAGATTACCGCCACGCTGGGCGGTTCCAGCCAGACCAGTCCGTCGAGATTTAACGGAGACATCACATCGGCAGTCGTTAGCACGCTGACCATCGATACTGACGGCAGCGCGGCGAATGGTTCAACCGCGAATGTCGCAACGGCCACGGTGCTGGATGCAAACAATAACCCGGTCTCCGGAGCGGCGGTCACCTGGAGTGCAGACAAAGGCACGGTAAGTTTCGGCACGCAAGATACCACGGATGCAAATGGTCATGTGAGTGTGAACTTCACCGATACGGTAGCGGAAACGGCACAGATTACCGCCACGCTGGGCGGCAGCAGTCAGACTGAACCGTCGAAATTTGTGGCGGATGCAGCAACGGCAGTGGTCAGTACGCTGGTCATCGACCAGGATGGCAGCGTGGCGAACGGTTCGGCGGCGAATACGGCGACAGCCACGGTGCTGGACGCGAACAATAACCCGGTCGCCGGAGCCGCGGTGGCCTGGACTGCAGACAAAGGCACGGTAAGGTTCGGCACGCAAGATACCACGGATGCGAATGGACAAGTGAGCGTGACCTTCACCGACACGGTGGCAGAAACGGCACAGATTACCGCGAAGCTGGGTAGTAGCAGTCAGACCGAACCGTCAGTGTTTATTGGGGATATCGCGACGGCGAGGGTCACCGTGGTGACTATTGATACGGACGGCAGCGTAGCCAACGGTTCGGCAACCAATGTGGCAACGGCCATGGTACTGGATGTCAACAACAACCCAGTGGCGAATGCGACAGTGAACTGGACTGCGGATAAGACAACAGTAGTCTTTGACACTACCCCAAGTATCACGGATGCGGAGGGGCATGCGAGCGTGGCCTTCACTGATACGAAAGCAGAAACGGCTCAGATTACGGCGACCTTAGGCAGTACCCCCGGTAAGAGCCAGACCTCATCCTTTGTGGCTGACGCAAGTACGGCAACAGTAGTAAAAGTCATAACGAGTGATATTAGCTTGGTCAACAAAATGGCACAGATCACGGTTCAGGATGCAAATGGAAACATGGTGTCCGGAATGAAAGTCACGTGGTCGGTTGATAGCAATAATGCAAGTCTGTCACCTTCTGCTGGCGTTACAGATGAGAGCGGAGTCGCTTCTGTTTCTATCAAGGATTTCCATACAGACAAAGTAGCACTTTCTTTCTCTTTTGATAGTGGGCAATTAAATACGATGTCGGTTTCGTTCGATGGATTATGCCCAGATGATATGCAAGTTAACCGAGACTACCAAGTTGCCGATGGGCAAAGTCGTATCGTAATTTACGCATATGTGAAAAATTGTACTAAACCTGGGTTTCTGACGAGTGAAGAGGTTGAGGCTCTTGGGGATGATGCCTATTTACATTTCGGCGTTTCTGGAGTCGGTACTATAAGCAATATTAGTGGTGTTCCAGGTACCTTGAAAGAAATGGATGTTCCGGTGAGCGAAAGTGCTGGTGCGACGGTTTATTTAACCTCTACGGAAGTAGGAACTTCAGAAGTATCAATATCAGCAGCAGGGAGCCCAGAAAATTTTCTCAGTTCCGGGCCTCTGGATTTTTTGGCACCATAACCTAAAGTAGCACAGTGGATTCGAATCTTTTACCAGGGATAAGATTTGAATGATGACTATTGGAAATATTGGCAGAGCTCTGGCTTCAGATAAACAAAATCCAGCGATGTTTGTCGCCGTGCCGCTATCGTTCCTAATTTTTTAATTAGCTAATAACAGGAGTAACGTGCTTTATGTTAGAAATCCCTCGTGAGTCAATTAAACGACTTGGCGACATGATTATTCAGTATGGTTATTCATTCCATCTTGCAGAAGGCAATGAATTAATAAGAACATCACCAGATGGCGAACCTTTATTCTTTTATCTTGTAAAGGGACAGGTGCGTTATGAGTTATCTGATGATTATTGGTTGTCTTCCGTCAGAGCGCCCATGGTCTTAGGGTTTGTTGATTATTACTATCCGAATGAATACGCCGGGCGTTTTTTTACGGAGACGGAAACATCAGGGTTCTATCTTTCTGCCGAGAAAGTGGGTCAGCTCATCTCTGAGAATGACTTGTGGTACGATGTATCTGTTGTCCTGAGCTATATTATCCGAAGGTTGTTGGCGCGTGAGGTGCTGCTATCGTCCAGTAATGCGTACAAGATTATCTGTCACTATCTCAATATTCTGAATTCTGAATGCCCGGAAGTAAAAGAGAGATTGAGTGCGTTGTATTATCTGCATAAGCATACAAAGTTGTCTAAAAGCATGATTTCATTAATCATTAGTGAGTTAAAAAAAGGAGAGTACATAGATATCAGTAAAGGGCATCTTAAGAGTATAAAATTCTTACCAGAAAGTTTTTAAATTTAGTGCTGGAGAGTGAATTATTAGATAAATATGTGTTAGGTAAATGGGATAAGCATTGACACAGTCAGTGATAAGCAGTTGAAAGAGAAATTATCAACTGTTAAAGAAACGTTGTTTTTTAGCCGATCATCACAACTGAAGGGGTGGTAGGCGCATTTTGTATCAGGAATGGAAGACTACGGACATGGTGGAATTCGTTGAGGATGGTGCATAGCCAGTTGAAAACGGAATATTATAAATTTATATCACTCTGCAATCTGTTGTACTTCACTTCTTACAGATAAACAATGGCACAAAATGACGTAATTAATGATTGTGCACAGCGTGGATGAAATACCTCTGGTCTTTTGATTTAATATTGATGTTTTGTATTGGATAAATGAGTAACCCCCATAATCACCCTCAAATGATTCTGCTTGTGGGATGTGGGGGCATTCTGAGCTACTTTTTCGGCTCTTTTTTCCACTGTAGCAAACCGGCAATATCCTACTCGCCTTCGGCTTCTTTTAAGCGTCATTGTTGCCCGGCAAACTGACTGTATTCCGGCTGGCTGGCGCGAATATTGCGGATTACCTGACAATTCCCTTCCTGTGGAACTTGTAAGTAAGACTTACAGGTTGGCCAGAGTTCAATACGGGATAAAGACAGCTTAAAAGAGATGTGATTAAAGACGTGCTTACTTGAGGCATTTTGGCGGAAGATCACAGGAGTCGAACCTGCCCGGGACCGCTGGCGGCCCCAACTGGATTTGAAGTCCAGCCACCTCACCGGAGATGACGATCTTCCGCGCCTCGATTGCTACATGGAGGCGGGGCGCATTATAGCTACTTCCAGGAGTTTCCACACCCCCCCACTCACTTTTTTAACTTCCCTTTCTCTTTACCATGACCGTTTTCAAATAAACCTCTACAAAATCCAATACTTACATTTAGACATATTTTTTCGACGCTACTCCGATCACAGAAAGCAAGAATCGTAAATTGATTACAAAATATCGGAATGTTCGTGCTCACAAGGATGGTTTACAACGTCTGTAACCGGTTTCAGCTACCTTACGGTGTTAAAGGATAAAACAATGAAGAGCGAGATATTGTCCGTCACAGAGAAGATTGGCTATGGAATGGGTGATGCCGCCAGTCATATTATTTTTGATAACGTTATGTTGTATATGATGTTTTTTTACACTGATATCTTCGGTATCCCCGCCGGTTTTGTCGGCACTATGTTTTTGCTGGCGCGCGCACTGGATGCTATCTCAGACCCGTGCATGGGACTGATTGCCGACCGTACCCAATCGCGCTGGGGTAAGTTCCGCCCGTGGATCCTGTTTGGCGCGATTCCGTTTGGCCTCGTTTGCGTGCTGGCATACACCACGCCGGACCTCAGTCTGAATGGCAAAATGATTTACGCCGCCGTCACCTATACGCTGCTGACCCTGCTCTACACCGTGGTTAACATCCCTTACTGCGCGTTGGGCGGCGTTATTACCAAAGACCCGACTCAACGTATCTCACTGCAGTCCTGGCGCTTTGTGCTGGCGACGGCGGGCGGCATGCTCTCCACGGTGCTGATGATGCCGTTGGTAAACCTGATTGGCGGCGAAAACAAAGCATTGGGTTTCCAGGGCGGGATTGCTGTGCTCTCGGTCATTGCATTCCTGATGCTGACCTTTTGCTTCTTTACTACCAAAGAACGTGTTGCAGCACCTCCGGGTAATAACTCAATGCGGGAAGATCTGCGCGATATCTGGAAGAACGATCAATGGCGCATCGTCGGATTGCTCACCATTCTCAATATCCTGGCTGTCTGCGTACGTGGCGGGGCAATGATGTATTACGTCACCTGGATCCTGGGCACGCCGGAGGTGTTTGTCGCCTTCCTCACCACCTATTGTGTCGGAAATCTGATCGGCTCTGCGCTGGCAAAACCACTTACCGACTGGAAATGCAAAGTGAGCGTCTTCTGGTGGACTAACGCCCTGTTGGCGGTTATCAGCCTGGCGATGTTCTTTGTGCCGATGCACGCCACTATCACCATGTTCATCTTTATCTTTGCGATTGGTGTGTTGCACCAGTTGGTGACGCCTATCCAGTGGGTAATGATGTCTGACACCGTTGACTACGGTGAGTGGTGCAACGGCAAGCGCCTGACGGGTATTAGCTTCGCAGGGACGTTGTTTGTGCTCAAGCTGGGCCTCGCTCTCGGTGGGGCGCTTATTGGCTGGATGCTGGCTGGCGGTGGCTACGATGCCGCAGCGAAAACCCAGAACAGCGCCACCATCAGCATCATTATTGCGTTGTTCACCATCGCCCCAGCGATCTGCTACCTGTTGAGTGCCGTCATTGCCAAACGCTTCTATACCCTGAAAACCCCGTATCTGACTGAAATTATGAGCCAGTTGGCTCAGGGGGCACGTCGCAATCAGCAGGACTTTACGACCAAAGAATTTCAGAACTAAAGGAACAGACGATGAAAATTAGCGATGGAAACTGGCTGATTCAGCCTGGGCTAAATTTGATAAACCCGATTCAGGTATTCGACGTTGAGCAGCAGGGAAGTGAGATGGTGGTCTACGTTGCGCCGCGCGATGTACGTGAGCGCACCTGGCAACTCGATACTCCACTGTTTACCCTGCGCTTCTTCTCGCCGCAGGAAGGGGTTGTAGGCGTGCGTATGGAGCACTTCCAGGGCGCGCTGGATAAAGGTCCGCATTATCCGTTGCATGTGCAGCAGGATGTGCCGGTAGTAATGCAGAACAATGCCGAATTTGCCGAACTGAAGAGCGGTAATTTGAGCGTGCGCGTTACCAAAGGGGAGTTCTGGTCACTCGATTTTTTACGTAACGGCGTGCGTATTACCGGCAGCCAGTTGAAAAATAACGGCTATGTGCAGGATACCAACAGCGGGCGCAACTATATGTTTGAGCGTCTGGATCTGGGCGTCGGTGAAACGGTCTACGGGTTGGGCGAGCGCTTTACCGCGCTGGTGCGTAATGGTCAGACTGTAGATACCTGGAACCGCGATGGCGGTACCAGCACTGAGCAGTCTTATAAGAACATCCCGTTTTATATCACCAACCGTGGCTACGGCGTACTGGTGAACCATCCGCAGTGCGTATCGTTTGAAATCGGCTCCGAGAAAGTCTCAAAAGTGCAGTTCAGCGTGGAGAGTGAGTATCTGGAATACTTTGTGATCGACGGGCCAACGCCTAAAGCGGTACTGGAGCGATATACCCGCTTTACTGGCCGTCCGGCGCTGCCTCCAGCCTGGTCATTCGGTCTGTGGCTCACCACCTCGTTCACGACCAACTATGATGAAGCGACAGTAAACAGCTTTATTGACGGTATGGCGGAGCGTAACCTGCCACTGCACGTTTTCCACTTCGACTGTTTCTGGATGAAAGCATTCCAGTGGTGTGATTTCGAATGGGACCCGGTGACGTTCCCGGACCCGGAAGGGATGATCCGCCGCCTGAAAGAGAAAGGGTTGAAGGTCTGCGTATGGATTAACCCGTACATTGGTCAAAAATCCCCTCTCTTCAATGAGCTGAAAGAGAAAGGTTATCTGCTCAAGCGGCCTGACGGTTCTCTGTGGCAGTGGGATAAATGGCAGCCCGGCCTGGCGATTTATGATTTTACCAACCCCGCTGCCTGCGAGTGGTACGCCAGCAAGCTAAAAGGTCTGGTGGATATCGGAGTGGATTGCTTCAAGACCGATTTTGGCGAACGGATCCCCACGGATGTACAGTGGTTCGACGGTGCCGATCCGCAGAAAATGCACAATCACTACGCTTTCATCTACAACGAACTGGTGTGGAACGTGCTGAAAGAAACTGTGGGTGAGAAAGAAGCGGTGCTGTTTGCCCGTTCCGCCTCCGTGGGCGCGCAACAATTCCCGGTGCACTGGGGGGGTGACTGCTACGCCAACTACGAATCCATGGCGGAAAGCCTGCGCGGTGGATTATCTATCAGCCTTTCCGGCTTTGGTTTCTGGAGCCACGATATCGGCGGTTTCGAAAATACAGCGCCCGCGCACGTCTATAAACGCTGGTGCGCGTTTGGACTGCTTTCCAGCCACAGCCGCCTGCACGGCAGTAAATCCTACCGTGTGCCGTGGGCATATGACGACGAGTCCTGTGATGTGGTGCGTTACTTCACCGAACAGAAATGCCGCATGATGCCGTATCTGTACCGTGAAGCCGCCCGCGCCAGTGAACAGGGTACGCCGATGATGCGCGCGATGATGCTGGAGTTTCCGGACGATCCGGCGTGTGATTATCTCGACCGTCAGTACATGCTGGGCGATAGCATCATGGTCGCACCGGTGTTCTCGCAGGCAGGGGATGTACAGTTTTACCTGCCGGAAGGACGCTGGACACACCTGTGGCATAATGACGACGTGCAGGGCAACCGGTGGCATAAGCAACAGCATGGCTTCCTGAGCCTGCCGGTCTATGTGCGAGACAACACCCTGCTGGCGCTAGGCTGCAATAGCCAGAAGCCTGACTATGCCTGGCACGAAGGGACGGCATTCCAGTTATTCCAACTGGAGGAGGGCCGGGAAGCCATCTGTGAAGTCCCGGCGGCTGACGGCTCGGTTACCTTCACGCTGAAGGCCACGCGCGCGGGTAATACCATTACTGTGCAAGGTGTCGGCGAAGCGCGTAATTGGACGCTGTGCCTGCGAAATATCCTGCAGATTAGTGGCGTGAAGGGCGGTTCATCTGCGGGCAGCGAATGGGGCGTGGTTGTGACGCCTGACAGCAATGAATTAACCATCACGTTATAAATTTTTTATCCTCCCTCTCTCTGATAAAGAGGGAGGGTTTTTGCGAGCGTTATCACTATAACTCTGGCAAAAAATGTGATCTGCGCTGTAAATATCTCACTATTTCCCTTTTTTGTCTTATTTCTGTCCGGAATACAGGACACGATTTAGTATTGTTGCAACATCGTAGGCCTTTTATATTTATCATCACGGATTGCAAGTGGAGCGTCAGTGCTTCGTTAGATATTTAATCTGGTGTGTGATAAGGGTAAATAATGCAAATGATTACCTCGCGACAAAACAGATTATTAAAATTTCTTCTGCCCCGGAAGGAATATGTCACGCTGCTGAAAATCGCTGAATACTTAGCTGTTTCAGAAAAAACTGTGCAACGCGATCTGCGGATGCTGGAGCAGTGGTTATCGGAATGGAAAATATCCATTGATAAACGTACTGGCGCAGGCGTGATGCTGATTGCCGATAATATTACTGATATTTTATATTTGGATCAGTTATTAGGTGCCGAGGGCGATGATGTTGATGGAATGATGAATAATTCACGGCGCGTAAAGATAGCATCACAATTATTAAGCGAAACGCCGCATGAAACATCTATCAGCAAATTATCTGAACGTTATTTTATCAGTAGCGCATCGATTGTTAACGATCTGAAAGTCATTGAATCATGGATAACCCCGCTGGGATTATCTTTGATTCGTAGCCAAAGCGGAACGCACATTGAAGGCAGCGAGAGTGGTGTGCGTCAGGCGATGGCCTCGCTGATTAACGGTGTGATTAACCATAATGAACCCGGTAGCGTCGTTTATTCTCGCCTTGATTCAGGTAGCTATAAAGCGCTAGTGCATTACTTCGGTGAAGAAGACGTTTTATTTGTACAAACGCTGTTGCAGGAAATGGAGAATGATCTGTGTTGGTCGTTGGGTGAGCCTTATTACGTCAATATTTTTACTCATATTCTGATCATGATGTACCGCATCACACGGGGGAATGCGTTACCGAGAAAAGATGAAAATATTACCTCATTTGACGAGAGCATCTTTTCCATTGCCAGCCGCATGATCCAGCATATCGAAAAACGTATTGCGCACCCGCTGCCGGAAGACGAAGTCTGGTTTATTTATCAGTACATTATCTCTTCTGGTGTGATGATTGAAGAACATAACGATGTGAGCGTAATTGGCCATATGCACTCCAGCGATGAGGCGCGGTTGATTACCTGGCGGCTGATCGCGACATTTGCGGAGATGGTCGACAGCGACCTCAGTCAGGACGTTGCGCTGTATGACGGGTTACTGATTCATATTAAGCCGTTGATTAACCGGCTGAACTACCATATTCGTATTCGTAACCCGCTGTTGGATGACATCAAAGGAGAGCTGGAGGATGTCTGGCGTTTAACACAGTGCGCGGTGAATCGGGTGTTTAGCGGCTGGGGCGACCGGGCTGTATCGGAAGATGAAGTTGGGTACTTAACTGTGCATTTTCAGGCAGCAATGGAACGCCAGATTGCCCGCAAGCGGGTGCTACTGGTCTGCTCAACGGGTATCGGTACTTCTCACTTACTCAAAAGCCGCATTTTACGCGCCTTTCCGGACTGGACCATTGTGGGTGTGGTGTCGGCAGGAAGTTTGCCCTCCGTACTGACGGAAGATATTGAACTGGTGGTTTCAACAATAAATTTACCCACCATTGCGATGCCTGTCGTGTATGTTACCGCGTTCTTCAATGATGCTGATATTAAACGAGTTACTGAAACGGTTATTACTGAAAAATTACATCGTGCGACGTCGCTGGTCGTTGAAAATTAATGTCTGAACTCCATGAGGTATGATTGATGGACATAACGAAAATACTCAATACAAATCGCGTTATTTTGGACATGAAGGCTACAAATAAAACGGAGGCCATTGAGGAACTGACTGACCTGCTGCAAAAAGATGGTGCGATTAGCTGCCGGGATACGTTTATTCAGGACGTCTGGCAGCGTGAGTCTGAAGGCTCGACTGGTTTTGAAAATCATATTGCTATCCCGCACGGTAAATCTTCGGCGGTGGTCAATACTACTCTGGCTATCGGGCGTACTCGTCATGATATTCCGTGGGAAACGCTTGATGGCAGCAACGTGCGGTGCATTATTTTATTTGCCGTTCGTCTTGAAGATCAAAACACAACACATATTCGTCTGCTCTCTCAGGTTGCCGGGGCGTTAGCAGATGACGAGATTATTGAGCAGTTGCTGATCGAGCGCAGTCCACAAAAAATTATTGAGTTGTTTAGCCAATATGCTGAGTCGAATGTCTGCTAAATAAAATGTGGAGCATCTTATGAATATTGTTTGTGTTGCCGCTTGTACGGCGGGTATTGCGCACACTTATATCGCCCGTGAAAAGTTAATAAAAGGCGCAAAAGCGCTTGGCCATAATATCAAAGTTGAAACCCAGGGCACCATCGGCACGGAAAACGAACTGTTGGCAGGTGATATTTCTGCCGCTGATGTCGTCATTCTGGCTGTGGATGTCAAAATAAAAGGGGAGGAACGCTTTATAAATAAACGTATTGTGCGAGTGAAAACAGAAATAGTGATAAAGTCGCCAATTCAGTTTCTTGAAAAGGTCGAAAAATCATTGGTTAATTTGAACCAGTAGCGATCCTCATTCTGGAGGGATCTCACATGAATGAAAATAAAATACCGCTATCTCAGGAAATAAAAAAACATTTATTAACGGGAATTTCGTGGATGATCCCGCTAATTGTTGCCGCAGGGATTTGTATTGCCCTTGGGCAAATACTCGGTGGCACAAATGTTGGTGAAAAAACCGGGACAATACCGTGGATGCTTAACCAGATTGGCGGTTGGGGGATGGGATTAATTGTTCCGCTGATTAGTGCGGCAATTGCTTACTCTATCGCCGACCGCCCCGGATTCGCGCCGGGTCTGATTGTCGGTTTTGTCTGCGGTGAAATTCATACCGGTTTTATTGGCGGGATGCTGGGCGGATTTCTTGTCGGCTACACCGTGTTGCTGCTTAAGCGTTATATCCGGTTGCCGCAGTCGATGCAGGGGTTGATGCCCATTATGGTGTTGCCGGTATTGAGCACCGTGATTGGCGGTCTGTTGATGATGACGCTGATTGGCAAGCCAATTGCCTGGCTTCAGGAAGCGCTGATTCATTTGCTGGAGTCTATGCAGGGCGGCTCGCGCTTTCTGATGGGCGCAATCCTCGGCGCAATGGCGACATTCGACTTTGGCGGCCCGGTGAATAAAACCATGTCACTGTTCGCCGATGGCATGCTGGTAAGTGGCGTATACGGCCCGGAAGCCGTGAAGTTTGTCGGTTCGATTATCCCGCCGTTCGGCATTACGCTCTCCTTCCTGCTGACGCGTCACAAGTACACCCGTGCTGAACGCGAAGCGCTGAAAGCGGCGTTCCCGATGGGGATTTGCATGATCACCGAAGGGGTCATTCCGATTGCGGCGCGCGACCTGCTGCGCGTGGTGGGGTCCTGTGTGGTGGCCTCCGCGGTGGCGGGCGGCCTGATTATGGTGTGGGGCGTAGAAAGTCCTGTCCCGCACGGCGGCATGTTTGTTGTCCCACTCTTCACACATCCACTGTTGTTTTGCCTGGCGTTGGGCATCGGGACGGTTATCTGTGGCGTCATGCTGTCGCTGTGGAAGAAACCAGTGACCGAGCGTGACGAAGAGTTTGACGAACTTAGCGATCAAAAACTGAAAGACGAAGATATCACCTTCACCCTGGAATAACTGGAGGCCGTATGTTTGCCGATATGAAAAGCATGGTGACGAAAGCCTGGCGTGGGCAGTACGCACTGCTGGCGATCAATTGTATGAACCTGGAAAGTGCCAGAGCTGCGGTGCGGGTTGCTGAGAAACACCGTGCGCCCATCATTCTGAATCTGTACCAGGGACATCTGGATCATTTCCCTGCCTCACTGGCGGCAGCGGTCGTTAAAACACTGGCAGAAGAGGCCTCTGTACCTGTCGCGTTAGCACTTGACCATGGAAAGGATCCTGTACGCATTCGCCAGGCTTTCCGCGCCGGATTTAGCGGTTTGATGATCGACGCCTCTGCGTTTGCGCTGGAAGAGAATATTCGCCAGACCAGGGCAGTGGTGGAACTGGCCGCCAGCGCAAAACTTTGCGTTGAGGGGGAACTGGGCCATCTGGCCGATGCGCCGCGCTATGACCATGCGACGAACGTCGATTTGATGACTCAGGTCGCAGATGTTGCGCCGTTTATCCAGCAGACAGGTATCGACTTACTGGCCGTTTCAGTCGGAACGGCGCACGGCATGTACGCGCCTGGCATTACCCCTGCCATTGATTTCCAGCGTCTTGAGGAGATCGCCCGTATGTCGACCGTGCCGCTTGCTCTGCATGGCGGTAGCGGTACGCCGTTTGACCAGCTCCAGCATTGCCCGGCCTTTGGCGTTGCCAAGATCAACGTTGGGGCGGCTGTCTTTGAGGCAGGAAAAGCGGCATTGCTGCATACCCTCTGTCGGGACAAATCCTGTGAACTGGTTGATGCTCTGGCGGTGATGGAGCAGGCCAGCGAGGAAGCCATAATTCCGTACCTGCAGGCCAGCGGCGCTATCGACAAAGCCTGATTCGTTTTCTGTAACGCCCTCTATGCCTCTGCGATAACGCACTGGCAGGGCTTTCTACACCCTGAAACTGGAGAATTACCATGTTAGTTTCGATGAAAGAATTACTGCAACCTACCCGTCAGCACGGTTTTGCCATTGGCGCCTTTAACGTTGCAGATAGCTGTTTTGTGCGTGCTGTGGTGGAAGAAGCGGAAGCGACCAACACACCTGCGATTATCTCCATCCACCCTAGCGAGCATGATTTCCTCGGTGATGCGTTTTTTAGCTATGTTCGTGATATCACGATGCGCAGCCCGGTACCGTTCACTCTGCATCTGGATCACGGTGCCTCGGTAGAGCATGTCCTGCGCGCAATTCAATGCGGGTTTACCTCCGTGATGATTGACGGCTCGCTGCTGCCGTATGAGGAGAATGTGGCACTGACGAAGGAAGTGGTCAGACTGGCGCACGCGGTAGGTGTTTCTGTTGAAGGTGAGTTGGGAACGATTGGTCAGACCGGGACGTCAGTAGAAGGCGGTGTCTCGCAAGTTACCTATACCGATCCTGCTCAGGCAGAGGATTTTATTGCCCGTACGGGTGCCGACACGCTGGCGGTGGCGATTGGTACCGCACACGGGATCTACCCGAAAGGTATGCAGCCTGAACTGCAAATGAACATCCTGCGCGACATCGCTGGACGGCTGGATATTCCGCTGGTTCTGCACGGCGGCTCAGCGAATCCGGATGCAGAAATTGCCGAATCCGTCACGCTGGGGGTCGGAAAAATCAATATTTCCAGTGATATGAAATACGCCTATTTCCAGAAAGTCCGTGAAATCCTGGCAAAAGAGACCTGGTGGGACCCAAATGTAATCTATCCGGAAGCGATCAGCACCGCACGGGATGTGATCCGTCACAAAATGAAACTGTTCGGCTCCACCGGAAAAGCGTCACTTTACTAACCGCATGCAGGCGGGGTGACCCGCCTCTTTCGCAACAAGGAAAAGTGGAATGAAGCGTTCTCAAATAAATTATGCCGTTGATAAAGCGCATGCCATCGCCGAGACCTTTCGGGTGTGTCTGCCTGATTTTGCCTATTTTACCGCTGATGTCTGGCGACAGCAGGATAGAGCGGAGTGGTGTGAAGTACTCGATCTCAGGTTGGGCTGGGATATTACCGACTTTGGTCGCGGGGATTTTTCGCAAACGGGGCTGACGTTGTTGACGTTGCGCAATGGCTTGCTGGGTTCAGCCAACTACCCCAAACCGTATGCCGAAAAGATGCTGCAAATTCAGCAGGATCAGCAAACTCCGTGGCATTTTCATACGCATAAAATGGAAGATATCGTGAATCGCGGCGGTGGTGATTTATGCATGCAGCTGGCGTGGGCCACGCCCGATGCACAGTACGACGGCCAGCGAATAGTTGATGTCAGCGTGGATGGTCAACGGCGTACTTTCAAGCCCGGCGACACTCTGGTGCTGAAGCCGGGGCAGAGTGTCTGCCTGCCGCCGCGTTTGTACCATCGCTTCTGGGCTGAGAAAGCGTTTGTGCTGGGTTGGGAAATTTCGATGGTGAATGACGACCTGCAGGATAACCACTTCCTTGAGCCAGGCGGGCGCTTCCCGGCGATAGCTGAGGATGAGCCAGTAAAATGGTTGTTATGCAGTGAATATGATGGTTTACGGGAATAGCCCGTCACCGGATGGTGGCTTGGTCTTATTCGGCTGGCAAGGAGGCAAAATCGCAGGCCCGGTAAGCGCAAACGCCACCGGGCAATCTGGTTTTATTGCGCAGGCGACGGGGACGTGACTTCCCCGCCAGACACGACGCCTGCCTGCATGGTTTGCGTCATCTGTTGTTGTTGCGCATTCACCGCATGCAACTGACCGTTCACTGTTGGCTTCAACGGTGCATCTGCCAGAATGTTACCGCTGGCGATAAGCTGGATGTTGCCGTCACCGGAAAGCGGCAGTGCAGGCCAACCCCACTGTTGCAGGATAGTCATTGGTACACCGCGCCCGTTCAGGCTGACTTTTGTCTGGCGCTGTGGTAGCTGCGAGATGCTGGCGGTGGCTTCCAGCAGCCCTTTCTCGGTATACGCGCTTAGCTCGCTGATGTTAACCGTGCTGCTGTTCGCTGTGAGTGCCAGCGAAGGACGGCGAACGTCGGTGCGGTTGAATGTAGCAGCAGCGGCATTGAGCGTGGCATTACCGCTCCAGATCCCCCATTGATTGTTTTGCACCAGCCCCAGGTTAGCGCCGTAGCCATCCAGCGCGGTAAGTTGCCACGGGAACGCTGGATCGATATCAATCACCAGGTTACGGCTGGCGCTGAATTTCTTCAGGGTCAGGCTGTTCAACCAGGCTGGCAGCGGTTTCATCCACTGTTGCTTCCAGTTTTCCGGAAGCGTGTATTCCAGCCCGGCAATCGCGGCATCGTCGAGGATCAGCGCTTTGTTGTTGCGCAGCCAGTTGCCGGACGTTCTGACCATGCCGCCTTCCCAGCGGGTTGTGAACTGGCGAAGTGCAATGCCTTGCGGTGAGAACTCGGCGTTCAGAATAGGATCGTAGAAGTGCAGTGAACCGTAGATGAACTCACTGGCGTTCATCGACAGTTTACCTTCCTGTGTCTGCCAGTCGTCCTTGCTGAAGGTCATGTTGCGCAAGCTAAGGTCGAGATCCGTTACCGCCCAGTCAGGGCCCTGCAGACGGGCATCCGTCACCTCAAGGCGACCTATTTGCAGAGAAGGAATGGTGGTTAACGGCGCGAAAAAATCGGCCAGTGATTTATCGCTCTGTAGTCGGATATCATTCAGACGCAGATTCTCCACTACCCAACTGCCGTCGGCATTCCGCTGTGCCACACCGGTTAATGCACCGCGTGCCACATCTGCACCAATGTTGCTTAACGTCACCCGTTCATGGTCGATACTGCCTTCAATCAGCACGTTAGTGGTGGGAACATCGTTCAGCGTCAACGAGCTGGCGCTGAGCTGGATTTGCGCCTTGTTGCCGAGAATTTTACCTGCCTCAGGACTCCAGGGGATAACGCCACCGTTCACGCGCTGGGCGCTCAGGTTCCACGCACTGCCGGGGCTGTTAAGCGCCATATCCTGCAATTGCAGGCGATCGGCCTGAAATGGAAGCGGCGCAGTTTGCTGGGAAAGATTGAGCGTACCGTTTTGCAAAAGAATGGTGTCAACGTGCAATGGATCGGTGATTTGACGGCTACTCAGCCCAATATCGACCATTTTTGCGACCAGAGTGGAAGGCTGCCCGTCCCGGCCAAAGGTGACGTTTTCCAACAGAATGTGGGAGGGTGCGGAAAACCGGTGATCGATGGCATCAAAAGTCAGGTGGTAGCTGCTATTCTCCGATACCCAGGCGCTGACATGCTCTGCGCCCCAGCGGGTTTGCAGTAGAAAATAAAGGCCGAGGATCACCACTGCAAAAGCGATCAGCACGTAAAGAAGCAGCTTTCCAATAAATTTCATGGTCTTCCATCCCGCGAAGTGCACATAGTCAAGTTATGCACGATTTATGCGCAATGCTCAAGGCGGGAATGGTGAAAGAGCGTTACAGCGGCGTTGATTCTGAATCAACGCCGCACTTCGCTTAGGCTTTCTCTGGCGGGAAAATCAGGTTCAGGACGATAGCGGTAATACCGCCAGCGGCAATGCCGGAGGAGAGTAAGTTTTTCACCCAGTCAGGAGCAAACTGCAGGATCAGCGGCTGCTGGGAGACGCCAAGACCGACAGCCAGCGACAACGCGATAATCAGAATGGCGCGGCGATTCAACGGCTCGCGTGAAACAATGCGTACCCCGGATGCTGCAATGGTACCAAACATGACCAGCGTAGCGCCGCCCAAAACGGGTTCTGGAATGTGCTGCACAAAACCACTTACCGCCGGGAACAGGCCCAGTGCGATCAGCATCAGCGCGACTACAAAGCCGACATAGCGGCTGGCGACGCCGGTTAACTGGATGACCCCGTTGTTCTGCCCAAAGCAGGAGTTCGGGAAGGTGTTGAATACGGCGGAGACAAATGAGTTCAGACCGTTAGCCAATACGCCACCTTTCAGACGCTTCATATACAGCGGGCCGGAGACGGGTTGTTCGGAGACATCGGACGTGGCCGTAATATCACCGATGGTTTCCAGCGAAGTGATCATAAAGACCAGCATCAGCGGCAGCAGTAGGTTCCAGTCGATACCCAGACCATAGTACAGCGGTGTTGGCACCATGATGAGGTCCTGGCTTACCGGTGCGGTATTTTGCGGCAGCATGTCCATAAACCAGGCCAGCAGGTAGCCCGCGGCCATCGCAATTACCAGTGACGCAACGCGCAGGTATGGGTTGCGCTGGCGATTCAGAATGATAATGAGTGCCAGTACGACACCTGCCAGCATCAAATTCTTCGGTGCGCCAAAGGTGTTATCACTCATCGCCGCGTAGCCGCCACCAATCGATGTCAGGCCGACCTGAATCAGCGACAAGCCGATGATCATCACCACCACGCCGGAGACCAGCGGGGTAATAATACGGCGCGCCAGATGCAGTACACGAGAAATAACCATTTCAGTGCAGCTTGCCAGCATTAACGTGCCAAACAGCGCTGCCATCATAGTAGGGACATCGGCACCACCGGTTTTCAGCGCCGTGCCGCCCATAATCAGCGGCGCAACAAAGTTAAAGCTGGTGCCCTGAATGGATAACAGCCCCGAGCCAACTGGCCCCCAGGCTTTAATCTGAATGATGGAAGCTACGCCAGATGCGAACAGCGACATACTGATAATGTGTTGAGTATCCTGAGCCGGTAAACCGAGCGCCTGGCAGATGAGCAGGGCAGGCGTGATAACCGCGACGAACATCGCCAGCAGGTGCTGACAGGCGGCAAACAGGGTCTGGGCTAGCGGAGGGCGATCTTCAAGACGGTAAATCAGTTCACTGTTGTGAGTCTGCGCAACCGGTTGCGCATTTGCTGACTCTACGGCGTTAACGGACATCAGAGGCAATCCCATGGTGGAAAAGCGGTGATTTTATCTGACCAGGGCGTAAAAGCAAACGTTTGCCAGTAACTATTGCTAATATTTAAAACGGATAAACAAACATTTTTATATAACTTTTCATCATTTTCTGCTTAAAATCCACCCCGATAACTCATTAAGAGCTAAAAATCGATCTGGAATGCATCGTGCGTGACTGTGCTAAACGCACTAATGGAGCTGTATATGTTTTACCTCGATACTTTATCAACACTGGTTGCTGCAACCCTGGTGTTGCTGCTGGGGCGCAAGCTCGTCCAGTCTGTTCCCTTCCTGAAGAAATACACCATTCCCGAACCTGTAGCGGGTGGATTGCTGGTGGCGATCGCGCTGTTGGTACTGAAAAAAAGTATGGGCTGGGAAGTCAATTTTGATATGACGCTGCGCGATCCGCTGATGCTGGCGTTCTTTGCGACTATCGGCCTGAACGCCAATATCGCCAGCCTGCGAGCCGGTGGGCGCGTGGTGGGAATATTTCTGATTGTGGTGGTAGGTTTGCTATTGATGCAGAACGCCATTGGTATTGGGATGGCAAGTCTGCTCGGCCTTGACCCGCTGATGGGGCTGATTGCCGGTTCGATAACGCTCTCTGGCGGCCACGGCACAGGAGCTGCGTGGAGCAAACTGTTTATTGAACGCTATGGTTTCACCAATGCCACCGAAGTGGCGATGGCGTGCGCAACGTTTGGCCTGGTGTTGGGCGGACTGATTGGTGGTCCGGTGGCGCGCTATCTGGTAAAGCACTCCACGACGCCGGACGGTATGCCGGACGATCAGGCGGTTCCGACCGCGTTTGAAAAACCGGATGTCGGGCGCATAATCACCTCTCTGGTGCTGATTGAAACCATCGCGCTGATTGCTATCTGTCTGACGGTCGGAAAAATCGTTGCGCAATTGCTGGTGGGAACGATACTGGAACTTCCGACTTTTGTTTGCGTGCTGTTTGTGGGGGTGATCCTCAGCAATGGCCTGGCGTTAATGGGCTTTTATCGGGTATTTGAGCGTGCGGTTTCGGTGTTGGGTAACGTTAGCCTGTCGCTATTCCTCGCGATGGCGTTGATGAGCCTGAAACTGTGGGAGCTGGCTTCACTGGCACTGCCGATGCTGGCTATCCTCGTTGTACAGACCATTTTCATGGCGCTGTACGCTGTATTCGTGACCTGGCGCATGATGGGTAAGAACTATGATGCAGCGGTGCTGGCGGCAGGACACTGTGGTTTTGGTCTTGGCGCGACGCCGACGGCGATTGCCAATATGCAGGCAATTACTGAGCGTTTTGGTCCGTCGCATATGGCATTTTTGGTGGTGCCAATGGTGGGGGCGTTCTTTATCGATATTGTCAACGCGCTGGTGATTAAGCTGTATCTACTGTTGCCGATTTTTGCGCAATAAAGGCTGTGCGGCGGTGTGATAACCGCCGCCGCTATTGATCTTGATCTGTTATGCGTTGGAGTAGCGCTCTGTTTCCGGCATCCAGCGCTCTATCAGCGCCATCGCCTGTTGTGGATAACGTTCATGAATGTGACGGGCAATGCGCTGAACTTCCGGAATAATCGCCTGATCGCGCAGCAAATCCGCCACTTTGAATTCTGCAGTTCCGGTCTGACGCGTTCCTAACAATTCGCCCGGGCCGCGGATCTCCAAATCTTTTTGCGCAATAACGAATCCGTCGTTGCTGTCCCGCAACACTTGCAGACGCTTCTGAGCAGTTTTTGAAAGCGGCGATTTGTAGAGCAGCACACAGTGAGAGGCCACCGCGCCACGGCCTACGCGGCCACGAAGCTGGTGCAACTGGGCCAGGCCTAAGCGCTCCGGGTTTTCGATAATCATCAGGCTGGCGTTTGGCACGTCCACGCCAACTTCAATCACCGTGGTGGCGACCAGCAGATGCAGTTCACCCTGTTTGAAGGCGGCCATCACCGATTGTTTCTCTGCAGGTTTCATTCGCCCATGTACCAGGCCAATATTGAGTTCTGGCAGGGCGAGTTTAAGTTCTTCCCACGTGGCTTCCGCAGCCTGTGCTTCCAGTAAATCAGACTCTTCAATGAGCGTGCAGACCCAGTATGCCTGACGCCCTTCGTGAGTGCAGGCGTTACGCACGCGGTCAATAATGTCGCTGCGACGGGTATCCGGGATGGCGACAGTAGTGACTGGTGTACGGCCCGGAGGCAGTTCGTCAATCACCGAGGTATCGAGATCGGCATAGGCGGTCATTGCCAGCGTACGGGGGATCGGGGTAGCGGTCATGATCAACTGGTGCGGGTGAAAACCCTGCTGTTGACCTTTTTCCCACAGCGCCAGACGCTGGTGAACCCCAAAGCGGTGTTGTTCGTCGATGATAACCAGCGCCAGACTGTTGAACTGCACCTGCTCCTGGAAAATCGCATGAGTGCCGACAATCATCTGCACCTGTCCGCTGGCGATAGCTTCCTGTTGCGCAAGACGCGCTTTACCTTTCTGCTTACCCGCCAGCCAGCCCACCTCAACACCCAATGGCGCAAACCAGTTACGGAAGTTATTCGCGTGCTGTTCGGCCAGAAGTTCGGTTGGTGCCATGAGCGCTACCTGCTTGCCATGTGCGATAGCCCTTAGCGCCGTGAGTGCGGCGACAAGAGTTTTACCGGAACCGACATCGCCCTGAACCAGACGCATCATCGGGACATCCAGCGCCATGTCGCGTTCGATCTCAGCCACTACGCGAGCCTGTGCGCCGGTAGGTTTAAATGGCAGCGCGGCCAGTAGCTGGTTTTTCAGGGTATCATTGGCACTGAGAGGCTGAGCATGAAAGCGCTGAGCGCCTGCGCGTAATGCCAGCATGCTGAGGTTATGCGCTAGTAGCTCTTCAAGGATCAGACGTCGCTGCGCCGGGTGTTGCCCCGTTTCAAGGTCGCTGAGCTGTAGTGATGGCGGCGGGCGGTGCAGCGTGCGTAAAGCTTCTGGCAGGCTCATCAAACCCTGTAATAAATCTGGCGGCAGCAGTTCGGCAATGGCACAGGTATCAAGCAAATCCAGAGCCTGATCGGTCAGTTTGCGCAGCGTTGCCTGTTTTACACCTTCAGTGGTCGGATAAACAGGCGTGAGTGTTTCCTGGAGTTCCGGTGTGCTGAGATCTCCCTGCACGCGATATTCCGGGTGGATCATCTCTGCGCCGTATTTCCCGCGCCTGGCTTCGCCATAGGCCAGCACCCGTCTTCCTGTCGCAAGGCTGTTTTTCATTGCTGCGCTGAAGTTGAAAAAGCGCATTGTCAGAATGCCGGAGCCATCGCTTATCTGGCAGGTCATCATTCGGCGGCCGCCAAAGGTGATGTTGCAGTTCAGCACTTCGCCTTCTACGGTCGCATATACGCCAGGCAGCAGTTCGCCAATTGGATACAGATGCGTGCGGTCTTCGTAGCGCAGGGGAAGGTGTAAGAGAAGATCCTGCACGGTGTGCAGGCCGATTTTCGCCAGTTTACTGCTTTGCGCTGCGCCAACGCCCGTCAGAGAGTTGAGTGGAATAGCATCCAGTAAACGGCCTTTCATCGCGTTTATCTCGCAGATTGCATAGTGGCCCACCACGTTGCATCGGCTTCAATTTCGCCCTGCGAATTGACGTGGGGATAGGGAAGACCTTTGCGCTTAGCAACGTTTGCCAGCACCGGATAGCCGCCTTCAAACAGCAACCGCTGCTGTTCATCTTCCGGCAGCATGCTGTTCTCTCGCAGGTACATCCCGGCGTTTTGTCGCTGGCGCTGTGCTTCGTACAGAATAAGCGCGGAGGCGACTGAGACATTCAGCGACTGTACCATGCCGGTCATAGGAATGATGATGTCCTGATCCGCCAGAGCCAGCGCTTCCTGAGTAATACCGGTTTTCTCCTGACCCATCAGGATGCAGGTAGGACGCGTGTAATCAATCTCGCGGAAATCGACGGCTTTATCAGAGAGGTGCGTCGCCAGAACCTGCATGCCCTGGCTTTTTAAATGCGTTACCGCATCGCCAATCGTGCGGTGGGTCTTAACCTGTACCCAACTGTTGCTGCCTGCAGCAGAAGAGGCCATGGTGCGCATACGGCTCCCTGGCCAGACAGCGTGAACTTCATGTACGCCGACTGCATCTGCGGTTCGAATGATCGCAGAAACGTTATGAGGTTTATGGACCTGCTCCATGCAGACGGTCAGATCAGGCTGACGCCTGGCGAGCATCTCGCAGATTCGAGCATAACGTTGTTTATTCATAAAACTAGTTTCGGTTACGGGTGACTTTTATCACGTCCGGCATAACACGGATTTTGCGCATGATATTTGCCAGGTGCACACGATCGCGTGCGGTCAGGCGAATAAAGGCGCTGTAGACGCGACCATCTTTCTCTTCGGTATTCAGACTCTGAATATTAGAGGTGGTTGTGTTGATTGCCGCCGTCAGGTTAGCCAGTGCACCCTGGTGGTTAAACATGTCCACCTTAATTTCGGTGATGAATTCCTGCTCTGTCTCTTTATCCCATTCCACCGCCATAAACTTCTCTGGCTCTTTCTGGTAGCCACGGATGTTACGGCAGGATTCATGGTGGATAACCAGACCTTTACCCGGGCTGACGTGGGCAATGATCGGATCGCCAGGAATCGGGCGACAGCATTTCGCGAAGGTAATCAGCACGCCATCTGCGCCTTTAATTGGCAGATGCCCATGACCGGATTGTGCGGGAGCGTTCGCCGGTACTTCACCTTGCTGAAGGTTTTTTGCCACCACAACGCTCATGGCGTTCCCCAGTCCGATTTCCGCTAACAGATCGTCAAGCGTGGCGAGCTTCATACGCTCAAGCTCACGCTGGATACTTTCTTGCGGGATCTCAGCCAGCTTACGGCTACCGCCTAAGGCATGGTTGAGCAGACGACGCCCAAGACTGACGGAATCATCGCGTTTGAGGTTTTTCAGCAACTGGCGAATTTTGGCGCGTGCTTTCGAACTGACAACAAAGTTGAGCCATGCCGCATTGGGACGTGCGCCCGGTGCAGTGATGATTTCAACGGTCTGACCGCTAAAGAGTGGCTGTGAAAGCGGGTATGGCTGCCTGTCGACGCGCGCGCCGACGCAGGCATGGCCGATATCGGTGTGTACCGCGTAAGCGAAGTCGACAGGCGTTGCACCGGCAGGCAGTTCAACAATGCGCCCTTCCGGCGTGAAAACATAAATCTCATCCGGGAAGAGATCAGATTTGACGCTTTCAATAAATTCAAATGAGCTACCGGCGCTCTGCTGCAGTTCCAACAAGCTCTGCATCCAGCGCTGGGCGCGGATTTGTGCCGTTGTGCTGGTTTCACCGTGCTCTTTGTACGCCCAGTGTGCAGCAACCCCCATCTCCGCCATTTGGTCCATGTCTTCAGTACGAATTTGTACTTCGACTGGAACACCGTGCGGGCCGATCATTGAGGTGTGTAAAGACTGATATCCGTTCGCTTTCGGAATCGCAATATAATCTTTTACTCGGCCAGGACGAGGTTTATACAGGCTGTGCATCTGCCCGAGTACGCGATAGCAGGTATCAGAGTCATGGACGATAACGCGGAATGCGTAGATATCCATGATTGAGTGAAAACGCTGCTCTTTGAGTACCATCTTGCAGTAGATAGAGTACAGGTGTTTCTCGCGACCACTTACGCGGCACGGAATGCCTGCCTCCTGTAAACGTCCTTCGATTTCAGAGAGGATTTTTTGAATCATCTCTTTGCGGTTGCCGCGAGCGGCTTTAACCACTTCTTTAATCACGCGGTAGCGGTTCGGGTATAGCGCCTCAAAACCCAGCTCTTCCAGCTCGGTTTTAATGTGATGAATACCTAAACGGTGTGCCAGCGGACTGTAGATTTCGAGGGTTTCACGGGCGATGCGGCGACGCTTATCCGGGCGTAATGAGCCCAGCGTGCGCATATTGTGGGTACGGTCGGCAAGTTTGATGAGAATGACGCGGATATCCTGCACCATCGCCATAATCATCTTGCGAAAGTTTTCGGCCTGCGCCTCTTTCTTATCGCGAAACTTAAGCTTATCAAGCTTTGATACCCCTTCTACCAGCTCAGCAACGCTTTTACCAAAAAGCTGTTCCATGTCCTGGTAGGTGGCAGGAGTATCTTCAATCACGTCATGTAGCAGCGCGGCCATTAGCGTTTCATAGTCGAGTTTCATCTCGGCCAGAATGCAGGCCACCGCAACCGGGTGCGTGATATAGGGTTCACCGCTTGAACGTGTCTGGCCCTCGTGAGCGTCACGTGCAACGAGATACGCCTGCCGAAGACGCTTAATCTGGTCTTCCGGCAGGTAGTTTTGAATCAGTTGATTCAGGCTTTCAAACAGATACAAGGGCGACCCGCTTTGTGATTAACGACGACCTTCAGCAATAGCGGTAACGGCTTGTAATTCAGCGGCTTCCTGCTCTTGCTGTTCCTGGCGCTCACGCACGTCAAGGATCTGGTTGTTGATCAGACCTTCTTCGATTTCGCGCAGCGCGATTACAGTAGTTTTATCGTTTTCTTCCGGTACGAGCGGATCCTTTCCGCCTACCTGCATCTGACGAGCGCGACGCGCGGCGACCAGTACCAGGTCAAAACGGTTACCAATTTTCTCTACAGCGTCCTGAACAGTTACGCGTGCCATACTTAAAATGCTCCACAGGTGAAGAAATGACTGGGCATGATACTGAATGTGAGTTCAGTCTGCCAACAGTTTGCTGATTAAAGCGTCATGACGCTGCTTTTGGCGGCTCATGCGCAGACGTTCGGCGCGAATGATAGTTTTCAAATCGCCTAGGGCAGTATCGAAATCATCATTCACAATAAGATAATCATATTCGGCGTAATGGCTCATTTCTGCAACAGCTTGCGCCATACGTTTTGCGATGACTTCTTCGCTATCCTGACCACGACCGCGCAGGCGGCGGTCCAGCTCGATCTTAGAGGGCGGCAAAATAAAAATACTGCGCGCATGCGGCATTTTTTCACGAATTTGCTGCGCACCTTGCCAGTCGATATCTAAAAAGACATCTACACCCGATGCCAGCACTTGCTCAATTGCCTCACGCGAGGTGCCATAATAATTGCCAAATACCTCAGCGTGTTCCAGGAACGCATCTCTGCCAATCATGCTTCTGAATTCATCATGGTTTACGAAGTAATAGTGTTCACCATGCACCTCCCCGGGACGCGGTGCACGGGTAGTGTGCGAAACAGAAACCTGGGTGTCATACAACGGTTGGGTCTTTAATAAAGCCTGAATCAGGCTGGATTTACCCGCGCCACTGGGGGCAGAAACAATATAAAGCGTGCCTTGAGCCATGAGTATCTTATGTATGTGATTGTCGAAAGAGAGCCTACATACGGGCTTATTATACACGTAGCCGCTATACGACGTAGCCCTTGTCACACTTTTTGCGCATGATTATTGCGTTTTGTATACCTTTTTCCTGTTTTACCGGGGATTTGCTGCAATAAACAAAAATGTCTGGAAAGCGGTTCGCAGGATGATCTTTTGCCACTCTGTTTCGCTGACGCTTCGCGCTATACCTGCCGGGCAACGTAATGTTTAGCGGAGGTGGTGATGAGGTTATGGAAATGCGTAGCGCTGGTTTTACTGGTATGGCATTTTCCGGCATGGACAGTATGTCCTGTCTGGTCGCCTGCCCGGGCAAACGCGGAAATATCACGGCTACAGCAGCAAATGGCTCAATGGAATGACAGCTACTGGAAACAAGGCATCAGTGCTGTAGATGATAGTGTCTATGACCAGCTTGATGCGCAATTGGCCCAATGGCACCGCTGTTTTAGCGATGATTCACATGCAGACCAGTCAGTTCCACCCATTAGTGGAACGATATCGCACCCAGTCCCCCACACGGGGGTACGTAAGCTTGCAGATAAGCGATCTGTACAACAATGGATGCGTACTCGTGGCGATCTCTGGGTACAGCCGAAGGTGGACGGAGTGGCGGTTACGCTGGTCTATCGGGATGGTAATCTGGTCAGGGCAATTAGTCGCGGTAATGGGCTGAAAGGAGAAGACTGGACGAACAAAGTTCGCCAGATCCCTTCCGTGCCAAAAATGACCAAAGGCCAGCTGGCTAACAGTACGTTGCAGGGTGAGATTTTTTTGCCGCAGGACGGTCATATCCAACAAAAGAGTGGCGGAATGAATGCCCGCTCTAAGGTGGCTGGGATGATGATGCGCAAGGATAATCCAGAGTTGTTGCGATCTTTAGCCATTTTTATCTGGGCCTGGCCCGATGGTCCGGTGAACATGCCGGACAGACTGCGACAGCTTGCTGATGCAGGTTTCAGTCTGACCCGGCAATTTACCCAGCCTGTTAAAAATGCCGATGAGGTTGAGCGTGCCCGTACACACTGGTGGACCTCGGGATTGCCTTTTGTGACCGATGGTGTTGTGGTACGAACGGGAAAGGAGCCAGAAGCACGAAACTGGTTACCTGGCCAGGGAGACTGGCTGGTGGCCTGGAAATATCCTCCGGTTGCTCGGGTGTCCGAGGTGACGGGGATTCAATTCTCTGTCGGCAAGAGTGGGCAAATTGCCGTAGTCGCCTTGTTGGCTCCGGTTATGCTGGATGATAAACGAGTGCAGCGCGTCAATATTGGCTCTGTTCGCCGGTGGAATGAATGGGATATCGCACCTGGCGATCATCTCCTTGTCAGTCTGGCCGGACAGGGGATTCCCCGCATAGACGATGTGGTCTGGTGCAGTACCCAGCGGACTAAACCCGCTCCTCCAAAAGGTCATTTCAATTCATTAACCTGTTTTTATGCAACACGGGAATGCCAGCAACAATTTGTTGCCAGGCTGGTCTGGCTGAGTGCAAAAGAGGCGTTGAATTTTGACGGTATCGGTGAGGCAGGGTGGCGGGAACTCCATCATGCACATCGCTTTGAGCATATCTTTTCCTGGCTCGCCTTAACCCAGGAACAGCTACAGTCCACGCTTGGAGTCCGTAAAGGCGAGAAGTTGTGGCATCAGTTTAACCTGTCGCGTCAGCATCCTTTTACTCGCTGGATAGTTGCTATGGGAATACCGTTAACACAGGTGACACTGGATGCCAGTCGTGACCGATCATGGCGGCAACTACAGGAACGCGATGAAAAAAGCTGGCGGCAGCTTCCGTCGATGGGGGAGCGCCGTACCCGACAGTTAATTCAGTGGCTGGAGAATCAGAAAGTAAAAGCGCTGAGCAACTGGTTAGCAGCTCAGCGTATTACGGGCTTTACGCCTTAATGACCTTCATGGCGATAATAAAATACCGGCAGCCCTAACTTCAGGCGCAGCGCCAATAATCGGGCGGTAAAACCAAATAGCAGGGTAGAGATAACCACTACATCGTGGCTGGAGACATAATGTTGCAGCACAATGTAAAGCACGGCGGCGGCAAATGACACACCGGCATACAGCTCTTTCTGGAACACTAACGGAATGCGTTTGCAGAACATGTCTCGTAGGACGCCACCAAAGACACCGGTGGTGACGGCGGCGACAACGGCAATAATCGGTCCGTGCCCCATATCGAGCGCTACCTGAGCGCCAATAATAGAGAAAACTACGAGACCCAGAGCATCCAGTACCAGGAATATTTTGCGCAGGTAGGGCATGACGGGAGCAATAATCGTGGTCAGTACAGCGGCGGTTGCCACGATAATGACGTACTCAGGGTGTTTGACCCAGCCGAGCGGATAGTGACCGAGAAGAATATCGCGTACGGACCCGCCGCCAATGGCAGTCGCGGTGGCAATGATAATTACGCCAAATGTATCCATACGACGACGGCCTGCCGCAAGCGCACCTGTCATAGCTTCAGCAGTAATACCAATTAAATATAAAACGTGTAGCAGCATGCCTTCCCCCTGATTTGCTGGGGCTAAGGTTAACGATTTGTGCGCAATGTCACGATTGAGATTTTCTAAGGCGAAGTGATTTTAATAAAAATAGCTAATGCGAATTTATTGGAAATGCCAGAGATAACGGACTTTTGATCGTTAATTAGGATAATAATTGATGAGAAAATATAATCCAATTAGAGCAAAGAATAGCTGACAAAAGAGAATTACACGTAGCGCCACCGTTTATCGACACGCTACGTGTAAGGGAACTTACTCGATATTCTGAATCTGTTCGCGCATTTGCTCGATCAATACTTTCAGTTCAATCGCGGAGTTAGTGACTTCAGCATTGATGGATTTAGATGCCAGAGTGTTCGACTCACGGTTAAATTCCTGCATCATGAAGTCCAGACGGCGGCCGACCGCTTCTTTTTTCTTCAGGATGTTGTAGGTTTCTTTAACGTGGGCTTCGAGACGATCCAATTCTTCTGCCACATCAATACGCTGTGCCATCAGCACTAACTCTTGTTCAAGGCGGTTATTTTCCAGCTGCACCTGTGCATCTTCCAGCTTGGCAACCAGACGATCGCGCTGCCATTGCAGAATTTCCGGCATGTGTGCGCGGACCTTCGCCACTTCGGTGCTGACGCCTTCCAGACGCTGTTCGATCAATGTTTTCAGCGCTTGGCCTTCGGTTTCACGCGCGACAATAAAGTCATCCAGCGTACCGTCAAGTGCGGCAAGGATTTCGGCGGCAATAGCGTCCAGATCTTGCTCCTGGGCAGCCATTACACCCGGCCAACGCAGGATATCAACCGGATTAATTTCACCTTCATCGCTCTGCATTTTGACCCAGTTTGCGGCGGTAACGAGCTGTTTAGCGAGCTTCTCATTCAGAATCAGCTCACCTTGCGCGCTGGCGTCAGGCTCAAAACGCAGTGTGCATTCGATTTTACCGCGCGTCAGACGTGAGCGGATACGTTCGCGTACAACAGGTTCAAGGCTACGGAACTGCTCCGGCAGGCGAAAATAGGTTTCCAGATAACGCTGGTTTACCGAGCGCATTTCCCAGGTGGCGCTACCCCATTCACCCTTGATTTCACGCCGGGCGTAGGCGGTCATGCTGCGGATCATAGACGTTCCTGTTTTTAAAGATGAGATGGGAGGATTATAGCCATCCACGTCTTGTCAGGATAGGAATAACCGTCGGAAGTCCGTATAATGCGCAGCCACATTCGTTTCAAGTCGGAGATTTTATCATGCGTCCAGCCGGTCGTAGTGCCAATCAGGTGCGTCCTGTCACCCTGACCCGTAATTATACAAAACACGCTGAAGGCTCCGTACTGGTCGAATTTGGTGATACTAAAGTGCTGTGCACTGCCTCTATTGATGAAGGCGTTCCACGTTTTCTGAAAGGCCAGGGCCAGGGCTGGATCACCGCCGAATACGGCATGCTGCCTCGCGCCACTCATACCCGTAACGCACGTGAAGCGGCGAAGGGTAAACAAGGTGGCCGTACCATGGAAATACAGCGTCTGATTGCACGTGCGCTGCGTGCAGCCGTTGACCTGAAGACTCTCGGCGAATTTACTATTACCCTGGATTGCGATGTTATTCAGGCAGATGGTGGCACGCGAACCGCATCGATTACAGGTGCTTGTGTTGCGCTGGCTGACGCGCTAAACAAGCTGGTGGCGAGCGGTAAACTGAAAACCAACCCAATGAAAGGGATGGTCGCTGCGGTCTCAGTAGGTATTGTTAATGGCGAAGCGCTCTGTGACCTGGAGTATGTTGAAGACTCTGCGGCAGAAACCGATATGAACGTGGTGATGACTGAAGATGGTCGCATTATCGAAGTGCAGGGTACTGCAGAAGGTGAACCGTTCAGCCATGAAGAACTACTCACCCTACTGGCGTTGGCCAGAGGGGGGATCGAATCCATTGTAGCGACGCAGAAGGCGGCGTTAGAAAATTGATTTTAAGGGCGACGTAGTCGCCCTTTTTTTTGTCTGCAGATTTCGTAAATGATGAAAGTGAAAAGAGGAGCGAATCCATGAAACCATATCAGCGCCAGTTTATTGAGTTTGCGCTTGGCAAGCAGGTACTAAAGTTTGGCGAGTTTACGCTGAAATCCGGGCGCAAGAGCCCCTATTTCTTCAACGCCGGGCTGTTTAATACCGGGCGCGATCTGGCACTGTTAGGTCGTTTTTATGCTGAAGCGCTTGTGGATTCCGGTATTGATTTTGATCTGCTGTTTGGCCCCGCATACAAAGGGATTCCTATTGCCACTACCACGGCCGTTGCGCTGGCGGAACACCACGATAAAGATTTGCCGTACTGCTTTAACCGTAAAGAGGCGAAAACCCACGGCGAAGGTGGAAACCTGGTAGGCAGTGCACTACAGGGCCGAGTGATGTTGGTGGATGATGTGATCACCGCCGGTACAGCGATTCGCGAGTCGATGGAGATAATCCAGGCCAATGGTGCGACGCTGGCTGGGGTACTGATTTCTCTTGATCGCCAGGAACGTGGTCGTGGTGAGATTTCTGCAATCCAGGAAGTAGAGCGTGACTATGGCTGCAAGGTGATTTCAATTATTACCCTGAAAGACCTGATTGCGTATCTGGAAGAGAAGCCTGAAATGGCGGAACACCTGGCCGCTGTGCGGGCGTATCGCGAAGAGTTTGGGGTTTAATCGCCGGCGGCGCTGCGCTTACCTGGCCTACAAAGCAGTAGGCCGGATAAGGCAACGCCGCAGTCTGGCTAAGACGTTATTGCAGTTGAGCAACCAGTAGCGGCCAGCGGGTGTCAAAATCGTCCGTTGGACGGTATTTAAATTCGCTACGCACGAAGCGGGACAGCATACCTTCGCAGAAAGCCAGTAACTGGCTGGCCAGCAGCGTTTCATCCACAGCGTAACCTTCGCCCTCACGCATTCTTTTTTCTCTCAGAACCTGGCGCAATTGCGCCTCAATGCGCTCAAAAAGCTGGTTAATACGACCTTGCAGGCGGTCTTGCTCAAACATGAGCGCGTGTCCGGTCAGAATACGCGTCAGGCCGGGATTTCGTTCACCAAAACCTAAAATCAGCAGTACGATCAGACGCAGACGTGCGCTTGTGTCTTTTTCATCTTTTAAAATCAAATTGATACGGGTAATCAGACTATCTTCGATAAACTCAATCAGGCTATCGAACATGCGGGTCTTGCTGGGAAAATGGCGATACAATGCCGCTTCGGAAACGCCAACAGAGGCCGCCAGTTTTGCAGTCGTGATGCGTTGGCTTCCATCGCTGGATTCAAGCATCAGCGCCAGAGACTGAAGTATTTCTTCGCGACGATTCCTTTTCGCAGTTTGCTTTTCTACCATGTTACAAAATACCCCTGAAAATAAGCACTTGCCAGGCAGGCATCCACACAGCGACCGCAAACTGCTGTTTGCGGTTTGTTATTGCGTTATTGCGCTGTGGGATACTTCTCTACGGGTTACTTGCGCCCGGAATGGCCGAAGCCACCTTCGCCACGATCGGTGGCTTCAAACTCTTCCACCAGATTAAATTCAGCCTGCACGACTGGTACAAAGATCATTTGTGCAATGCGTTCACCAGGCTCAATAGTGAAGCTATCCTGGCCACGGTTCCAGATGGACACCATCAGTTGTCCTTGGTAGTCGGAGTCAATCAGACCGACCAGATTGCCCAGCACAATGCCGTGCTTATGACCCAGTCCGGAGCGCGGTAACATCACTGCCGCCAGCGAGGGATCGGCGATATGAATGGCTAATCCGGTCGGTACCAGTGTCGTTGCACCAGGTGCCAGCTCTACGGCGTCATCCAGACAGGCGCGCAGGTCAAGTCCAGCAGAACCAGAAGTTGCGTACGTCGGGAGTGGGAATTGTTGCCCTACGCGCGGGTCCAGAATCTTAACGTCGATTTTTTTCATCATAACGGGTCACGATCTCGTCGAGTAATAATTGGCCCAGGAGTTCTTTGCGCTCAAGCGGTAAGACTTTATCTCCATCCTGCCAGAAAAGGTGTAATGCATTGCTGTCGCTGTTAAACCCTTGAGTAGACAGTGAAACATCGTTTGCACAGATCATATCAAGGTTTTTACGAATACGTTTTTGCCGGGCGTATTCTTCCACATTATTCGTTTCTGCGGCAAATCCAACGACAAAAGGACGATTAGCATCCAGTGCGGCAACGCCAGCGATAATATCCGGGTTTTTGACCATTTTTACTGTTAATTCATCACCCTGCGTGGCCTGCTTTTTAATTTTTTCACTGGCGACGGTTTCTGCCCGGTAATCAGCAACTGCGGCGCAGCCGATAAAAATATGCTGCTGTTGTGCCGTAGATTGTACGGCGGCCTCCATTTCCAGCGCTGTCATCACATCTATGCGCTGTACAAAGGGGGGGGTTGATAGCGTAACGGGACCCGATACCAGCGTGACGTTTGCACCACGCTTTGCCGCTGCTGCTGCGATGGCAAATCCCATTTTCCCTGAACTGTGGTTGGAAATATAACGTACAGGATCAAGTGGTTCACGTGTCGGGCCAGCCGTAATCATGATGTTGAGATGTTGCAGATCGTTGACAGATGAGAAATGTTCAGCAGCCATATCGACAATCGTTAACGGATCCAGCATGCGCCCAGGGCCGACATCGCCACATGCCTGGCTGCCGCTGTCTGGCCCCCAGATGAGTAATCCACGTGAGGCGAGAATCCCCAGATTGTGTTGCGTAGCAGCGGCACGGTACATCTGTTGGTTCATGGCGGGCAGAACGGCAACAGGCGCTGGTGTTGCCAGGCAGATCGTTGAAACCAGATCGTTAGCCATGCCTGCGGCGACGCGTGCAATCAGATCTGCCGTAGCGGGGGCAAGAATAACTAAATCTGCCCATTTTCCCAGTTCAATATGGCCCATCGCGGCTTCTGCTGCGGGGTCAAGCAGGCTATCGGAAACGGGATAGCCCGAAACCGCCTGTAAGCTCAGGGGAGTAATAAACGCTTTTGCCGCCTCGGTCATTGCCACGCGGACGTCTGCGCCACGCTCCCGTAAACGACGCACCAGCTCAGGGGTTTTGTATGCAGCAATGCCGCCACTGACGCCAAGTACGATTTTTTTACCGGCCAGGCTCATCATGATCTTTCCTGTTGGGTTACACCAGAAGGCGGATATTTTATCACAATCCACCATTTGTCGTGCTTTTGACCGCGATCCACTTTGCGAGGCGCTACGAAGAAGTGAGAACTGAGCGTCGATTCGTTGTTGGCGTTATGCCACCATGCTGACGCCAAAGGAGGGAGGCATGAAAAATACAGGATGTTTGATGCCCCGGGAAAAGATGATGAAGCTGGGAGTCCGTTCTCTTACGGATGTTGAGCTACTGGCGCTCTTTTTACGCACCGGATTACGCGGTACTGATGTACTCACGCTGGCGAAAGAAATGCTTCAGCATTTTGATTCGCTTTATGGCCTTTTGTCTGCAGATTACATGGAGTTTAGCCACGTCCAGGGTATTGGCGTGGCGAAGTATGCACAACTCAAGGGGATTGCCGAACTGGCGAGACGCTACTACAACGTGCGGGTGATTGAGGAAAGGGCGCTACTTAGCCCGGAAATGACGAGAGAATTTCTGCAAAGTCAGCTTGCGGAAGAGGAGCGGGAGATCTTTCTGGTGATCTTTATGGATGCTCAGCATCGCGTAATTAAACACAGCAAACTTTTTTCCGGTACGCTTAGCCACGTAGAGGTGCATCCGCGAGAAATTGTCCGTGAGGCGATAAAAATGAATGCGTCAGCGGTGATCCTTGCACATAATCACCCTTCGGGGTGTGCAGAGCCGAGCAAAGCAGATAAACTCATCACCGAGCGTGTGGTGAAATGCTGTCAGTTCATGGATATCCGGGTGATTGATCATCTTGTAATTGGGCGTGGAGAGTACGTTTCTTTTGCGGAACGTGGTTGGATTTAGCGCACTTTACGCGATCCATCGGGATCTTTGTCTGTTCGGGACTTGAGCACATCGCTGACTCAGCGTATACTACGCCACCTTTGAGAATCTCGGGTTTGGCATTTGGGCCTGGCAATCGAGAGTTCGCGAATACATGAGATCATTCATTCGGCGTCCAATGATGATGCAGTATGAACGATTAAGTGTATTGAACTGCGATAACCGGGCTGAGAAGCCTGACGAGGCGCCAATACCCCATACGAAGCTCGAGCTAATTTGATTTTTGGAGAATAGACATGTCCCGAGTCTGCCAAGTTACTGGCAAGCGTCCGGTGACCGGTAACAACCGTTCCCACGCACTGAACGCGACTAAACGCCGTTTCCTGCCTAACCTGCACTCTCACCGTTTTTGGGTTGAGAGCGAGAAGCGTTTTGTCACCCTGCGTGTATCTGCTAAAGGTATGCGTGTAATTGATAAGAAAGGCATCGAAACAGTTCTGTCTGAACTGCGTGCCCGTGGCGAAAAGTACTAAGTACTAAGAGGAAATAAATCATGGCTAAAGGTATTCGTGAGAAAATCAAGCTGGTTTCTTCTGCTGGTACTGGTCACTTCTATACCACTACGAAGAACAAACGTACTAAGCCGGAAAAACTGGAACTGAAAAAATTCGATCCAGTTGTCCGTCAGCACGTTCTGTACAAAGAAGCTAAAATCAAATAATTTTAGTTTCGATGTCACGAAAAACCTCGCCTCGGCGGGGTTTTTTGTTTTCTGGCCGTCCCCATATTAATAAAACCTGATATACAGCCGGAGATGCTATGCCTGAATTACCTGAAGTCGAAACCAGTCGCCGTGGTATTGAACCTCATCTGGTAGGGGCAACGATTCTGCATGCCAATGTTCGGAATGGTCGTTTGCGCTGGCCGGTATCAGAGGAAATTTATCGTCTTAGTGATAAACCCGTCATTAGCGTACAGCGCCGTGCGAAATATCTGTTGCTGGAGCTACCGGATGGCTGGATTATCATTCATCTGGGCATGTCAGGCAGCCTGCGTATCCTCCCTGAAGAGCTTCCGGCAGAAAAACATGACCATGTCGATTTAGTGATGAGTAATGGCAAAGTCCTGCGTTACACCGATCCTCGTCGTTTTGGTGCCTGGCTGTGGACAAAAGAGCTGGAAGGACACAATGTTCTCGCACATCTTGGTCCCGAGCCTCTGAGCGATGATTTCAACGCCGATTATCTCCAGCACAGATGTGCGAAGAAGAAAACGGCGATTAAACCCTGGCTGATGGATAACAAGTTGGTGGTGGGCGTGGGTAATATCTATGCCAGTGAGTCGCTCTTTGCGGCTGGCATCCATCCTGACCGTCTGGCATCGTCACTGTCAAAAGCCGAGTGTGAATTGCTGGTGCGCGTTATCAAAGCGGTTTTACTGCGCTCTATCGAGCAGGGCGGGACGACGCTGAAGGATTTCCTGCAAAGCGACGGTAAGCCGGGCTATTTTGCACAAGAATTGCAAGTCTATGGGCGCGAAGGTGAGCCCTGCCGCGCATGTGGTGCACCCGTTGTCGCCACTAAACATGCCCAGCGGACGACGTTCTATTGTCGCCGCTGTCAGAAATAAAGTTAATCAGCAAGCTGAATAACGCGTTTTACTTTAGCTTGTCCATTAACGCCTGATGAACGTTCTCTGGTAAAAAGTGGGTCACGTCACCCTGATGGCGGGCGACCTCTTTAACCAGCGATGATGAGATAAATGACCACTCTTTGGAAGGCATCAAAAAGACGCTCTCCAGCTGGGGCATCAGATGGCGGTTCATGTGCGCCAACTGCATTTCATATTCAAAATCCGCGACCGCACGCAGACCGCGTATCAGAATGTTAGCCTGATTATCGCGGGCGAAGTTTGCCATCAGATCGCTAAATCCCAGAACTTCCACATTGCCAAGATGTGCCGTTGCCTGCTGTGCCAGTTCAACGCGCTCTTCAAGCGTAAACATCGGCTTTTTACTGGGGCTTGCGGCAATCGCCAGGATAACGTGATCAAACATGTGCGTTGCGCGCGTCACGATATCAATGTGGCCATTAGTAATTGGATCAAAGGTTCCTGGATAAATCGCCCGTTTTTGCATGACAACCCTCAATGCGTTTTGGGTGGCAGGTAAGGTTCCAGCAGCTGCAGCAGACGTTGTAGCGCACCCTGGTTTTGATACAGAACTTCAACCGCATGACGACCATAAAAACTACGATAATCTGCATCTGTCAGTAAAGAAGAGATCTCTTTAACCAGCGTGGTGGCGTCGGTAACGGTGATCAATCCGCTTGCCTGCTCCAGTCGCGCGCAAATATCTTTAAAATTAAAGGTATGTGGCCCCATCAGTACCGGAATGGCATGCGCTGCGGCCTCTAATGGGTTGTGACCTCCACGTTCCACCAGTGAGCCACCGACAAAAGCAAGGTCGGCAATGCCGTACAGAAGCATCAGCTCGCCCATAGTATCGCCGATAACGACTTGGGTAGCTGAAGACGGGACTTCACCCGAGGACCGTGTGGTATAGCTTAGCCCAGCCTGGCGTACGAGGTTAATAGCATCCGGGAATCGTTCTGGATGTCTGGGAACCAGAATCAGTAAAAGGTTCGGAAACTGATTTAATAGCGCCTGATGAGCAGCAATGATGATGCTTTCTTCACCATCGTGCGTGCTGGTTGCAATCCATACCGGGCGATGTGGTGCCCACTGGCGGCGCAATGTAATCGCTTTGGCAGCCAGTTGCGGAGTGACGGAAATATCAAACTTAAGACTGCCAGTAACCGTTACCTGATTGTTTCTTGCGCCAAGGGTAATAAAGCGTGCGCCATCTTCTTCATTTTGTGCAGCAATCAGCGTAATGCGACGTAGTAGCCTGCTAACAAATTTACCCAGTTTCGCATAGCCGGCAGCTGAGCGGGCAGAAAGACGTGCGTTGGCAATGACCAGAGGAATATGACGCTTATGCAGTGCAGCAATCAGATTTGGCCATAGCTCAGTCTCCATTATTAACACCAGCTTGGGGTCAACTTTGTTCAGGAAGCGGTTCAGTGCGTCTGGTAAATCGTAAGGGAGATAGACGTGTTGAACGTCAGTACCGAAAGCAGACTGTACGCGCTCGGAACCTGTTGGCGTCATGGTCGTTACCGTGATCGGTAGATCGGGATAACGATGTCGCAGAGCGCGAACTAAAGGGATCGCCGCCAGCGTTTCGCCTACAGAAACGGAATGAAGCATGATGCCGCCAGGTTTCAGTGGGCGGCGATAAAATCCATAGCGTTCACCCCAGCGTTTACGATAGGCCGGAGCCTTACGTCCGCGCACCCAAAGCCGTATCCAGATCAGGGGCTGAATAAGGTAGAAAAGGGCGGTGTAAAGCAATTCGAGCATAATAGTAGCTGACTTATGAATGTGCTGGGGATTCTATGTATTTAACTATGGCTTTACCATTACTTTTCCCGATTTTAGCTGAAATAGCCTTAAGTGCAGCTATCCCAGTGGACAATTCGCCATTTTTTGCATCTTTATGCGATTTGTTGATATTCATTGATAAAGTGGGTAATTCGTAAATGAAAATGTTCTTGATTGTTCATTCATCTGTTTGATTTTAAATAAAAAAATAATGGTTTTGCTTGATTTCTATTCATGTCGGATTGCAGCGAAAGAAGTGATACACTAGCGCGTAAAAGTAAGTGCGGTATCAGTAATCAGGTAACTGTTGAGCCTGGGGCGGTAGCGTGCTTTTTTCTGCTTAACTTAACCAGACAATCACAACAAAAGAGTCGCTTGTGGATAAGCCATTTCGAAAAATCCTGGTCATAAAAATGCGTTTTCATGGAGATATGTTATTAACAACTCCTGTTATTAGTACGCTAAAGCAGAATTATCCTGACGCAAAAATAGACATGTTGCTTTACCAGGATACGATCCCTATTTTGTCTGAAAACCCTGAAATTAATGCGCTTTATGGGATCAGTAATAAGGGGGCAAAAATAACAGATAAGATTAAAAATGCCCTTTCACTGATCAAAACATTGCGTGCTAACCAGTATGACCTTGTCGTCAATCTCACCGATCAGTGGATGGTGTCAGTGATTGTACGTTGCCTTCCGGCTCGTGTGAAAATTTCACAGCTTTATGGTCATCGACAACATGGTTTTTGGAAAAATAGCTTCACACTATTAGCTCCTGTTCACGGTGCTCATATTGTTGAACGTAATTTATCCGTGTTGGAACCTTTAGGTATAACGAATTTTTATCAAGATACCACAATGAGTTATGCTCCTGAGCACTGGCAAAAAATTCGTAACGCTTTGGGTGCTTTGAGTATAAAGGGGCGCTATGTCGTTATTCAACCAACTGCACGGCAGCTATTTAAATGCTGGGACAACGACAAATTCTCTCGTGTTATTGATGCCCTACATTACCGTGGGTACGAGGTTGTATTGACATCAGGCCCTTCGGCTGATGACTTGGCTTGTGTGGAAGAAATTGCACGGGCATGTGAAACCCGACCTGTCACAGCGCTTGCTGGTAAAACCAGCTTCCCTGAATTGGCGGCACTTATTGACCATGCGGATCTCTTCATTGGCGTCGATTCTGCACCGGGCCATATTGCTGCAGCGGTAAAAACACCAGTGATATGCCTGTTTGGTGCTACCGATCATGTTTTCTGGCGTCCCTGGACTGACGATATTATTCAGTTCTGGGCAGGAAATTATCAGTCTATGCCGAAGAGAAGCGAGCTCGACCGGAATAAAAAATATCTTTCCGTTATTCCTGCCGAGGATGTGATTGCTGCTATGGAAAAAATGTTGCCGCAAAAAAATGTGCAAACCGACATCCGAGATGTACCATTATGATCGTCGCTTTCTGTTTATATAAATATTTCCCTTTTGGTGGTTTGCAGAGGGATTTTATGCGAATTGCCCAAACTGTTGCAGCTCGCGGGCACCATGTTCGGATCTATACACAGTTTTGGGAAGGTGAATGCCCTGACGTTTTTGAGCTGATTAGGGTCCCGGTTAAATCAAGGACGAACCATGGCCGTAACGCTGAATATTATTCATGGGTGCAAGCGCATTTACGTGAACATCCTGTCGATCGAGTTGTGGGTTTCAATAAAATGCCGGGGCTGGACGTTTACTATGCTGCTGACGTTTGCTATGCCGAGAAAGTGGCACAAGAAAAAGGTTTCTTCTACCGTTTAACGTCACGTTACCGTCACTATGCAGCTTTTGAACGCGCGACATTTGAGCAGGGTAAAGCGACGCAACTATTAATGCTAACCGATAAGCAGATTGCTGATTTCCAGAAGCATTATCAGACTGAAGCAGAGCGCTTTCATATTCTCCCTCCCGGGATTTATCCGGACAGAAAATATAATCAACAGATCCCGAATAGCCGTGAAATTTATCGCCAGAAAAACGACATAACTGAGCAGCAACATTTATTACTGCAGGTGGGGTCAGATTTTACCCGCAAAGGGGTTGATCGTTCCATTGAAGCGCTGGCATCCCTGCCAGAAGCCCTACGCCATAATACGTTGTTGTTTATTGTCGGGCAGGATAAACCGCGAAAATTTGAAGCATTGGCGGAAAAGCATGGAGTTCGGGCTAATGTTCATTTTTTCTCTGGACGTAATGATGTTGCGGAATTAATGGCCGCTGCCGATTTACTCTTGCATCCTGCGTACCAGGAGGCTGCGGGTATTGTGCTACTGGAGGCAATTACTGCTGGGCTGCCCATTTTGGCATCGTCGGTATGCGGATACGCACACTATATTGAGGATGCAAATTGCGGTGTGGTGATTGAAGAACCCTTTCGGCAAGGCATGTTGAATGAGGTTTTGCGTGAAGCGCTGACACAGTCTTCACTACGTACTGCGTGGGCGGAAAACGCACGACATTATGCGGATACACAAGATTTGTACAGTTTGCCGGAAAAAGCGGCAGACCTCATTACAGGTGGTTTGAATGGTTGAACTGAAAGAGCCGTTGATCACGCTTTGGCGCGGTAAAGATACTTTTGAGGAAGTCAAAACATTGCAGGGTGAAGTGTTCAGAGAACTTGAAACCCGCCGGACTTTGCGGTTTGAATTAGCAGGTAAAAGTTATTTTCTCAAATGGCATCGAGGCACTTCCCTCAAAGAGATCGTGAAAAATCTGCTTTCGTTTCGTATGCCTGTTTTAGGTGCGGATCGAGAGTGGAATGCTATCCACCGGCTTAGCAATTTAGGGGTAGATACGATGCATGGCGTGGGTTTTGGCGAAAAAGGGCTGAATCCTCTGACCAGAACGTCGTTCATTATTACAGAGGATCTGACGCCAACGATTAGTTTGGAAGATTATTGTGCCGATTGGGCGATAAATCCTCCTGATATCAAAGTGAAGAGGATGATTATAAAACGTGTCGCCACTATGGTACGTAAGATGCATGCTGGTGGGATTAACCATCGCGATTGTTACATTTGCCATTTCCTGTTGCATTTACCCTTCACCGGTCATGAGGATGATTTAAAGATTTCTGTCATTGATTTGCATCGTGCGCAGATCCGCACTAAGGTTCCTCGCCGCTGGCGTGATAAGGATCTGATTGGTCTCTATTTCTCATCAATGAATATTGGTCTGACCCAACGCGATATCTGGCGGTTTATGCGGGGTTATTTTGGAAAAACACTGCGGGATATTTTTTTGTGCGAAATAGGGTTAATGAAAAAAACTGAAACTAAAGCTTCTAAAATAAGTGAAAGAACACAGCGTAAAGGATTATAATATAACAAATGGCTTTGTGGTTTTAATTATAATTGGTGTCGATATATTTAAATGAATATATATTTTATAAATTGGAAAGCTGATTATGAAGTCAGAATGATTAATTATCTGAAAGAGTATTATTCTATTTTTTCTGTTTATGTACCAGAAAAGTATGTATGGTTTGATAAACAGCTAAAAAAATTAGGATTGAAAAGTTGTTGGTTAGGTAAACTTTTTATCAAGAAATATCTCAGAGACTTACAGCCTCAAGATGTGGTAATATTTAATGATAGTTTATTAAATAAGGGAATTAATCAGTATGTAATTGATGCTGCAAATTGCCATAGAGTCTTGCTTCTCAGAAATTCGGTGGATGAAGAGTACATAAATAAAAATTGCAGTTCTTTTGATTTAATATATGATTTTGAATGTAAAAAAATAAATAATGAAAAAATAAAACATTTGGAACAGTTTTTTCCTATTGGGTTCGAGGAACTAGGAAAGTTTAAATCAGTTGCAGCGAAAAAAAATAAACCAGTTTTCTTTTTCCTAGGTAGAGAAAAAGGTCGGTTTGATACTATTTCCAAGCTTGCAGATAATCTGATAGAACGTGGTTTTATTGTCGACTTTAATATTGTCAAAGACAAAAAGACAACATTAAGTTCAAAATATTTTATTGATAAACCACTACCCTATAAAGAAAATATAAAACGTTCATTATTATCTGATGTCATTATTGATATTACTCAGGAAAGTCAGTCTGGCTGGACCCTTCGTGTATTAGAGTCGTTATATTTTAACAAAAAAATCATCACCAACAATGTTAATGTATTAAAATCATCCATATATTCTCCGCAGAGATTTTTTATTCTTGATTATGATGGTTGGGATAAGTTAGATAATTTCATTAATTCACCTGTTGCGCCGGTAGATGAAACGATACTACGTACTTTTAGTCCTGATTATATGATAGAGAAAATAGTCAGGGATATAAAAAACATATGATATTGGATATTCTCATAATTAATAAGGCTACTATATCACTATGAAATTAGCATTTATCGGTGAAGCTGTCTCTGGTTTCGGTGGAATGGAGACAGTTATTCAAGATGTAGTTCGTTCATTCTACAGTAACCTTCCGGACGCAGAGTGCAAAATGTTTTTCTTTTGTCGCAACGACAAAATGGATAAGGAGTGGTTGAACGGATTTGATTATAAATGCTCATTTTCTAATATTCGATTAGGTTTTTTACGTAGAGCGAAGCATATACATGCTTTTAGCAACTGGCTTAGAGAAAATAAGCCTGATGTTGTTGTGTGCATAGATGTTGTATCCTGTCTTTATGCAGATAAGGCGCGTAAGCTGGTTGGAATGAATTTTCCTGTTTTTTCATGGCCGCATTTTTCTCTCGATCATAAGAAACACGCCGAATTTGTGACTTATGCCGACAAACATTTAGCGATAAGTTCGGGCATTAAAAAGCAGATGATGGCGCACGGAATCCCTGAATCAGCCATTAGTGTGATTTATAATCCTGTCGAACCTAAGTCGATCACTATTCCAGCCAGTGAAATGAATGAACCAGCGAACTTTATCTATATTGGTCGCATGAAGTTTGAGGGCCAGAAGCGGATCAAAGATTTGCTGGAAGGGTTATCGCAGGTTGAGGGGCAATGGCACCTGCATGTTCTTGGTGATGGTTCCGATTTTGAAAAATGTAAAGCTTATGGTAAAAAACTAAACATTGATGGCCGTATTACTTGGTATGGTTGGCAGGCAAAACCATGGGAAGTTGTGCAGAAAGAGATTAAAAAAGTCAGTGCATTACTACTCACCTCCTCTTTTGAGGGGTTCCCTATGACATTGCTTGAAGCTATGTCTTACGGTGTACCTTGCATCAGTGCTAATTGTATCTCAGGGCCTGAAGATATTATTCAGCCAGGTATCAATGGTCATATGTATCAGCCTGGTGATATTAAAGGATTTGTATCGCTGCTCAATCAGTATACTTCTGGAGGTATTCAATTAGAGCATAAACATATTCCTTTAACTATCCGGGAGTTTTATAGTTCAGCCTATTTTGAACGATTGAGTAAAACCATTTTTTCTGCTGTTTCCCGGAGAGAATAATGCAGCAAGCCCACTTTAAAGAATCAGATTTTCTCACTTCTACGATTGATTGTAACCATCAGGGCAATGTAACAAGTATCTGCTTAGATATTACCTATGGTGTTGATCAAAATTTTCTTTTTGGTTGTGGAATATCGATTGCATCTATATTAAAGTATAATCCAGGAAAAAATCTACGGTTTCATGTTTTTATTGATTCTTTCAGTGATTCTGATATTAAAATATTTGATGCGCTCGCTGCACAATATAAAACAAGAATAACGATCTATTTAATAAATTGCGAACATTTGCGTACACTACCCAACACAAAAAACTGGACATATGCGATATATTTTCGATTTGCTATAGCTGACTATTTTATTAACAAGGCAAATAAACTTCTTTACCTCGATGCAGATATAATTTGCAAAGGAAGTATTGACGAATTATCCAATTTTTCTTTCCCTAATAATGAAGTTGCCATGGTTGTGACTGAAGGTGAAAGTGACTGGTGGATAAAGCGTTCAGAAATTTTGGGTGTATCTGGTATTGCGAATGGTTACTTTAATTCAGGTTTTTTATTAATAAATTTACCTCTGTGGGCTAAAGAGAGGGTTTCTGAACTTGCAATTGAAATGCTCTCTGATCCAGAGATTACAAACAAGATAACTCATCCGGATCAGGATGTGCTTAATATTCTACTGGCAAATAAATTGTATTTTTCCAATACAAAGTTTAATACTCAGTTTAGCCTCAATTATCAATTAAAAGATGATTTTTTTAACCCAATAAAAGATGACACCGTGTTTATTCATTATATCGGTCCAACAAAACCATGGCATAACTGGGCTGGCGACTATCCTGTATCACAACCATTTATCGATGCGAAAAAAGCATCACCCTGGGTGGATGTTCCGCTATTGAAACCGATAAATAGCAATCAGCTAAGGTACTGTGCTAAGCACATGTTAAAAAAGGGGCGTTATATAAATGGTTTGGTTAGCTATTTTTGGTATTTTATAAAAAAAATCGCTCATTAATAATATTAACTGTGAAATGATGATGGAAGGATAGCTTTGTGGACGATTTTCCTGTAATAGGTATTAATGAATTTAAAATTTATGATAGTAGGATTTTCCCTTCAAATTCGTGTGGCAAACTGAATATTGCATATGGTGTTGATGCTAACTACCTTGATGGAGTGGGTGTTTCCATCACATCAATATTAATAAATAATTCACATATTAATGTGGATTTTTATATTATCGCCGAACAATATGATGATGCATATCTGAAAAAAATTCATGATCTTGCAGAGTTATATCATGTAAAAATATCACTCTATACTATTAATGTTGATCAACTTACAAATCTACCCAGTACGCAAGTATGGTCTAGAGCGATGTATTTTCGGCTTTTTGCATTTAATTCGCTGAGCTTGAAGTTGGATAGATTGCTCTATCTTGACGCCGATGTGGTATGCAAAGGTGATATTAGCGATTTATTAACCATTAATTTAGACGATGCAGTGGTTGCAGTTGTTACAGATGTTGAACCAATGCAGGAAAAAGCGGTTGCACGGCTATCAGATCCTGAATTGAGAGGGAAGTACTTTAACTCTGGTGTGGTATACGCGAATTTGCGGAAATGGATTGAGTACAAATTAACAGAGAAAGCACTATCTATACTATTGGATAAGAATAGCACATATAAATATCCTGACCAAGACGTTATGAATGTGCTTTTGAAAGGAAAGACTATATTCTTGCCAAGAAAATACAATACAATCTATACGATAAAAAGTGAATTGAGTGATAAAACGCATCAAAAGTATAAAAATATTATCTTAGATAATACATTATTGATTCATTACACTGGTGCAACAAAACCTTGGCATAAATGGGCAGTATATCCCTCAGTTAAATATTATCAAAAAGCGGCTGATTTATCTCCTTGGAAAGATAATTTGGGTAGAGATGCGAAAAGTATTATTGAATATAAAAAGAGATACAAACATCTTCTTGCGCAAGGCAAATTTTTATCTGGGATTGTGGCAGGGATATTATATCTGCGTAGGAAACATTTCAACAAATAATCAAGTATTGTTATTATTGTAAGTAAAAACAATGTTGCTTACACTACTAAAAGTAGACCTTGTAACATATTAACTAACTATTATTCTTATGTAGATTTGGTGCCACGGAAAACGAAAGAACGAATTGATTTATTAATGCACAATAATATTCATAAGAACCTTTGGCCATTTCATTCTTATGTATTAACTTAGCTAAAGTTACGATGAGATGATTAAAATGAATAATGGTGAAGTATATTATTCTTTGTCTGGTTTTTGAGCATGTCTTTGTTCACGATTTGTTAAATTACAATGGACATTATGTGGAGCTTTTATCATTTACAGGTTTATCATGAAGAATATCAAATACATTGACAAAATAGATGTTGAAGAGCTCATCGATAATAAAACATCTGATGATGTAATTATATTTCTTTCTGGCCCAACATCTAAGAAAACTCCTTTGAGCCTCCTACAAATAAAAGATGTAATTGCAGTTAATGGCTCGGCACAATACTTACTGAGTCATAATATCGCACCCTATATCTATGTGCTTACTGATGTCCGTTTCCTTCACCAGCGGCGCGATGATTTCTATAGATATAGTCAGCGAAGTCGTTATACAATCGTTAACGTTGATGTTTATGAGAATGCTTCGGCAGAGGATAAACTCTATATATTGAAAAATTGCTTTATTCTCCGTTCTTATTATAAAAGAGAGAAAGGCGGGTTCTTTAAGAAAATTAAATTTAGTTATTTGAAAAAGTTTCATAAAAATTTATTAATATCAATACCAGTATCTAAAAAAGGCAGGCTTGTTGGTTTTAGCAAAGATATCAGCGTTGGGTATTGTTCATGCCACACTATTGCTTTTGCCGCAATTCAGATCGCATACTCATTAGCATTTGATAGAATAATTTGCTCTGGATTAGATTTGACAGGGAATTGCTCTCGTTTTTATGATGAACATAATAATCCAATGCCTTCTGAATTAAGTCGTGATTTAAATAAAATCCTCCCTTTCTTCGGGTTTATGCATGACCATATCGATGATTTAAATATTTATAATTTATCTGACGATACAGCTATTGGATATGATGTTATTCCATTTATTAAACCCGATGATATATTAAGCTTTTCCTGTAAAAAAATTGCTAAGGATAAAAACGTTACTCTTGATGGTAGTGTTAGCTATTATGTAGGTTAAGATTTTTTATCATTGATGCGTGGAATTAAAAATGCGGTTAGGAACTTTTCATAAAAAAAGAAGATTTTTTATTAATAAAATAAAAATAAATTTATTGTCTTTATTCCTTAATAAAAAAAGAAATGAGGATGTTAATTCAAAGAATATTCACTCATGTCTCCTTATCCATGATAACAATAAAATCGGCGATTTGATTGTTTTGAGTTCACTTTATCGAGAGCTTGAAAAGCGTGGTGTTAAACTATCTGTGCTAACAACAGTAACTGGAAAAGCATTTCTTTCTGGCAATAGTAAAATTCATCAGTTTTATATCAAGGAATCTAATAATATAAATGGGTTGGTAAAAGTATGTAATCAGTTACGATGCCAGCATTTTGATATTGTACTGGATCCATTTGAAACAATGCCTTCTTTTGGTCATAGTTTACTGCTGTTCAGTCTACGATCTTCTTATATACTCGGTTTTGATAAATGGTATCAGCGCTACTATTCTTCTTATGACCTGCACGATGAGAAATTGACTGAACATATGTGTACGCGGGCTAATAAAATACTCTCCCATCTGTATAGCAACAAGTCAGGTGAAATATTTGATCTTAGTTATGACTTACCTTTACCTGATAATATAGAACATAAGATCACCAACTTTGTTGGAGATTCAAACATTGTAATTATCAACCCATTGGGTGCTAAAAAAATATGTCGGTTAACATCGGAGCAAATTTATAATATTTATTCGCGCGTCCGAGAAATATGTCCAAAATATAGAGTTATTTTCACTGGCTTGCCGGAAGATTTGCAGTCAATTTCTATACCAGGAATAGAGATACTACCTTATGATGCTTTCATTTATACGGTAGCATTAACCAAGTATAGTAAGTTTGTTATATCAGTGGATACCGCACTGGTCCATATTGCCTCGGCATATAAAATTCCCACATTAGCTTTATATCCAAACTCTCGACATCCCTCTTATCCATCTCATCTAATATGGGCACCAAATAATTGTAATGCAATACAAGTTGTTTCATCTTCTTTCACTGTAAAAGATATCAGCCCTGATGTTATTGTCAATTCTATTGATACTTTGTTTGAATATAAAAGAAGTGAGCATCAGTCCACTTCTTAATAAAGTGTTAATCTACTAGATTAGTATCTTCAATTTTTATTTTTTTTATAAAAAGTAATAACACGATAGCGCATATCATAATGATTGGGATACTTCTGGCCCAGATGATAACATCGCTGAGGCCAGTTCCTATTATAGCTAGTGTGAATGCAAAAAGCCCCAAAGATTTATATTTATAGACAGTGTAAAATAAAGCGATATATAAAAATATTGTCGAGATAACACCTGCAACTCCTTTCAGAGACGCACTTTCAATAATTTCATTGTGAAGATGGATATTAGAATATTCTAGTGCACCACTTAGATATGTTTGTTTTTCTGCCCGTTCGGTCATTAGTTGAGCGCGGCTTTCAGCCGATCTCATTACAAATGGATCTTCGCGTAAAATATCGAATCCAATCTCGTACATCGCGAAGCGCGCGCCCAATGAACTATTGCTGTTGTCGTTGCTATATAGATTTAAATCGACTACAGCTTCGTGGTATCGATCATATAGTGGTTTGCTGAAAACAATGATAAGCGTTGTCATTAAAATGAGAAAACCGATCGCTGAGAAAAAAAGTTTTTTCGGTGATTTCATGTAAAATAATGCCAAAGATAACGCGCTAATAATTGGAAGTAATAATAATGATGAACGGGTTTGAGTTAGTGCTAATGCGTAAAATACAGCTATGATATTCAAAATGAAAAAGACTGGATGGTTGCGTCTGGTGTAAAGAACAGATACAGCGCTGGTAATCCCTACAAACATGATCGAATAAGCTGCACCTGTAGCAGTTCCAATGCCGAAATCAATGCGGATTGCTCCCGTTGTTGATTTTATATAGAAAGCATAACCCGCAATGATAAATGATAGTGTGTACATAATATATAAGGGTACCTCTCTCTTAATTTTTATTTTTGATGAGAGAACAAGTAAAACTAAAAATGCGCCCATTATGAATATCTTCGCAGTATTCAAATAGTTATGATAAGTCGATCTAAATGGTGAGTTATCTACTTTAAATGCGGAGTACCAGATTAAGTTAGTAATACCAATAATCAACACTGCCAGCGAGAGCAACCAATATTGCATGTTGTAATTTTTTGGCTTTCCTCTGGATATGAGAGCAAATAAACTTAAAATTGCAGTAATACTATAAAGTTTCATACTCAAATTATTATCCAACAGTGCAACAATAAGGGTGATAAAACAAAGTAAGTACGTTGTTATTTCTAACCCCAAAGATATGTTTTGCGTGTTGGGTTTATGTAAATTATTATGCATTAAGGTTTGCATTATTTGACCTTTATAATAATGATGATATTCTGCCCCAGACCGAATTAGCACTAAGTAGCACTAAATTATTTTCCGGCGAGCGACACTCAGCCTGATTCTTCCCATATCCCCCAATCAACCCAGGGTCCGTCGGGCCATACAGCGTAATATTCGGTCGATCCAGTGCGGCAGTTAAATGGCTTAATCCGGTATCAACTGAGACGACAAATTTAGCGCCTGCTAATACCCGGGCCACATCCTCCAGGCTCATTCGCGGTAGAACCTCTACGTAATCAAATCCCTCAGCCAGTCTCCTGGCCCGCGCTTCTTCATGAGGAGCACCCCAGGGGAGCTTAATGCGTATGCCTGCATTATTTAAAAGGCCAATCAGCTCCCGCCAGTTCGCTTCTGGCCAGTGCTTATCATCACGCGTAGTGGCATGCAAGAAGACCGCATACTGTCCCGCATCGGCATTAAGTTCATTCAGAAAATGCTGCGCGATAGCGTAATCACCTTGTGACTGTGGTTTGGCATATCCCAGACTTTTTGCGAACAGTTCTCGGGTTCGTTCAACGGCATGCTGCTGTTTGGCAATATGATGTTTGCGGTTATAAAAAAGACTCGCCAGGGGCTCGCGTGCCGTGCTCCAGTCCATACCATGCTTGATGCCACGCGCCAGACGCGTGACCAGCGCGGCGCTTTTTACCAGGCCTTGTGCATCAATTATCACGTCATACTGCTGCAAACGAACTGCATCGCGAAAGGCTTTACGCTCCGCTTTAATCGGTGCGGAAAACCAGGCCTTGCGCCAGCGGCGAATCGCCACCGGAATTACGCGGTCAACGGCCGAATGCCAGGCGGGGATTTGGGCGAACCCTTCTTCCACTACCCAATCAAATTGAATATCCGGAATGGCCTGCTGCGCATCCGTTAATGCGGGCAACGTATGCAGTACATCGCCCATTGACGATGTTTTAACGATCAGAACCCGCATCCGTCAGACTTCCTCTTGTAACAACAGGTCATTGAGTTCTTCCAGTACACGCTGGGGAGTGATGTCAATCAGGCTCTGGTGATAACCTTCTGCTGCATCCCCTTTACGAACCTTGTGATAACCCGTAATCAGACGAATGACCCGCGCTTTGTGAGACAACGGCGGGGTAAAGTCAGGACTACTTGGGCCATACAATGCTACCAGAGGTCGGTTCAACGCCGCGGCAACGTGCATTAAGCCGGAGTCATTGGTGACAACAGCTTTACAGGCGGCAAGCAGAATAACGGCCTGTTCCAGCTGCGTTTCGCCAGCCAGGTTACGACACCACGCCTGCTGTTCGGTGTTCAGCGTTGCCAGAATCTCATTGCCGGCCTCATGATCTTTGGCCGAGCCAAACAGCACAATCTGATGGCCTTCGTCGATCAGTTGCTTCGCCAGTTCAGCATAGTGATAGTGAGGCCAGCGTTTCGCCGGACCAAATTCTGCGCCAGGGCAAAAACCGATGATTGGGCGTTCAGCAGAGAGGGAGAACTGGTTACAGGTCAGTGATTTTTCGCCTTCACTGACTTGCAGTTGTGGCCATAACAGCGGTTGCGGTAAATCTTTGGCGGAAAGCATCACGCCTTTATCGTAGGCCAGCGCCACATAGCGTTCGACCATCAGCGGCCAGGCCTCTTTATCCAGCACGCGCGCATCGTTGAGTAAGCCGTAGCGCATCTCGCCACGCCAGCCTGTACGATGGGGAATGCCTGCAAAGAACGGCACCAGAGCGGATTTAAAAGAGTTTGGTAGCACGTAAGCACGGTCATAGCGTTTCTCACGCATACTGTGACCGAGTTTACGGCGTTCGCCGATCTCCAGCGCACCGTGTCCCAGCGGCATGGCGATGGCTTCGTTGACTTCAGGCATACGCGACAGCAGCGGACGGCACCATGCAGGTGCCATCACGTCGATTATCGCCTGGGGATAGCGCGCCTTGAGCGTGCGATAGAGACTTTGCGACATCATCATGTCGCCCACCCATGACGGGCCTATCACCAAAATTTTCATACTTACGCGTCGCGGTTCAGCCAGGCCATATATTCCGTTACGCCTTCGGCAACGGTCTTAAACGGTTTGTCATAGCCCGCAGCACGCAGGTTAGTCAGATCCGCCTGGGTAAATGCCTGGTAACGGCCTTTCAGTTTTTCCGGGAACGGAATGTACTCAATACTGCCTTTTTTGTGGTACGCCAGCGTAGCGTCCGCGACGGCCTGGAAAGATTCTGCCCGACCAGTACCGAGGTTGAAGATTCCGGAAACGCCATTTTCCAGGAACCACAGGTTTACCGCTGCAACATCGCCGACATAGACGAAATCACGTTTGAAGTTTTCACTGCCTTCAAACAGCTTTGGTGTTTCGCCATTGTTGAGCTGGGTGTTGAGATGGAAAGCCACACTTGCCATGCTGCCTTTATGGCCTTCACGCGGTCCGTAGACATTGAAATAACGGAAGCCAACGATCTGGGAGTTTGCTTCAGGCAGGATCTGACGCACATATTCGTCGAACAGGAATTTTGAGTAGCCGTAGACGTTCAGCGGTTTCTCATATTCGCGGGATTCGATGAAGTCAGAAGTACGACCGCCGTAGGTGGCGGCAGAAGAGGCGTACAGGAACGGAATTTCGCGTTCCAGGCAGTAGTGCAGCAGCTCTTTAGAGTATTGATAGTTATTGTCCATCATGTACTTGCCGTCCCACTCGGTGGTGGAGGAGCATGCGCCTTCGTGGAAAATCGCCTCAATATCGCCGAAATCTTCTCCGGCCATAATCTGGATCAGGAAGTCTTCCTTGTCCATGTAGTCAGCAATATTCAGATCCACCAGGTTCACAAACTTGGTGCCGTCTTTCAGGTTGTCCACCACCAGAATATCGGTGATGCCTTTATCATTCAGGGACTTAACGATGTTGCTGCCGATAAAGCCCGCGCCGCCGGTAACGATGATCATAACTGTAACCTTCGAATTATGGAGTCAGAGACAATCTCAGACACGAATGTCTCTAATCATATCACTACATGGCTCTGGCTTCAGCCATTCACAGATAAGCTGTGCGGGTACACGTGATTTATGCTTCATTTTAAAGAAGTGATGATGCGTCATCTCGTATCAACGTATAGCTTTGGGTAATATGTGCTGAAATTTGCCCAGTCTGGAGAATTGCAATGCGTGGGAATTTTTACAAGCAGTTAACGAACGATCTGGAAACCGCACGTGCGGAAGGATTGTTTAAAGAAGAGCGCATTATTACGTCTGCCCAGCAGGCGGATATCACCGTGGCAGACGGAAGCCACGTTATTAACTTTTGTGCGAACAATTACCTGGGACTGGCTAACCACCCGGAACTGATTGCGGCAGCAAAAGCGGGTATGGATTCTCACGGCTTTGGTATGGCGTCGGTGCGCTTTATTTGCGGAACCCAGGACAGCCATAAGCAACTGGAGCAAAAACTGGCTACATTCCTGGGGATGGAAGACGCCATTCTTTACTCTTCCTGTTTCGACGCCAACGGCGGCCTGTTCGAAACGCTGCTGGGTGCAGAAGATGCGATTATCTCCGATGCCCTGAACCACGCATCAATCATCGACGGCGTTCGTCTGTGTAAAGCGAAGCGTTTCCGTTACGCCAATAACGATATGCAGGAGCTGGAAGCTCGCCTGAAAGAAGCTCGTGAAGCGGGGGCTCGCCATGTGCTAATCGCCACCGACGGCGTCTTCTCCATGGATGGCGTGATTGCAAACCTGAAAGGCGTCTGCGATCTGGCAGACAAATACGATGCGCTGGTGATGGTTGATGATTCCCACGCGGTTGGCTTTGTCGGCGAAAACGGTCGCGGTTCTCATGAGTATTGTGACGTGATGGGGCGTGTGGACATCATCACCGGGACGCTGGGTAAAGCACTGGGTGGCGCATCTGGTGGTTATACTGCGGCACGTAAAGAAGTGGTGGAGTGGCTGCGTCAGCGTTCGCGCCCGTATCTGTTCTCTAACTCTCTGGCCCCGGCAATTGTTGCTGCTTCCATCAAAGTGCTGGAGATGGTCGAGGCAGGTAGCGAACTGCGTGGTCGTCTGTGGGCGAACGCACGTCAGTTCCGTGAACAAATGTCAGCTGCTGGCTTTACGCTGGCCGGTGCCGATCACGCCATTATCCCGGTAATGCTGGGTGATGCTGTGGTAGCACAGGACTTTGCCCGCGAGCTGCAAAAAGAGGGGATTTACGTTACTGGATTCTTCTATCCGGTGGTTCCGAAAGGCCAGGCGCGTATCCGTACCCAGATGTCTGCGGCGCATACTCCTGAGCAGATTACGCGTGCTGTCGACGCGTTCACACGCATTGGTAAACAACTGGGCGTTATTGCCTGAGGATGTGAAATGAAAGCGTTATCCAAACTGAAAGCGGAAGAGGGCATTTGGATGACTGACGTTCCTGAACCGGAAGTCGGTCATAACGATTTGCTGATTAAAATCCGTAAAACAGCCATCTGCGGGACTGACGTTCACATTTATAACTGGGATGAATGGTCGCAAAAAACCATCCCGGTTCCGATGGTAGTAGGGCATGAATATGTCGGCGAAGTTGTCGGTATCGGCCAGGAAGTTAAAGGTTTTAAAATCGGCGATCGTGTTTCCGGTGAAGGTCACATTACCTGTGGACATTGTCGTAACTGTCGCGGTGGGCGTACTCACCTGTGCCGGAATACGACTGGTGTCGGCGTGAACCGTCCTGGCTGCTTTGCAGAATATCTGGTGATCCCGGCGTTTAACGCGTTTAAAATCCCGGATAATATTTCCGATGATTTAGCATCTATCTTCGATCCGTTCGGCAATGCCGTGCATACGGCTCTGTCATTCGATCTGGTGGGTGAAGACGTGCTGGTCTCTGGTGCTGGCCCTATCGGTATTATGGCCGCAGCGGTAGCGAAGCATGTTGGCGCACGCCACGTGGTGATTACGGATGTTAATGAGTATCGCCTGGATCTGGCGCGCAAAATGGGTATCACTCGCGCGGTCAATGTATCGAAAGAAAATCTGACCGATGTGATGGTCGAACTGGGGATGACTGAAGGGTTTGATGTGGGTCTGGAGATGTCCGGTGCGCCGCCAGCGTTTCGCGCCATGCTAGACACCATGAACCATGGTGGCCGTATTGCCATGCTGGGGATCCCACCGTCAGACATGTCAGTCGACTGGACAAAGGTTATCTTTAAGGGACTGTTTATTAAAGGTATCTACGGTCGCGAAATGTTTGAAACCTGGTACAAAATGGCGGCCCTGATCCAGTCTGGCCTGGACTTGTCGCCAATCATCACGCATCGATTCTCTATCGATGAGTTCCAGCAGGGCTTTGACGCAATGCGTTCAGGTCAGTCAGGGAAAGTGATCCTGAGCTGGGATTAACCATATCCATTCAATGGATTCTGTGCGTTGTCCCCGGATATTTATTATCGTTAAATCTCCGGGGATTTTTTTGTTTGCACGATCCCACATGTCCGGCGCATTTTCCGTCAAAGATATGACTCATTATCTCTGATCATTTGCCGCTTAATATGTTTAAAATTGCCGTTAATTATACTGTCTGACAGGATTTTATATGACCTATACCCCTGGTCTCCTGAGCGTCATTATGCCGCTTTACAACACGGGTGAACCGTTCATTGCGTGTATGGATTCGCTGATTGCGCAAACCTGGAAAAATCTGGAAATCATTATTGTTAATGATGGCTCTACGGATAACTCGGCGGAGCTCGCTCAGACTTATGCGGATCGTTATCCGCACGTTCATCTGTTACACCAGCGTAATGGGGGCGTTTCGGCGGCGCGAAATACCGGCATGAAGATTGCGAAAGGTGAATACATCGCTTACGTTGACGGCGATGATATTGCCTATCCGGAAATGTACGAAACGCTGATGACTATGGCGCTGAAGGACAATCTGGATGTTGCGCAGTGCAACGCGGACTGGTGTATTGCGGAAACAGGCCATACCTGGGCATCTATTCCAACCGATCGTATTCGCTCTACCGAGGTGATGACCGGGCCGGATTGGTTGCGAAAAGCGTTAGCCAGTCGCCGCTGGCGACATGTGGTCTGGATGGGCGTTTACCGCCATCAAACCATCCGTGACGCTGGGCTGACTTTTCTTTCCGGCCTCCACCATCAGGATATTATCTGGACTACGGAGTTTATGTTTAACGCTAAACGTGCGCGCTACACGGAAGTTCCGCTGTATAAATACTTCCTGCACGGCGCTTCTGTTAGCCGTTTGAAACGTACGGGATTGAAAAACCTGGCCTATCAGCGTCATTACATAAAAATTACCCGTCTGTTGGATAAGATGAATCATGATTACGCCGGACGGATCCCGATTTATCCAGAGTTCAAACAGCAGGTGATTTACGAAGCGCTGCGTGTTTGTCATTGCATACGTAAAGAGCCTGACGAAAAGATTCGTCAGCGCATGATTGCCGAGGTTTTCGCCTCTGGTATGTTTAAGCGCATGGTGAGTAATATTTGCAGCGTCAAACTGGGTTATCAGGTGCTTCTGTGGGCCATCCGGTTTAGCAAGTGGCGCGATACATCACTGACTCCGCGCCGACTGGCCCATTTAACGCTCAATCTGAAAGACTGATTACTGCCAGCCCTGCCACTGCAGTCTCATATACTGCACCAGCGTGCTTTGGGTGATGCTTTCTCCAAGCACGTTAAAGAAATGGCTGGCGTAAACCGGCTCTAACGGTTTTTTCGGCTTGCACAGTTTTACTCCGCGGAAAGGATTTCGCGGTGCATCAGGCGCGCCGTTTTTCGGTGTCGTCAGATTTGGCGTGGAGGTGTCCACCTGCGGTTCATTGAGCAGGCTGCTCGGGCGCACCAGCGTAATATCAGCTGGCAGGCTATAAACCATCTGCTGCAGGACACGTACTGTAGAAGGGTGAGGGTGCCCAATGGCAATAGCGGAACCGTTGCGGCGGGCAAGATCGACTGCGCGATTAAACTGACGGCGAATGTCCGCCTCGTTTTGTGTGTCGTCGAGGAAGACTTTGCGTTTGATGACCTTCACACCCGTTCCTGCAGCCGCACGCATGGCCTGGCTATTGCCGATGGTCATGCTGTCCAGGAAGTAGAGATCGTAGCGCTCCAGCGCCTGCATTACTTTCTGCATCCCAAACAGGCTGGAAGTCATCGCGCTGCCCATATGGTTGTTGAGTCCGACGGCATACGGCACTTTGTTCACCGCGTCGCGAATTATCCGCTCAATCTCGTCGCTGCTCATCTCCGGACGCAAAGTATCTTTTTCCAGCGGCTGCTTGCTCAGCGGCGCCATTGGCAGGTGGATCAAGACTTCGTGGCCACTGTTATGCGCTTTGGTCGCCATCTCACGTGCATGTGGGGCGTTAGGTAATACGGCGACGGAGATCGCTGACGGCATCGCCAGTACCTGATTTTCAGTGTGCGGGCGATAACCGAAATCATCAATGACGATAGCGAGTTTGCCAGCAAAAACAGGGGTTGCGAATGCCAGCAGGCTGGCGAGTGAGAACAATATGCGATGAAACTGAGGCAAAACTTATCTTCCCAACCACGGCTGTGGATTGACCGCCTGACCCTGGCGACGAATTTCGAAATAGAGTGCAGGTCTGCCCTGACCACCACTGCTACCCACCAGGGCAATCGGCTGCCCGGCGCGAACCTGCGTACCCACGCTGACCAGTGCGCTTTGGTTATAACCGTACAGGCTCATATCGCCTTTACCATGTTCAACCACGACGACGAGACCGTAGCCTTGTAGCCAGTCCGCCAGAATAACGCGGCCATCAGCAATGGCTTTTACTTCGGTACCTTCGGAAGCGCCGATAACCATCCCTTTCCAACGTAGCTCACCTTGCAGTTGTTCGCCATAGCGATGCAAAGTCGGGCCGCGTACAGGCCAGAATGCCTGACCGCGTGGTGAACCCAAACCGCCGGTACGAGACATCAGTGATTTTTCACTTTCGGTCGGCTTGTACGTAGAGCCTTTGCGTGACGCTTCCTGCTGCTTATCGCGTACAGCCTGCGCCTCTCGAGCTTCACGTTCAGCGCGTGCTTTGGCGGCGGCTTCAGCCCGGGCAAGACTGTTGCGCAGACGGGATTCGTTGGCACGCAACTCGCTTAACTGCTGTTGACCCTGTTGGATGGATGACTCCAGCCCTGCGAGCGTTTTTTTGCGCTCATTACGGGCCTGTTCCAGCTTAGCCTGCTGAGCGCGCTGTTCGTACAGCAGCGTCTGTTGTTCACTCTGCTTATCTTCCAGTTCGGCTTTCTGCGCATCGACTTCTTCGCGAGTTTGCTTCAACTGGGCGATTGTTTCCTGCCGCGCCTGGTTCAGATAACCAAAATAGGCCTGTAGACGTTGTCCACGCTGGCTCTCTTCACCGCTGAGGATTAACTGGATACCGGTATGCTCACCCTGACGAAACGCGGCATCCAGTTGGGCCGCAAGGCTGCGCTCCTGCGCTGCGCGTTGTTTTTCCAGTTTTGCTATTGAGGCATTCATCTCAGCGATTTGTGCATTCAACTGCGCCAGCGAATTTTGCGTTTCGCGCAATTGACGCGCGGCAACGGCGATAGCCTGTTCCTGGACTTTAAGCTGGGCGAGGAGGGTGGAGCGCTGCTGCTGCTGTTGGCGTACCGCGCGTTCTTTTGCCGCGATATCGGCCTGAATAGATTTGAGTTGATCGCGTTCGTCCGCGTGGGCGGAAAAGGCGCACAACAATACGCCAGCGCTAAGCGCGCTGGCGTAGAACAAGGGCCTGACTGAAAACTTTCGCAATTTCACGGCCCATGTGATGGTATTAATCGCCTTTCCCCTCATGGGGAGGGATTATTCCACGATGAACAGCGGCTTACCAGTCATCTCTTGCGGGATTTCCATACCCATCAGCGTCAGCATGGTCGGGGCGATATCGGAAAGTTTACCGCCTTCGACTGCTTTGACGTTTTTGTCGCCCACATAAATCAGCGGAACTGGCAGGTTGGTATGTGCGGTATGTGCTTGACCGGTAGACGGATCGCGCATTTGCTCAGCGTTACCGTGGTCTGCGGTAATCAGCAACTGGCCGCCAACGGATTCAACCGCTTTGGCTACCTGCTCAACGCAGTGATCCAGCGCTTCCACTGCTTTAACTGCCGCTTCCATCACCCCGGTGTGGCCGACCATATCGCCGTTCGGGTAGTTACAGATGATGGTGTCGTATTTACCACTCTCAATCGCGGCAACCAGCTTCTCGGTCAGTTCTGCGGAGCTCATTTCTGGCTGCAGATCGTAGGTAGCAACTTTCGGGGAGTTGATCAGGATGCGTTCTTCGCCTTTGAACGGCTCTTCTACGCCGCCGTTGAAGAAGAAGGTGACGTGTGCATATTTTTCGGTTTCGGAAATACGCAGCTGCGTTTTGTCGTGTTTCGCCATCCACTCGCCAAGAGTGTTAGCCAGAGATGCTGGTGGATAGGCAACGGCAGTTTTGATGTCAGCCGCGTATTCAGTCAGCATCACAAAGTTGAGGTTAACGACTTTCTTACGTGCGAAACCATCGAAATCAGTGTTAACAAACGCACGGGTAATTTCACGCGCACGGTCAGCACGGAAGTTCATGAAAATCAGCGTATCGCCGTCTTCCATTGCGGCATCAGCCTGGCCTTCAGCACGGATCACGGTCGCTTTCACGAATTCGTCGTTTTCATCGCGGGCATAAGCAGCTTGCAGGCCAGCTACCGCAGTATCAGCCTGGAATTCACCCTGTGCCAGCGTCATCAGGTCATACGCTTGTTCAACGCGATCCCAACGGTTGTCGCGGTCCATTGCGTAGTAACGACCAATGATGGACGCTACGCGGCCTTTGCCCAGTGCAGCAAATTTCTCTTCGAATTTTTGCAGGGATTTTTCAGCGCTGCGCGGTGGGGTATCGCGGCCATCGAGGAAGGCGTGCAGATAGATTTTTTCTGCGCCGCGTTCTGCAGCCAGTTCAACCATCGCCATGATGTGATCTTCGTGGCTGTGTACGCCACCAGCAGACAGCAGACCCATGATGTGTACTGCTTTTCCGCTATTTTTTGCCTGGTCAACCGCGTCGGTCAGCACCGGGTTAGCGAAGAAGGTACGTTCTTTGATTTCAACATCCAGACGAGTCAGGTCCTGATACACGATACGGCCCGCACCCAGGTTGACGTGGCCCACTTCGGAGTTGCCCATCTGGCGATCAGGCAGCCCGACTTCCAGACCAGACGCATCAATCAGGGTATGCGGACGTTTTGCCCACAGAGCATCCATCACCGGGGTTTTGGCATTAAAGATGGCATTATCCTGGCTGTCTTCACGATAGCCATAGCCATCCAGAATCACCAGTACCATAGGTTTTTTAGAAACCGACATTGCGACAACCTCACACTCAATAGACAAAAGTAATTGCGTAATTTTACTACAGCTGAATCGATAAAATAGCCCCAGAAGATCAAATAATGGGGTAGAGCGGTCCGGGGAGCGCTCTGATTTACGTTTTTTTTTCGGTAGCGCTCCGCAAAAATGCAATCCAATGCACGCTCTGGCTGTATTTGCGCCAACGCGCAGGTATACTCTTTCCCTGTTTTTTAATCACTAAGTCGGGAGTTGTTACCCCCCATGCAAGAAATTATGCAATTTGTTAGTCGCCACCCTGTATTGAGTATCGCCTGGATTGCGTTACTGGCGGCTGTATTATTTACTACGTTTAAAAGCCTGACCTCGAAAGTGAAGGTAATCACACGTGGTGAAGCTACGCGTCTTATCAATAAAGAAGATGCGGTTATTGTGGACTTACGTCAGCGCGATGACTTCCGCAAAGGTCATATCGCAGGCTCCACGAACCTGCTGCCAAGCGAAATCAAAGCCAACAATTTTGGTGAGCTTGAAAAACACAAGGCCAAACCGGTCATTGTGGTTGATGGCTCCGGCATGCAGTGTCAGGAATCTGCAACCGCGCTGATCAAAGCTGGTTTTGAGCAGGTATCTGTACTGAAAGACGGTGTAGCAGGCTGGAGTGGTGAAAACCTGCCACTGGTTCGCGGCAAATAGCACCGTAAGGTAATATCGGAGAGAAGTCATGGCCAACATCGAGATCTATACCAAAGCAACCTGCCCGTTTTGCCACCGCGCAAAAGCGCTGTTGAACAGCAAGGGTGTGAGTTTCCAGGAACTTCCGATTGACGGTGATGCCGTGAAGCGTGAAGAGATGATCAAGCGCAGTGGCCGTACGACGGTTCCGCAGATTTTTATTGATGCACAGCACATTGGCGGTTGTGACGACTTGTATGCGTTGGATGCGCGTGGTGGACTGGATCCCCTGCTGCGTTAAGGCGTACAGAAAGTATTTAAAGGACAACACTAAAGGGTTTTCTAAACATGTCAGAACAAAACAACACTGAAATGGCTTTCCAGATCCAACGTATTTATACCAAGGATGTATCTTTCGAAGCGCCAAATGCACCGCATGTTTTCCAGAAAGATTGGCAGCCAGAGGTTAAACTTGATCTTGATACTGCATCTACCCAACTGGCAGATGATGTGTATGAAGTTGTGCTGCGTGTCACCGTAACGGCTTCTCTGGGTGAAGAAACTGCGTTCCTGTGCGAAGTTCAGCAGGGCGGTATCTTCTCCATCAGTGGTATTGAAGGGACTCAGATGGCGCATTGCCTGGGTGCATACTGCCCGAACATTCTGTTCCCATATGCCCGCGAATGCATCACCAGCCTGGTTTCACGCGGTACGTTCCCGCAACTGAACCTTGCGCCGGTCAACTTCGATGCGCTGTTCATGAACTATTTGCAGCAGCAGGCTGGTGAAGGTACTGAAGAACATCAGGATGCCTGATGAACCAAAGTAATGCTTCAATGACTGTGATTGGTGCCGGCTCGTACGGCACCGCTCTTGCCATCACCCTGGCAAGAAATGGCCATCAGGTTGTTCTGTGGGGCCATGATCCCAAACATATCGCGACTCTTGAGCACGATCGTTGCAACGTCGCGTTCCTCCCTGATGTGCCTTTTCCTGAAACGCTGCGCCTGGAAAGTGATTTAGCCACGGCGCTGGCAGCCAGCCGTAATATTCTTGTAGTGGTGCCGAGCCATGTCTTTGGCGAAGTGCTGCGACAGATCAAACCGCTGATGCGCTCTGATGCGCGCCTGGTTTGGGCGACAAAAGGTCTGGAAGCGGAAACGGGACGCCTGTTACAGGACGTCGCGCGTGAAGCGCTGGGGGATGCTATCCCGCTGGCGGTCATTTCCGGCCCAACGTTTGCTAAAGAGCTGGCGGCGGGTATGCCTACCGCGATTTCTCTGGCTTCGACGGACGATACCTTTGCTGACGATCTGCAGCAATTGCTGCACTGTGGCAAAAGCTTCCGTGTCTACAGCAACCCGGACTTCATTGGTGTTCAGCTTGGCGGCGCGGTGAAAAACGTGATTGCGATTGGCGCGGGGATGTCTGATGGCATCGGTTTTGGCGCCAATGCGCGTACGGCATTGATTACCCGTGGTCTCACCGAGATGTCGCGCCTTGGCGTGGCGCTGGGGGCCGATCCTGCCACCTTCATGGGAATGGCAGGTTTAGGCGATCTGGTGCTGACCTGTACCGATAACCAGTCACGTAACCGTCGTTTCGGCATGATGCTTGGTCAGGGTATGGATGTGCAGGGCGCGCAGGACAAGATTGGCCAGGTGGTTGAAGGTTACCGTAATACGAAAGAAGTTCGTGAATTGGCGCACCGTTTTGGTGTCGAAATGCCAATAACCGAGGAAATTTATCAAGTATTGTATTGCGGAAAAAACGCGCGCGAGGCAGCATTGACGTTATTAGGTCGTGCACGCAAGGACGAGCGTAGTAACCACTAGCTATCAGGATCTGTTTTACTATAACGACCCGACCCGCATAGAACGGGTCGGTCGTTTTGCTACCTTCTGGAGTATGCAATGCCGTGTGAAGAACTGGATATTGTCTGGAAAAATATTAAAGCGGAAGCCCGGGCACTGGCTGACTGTGAGCCAATGCTGGCCAGTTTTTACCACGCCACGCTGCTCAAGCATGAAAACCTCGGCAGTGCGCTGAGTTATATGCTGGCGAACAAACTTGCTTCTCCAATAATGCCTGCGATTGCTATCCGCGAAGTCGTGGAAGAAGCTTACGCGGCTGATCCAGAAATGATTGCTTCAGCGGCCTGCGATATTCAGGCTGTGCGCACTCGTGACCCGGCCGTTGATAAATACTCAACCCCACTTCTGTACCTGAAGGGCTTTCATGCTTTGCAGGCCTACCGCATCGGTCACTGGTTGTGGCATCAGGGGCGACAGGCGCTGGCGATCTTCCTGCAAAATCAGGTGTCAGTCACTTTCCAGGTCGATATTCACCCGGCGGCAAAAATTGGCCGCGGGATTATGCTCGATCACGCTACCGGTATTGTGGTCGGTGAAACCGCGGTAATTGAAAACGATGTTTCCATCCTGCAATCCGTGACGCTTGGCGGGACGGGGAAAGCGGGGGGCGATCGCCATCCGAAAATTCGTGAAGGCGTGATGATTGGCGCGGGAGCGAAAATTCTCGGCAACATAGAGGTTGGACGCGGCGCGAAGATTGGCGCAGGCTCTGTCGTCTTACAGCCTGTACCGCCACACACCACCGCCGCAGGCGTTCCAGCACGGATTGTCGGCAAACCCGACAGTGATAAGCCATCTATGGATATGGATCAGCATTTCAATGGCATACACCATACGTTCGAGTACGGCGACGGCATCTGATTTCGAGCTCATCTTGAACCCGGGCTGTGCTCGCCATCCTCACGTACTGCGTGTACGCTCCGGTGGCTGCGCGCAGTCCGTGTCCAACCTGACTGCGCCGATAACGCTCGAAAAATAAATGGCAAATTCGTTCGTAGGTCGGATAAGGCGCCAGCCGCCATCCTTCAAAATCAACTTCGCAATATTGCTCCAGGATAGCCCAACTGGCGCCAGGCCTCATACACCACCACCGATACCGCATTTGACAGGTTCATACTGCGACTGTCCGGCATCATTGGAATACGGATTTTTTGTTCGGCTGGCAGGGCGTCCAGAATTGTCGCTGGCAGGCCGCGTGTTTCCGGGCCAAACATCAGATAATCACCATCCTGATAGCTCACAGCACTATGTGCTGGGGTGCCTTTGGTGGTGAGGGCGAACATGCGCTGCGGTTTTTCGGCTTCGATAAACGCGGCGTAATCGTGATGGCGAACCACCGCCGTAAACTCATGATAATCCAGCCCTGCGCGGCGCAGGCGTTTGTCGTCCCACGTAAAACCCATCGGCTCAATGATATGCAGACGAAACCCGGTGTTAGCACACAGGCGGATGATATTGCCGGTATTCGGCGGAATTTCTGGTTCGAATAAAACGATGTTAAGCATGCTGCCCCCTTAATTGCGGGGGGCAGCATAGCATTTTCACTACGCCGCGTCCCCATGGGCAAGCGGTGCCAGCGCCATCGGAAGTTTACTAAGCTCTTGCACCAGTGAGTCTTTGCTGATTTCACCGATCGATTTCGCGCCGGTCAACGTCATCGCCACCTTCATCTCTTTCTCAATCAGATTCAGCAGATTCGCCACACCCGCCTGGCCATGGGTTGCCAGAGCGTACAGATACGCGCGACCCAGCAGAACGCTGTCGGCCCCCAGTGCGATCATACGCACGACGTCCAGACCGTTACGAATGCCGCTATCTGCCAGAATCGCGATATCGCCTTTTACTGCGTCGGCAATGGCGGGCAGCGCGCGTGCAGAAGACAGCACGCCATCAAGCTGGCGGCCGCCGTGGTTAGAGACGACGATGCCATCCGCGCCAAAGCGCACGGCGTCGCGGGCGTCCTCCGCATCGAGGATCCCTTTGATCACCATCGGGCCATCCCAGAATTCACGGATCCACTCCAGGTCTTTCCAGGAAATGGAAGGGTCGAAGTTATTCGCCAGCCAGCCGATATAATCTTCAAGGCCAGTTGGTTTACCTAAATAGGCTGAGATATTGCCTAAATCATGCGGACGGCCGTTCAGGCCGACATCCCACGCCCACTGTGGATGAGTTACTGCCTGCCAGTAGCGGCGCATTGCTGCATTCGGGCCGCTCATACCAGAATGGGCATCACGATAACGTGCGCCGGGGGTAGGCATATCAACGGTAAAGACCAACGTGGAGCAGCCCGCTGCTTTGGCGCGCTCCAGGGCGTTACGCATAAAACCGCGGTCGCGCAGGACGTACAGCTGGAACCACATTGGACGCTTAATGGTCGGGGCGACTTCTTCAATTGGGCAAACGGAAACCGTCGAAAGGGTAAACGGAATACCCTTGGCATCAGCAGCGGCGGCGGCCTGAACTTCACCCCGGCGTGCATACATGCCACACAAACCAACCGGCGCTAAAGCGACCGGCATCGACAGTTTTTCGTTGAACAGGGTAGTTTCCAGACTGAGGTCTGCCATGTTCTTCAGCACGCGCTGGCGGAGCGCCACCTCTGATAAATCTGCCACGTTACGACGCAGGGTATGCTCCGCATACGCACCACCGTCAATGTAGTGGAACAAGAAAGGGGGCAGAATGCGTTGGGCTGCGGCGCGATAATCGCTGGCTGCTGAAATAATCATGTGTTGTTCTCCCTGCTAATCTCATTATGGTCACCGGGCAGGCGTGTGATACGCGCCTGGCGGGCCTGATCTTCATCAAATCGTTTAATCGTGGTGTGGACAAAACTGAGGTGCGCCATCATCGCTTTGCGTGCCCCGTCGGCATCCCCGGCGACAATGGCATCCAGTACCGCCAGATGTTGTTCCGTAAGTTTTGAAAATACGGGGGGGACGAGGTACATACGCTGACGACTCTGTTTCACCGAAGACTGTAGGACGTCGAAGAAACCGCGCATGGTTTGTAACAGCACCACGTTGTGCGAGGCTTCAGCAATGGCGAGATGAAAGCGAACGTCTGCCTGTGAAGCGAGATCCGGATCTTCACTTTGCGTTGCTTCAAAACAGAGCCGGATTTTCTCTTTATCAGCGACCGTGGCACGCATTGCGGCGTGCCAGGCGGTGCTGGCCTCGATGGCGTGACGGGCTTCCAGAATATCGAAACTGTAATCGGGATCGTCCGCCATCAGACTTTTCAGGGGCTGAACAATATTTTGCTCAGACCAGGCTTCATGCTGCCAGCGGACAAACGTCCCGCCGCCACGACGGCTGAGCAGTACGCCTTCGCTCACCAGTTTTGCCAGTGCTTCGCGCAGTGAGTTGCGCGACACACCCAGCTGTACGGCCAGTTGGCGCTCGGCGGGCAATTTCATGCCCGCTTCCAGTCTTTGCTCTTCAATCAGCGCCCGCACACGAGAAGCAACCTCGTCTGACAAGCGTCTGGGCATCACAATCATGGAATCATCCAGGTTAAGACATAAGCCTGAAGGGTGGTAATAACACCCACCATACAGGTGAAAATCAGGCTGTGTTTCACGGTAAAGCGGAACAGGTCAGACTCTTTCCCCACCAGTCCCACAGCCGCACAGGCAATGGCGATAGATTGTGGAGAAATCATTTTTCCGGTTACGCCGCCGGTGGTATTTGCTGCCACCATCAGAACATCTGAGACACCAATTTGCTGGGCTGCTGTTGCCTGCAGGGCCGCGAACAGCGCGTTTGACGATGTATCCGAACCTGTCAGGAATACTCCCAGCCAGCCAAGGAACGGTGAGAAGAAGGTGAAAGCGCTGCCTGTGTGCGCCAGCGCTAATGCCAGCGTTGAAGAAAGCCCGGAGTAGTTAGAGATAAACGCAAATGCCAGCACCATACCGATGGAGTAGATTGGCAGCGCCAGATCTTTCAGCGTACTGCCAAAGGTCTGGAGAGCGGCGGACGGCTTCATTTTCAGCCAGACGATAGACAACAAGGCGGCAAACAGAATGGCGGTGCCGGTTGCCGAGAACCAGTCAAACTTGTACACCGCCGCATAGGCCGTTGCTTCATGCACCACGGGCGGCATGCGGGCAACCAGCTTGTCGAGAAACGGAACCGGAATATTGACTACCCAGTGGTACATTGCGCCGCCTGGTGCAAATAGCGCTTTAAACGGCGGTACGCTCCAGAGGGTTACTGTTGCCGTCAGGAACAGGAACGGCGACCACGCGCGGACAACTTGTCCGGCAGTGTAGTTGGTGCGGGCCAGCGTCTGATCGACCTGTGAAGCACCCATATCGCCAAAGCGGAAGATGCGCACAGGTTGCCAGCGTTTCAGGAACAGCGTCAGACAGACCAGCGATACCAGAGAGGAGATGATATCCGGCAGTTCCGGCCCGATGAAGTTAGAGCTGAGGTACTGAGCGATGGCAAAGGAACCGCCCGCGACCATGACTGCAGGCCAGGTTTCTTTCACCCCGCGCCATCCATCCATAATCGCCATAATCCAGAACAGTACGATAATTGTCAGGAATGGCAGCTGACGGCCTACCATCTGGCCGATCTCAAAACTGTCCAGTCCGGTAACCTGACCCGCGACCAGAATCGGAATGCCCATCGCACCAAAAGCGACTGGTGCGGTGTTCACAATCAGGCATAAACCTGCTGCATACAAAGGGTTAAAGCCCAGACCTACCAGTAGCGCGGCGGTTATTGCGACCGGAGCGCCAAATCCTGCGGCTCCTTCGAGGAATGCACCAAATGAGAAACCGACAATCAGCATTTGCAGGCGCTGGTCAGGTGTAATCGACAGTATTGAGGAGCGGATGATGTCGAACTGCCCGGTCTTGACCGAGATTTTATAGACAAATACCGCCGCGATGATGATCCAGGCTATCGGCCACAGGCCATAAAAGAAGCCGTACACCACCGAAGCCAGGGCGTGATCGACTGGCATTTTGTAGAACAGCAGGGCAACCGACAGGGCAATCACCACCGTCCACGATGCAGCGACATAACCTTTCAGCTTGAGCTTAATCAGCGCGAAGAAAAAGAAAAGGATCGGGAGTGATGCGATCAAGCTTGAGAGCCAGATGTTACCGGCTGGGTCGTAGTTCTGTTGCCAGAGATTCATTGCAGGTCTCCTGAGGGCCTCCGACATAATGGGATGAGTCTGTGCTCATCTGCTGGTCACATTATGTGTAAAAGTGGCCCTGCCAATATTGTTGTGTAGGGATAATGACAATGAATGGTTAATCAAATGTTATTTATTGGCAACGGTATTGTAGGCTAATTTTAATGAAATGTGAGGTGGTTTTCGGAACTGGCTGGAATTGGTAGGGCCAATTTGCAGGAAAGGAAGGCCGGGCAAGCGGATGTTGCCCGGTTTGTTATCAAAACTCGGTCTTTGAAAAGCCTGTCATCTCTTTCAGGCCCATTTCACGGCCCAGTTCTGTCATCGGGTGTACGACGATCAGACCGCGCACGCTTTTCTTCAGCTTGCCCATGTCTGCCTGTTCTTTTTTGGTGATAGCACGGCGAAACGGGAGTTTCGTCAGCTTTTGCGCTTCTTTGCTCAGCTTCTGACCGTGCACTTCACGCAGACGTGCGATCTCGGCTTCCAGCGTTTCTTTCTCTTTTTCCAGCTCGGCGTATTTGTCGGCGGCTTCAACCAGCGAGAGATCAGCCTGCTGGTGGCGGATGGCATCCAGGCGATCGCTCAGACGTTTAATTTCGTTTTTTTCGACTTCTTTCATAGGATAGCTTCTGATAAAAATAGGATGAATATCCTATAGTATGCGCGCAGAGCGGGATTATTCTCAACTAATCGAAGATAAATAATCAAATGCCGCAAGTATTTTATCGCTAACAATAATACTAGTTGTTTGATTGGTAATGGATTTTAAGTAATAAGATCAATGATGGCGCTTTTGTTGGCGGGTTTATCGCGAAGCACGTTTTCCTCAATACAATCTTTTCTCTGATCCTAAACTTAAATCAACGGCCACACAGGCTGGATGCGGATAATACATGGAGGATTGGTCATTATGGCGAAACTAGGCGAGAACGTTTCAATTCTTATTGATAAGACCATCGATTTTATGGCGTCAAGCCAGGCTTTTCGCGAGTATCTGAATAAAACACCGCCGCGCAATGTTGTTCCTTCTGAAGTCCCGCAGGAAAATGTGCAGCTGTATTTGCAGCGTCTGGAGTACTATCGCCAGCTGTACCGGCCACAGCAGGATGAAAAGTAAATCGACATCGCTTATTTCTGAAAAGCTTTTTTTAAGCTGATTTTAGAAATCAGCTCGGTCAGGGAAAGTACCATGGTTGAGCGTACCATCTGCTGGTAGCGCTGGATTTGCATTGCGTACAAACCCGAGTCTGAGGTATCAAACTGTGGCGGTGGAGGAAGTGCTGTTACGCAGTGAAGTTCACCAAACGGTCCGAGGATTTCGTCATCGGTGAATGCATATTCATTGCCGTCGTGATTCAACTCTTCACGTAGAGCCATGAGCAGTTCTGCATCCTCATACTCCGGGCGGCTGAGTACGCCCAGGCCGTAGATAAGCTTCAACCTGACGGAAAGATCGCCCAGCGGACCGTCGCCGTCGAGTAACGGTTCTACTGCGTATTTCACCGCATAGTCGTCTTTGCGAAATACCTGGAGCACCAGAATATTCACCGCCTCGGTGAGTAATTCTACGGCGGTGATGAGGAAGCTGCGTACGGTTTTGCCAGCATTCAGACGCTCAAGCACACGATTTTCAAAGGCCTGCGTTTGTTCCATTATTGCCTGCATATCTGACAATCTGTTATTCGGGCGCAGGCTGAGCTGCGCCAGATTCTCTATCATTTGGTCGCGATGTATGCGTTAACCGCCTCCGCCACCACATCACTGTTGGCATCCAGCCCGGACACTTGCGCCAGTGCGGCCTGTGGCCCTTTTTCGTCAATTAATGTCGCCAGTTCCTGCGCCTGTGGGTCCTCTTCACTGCGATAGTGCATCGCCGCAGCAATACCCTTGACCAGATTAACGTGCGGCAGAGCGTACTCCATTGTGCCCAGCAGCGGCTTAATCAGACGATCGCCAGCGCTCAGTTTACGCAGTGGCTGACGGCCAACACGTTCAACGTCATCTTTCAGATACGGGTTTTCAAAACGACCGAGGATTTTCTGAATGTATGCCGCATGTTTTGCTGCATCAAAGCCATAGCGTTTGATCAGCACCGCGCCGCTCTCTTCCATCGCACCTTTTACCACTGCGCGGATTTTCTCGTCGAGAATCGCGTCACGAATGGTCTGATGGCCGGTCAATTTTCCGAGGTACGCGGTTATAGCATGCCCGGTGTTCAGCGTGAAGAGTTTACGTTCGACAAATGCCATCAGGTTATCAGTTAATTCCATTCCCGGGATATTCGGCAGTTCGCCTTTGAACTGCGTTTTGTCGACAATCCACTCACTGAAGGTTTCCACGGTGACTTCCAGCGGATCGTTGGTTGCGGAAGCGGAAGGCGGAACAATACGGTCTACGGCGGAATCGACAAAGCCGACGTGCTCTTCAACCCAGGCTTTATCGGCATCTGCCAGCGCATTCATCACATGACCTTTCAACTGCGTGGTTCCGCGCACCATGTTTTCACAGGCAATGATATTCAGCGGGGTGGTAATACCCTGGGCTTTACGTTTGACCAGGCCTTTGGCGATGGCCGGAGCGATACGCTCAAGTACCACCGGACCCACGGCGGTAGTCACTAAATCAACGTGGGCAATCAGTTCCACGACATCATCGCCGATGCTGCTAACGGCGTTGACGCCGGAAACAGTATCGACCTGCTCGTTTTCACCGACGACATGAACCTGATAGCTATGACGGGCATTCAGGGCATCGAGGACCACCTGATTTACATCCGCAAACGTCAGTTGTATCCCCGCGTCAGCCAGCAGTTTGCCGATAAAGCCACGACCGATATTACCTGCGCCAAAATGTAATGCTTTCATAGTATTAACCTTCATCAATGTTTTTACCCAAGAGGGCTGGGGTGAGGGACAGCGATACGTTCCCCCTCACCCCAACCTTCTCCCGCCATCGGAGAGAGTGGGACGCAGGCCCGATAAGCGCTAGCGCCATCGGGCCATGGGACTTACTTACGACCAGCCAGCAGTGCCAGAACTTCATCCACGCTGGTGGTATGCGCCAGACGTTCGATCACGGATTCATCATCCAGCGCGTTGGTCAGGCTGGTAATGACCTGAATGTGCTCGTTATTACGAGCGGCGATACCAATTACCAGACGAGCAATGTCGTCTTCTTCTTCACCGAAGCGTACGCCTTCCGGGTATTGGCAGAACACCACACCGGTTTTCAGGACGCGGTCTTTAGCTTCAACCGTACCGTGCGGTACAGCGATGGACTCACCCAGGTAGGTTGGGGTCAGTTTTTCGCGGTCCAGCATCGCTTCAACATACTCAGGTTCAACGTAGCCGCCTTTTACCAGTTGCTCACCGGCAAAGCGAATCGCTTCTTCTTTGTTGGTGGCTTTACGGCCAAGGAAGATATTCTCCGCACCCAGTTTGAACAGGTTGTTATCGCCCTCATCAAAGCTGTCTTTCAGATGACCACGTACTTTCTCTTCGTTGACGTTGTGGCGCTGTGCCGCCACCAGACGCTCGGTCAGGCTGCTGTACAGACCGCTGTCGAGGAAGTTGGTCAGTGAAATGTGCTGTGCCTGCGGAACCTGGCGCATAGCGCGTTCGGTCAGGTCACGGTGGGTAATGACCAGATCCACATCCGGCGGCAGGTTGTTAATTGCACTGTTGGTGACGGAAATCTGCGACAGACCCGCATCCTGTACTTTCTTACGCAGTACGCCGGCACCCATCGCGCTGGACCCCATACCGGCATCACAGGCTACGATGATTTTACGCACGTGGCTCAGGTCGTTGGTGACATCGCCAGCAGACAGCGGAGATGCGCCTTTAGATTCCGCTTTCATGTCCTGCATGCGGCGAGTTGCTGCATCAATGTCGTCATCTTCTTTCACTTTGCTGGTTTTCAGCAGAATAGCTGAGACCACAAAGGAGACCGCCATTGCCGCACAGATTGCAGCGATGTTGGCAAAGTATGCGCCCTTCGGCGTCATTGCCAGCACGGCCAGGATAGAACCAGGAGATGCCGGAGAAACCAGACCGCCACCCAGGATAGTCAGGGTAAAGACGCCAGTCATACCGCCGAGGATAACAGCCAGAATCAGACGCGGGTTCATCAGTACGTACGGGAAGTAAATTTCGTGGATACCGCCCAGGAAGTGGATGATAGCCGCACCGCCAGCAGACTGTTTAGCGCTGCCACGACCAAAGAACATGTACGCCAGCAGGACGCCCATACCCGGACCCGGGTTTGCTTCAATCAGGAAGAAGATGGATTTGCCCATCTCATGGGACTGCTGAATACCCAGCGGTGAGAAAATACCGTGGTTGATGGCGTTGTTCAGGAACAGGATTTTCGCCGGTTCAACAAAAATAGACGCCAGTGGCAGCATGTCATGGACAACCATGAAGTTAACGCCTGCCGCCAGAATTTTGGACAGTGCTTCAACCAATGGACCAATGCCGAGGAATGCCAGAATGGCGAGGATCATACCGATGATGCCAGCGGAGAAGTTATTCACCAGCATCTCAAAACCGGACTTGATCTTACCGTCTACCCAGCCGTCGAAGTGTTTGATTGCCCAGCCGCCCAACGGGCCCGCGATCATTGCACCGAGGAACATCGGCATATCCGCACCGACGATAACACCCATAGTGGTGATAGCACCGACCACGCCGCCACGATCGCCGCCAACCAGTTTACCGCCGGTGTAACCAATCAGCAGTGGCAGGAGATAGGTGATCATTGGACCGACGAGCTTCGCCAGCGTTTCGTTCGGCAACCACCCTGTCGGAATGAATAATGCGGTGATAATACCCCACGCGATAAACGCGCCGATATTTGGCATCACCATGTTGCTGAGGAATCGACCAAAGCTTTGCACTTTGATCTTAAAATCGGATGACATAAAAACACCCCTTCTTATGTTTGCTATCGCGCAGGCTGAAAGCCCGAGGTTTGTTAATGTAGCGGCAGGAGGTAGCCGGACCCTGTAGATACTGCGAAATCTGGCACTGAATCGTTCAACTGTCCAGTCGACGGGCTTTTATGTGATTCGCGTCACGTAAATATAGGGTGTGTGGTATTAGTTAATGTGACTATGATCACAAAATGCCAGTACATAAAAACATCGATGTGCAAGAATTCGCTAAAAAAGGCGGTTAAATGTGAATTAGTTCACGTTTTTCATTTCTCTGTTTGTTGAGTTTTTGTGATCTGGATCTCAAGATATTTTCATTTGAATAAATCCAAATGTGATCTATAGCTGATTCTTCTCTGGCCTGTTTTTCCGCAAAATAGAGCAATTTCTCACCAGAAAAAATATTTTATTTGTGATATGGCGGAAATGCCTATCTGCAGTTATGTTCAAAATATCAGCCAGGGTGCGTACGGCTGCCAGCACATACAAAATTCTAATTAGCGTGAATCCGGGGCAGCTATGTTTCTAAACTATTTTGCATTGGGCGTGCTGATCTTCGTTTTTCTGGTTCTGTTCTACGGAATCATCGCTATCCACGATATCCCCTATAACATGGCGAAAAAGCGCAATCATCCACATGCCGACGCTATTCATACCGCAGGATGGGTGAGTCTGTTTACGCTGCATGTCATCTGGCCATTCCTGTGGATATGGGCCACGCTCTACCAGCCTGAACGGGGTTGGGGAATGCAGTCACACATCACGCCGGCCGGAAAGGAGCCAGATCCTGAGATTGCCGCATTGTCAGCGCGCATCACTCTGCTGGAAAAAAAGCTGGCAGAGGCGAATAAAACCGATGACTCCACCTTTCCGGAGATTTGATCATGGATCTGTTGATTGTTTTGACCTACGTCGCGTTCGCGTGGGCGATATTTAAGATATTTCGAATTCCGGTCAATCAGTGGACATTAGCTACCGCAGCATTGGGTGGGGTGTTTATTGTCGCGGGACTTATCTTATTAATGAACTATAACCACCCGTACACATTTACCGCGCAGAAAGCCGTTATCTCAATTCCCATTACGCCGCAGGTCACTGGGATTGTTAGCGAGGTAACAGACAAAAATAACCAGTTGATTAAAAAAGGCGAGGTGCTCTTTAAGCTCGATCCTGTCCGTTATCAGGCACGCGTCGACAGATTACAGGCTGACCTGGTGACGGCAACGCATAATATTGAGACTTTGAAGGCGCAATTAGCCGAAGCGCAGGCCAATACCACCCAGGTTTCTGCAGAACGTGACCGTCTGTACAAAGATTACCAACGTTATCTGAAAGGTAGCCAGGCGCGAGTGAATCCGTTCTCTGAAAGCGATATCGACAACGCCCGGCAAAACTTTCTGGCTCAGGATGCCTTAGTCAAAGGCTCTGTCGCTGAACAGGCACAAATTCAAAGTCAGTTAGATAGTATGGTCAACGGTGAGCAGTCGCAGATTGTTAGCCTGCGGGCTCAACTGACAGAAGCGAAATACAATCTGGATCAGACCGTTATTCGTGCGCCCAGTAATGGTTACGTGACGCAGGTGCTTATCCGACCTGGCACCTATGCTGCCGCGCTGCCGCTGCGACCGGTAATGGTGTTTATTCCCGAACAAAAACGGCAAATAGTGGCGCAATTCCGCCAAAACTCACTGCTACGTCTTGAACCGGGCGATGAGGCGGAGGTGGTGTTTAATGCTCTGCCTGGCCAGGTATTCTCTGGCAAGCTAACCAGCATTTTGCCGGTTGTTCCTGGTGGCTCTTATCAGGCACAAGGCGCGTTACAGTCTTTAACGGTTGTGCCGGGCACCGATGGCGTACTGGCGACAATTGAGCTGGAGCCAAATGCTGAAGTAGACGCTTTACCGGATGGTATTTATGCCCAGGTGGCAGTCTATTCCGACCACTTCGCGCATGTCTCCGTGATGCGTAAAGTTTTGCTACGTATGACCAGCTGGATGCATTACCTCTATTTGGATCATTGAGTGATTACGTTGTCTTGTTGCTGAGAGTTGCAGCTATATCCATTACCGCTGCAGGTGGTTGCTGGCGTCGTATTTGCGCCGCCATAAACTGCATATACGGGTCCATATGGCTGAACATGGCTTGATAGCCCTCACACAAATGGTTATGCCAGCGTTTACCTGAAGGATGAATCCGATGTTTTGGGCAACCCCCATGGCAGGCAAAACGCCATTCACAGCGTTCACATTGGGCAGCAACTTGTGCTTTTGCCATTCCAAATTTGTGCTGTTGCTTACTGTTCACCATTTTTTCTAAATTATCGCGTCGCAGATTGCCCAGTCGGTGTTCAGGGTAAACGTAGTGATCGCAACTGTAGACATCACCATTTTGCTCCACGACCAGACCGAATCCGCAGGTCGATTGCATCACGCACAATGAAGGTTTTTCACCCAGCCAGGCGGCTAGTGCGCTGTCAAATAACTGGATAAAGACGCGTCCGACATCTCTTCGTACCCAGGTATCGAAAACCTGGATAATAAATCGTCCCCATTGCTCACCTGAAACGGACCACGAAGTGACAGCACGCTGAGCCATTGATTGTGGATACAGTAGTTCACCGTAGCGTTGTGCAAGGGGTAACTGTTCTACTGCCGGAATGAATTGAATAAAAGTCGCCCCTAAATCGCGGCTCAAAAAATTATAGATTTCAACAGGATGTTCAGCTGTGACGTTGTTGACTACGCACAGTACATTCACTTCCACGCCATATTGAGTCAGCACACGCATAGCGTTAATCACCTTCTCAAATACTGAGTCCTGGCTGCGTGTTTTGCGGTAGCGGTCATGTAAGTACGCGGGTCCATCGATAGACAACCCAACAAGAAAACGGTTTTGGGCCAGAAAGTTAGCCCATACTTCATTAATGAGTACACCGTTTGTCTGGATACTGTTGCGGATGGTCTTGCCGCAGGCGTGTTTCTGCTGAAGCTCAACGACACGCTGATAAAAGGGTAGCCCTGCCAGAGTGGGCTCCCCTCCTTGCCAGGTAAACTCAATTTCGTTACCCGGATGAGCATTGATGTACTGTTTGATGTACTGCTCCAGCGTCTTCTCATCCATATGGCGCTGCTGGTGAGCAGGTTTCAATGTCCCGTGTTCCTTCCCCAGATAAAAACAGTAGTCGCAAGCAATATTGCACTGATAACTAACAGGTTTTGCCATTAAATGAAATGGACGTTTCATGGCGTTCTCCCTCAAGGCGTTAGAAAGTTTTTGGTGATCAAGGTCACTATTCCAACGTCTTATGTTGACAAAGTGAACGAATGATCGGAACAATAATTTCATTAAAGCATGTTAATCGTGAAATTAAAACTTCATTCGCCAGTATCAGGGATTCGTATGAGCAGATTATTTTCTGGAGCACAGAATCTGGGTAAGTCGTTTATGTTGCCAATTGCCATTCTCCCCGCTGCGGGGTTGTTACTGGGATTTGGCGGCGTATTTACCAACCCAGTGACCATTTCGACCTACCCTTTCCTCAACAATGAGATTGTGCAGGCTATTTTTACCGTTATGCGACTTTGCGGTAGTGTCGTGTTTGATAACTTATCACTGCTATTTTCCGTCGGTATTGCCGTGGGACTGGCGCGCAGTGACAAAGGCACCGCGGGTCTGGCAGCAGTCCTTTGCTTTCTGGTGATGAATAAAGCAATCAATGCGCTGTTGTTGCTGACGGGAACATTGGCGACAGAAAATCTCGCCGCTGCCGGGCAGGCGAGTGTTCTGGGGATCACGACGCTGCAAACCGGTGTGCTTGGTGGGGTGATGTGTGGGTTGCTAACCTCCTGGACACATAGCCGGTATGGAAAAACTCAGCTACCTAATATGCTGGCATTTTTTAGCGGTTCGCGCTTTGTCCCCATAATGACGTCGTTCTTTGCCATCTTTCTTGGCGTTGCGCTGTTCTGGGTCTGGCCGCACGTGCAGGCAGGGATTTCTCACCTTGGCATTCTTGTTGAAAAGACCGGTTATCTTGGTACGTTAATTTACGGCATGATCCTCAAATGCCTGATCCCTCTGGGGTTACATCATCTTTTCTACATGCCATTTTGGTTAACGAGCGTCGGTGGTGAAGCCGTTGTTAATGGCCATGTCGTCGAAGGCACACAGAATATCTTTTTCGCTCAACTGGCCGATCCTTCGGTAACGCAGTACTACATTGGTGTTTCACGCTTTATGGCCGGACGCTTTGCCGATTTCATGTTTGGTCTGCCGGGTGCTGCGTTGGCGATCTATCACTGCGCAAAACCGGAAAACAAAAAGAAAGTCGCCAGCTTGATGCTTTCTGCCGCATTGACCGCATTCGTGACCGGGATTACCGAACCACTCGAGTTCGCATTTATGTTCTGCGCACCGCTGCTTTACGCCGTGCATATCGTCTTAACCGGTGTGGCATTCATGCTGACGCATATCCTGGAGATTACGGTCGGTCAGACATTCTCCGGTGGGCTGGTGGACTTCCTGCTTTTTGGGGTGTTGCAGGGGAACGCCAAAACCAATTGGGTTTACATGCTGCCGCTGGGTGTTGTGATGTTCAGCGTCTATTACTTTACCTTCCGTTTCATCATTCAATGGCGGCAATTGAAAACGCCGGGTCGTGAAGATGAAAGCGAAGAAACGCCGGTCGTGAACGTGGCAACGGATGCACGTGCTGCCGGGATCGTTGAGGCGTTAGGCGGTCGCAGCAATATTGTCGATGTGGACTGCTGTGCAACTCGTTTGCGTATCACTGTAAATGAGCCGGAGAAGGTGAGGCTGGATGACTTCAAACAGCTTGGCAGTAAAGGCGCATTCATTCGCGGTCAGGGCGTACAGGTTGTTTATGGACCTCATGTCACGCTGATTAAAAACGAAATTGAAGAATTTATCGGTTCATAAAGAGAGCGGTCTTATGAAAGCAGTTATGTTGATGTTCGACACCCTAACCCGTAATCACCTTGCGCCCTATGGCGGTGATGCGATAACGCCGAATTTTACGCGTCTGGCGCAGGAGTCCGCCCAGTTCGATAACTTTTACGTAGGGAGCATGCCTTGCATGCCCGCACGACGTGAGCTGCATACCGGGCGCTATAATTTTCTGCATCGTAGCTGGGGACCGCTGGAACCTTTTGATTTCTCGGCGATGCAATCGTTGCGTCAGAATGGTGTGCATACACATATGGTTACTGACCATAAGCACTACTGGCGCGACGGTGGCGCGACGTATCATACGCGTTATTCCACGTTTGAGTTTATTCGCGGGCAAGAGGGGGATTGCTGGAAAGGACAGGTTGAAAAGCCACTAATCCACTGGCAGGGCAACGAGGATGAAGAGACGCTTCGTCGTCGTGCCGGACGTATGACCCAGGATTTAATCAATCGTGCTGCTATGCCTACCCAGCAGGAACATTTTACCCACCGCACGATTAGCGCGGGTATAGAGTTTCTCGAAACTAACCAACACCAGGATAACTGGTTTTTACAAATCGAGTGTTTTGATCCGCACGAACCGTTCTTCGTTCCTGAAAAGTACCTGGCGCAGTATGGCTGTAAACCCGGTGAATTCGACGGCTGGGTACCCTATTACTGTGGAGCGCCTGGCGGGTCAGAAGATCAGAAAGTCCGTAAGTTTTATCAGGCGCTAATCACCATGTGTGATGATTATCTTGGTCAGGTGATGGATAAACTTAAGGCGCTGGATCTGTGGGATGACACTCTATTTATCGTCTGTACCGACCATGGGTTCCTGCTGGGGGAGCACCAGTGGTGGGGTAAAAATATCATGCCGGTGTATAACGAAATCGCTAATACGCCGTTCTTTATCCGCGATCCGCGCAGTAAAACGCAGGGTGTCAGACGTAGCGCACTGGCGCAGACAATAGATATTCCGGCGACGTTACTGGAATATTTTGATATTCCCCGCCCGGCAACCATGACAGGAAAACCTCTGCGCCCGGCCATTGAACGTGATGAGTCGATCCGTGATTATGCGCTGTTTGGTTATTTTGGTGGCCATATCAATATCACCGATGGTGAATACGTTTATATGCGCTGCCCGCGCGAGCAGAATAAAACGAATCTGTATGAATATACGTTGATGCCTACGCGTATTGATAGCCCTTTTAAAATTGATGAGCTAAAGGATATTCGTATTCATCCGGGCTTCGATTTTACCCAGGGTGTACAGGTGATGCAGATCCCCGCCACCTTTGGTTATCTTAATCCATGGCGCTTTGGCGATAAGTTGTTCGATGTTAAAAACGATCCGGGACAGTTTCAGCCACTTAATGATGGAACCTTATCTCAACGCTATGCCGCCGCGTTGATCCCCATGATGCAACAGCATGATGCGCCGCCAGAACTGTATACGCGCTTCGAACTCGATCCACTCACGCCTGAGCGCGATGCGCAATTTATCCAACGACAACATGAACAGATCGCAGGGTATGCCTGTGCGCATCCTGGCGTTGCAGAGGCATTGGCGTTTTTGATCCGCAACAGCAGCGAAGATGCATTGGAACTGACCGTGGGGTGCAGTGTTGATGAAGCTGATATTTTCGCATTAATCGATAAGTTATTTACCGGTGATAAACATCGCGCCATGGTCTACCAGACGCGCTTATTACTGCGTACGGCATAGGAACGGGAAAGTGGAATGGAATTTAGAAAACGCCCGCTTTCGTATGACCGTGCAGGCAACCGGCGCGGAGCTTAGCTTGCTGTGGGATAACAAAGGCCAACGCAACTGGATATGGCAACCGCAACCAGACGTGTGGAATAACTCGGCGACGCAGCTTTTCCCCGTTGTAGGCCAGCTTATCCATAATGGGCTATGGCAGGGAGAGCGCTTTTTTCCGCTCTCCGCACACGGTTTTCTGCGTTATCAGATATTTGACTGCGTGGAGCAGGATGCAACTCACCTGGTGATTGAAGCTCATGATACGGCCAGCACACGCGAGGTGTGGCCATTTTCCTGGCAGGTTCGTATTGGATGGTATCTAGAATCCGACGGTATACGTGTGACATGGTCGGTATTCAATACAAGTGATGAAACGTGGGGCTATTCCTCTGGCTGGCATCCAGGATTTGCACTGCCTGTAGCGAGTGAACCAGGTTGGACGGTGCGATTCAATTCAGTGTGCACGGGGCCGTTTGCTACGCAGAAGAGGACATTGCAGATTAGCGATAATGCCCCCGGTATCGCGGCATTTCCGCTTCTGCCGGAGAGCTTTAACCATGGTGCCGTCTATTTTTCGCAGAGTGATGATAACCATTGGGCGGTTTGCTCGCCGGATGGCGTTGAACAGATAGTCTTTGCTGGAAACCAGCAATGGCTGGCCCTGTGGGGCATACCTGGCGCGAATTTATTGTGCGTGGAACCCTTATCTGGCACCACGGACGATCCCTGTTTTGACGGACAAATAGCGCATAAGAGAGGCATTCAATGGCTGAATGCAGGAGAGCAGCATAGCCATTGGCTCTCGGTCAGGTTCCCGGCAGACAGCGGACGGTAAGCGGGATAAACTACCTGACTTATCTCGCGGTCAGGAGAGCCCGTAATGAGTGTGAATAAAAAAAACGTGCGCGTTTATCTTGCGAATATCCTCGGTAGCCTTGGGGATACTGATGGAAAAATTGCCGGTTATATTTTGCAAAACCCGGGCCTGGTCGTGCAGCTACCAGTAAAGAAACTGGCGCTGGAAATTGGCGTCAGTGAAGCGACTATCGTGCGTTTTTGTAAGAAAGTGGGCTATGACGGGTTGCTGAACCTGAAGGCTGATCTCAAGCGGGAACTACTGACGGAAAGCGATCTGTCATTGCCATCTTCACCGGATATTTTTCTGGATGATTCGCGCAACGAAGTAGCACAAAAAATCGCCTTGATGATTGAGACTTCAAGTCGGGAGACGATTGACCTGCTGGATATGAAAGTGGTGAAGCCCGTTGTTGAGCGCTTTTTAGCGGCCCGGCGCGTGATGTTCGTTGGATTTGGCGCATCTGGACTGGCAGCGCTGGAGGCGCGCGACAAGATGAATCGTCTGGGAATTGACTCTGAAGCGTTTACCGATCGCTTCACGATGACCCTTAAGCTGGCCAATCTGAAGGCTGACGACCTGGTGGTCGCATTTTCCCATTCAGGAGAGACGCCAGAAGTAGTCAATGCGTTTCGTCTGGCTCAAAAAAGGGGCGCTTACACCCTGGCGATAACACATAGTCATCACTCACCGCTGAACGAGCTGGCGAATACATTCTGGCTGACAAGTGGTGAAGCAGGGCCGATGCAAGGGGATTCAATTTCTACGCGTATTTCGCAGTTGTTTATTATCGAGTTTTTATGTACCGAAATTACGCGTCACAACCTGCGGGATAGCGGAGTGACCGGATTGTCGATTAAAGAGTTGTTGATAAAAGAAAGGATTAAACGTGAGTCCTCAGGATAATGATTTTGCTCCAAAACCTGTTGGTAAATGGTGGCTGGCGGGTAAAAAACCCGATTATCGTTTTACACTTGCCAATGAACGTACTTTTCTTGCCTGGATCCGCACCGCTCTGGCATTAATGGCGGGTGCGGTGGGCGTTGATCAATTTTCTCCGCAGCTCTCCTCTCCTGGTTTACGCCACTCCCTTGCATTATTTCTTGTCATGGGCGGAGCCCTGCTTGGTGGTCTGGCGTGGCGGCGCTGGCGGCATAATGAATACGCTATGCGCCTGGACAGCCAGTTGTGCTATACCCGCTTTATCTTTGCGTTGTCTCTGTTTCTTGTTGTTGTGGCGGTATTACTGGGAATAATGCTGTGGGGGTAAGCGCCAACCGCGATCCTGGACTTCAGCCTGAACGCACGGCACTTTCCTGGAGACGTACCGCGTTTTCAATGATGGTACCCGCCGTATTAACGCTGCGGGGATGGCTTCATTTTGGTGAATGGCCTTATGCGATTGCGACTTTTTTGTTGATGAGTTGCGCATCAATCATCCTGTTACATCAGCGCGGTAAAAATAAGCTATATGTCTCATTTTCAATCGTATTAAGTAGCCTGTTATTGGGATTTCTCTTCCTTTGCCGTCTTTTTGAAATCATCTGAGCCATACTAGGCTGTATCCCAAATTGTTCGCTTATGGGCAACCAGAGGCGCAGTCTATTTTTTTGTTGGCAAAAAGGACACGGTATGAAACTCATTGGCAGCTACACCAGCCCTTTTGTGCGAAAAATTTCTATTCTGTTGCTGGAAAAGGGCATCACTTTCGAATTTGTTAACGAACTCCCCTATAACGCTGAAAACGGCGTAGCACGATATAATCCGTTAGGAAAAGTACCCGCGCTGGTCACCGATGAGGGAGAGTTCTGGTTCGACTCCCCGATTATTGCGCAATACATTGAGCTGCTGGATATTGCGCCCGCCATGTTGCCGCGCGAACCGCTGGCGGCACTTAAGATTCGTCAGCTTGAAGCACTGGCTGACGGTGTTATGGATGCTGGGTTAGTCTCTGTTCGCGAACAGGCCCGCCCTGGTGCGCAGCAATCTGAAACCGAACTGTTGCGCCAGCGCGAGAAAATTACCCGCAGCCTGGATGTGCTGGAAGGTTATCTGGCAGACGGTACGCTTAAAACAGACTCGGTTAACCTTGCAACCATCGCCATTGCCTGCGCGGTGGGCTATCTCAATTTTCGTCGGATTGCACCCGGTTGGTGTGTGGACCGGCCGCGGTTGGTCAAACTGGTGGAAACACTCTTTCAGCGAGAAAGCTTTGCCCGCACAGAGCCGCCGAAAGCTTGATAGGCATATACATCTCATCCATCAAGCTGCCTCTTTGTTGGCAACGTTCGTTCGCCCCTGGGGATTCATTCTCTTGCCACCTCGACGCATCTTGATTGATTTTGTGTATGTATGTCCGCATGAGTAAAGTCACGGTACAATCCTCCCTATATCGATAGCCCTCTCCACGGTGGAGAGGGCCACCAACAGCCAGGCCCTTTCATGACAACCGACATGCGTTCACTTTACAGCCAGCTTCCTGCTATCGATCGTTTATTGCGCGATAGCGCCTTTTCAGCCTTGCGTGAGTCCCATGGTCACACCCGGGTGGTTGACCTGCTTCGCCATATGCTCGACGAAGCCAGGGAAACGATTCGCGATGCACAAGCGCTTCCGGCATGGTGCAACGACTGGGCGCAAGAGGCCTGCACCCGGCTGGAACGGGAATCGCAAAGCGCGCTGCGTCCGGTTATCAACTTGACGGGGACAGTGCTGCACACCAACCTTGGGCGTGCATCGCAGGCGGAAGAAGCGATTGATGCTGTTGTGCAGGCTATGCGTACGCCGGTCACACTGGAATACGATCTGGACGGTGCAGGGCGCGGACATCGTGATCGTGCCCTGGCGGATTTGCTATGTCGCATTACCGGGGCGGAAGACGCTTGTATCGTAAATAACAACGCGGCAGCGGTGTTGTTAATGCTGGCCGCAACCGCCAGTGGCAAAGAGGTGGTGGTTTCACGCGGTGAGCTGGTGGAAATTGGCGGTGCGTTTCGTATTCCGGATGTCATGTCCCAGGCTGGGTGTGTGTTGCGTGAAGTTGGCACGACCAACCGTACCCACGCCAGTGATTATCGCCAGGCAGTGAATGAAAACACAGCTCTGCTGATGAAAGTGCATACCAGTAATTACAGCATCGAAGGCTTTACCAAAGCGGTAGATGAGATGGAACTGGCGGTGATGGGTCAGGAGCTGGATATTCCGGTGGTGGCGGATCTGGGCAGCGGTTCGCTGGTCGATCTCAGCCAGTATGGTTTGCCGAAGGAACCAATGCCACAGCAGTTGATCGCCGCAGGCGTAAGCCTGGTCAGCTTCTCAGGCGACAAGCTGTTGGGCGGGCCACAGGCGGGGATTATCGTCGGTAAGAAAGAGATGATTGCCCGATTACAGCACCATCCGCTGAAACGCGCGTTACGGGCCGATAAAATGACCCTGGCGGCACTGGAAGCGACGCTGCGGCTCTATCTGCACCCGGAGGTGCTGGCAGAGAAATTACCGACGTTACGTTTGCTCACCCGTACTGAAGAGGCCATCCGCGCTCAGGCACAACGATTACAGGCGCGGCTGGAAGAACATTACGGCGACACGTTCGCACTGAACGTGATGCCTTGCTTGTCGCAGATTGGCAGCGGCTCGCTACCTGTTGATCGGCTGCCCAGTGCGGCATTAACGTTTACCCCGCATGACGGGCGCGGTAGCCGTCTTGAGGCGCTGGCCGCCCACTGGCGCGAGCTACCGGTGCCGGTCATTGGGCGGATTTATGATGGCCGCTTATGGCTGGATCTGCGCTGTCTTGAAGACGAGACCCGGTTTATGGAGATGATGCTGAAATGATTATTGCAACCGCCGGACACGTTGACCACGGAAAAACGACGTTATTACAGGCGATTACCGGCGTGAATGCCGACCGCCTGCCAGAAGAAAAAAAGCGCGGTATGACCATCGATCTCGGCTATGCCTACTGGCCGCAGCCTGACGGACGCGTACTTGGATTTATCGATGTTCCCGGACATGAAAAGTTTCTGTCCAACATGCTGGCGGGGGTCGGCGGTATCGACCACGCTCTGCTGGTGGTTGCCTGCGATGACGGCGTGATGGCGCAAACACGTGAGCATTTGCAGATCCTGCAACTGACGGGTAATCCGCAGCTTACTGTGGCTCTGACGAAAGCCGATCGCGTGGATGAGGCGCGTATTAACGAGGTGCGTGCAGAGGTCCAAACAACACTGGCTAACTATGGTTTTGCGGATGCAGCACTTTTTGTGACCGCCGCCAGTGAAGGGCGTGGGATTGATATCTTACGTGACCATTTGCTGCAATTACCTACGCGCGAGCATGCCAGCAATCACAGCTTCCGCCTGGCGATTGACCGTGCCTTTACGGTAAAAGGTGCAGGCCTGGTGGTAACAGGTACCGCGCTCAGTGGTGAAGTCAATGTGGGCGATTCGCTGTGGCTGACGGGCGTTAACAAACCGATGCGCGTGCGTAGCCTGCATGCGCAGAACCAGGCCTGTGAGCATGCCCATGCTGGTCAGCGTATTGCGCTGAATATTGTCGGAGATGCTGAAAAAGAACAGCTCAACCGTGGTGACTGGCTGCTTTCTGATGCGCCGCCGGAGGCTTTTACCCGTGTCATTGTTTCCTTAGAACATTCGGCCCCGCTAATGCAGTGGCAACCGTTACACATTCATCACGCGGCCAGCCACGTTACCGGGCGGATTTCTCTGCTCGAAGGAACGCTGGCGGAACTGGTTTTTGATACTCCGCTGTGGCTGGCTGATAACGACAGACTGGTGCTGCGTGACATTTCTGCGCGTACCACGTTAGCTGGAGCCCGCGTGGTAACGCTCAACCCGCCGCGTCGGGGCAAGCGTAAGCCGGAATACCTGCAGTGGCTGTCAGCACTGGAAAATGCGCAGGATGACGGCGACGCGCTGGCAATACATCTGGCGCGCGGGGCGGTGAATATTCCTGATTTCGCGTGGGCGCGGCAACTCAATGGCAACGGTATGCGTCCGTTGATTGAGCAGCATGGCTTTATTCAGGCCGGCTACAGTCTGCTGAATGCGCCTGTTGCAGCACGCTGGCAGCGCAAAATCCTCGATACACTGGCAACGTACCATGAGCAGCATCGCGATGAGCCAGGACCGGGGCGTGAGCGTCTGCGGCGTATGGCCTTGCCGATGGAAGACGAAGCGCTGGTGCTTTTGCTGATTGAAAAAATGCGCGATAGCGGTGCTATCCATAGCCATCATGGTTGGCTGCATTTGCCGGATCATAAAGCTGGTTTCAGCGATGAACAGCAGGCGATCTGGCAAAAAGTCGAACCTCTTTTTGGTGATGAACCATGGTGGGTGCGGGATCTGGCGAAAGAGACGGGCACGGATGAGCAATCTATGCGTTTGGCGTTACGACAGGCAGCCCAGCAAGGCATCATTACTGCGATCGTTAAAGATCGCTATTACCGTAACGATCGGATTGTCGCCTTCGCTAATATGATCCGCGAACTCGATCAGGAAAGAGGATCGACGTGCGCCGCCGATTTCCGCGATCGGCTTAACGTGGGACGTAAATTGGCTATCCAGATTCTGGAATATTTTGACCGCATCGGTTTTACCCGTCGTCGGGGCAATGATCATTTACTGCGGGATGCGTTGCTATTCCCCGAAAAGAGTTGATGTCATTTAATCCGTGACCGCTGTCGTAAAGCAGTAAAAGGCTGGCGAATAATTCGCCAGCCCCATCTACCTTTGTAGTACCCCTACAGCAAGGAGATGGTCATGACTAATAACCCCCCTTCAACGCGTATTTATCCCGGCGAGTATGGTTACCCTCTGAAGTTAAAAGCTCGATACGATAACTTTATCGGCGGCGACTGGGTCGCACCTGCGGACGGTGAGTATTACCAGAACCTGACACCGGTAACCGGGCAATTACTGTGCGAAGTGGCCTCTTCCGGCAAGAAGGATATCGATCTGGCACTGGATGCCGCGCACAAAGTAAAAGATAAATGGGCGCATACCTCCGTGCAGGATCGTGCGGCGATTCTGTTCAAAATAGCCGATCGTATGGAGCAAAATCTCGAGCTGCTGGCGACCGCAGAAACCTGGGACAACGGTAAACCCATTCGCGAAACCAGTGCTGCTGATGTACCACTGGCAATTGACCATTTCCGCTATTTCGCCTCCTGCATTCGTGCGCAGGAAGGGGGGATCAGTGAAGTCGACAGCGATACGGTGGCGTATCACTTCCATGAACCCCTGGGCGTGGTTGGGCAGATTATCCCGTGGAACTTTCCGCTGTTGATGGCGAGCTGGAAAATGGCGCCTGCCCTGGCGGCAGGCAACTGCGTGGTGCTGAAACCTGCCCGCCTGACACCGCTGTCCGTACTGCTGCTAATGGAAGTGATCGGTGATCTGCTGCCGCCAGGCGTGGTGAACGTGGTCAACGGTGCTGGTGGAGAAATTGGCGAGTATCTGGCAACGTCAAAACGCATTGCGAAAGTGGCGTTTACCGGCTCAACGGAAGTGGGTCAGCAGATCATGCAGTACGCAACGCAAAACATCATTCCTGTTACGCTGGAGCTGGGCGGCAAATCGCCCAATATCTTCTTTGCTGACGTGATGGATGAAGAAGATGCGTTCTTTGACAAAGCGCTGGAAGGTTTTGCACTGTTTGCCTTTAACCAGGGCGAAGTGTGTACCTGCCCGAGCCGTGCGCTGGTGCAGGAATCTATATACGAGCGTTTTATGGAGCGTGCTATTCGCCGCGTGGAGAGTATCCGCAGCGGTAACCCGCTTGATAGCGTAACGCAGATGGGGGCGCAGGTTTCGCATGGTCAACTGGAAACCATCCTCAACTATATCGATATTGGTAAAAAAGAAGGTGCTGATGTGCTGACCGGCGGGCGGCGTAAGCAGCTGGATGGAGAGTTAAAAGAGGGATATTACCTCGAGCCGACCATTCTGTACGGTAAGAACAATATGCGCGTATTCCAGGAGGAGATCTTTGGTCCGGTGCTGGCTGTCACGACCTTTAAAACCATGGAGGAAGCGCTGGAAATCGCTAACGATACTCAGTATGGACTTGGTGCTGGCGTCTGGAGCCGTAACGGCAATCTGGCATATAAGATGGGGCGTGGTATCCAGGCGGGGCGTGTATGGACCAACTGCTATCATGCTTACCCGGCACATGCGGCGTTCGGCGGCTATAAACAATCGGGCATTGGACGCGAGACCCACAAAATGATGCTGGAGCATTATCAGCAGACCAAGTGCCTGCTGGTGAGCTACTCTGATAAACCGCTGGGACTGTTTTAAATTCCCCTCAATCATTGCCCGGTATCGCTAAGCGATACCGGGCATATCGTTATGCTCTTCGTCTTCCTGCAGCTCGAAATATTTAGAGTATATAGAAACCCATATATCGTTATATAAATAAGAGAATTGCATACGTTCTGGTCGTTCATCTATTATTCTTAACTCTATTGTTTAAAACAAATAGCAGACAAATTTATTAATTTAAATCCCTGAGGCAAATATGTTTCTTGATTATTTTGCATTAGGAGTGCTTATTTTTGTATTCCTGGTTATTTTTTATGGGGTTATTATTCTGCATGATATTCCCTATCTGATTGCAAAAAAACGTAACCATCCTCATGCCGATGCAATACATGTTGCGGGCTGGGTAAGTTTGTTTACTTTGCATGTTATTTGGCCATTTTTATGGATCTGGGCAACGCTTTATCGCCCGGAGCGAGGGTGGGGTATGCAGAGTGCTGATCCTTCCCTTAACCAGCTTCAGGCACGGGTAGCCGATCTGGAAAAGAAACTGGCCGAGGTTAAGACCTCCCCGGCGGAGTAATATTGATGGATTTACTGATCGTTCTGACCTATGTGGCGTGCGCATGGTCGATATTTAAAATATTTAAAATCCCTGTAAATAAATGGACCGTACCAACAGCAGCATTGGGCGGCATATTTATTGTTTGCGGACTTATATTACTGATGAATTATAACCATCCGTATACATTTAAGGCGCAAAAAGCAGTGGTTTCTATTCCCGTAGTGCCTCAGGTAACGGGTGTAGTAACAGAAGTGACGGATAAGAAGAATACGCTAATCAAAAAAGGCGAGGTCCTGTTTAAACTTAACCCTGGTCGCTATCAGGCGAGGGTTGACCGCCTGAAAGCTGATATTGTGACGGCACAGCATAAAGAGCAGGCTCTTGCCGCGCAGTTAGATGAAATGAAGGCTAACACGCAACAGGCAAAAGCCACGCGCGACAAGCTGGCGAAAGATTACCAGCGCTATGCGCAGGGTAGCCAGGCGAAGGTGAATCCTTTTTCTGAACGCGACATCGATGCGGCGCGGCAGAACTATCTGGCGCAGGAAGCGTCAGTGAAATCATCCGTCGCAGAGCAACAGCAAATACAGAGTCAGTTAGACAGCATGGTATTGGGGGAACATTCACAAATTGCCAGCCTGAAAGCCCAGTTGGCAGAAGCCGAATTTAACCTTGAGCAAACTGTGGTACGGGCGCCCAGCGATGGTTATATCACGCAGGTGCTGATTCGACCGGGTACCTATGCCGCAGCTCTGCCTATGCGTCCGGTAATGGTCTTTATTCCAGACCAAAAACGGCAAATTATTGCCCAGTTCCGTCAAAACTCGCTGCTGAGACTGGAGCCGGGCGATGAAGCTGAAGTGGTGTTTAATGCGCTGCCGGGTAAGGTATTTAGCGGTAAGTTGACGGCGATTAGCCCTGCGGTTCCGGGTGGTACGTACCAGTCAAATGGGACGCTACAATCCTTAAACTCCACCCCCGGTTCTGAAGGCGTTATTGCTACGATAGATCTGAATGAAAATGAAGATTTAAACGCTTTGCCTGATGGTATTTATGCACAGGTAGCCGTCTATTCTGACCATTTTGCCCACGTGTCAGTGATGCGTAAGGTGCTGTTACGAATGACCAGTTGGGTGCATTACCTGTATCTCGACCACTAAGCGTAGGCTGTTCTGCTTGCCATTTTTGCCTACTCAGGTTGCTGCTGTTGCGCCTGAGTAAGCTGTTGGCGTATCTCATTTAACATCTCATCAAGAATAAACTGTACGCGCCAGGGTTGATATTCGCGCTTACGGAAAATAGCCACGAGATCCAGCCACCATTTATGTTGCTCAGAGAAGCAAGGGACCAGCAACCCGGACTGCGTTTCTTTTTGCACACTTTTATTCGGCGCAAAAACAATACCCAGATGGTTACGGGCCAGCGCCAGCGCTGACTGCGTATTGTCGCAGACGTAATTTCCCGTCACGCGATAATCTTGTATCTCTTTACCTTCGGCTGAGGTGAATCGCCAAATATTAGCATCATCAATCATCATTGAATCAATTAGAATACAGGAGTGATGCTCCAGCTCTTCAGGACTGGTAATAGGATGTTTTTTGAGATATTCCTCGCTGGCAAAAGCCGTGACGGCATATTTAGTAATGAAACTGGCAACCAGTGATTCATCTTTAGGATGTGCATAACTTATTAAAATATCACAGTCATCAGGGAATTCGGCGCCCTCATAAAATGCTTTACGTTCCAGATTATATGTTTTTAGAGAAAGAGTAATACCACCGATATTCTGTATTTTGGCAATAACATGCTGCGATAAGTAAGCAATAATCCCCGTAGGCGCATATACCGTTACCCGACCACGTTTTTCATGCTTATAATCAGCAATGAAATTATTCAACTGATCGTTTCTGTCCAACATGTCATTGATGTAAGGGAGTAGCGCTGTGCCAAAAGGCGTGAGGGTCAGGTGTCGGGTGGTTCGATCAAATACTTTTAACCCAACTTTTGATTCAAATTCAGCGAGATACTTGCTGACGTTGGCTTGCGCGATGCCGAGAACAGTCGCTGCATGGCTGATATTTTCACTGGCAGCAATGACAGAGATAATCTTCAGCTCCCGGTGTTTGAGTTGTAATTTATTCATCGCCAAACCCAATATATATATGAATTTATATATTACTATATAAATATGAATCTTGCACTGATGAAATTGTAAGCATTATTATGCTGGCGCTTTGTAGCTTATTTTAAAATGGAATGTTGGCATGTTAATTAAACGCAATATTGTGGCGCTATTTGCCTTTTCTTTTATGGCTAGTGCAACAGCCGCAGAATTTTCTATTGGCGGTGGGGCTGTATATAATGAATCTCCTTATCGTGGATATAATGATAATGTTCACGCAGTACCGCTTGTCAGTTATGAAAGTGAATCATTCTATTTTAGACAAACAACGTTAGGCTATATTCTGTCCAAGAGTAAAAGTAATGAATTTAGCATTACTGCCTCATGGATGCCGCTTGAGTTTGATCCTGCTGATAACGATGATCATGCTATGAAGCAACTGGACAAGCGCGACAGTACTGCGATGGCAGGGGCTGCGTGGTATCACCATGAGAATTGGGGCAGCGTAAAAGTTTCTGCTGCAGCGGATGTTCTGGACAACAGCAATGGCTGGATTGGAGAAGTGTCTCTGTTCCGCCAAATGCCGATGGACAGACTGACGCTCACCCCGGCCATTGGCGTTCTCTACTATGACGAGAATTTCAACGAATATTACTACGGCGTGTCTGGCAGTGAATCTCGCCGTAGCGGGTTATCAAGCTTTTCCCCTGGCGATAGCTGGACACCTTATGTCGGCCTGTCCGCAAAATATGCGTTAACCACAAACCTGACGTTGCTGGCCAGCGCCAATTATAGCGTGCTACCAGACGATATTAAGAATAGCCCAATGGTCGATCGCGACGACAGCTTCACTTTCCTGTCAGGGGTGAGCTGGCGTTTCTGATTCTCACCCGTTTGCCCTCATGGAAGAGGGTAATCTTTTCATGATGCTTTGACGGATGGCACTAACAGTCGCCATCCGTCATATCATTACAGCTATATGATTGCAGCGTCTGTAATAGGCGCATTCCTCAAGAACCACGGCGTTATGTACGGCGTCAGCAGCATTTTTACCCCAGGTAAACGGCCCGTGCTAATGCACTAATACCGCCGCCGGGACCTGTATTCTGCTTACCCGCGCTTATATCGATTATTCAGCGATGGGCTTTACCGTTCGCGATTAGGCGTTTACCCATAGTCGTTCAGGCACCTGACAAAATTTAACCGATTCCCCTGTCTGATCAAGGCAGCCGGGGCGCGCTCTCTGGCACTCTGTGGTTTTAACGCAGAGGGAGAGGGCAATGAACCGGTTTATTATGGCTGATGCGGCGAAATGTATTGGGTGTCGAACCTGCGAAGTTGCCTGTGTGGTATCTCATCAGGAAAACCAGGATTGTGCGACGATCTCCTCCGACGCGTTTGTCCCACGCATTCAGGTCATTAAAGACAACGCATTTACCACTGCGGTCGCCTGTCATCAATGTGAAGATGCTCCCTGTGCCAATGTCTGCCCAACTCACGCTATTCGTCGCGAACATGGGCATATCTTCGTAGAACAGGAACGTTGTATCGGCTGTAAAAGCTGCATGCTGGCCTGCCCGTTCGGGGCGATGAATGTTGTCGCGCATACGTTACGGGTGCAGGCGATTAAATGCGATCTGTGCTGGCATCGTGAAGCTGGCCCGGCGTGTGTTGAAGCCTGCCCAACCAGCGCGTTGCAGTGTATGGATGCCACTAAGATTCAGCAGCAGCGTCTGCGTTCCCAGCCGTTGTAATGCGAAGCCCGACCTGTATTCCGGTCGGGTTTTCTGTCAGCCTTCAAGCCAGGCGCGTTCGATCTCTTCTGCCAGAATTTTCACGCCAGTCTCGGTTTTTTCCGGATCCGGAACGTAGTTCATCCGCATGCACTGATGGGTATGTGGCCAGGGCTTATCCAACCCCGGGAAGAAGTAATCGCCGGGAACCATCAGGACACCGCGCGCTTTGAGGCGTTGATACAGCAGTTCGGTGGAGATCGGTAAATCCTTAAACCACAACCACAGGAAAATTGCCCCTTCTGGTTTATGAATCAGGCAGCGATCTTCGGATAAATAGCGACGAATGATCGCAATTGTCTCCTGAACGCGCTGATAATAAAACGGCTTGATAACGGTCTCTGACAGACGTAGCAGATCGTTGCGCTTAATCATCTCGCACATGATCGCCGGTCCCATACCGCCAGGCGCCAGGCTGATAATGCCGTTCATATTGGTGATGGCGGTGACGATTTTCTCATTAGCGATAATAATGCCGCAGCGGGAGCCTGGCAGGCCGAGCTTGGAAAGGCTCATGCACAGCACAATGTTTGGGTTCCACAGCGGGCGTGCTTCGCTAAAAATGATACCGGGGAACGGGACGCCATAGGCGTTATCAATCACCAACGGGATACCGTGCTGGTTGGCCAGACGATCCAGTTTCATCAACTCTTCGTCAGTGATCACATTACCAGTGGGGTTGGTTGGACGCGACACGCAAATCATGCCTGTCTCTTCACCAATGTGCAGGTGTTCAAAATCAACGTGATACTTGAACTGGCCTTCCGGTAACAGCTCAATGTTCGGCCGTGCCGACACGAAGAGCTCCTCTTCCAGCCCTGAATCAGCGTAGCCAATATATTCCGGTGCCAGGGGGAATAACACTTTTCGGGTGGTTCCGTCAGCGCGGCGTCCTGCGAAGAGATTGAATAAGTAGAAAAACGCGCTCTGACTGCCATTTGTCAGTGCAATATTTTGTGGTTCGATATCCCAGCCCAGTTGTTCGCGCAGCAGTTTCGCCAGCTCAGACAGTAGCTCGGTTTTACCTTGTGGACCGTCATAATTGCAAAGCGCATCAGTGACTTTGCCGTTTTCCAGCATCTCTGCCAGCAGAGTCTGGAAGTAATCCTGCATCTCCGGGATTTGCGCCGGATTGCCGCCGCCGAGCATGATGGCGCCGGGGGTACGTAAACCGTCGTTGAGGTCCTCCATCAGGCGTGTGATGCCTGAATGGCGGGTAAATTTGTCGCCAAAAAGTGAGAATGTCATAGCAGGTGGTCTGTCGAACTCAGTATTAAAGTGGCTAACCATAACGCTCCCTATGGCAGGGTGCAAATCAGGTCCCAAAGTCCGAATTGATGTTTTGTGCTGCAGATTTTTGAATGGCTGGTTTTTTATATTGCATCCGGCTTCCCGCACTATCCGGTACGGGAAGCTCGGTGGGATCAGGGCTGGCCTGCCCAAACAACCATCACTTTATCGTCGCCATGTTCGCGTATAAATCCATATCCCTGCTGTAATGTGAGCGTGGTTTGTTTTCCTGCGCCGATGGCAGGATGTCTGGCTCTGAACTGACTGATTCGCTGCCAGTGTGCGACGTTGGCGGCTGATTTCCCGTTAATGTCCTGCCAGTTCATATCTGAGCGCGTGCCTTGCAATGGATCAGAACCGGTTGGTCCAAAAGGACGGGCGGATTCGTCACCATAGAAGAGTTGTACTGCCCCCGGAGCCAGTAGCAACAGCTCGGCGGCTTTATCCCCACCTTCGCGAAACAGACGCGTATCGTGCGATGAAAGATAGCTGAGTACATTGAAATTCTGCAATTTTTCCGCCATCTGCTGCCAGGTGAGATCCATATTGGCCAGGCAGTCGACAGCTTTGGCTGCCTGCTCCTGGTAATCAAAATTAATCATTGCATCGAAGCCGTGGCGGTAATAATCACTTTGCATGACGCCGTGTCCCCATGCCTCGCCAGTCATCCAGAAGGATTTATCATCCAGCGCTTTGTCAGGGTTAGCGTGCTTCCATTCAACCAACGCTGCGCTGGCCTGTGTTTTCAGTTGCTGCCAGGCGGGAAGTTCGACGTGTTTGGCAGTATCGATCCGGAATCCGTCAATACCGTAGTCTCGTACCCACTGACTGAGCCAGTGGGTCAAATAATCCCGTGGCGTATAGTCCGCGATAGCTTTGGCGCGAGTGTCTGGTTTGTTTTTGTAGAACACCGGCAAGCCGGAAGGTGTGGTGGATTCAGTTTTAAGATCGGGCAGGAAGGCCAGTGACATGGTCAGGTCGTCAAAACCCGGGTTGTCGTAGTTGCCAATGTCGGTGCGGATCCAGTTTTTCCCCCACCATTTTTCCCATGCGGCTTTATCGCTGAAATTAATGTAGTCATTAAAGCTGTGCCAGCTTTGCCCGGCGGCAGGCTTCCAGTCCGTCCAGCGTTCCCCGAGCGTTTTTTTTAGCTCATCACCTGATAAGTACAATGCGCCAAATTGATATTCCTGCATATCCGCAAGCGTAGCGTAACCGGTGTGGTTCATGACGACATCGAACAAAATACGGATGCCGCGTTGATGTGCGCCATCCACCAGTGCGCGCAGATCTGCTTCGTTGCCCATATTGGCGTCAAGTGTGGTCCAGTCCTGGGTGTAATAGCCGTGATAAGCGTAGTGGGGAAAATCTCCTTTTGTGCCGCCACCAACCCAACCGTGGATTTGCTCAAATGGTGCGCTGATCCATAGAGCATTGATCCCTAACTGTTGCAGATATTCCAGTTTGCTGGTGAGGCCGCGTAAGTCGCCACCGTGAAACGTCCCAATTTCCTGCATATCATCTTTATGGCGACCGTAGCTGTAGTCGTTGGTTGGGTCGCCGTTCTGAAAGCGATCCGTCAGCACGAAATAGACCGTGGCGTTATGCCAGTCGAATGCGGCGGGTGCGTTCGTTTCTGCTCTCTCGAGCAGTAACAGGCCGTTGCTGGTTGCGGCAGGCTGCAATGTAATCTGCCCGTTTTTTACGGTAGCTGTTTGCTGACTGTAGTAATCGCGTACGACGGTGTCTTCAGGAAAGGTCTGGCTTACGTCCAGCGTCAGCGGCGAACCATTCCATTTTGGACATTGTTGAATCTGAGCGGTGATGGGTTCTGCAGCGTTTTTTACCGAGAGCATCAGCGTCGGTGTTCCGGAACGGGTATCAACTTCCAGCGTGTAATTGCCGTCTTTGAATAAACGCCACTGTGGTGGTGCGCCCTCACAGGGTTTCAGTGACAGCATCTGGTTGAGTTTTATGGTATTGGCTGGCTGCCAGCACTGTTGGTCAAAATTTAGGATTAAAGGACGAGTACCCTTCGTCAACGCTGCATGGCTGACAAACTTACCTGTACCTTCTGTTTCGAAGACAGGGAAGCCTTGAGCAGTCCATGTTGAGGCGATTGTAATGCCGGGCAAGAGTGCCAGCGCAACGGCGGCCATTTTCATAATGCTGTCCTTGATGCTGCGATTTTCGCCAGTTTGCCAGTGAAATGGGGCCAGAAACTCATCCCTTGAGCGCATTCCGCCAGGATGAGTAGTGAGGGTGAGCGATCAAGTGCAAAAAACGCACGTATTTTGCGATAACCACCACATTTTCTTCGAATTAATGACAATCTTAACCGCTAGTGCGTGACATAGTTTCAGAATTGGACTATTCCTTTGGGTGCTCTTGACGGCTATTTTTGATATGATTTGAGATTCATCTCTCATTTTTGTGAAAAATATAAGGTGTTGGAATGTATAAATCCGACCAGGAGACCTAATGATATTGACTCCCATTCGACGATATGGGGCAATGATTCTCATGTTACTCACCATTGCATTTTCGGGTGAGGTGCTGGCAAAGACGCACACGACGACAACGAGTCAGAAGTCCCACATAACCAAGACAAGTATTAAACAGGTAAGCAGTAAACAAGAGTATTCTCGCAATAGTGCAAAGAGCAGTTCACTTCCTGATTTGCGAAAATACCCTTCCGGAACACCTAGAAAAAAAGCGTTTCTCCGGACGGTTATGCCTTTTATTACCAGTCAAAATGCTGCCATTACTGCTGAACGTAACTGGCTGATTTCAAAGCAGTACCAGAATCGCTGGTCGCCGACTGAACGTGCGCGTATGAAAGATATCGCCAAACGTTACAAGGTGAACTGGTCTGGTAACACGCGTAAAATTCCGTGGAATACGCTGCTTGAGCGTGTAGACATTATCCCAACCAGCATGGTGGCAACGATGGCCGCAGCAGAAAGTGGCTGGGGAACGTCTAAGCTGGCACGTAGCAATAACAACCTGTTTGGCATGAAATGCGGCAAAGGTCGTTGTAATAATGCACCGGGTAAGGTGAAAGGTTACTCACAGTTTGAATCGGTGAAAGAGTCGGTAAATGCCTATGTCATTAACCTGAATACGCATCCTGCTTACTCTTCCTTCCGTAAATCTCGCGCTCAGTTGCGTAAAGCCGATCAGGAAGTTACGGCAACCGCGATGATCCATAAGCTGAAGGGTTATTCCACTAAAGGGCAAAGCTACAATAACTATCTGTTCGCTATGTACCAGGATAATCAGCGCTTAATCGCTGCGCATATGTAAGCAGCTTTGCTTTAACAGGCCTGCGTGGTGAATGCGTAGACCTGTTAAGCTCAGCCTCCTCTGGCACGACTACAACAATACCTCACTGTATCGATCGCGGTACTCTTTCGGCGTTGTGTCGTACTCCTTCTTGAAGACAGAATAGAAGTACTGCAAGGACGGATAGCCGCACATCTGCGAAATCTCGTTTATTGATAATGTAGTGGAAATTAACAGACTGCGTGCTTTTTCCAGCTTTTCAGCGTGGATCACGGCATGAATGGTCTCTCCAACCTCCTCTTTAAACCGCTTCTCCAGATTCGAACGCGAAATCCCAACAGAGTCCAGCACCTGATCAACCTTGATTCCTTTACAGGCATGATTGCGAATGTAATGCATGGCCTGGATGACAGCAGGGTCGGTGAGGGATCGATAGTCTGTAGACTGACGCTCAACAACGCGCACGGGAGGGACCAGGATGCGCTGTAAAGGCATCTCTTCGTTAGCCAGCAGTCGGTGCAGTAGTTTGGCTGCCTGATACCCCATTTGTCTTGCCCCCTGCGCAACAGATGACAATGCCACCCGCGACAGATAGCGGGTCAGTTCTTCGTTATCAATACCAATGACACACAGCTTTTCTGGTACCGGGATGTGCAGATGCTCGCAGGCCTGTAGAACATGTCGAGCACGCGCATCTGTGACGGCAATAATACCGGTATGTGGCGGCAGGGTTTGTAGCCAGTCCGCCAGCCGGTTTTGAGCGTGCTGCCAGTATTCAGGTGCGGTTTCCAGGCCCTGATACACTACGCCACGGTATTTCTCTTCTGCAACCAACTGGCAAAACGCATATTCACGTTCTGCGGCCCAGCGCTTGCCGCTGGAGGCGGGGAGGCCATAGAACGCAAAGCGGTTAATCCCTTTTTCTTTCAGGTGCAGAAAGGCGCTTTCTACCAGAGCATGGTTATCGGTGGCGATGTAATGGACTGGTGGATAATGCTCAGGAAGATGGTAGGAGCCGCCGACACCGATAATGGGAACGTCGACGTCAGCAAGCAGTTGCGCGATGTCATCGTCGTCGTAGTCGGCGATGACGCCATCCCCTAACCACTCTTTGATGTTATCAATGCGAGCACGAAAATCTTCCTCAATAAAGATATCCCACTCTGATTGTGATGCTTGTAAATACTCGCCCACACCCTCAACAACCTGGCGGTCGTAAGCTTTATTGGCATTAAATAACAGCGTGATGCGATGACGTTTATCAAACATGGTTCTTTTCCTGCTGAATCATGTAGAAAAGACAATGCCGGTTGCATTAACCGGCATTGCGACTCACCCACCTCTTAAATTCAGGCGCGGCGTTTAGTTGCTGAATCCATCCATACCGCCAGCAATAAAATCGCCCCTTTCACTATATACTGCCAGAAGGTGGGAACATCCATCATACTCATTCCATTATCCAGAGATGCCATAATAAATGCGCCCATGACGGCACCGGCAACACTTCCGATCCCTCCCGCCAGGCTGGTTCCTCCAATCACACATGCGGCAATGGCGTCCAGCTCGGCAATGTTTCCGGCAGAAGGAGAGCCTGCACCAAGTCGCGAGCTAAGAATTAACCCGGCAATGGCAACCATCAAACCGTTAATGGCAAAGACGGCCAGTTTGGTGCGCTCAACGTTGATGCCGGAAAGGCGGGCGGCTTCCAGGTTGCCACCAATCGCGTAGATCCGCCGACCAAATGCGGTTCGTGTTGCCATAAACATCCCCCCGAGCAACAGCAACGTCAGCAGTAGCACGGGAGTAGGGACACCGCGATAATCATTCAATAGCCAGATTGCCCCTAATACGATAATGGCGGTTAATGCCTGGCGACCCACAACCGACGTTGATGCGGGAGATTCAAGACCTAAAGCCTGACGACGCATACGCCCGCGCCACTGCCAGCCAATAAACGCCATTAAACCGAGAGCGCCGATGATAAAGCCTGTGCCATCGGACAAGTAGCTCTGACCAATCTGAGACATTGCAGCGCTGGTGGGTGATACCGTTGTCCCGTTGGTTATCCCAATAAGAATACCGCGGAACGCCAGCATACCCGCGAGGGTAACAATAAACGACGGTACCTTGCGGTAGGCTACCCACCATCCATTCCATGCACCGAGGAGTAAGCCCAGAACCAGCGTGACGATCACAGTCAGTGGTAGCGGCCAGCCTAACCAGACGTCACAGATCGCCGCTACACCGCCCAGCAACCCCATCATTGAGCCAACTGAAAGGTCGATTTCGGCGGAAATAATCACGAACACCATACCAACGGCAAGAATGCCGGTAATCGCGGTCTGTCTCAGCAGGTTAGAGACGTTACGTGCGCTCAGGTAAGCACCATCCGTGGTCCAGGTGAAGAACAGCATAATCACGATGATTGCCGCAATCATGACGAAGACTTGTAAGTTAAGCGATTTAATTGCGGGGAAACCGCTTGCCTGTGGGGCTGAAAGTTTCGCTTCAGACGGATTGTTTTTCGACATGATGTTCGCTCCTTAATGCGGCTTCCATCACCTGCTCCTGAGTCAGGTTATGATTTACCAGGTTAGCTTTCAGTTTTCCTTCATGCATCACCAGGATGCGATCGCTCAGTCCGAGAACTTCAGGTAATTCAGAAGAGATGACAATCACGGCGATCCCTTCCTGAACGAGCTGATTGATCAGTTTGTAGATCTCATATTTGGCGCCGATATCAATTCCCCTGGTGGGTTCATCAAGAATGAGGATTCGGGGATTTAGCAGGAGGCAACGGGCGAGTATCGCTTTTTGTTGGTTACCTCCGCTCAGACGCCCGATCGCAAGGTCGGGAGATGATGTTTTCACTTTGAGCTGTTGAAGAGATTCCAGAATACATTTTTGTTCTGCGGCATCATCAAGATGGCTCATACCCCCGGTAAATTTATCGAGCGCAGCCAGCGTGATATTTTTTCCCACCGCCATCACCGGAACAATGCCATCTCTTTTTCTGTCTTCGGGCACCATGGCAATACCTTGAGCAATCGCTTGCTGGCAATTACGGATATTCACCTGAGTGCCTTCGATAAATATCTTACCTTCCCAGCGACCCGGCCAGACGCCAAACAGACACTGTACGGCTTCGGTGCGTCCGGCGCCGACCAGCCCGGCAATGCCCAAAATTTCACCACGCTTGAGTGAGAAAGAAATATCGTTGACGCGCTTTATATGACGATTTACGGGATGCCAGGCGGTCAGGTGTTCAACCCGTAAAATCTCTTCTCCCGCCGTATGAGGCTCGCTGGGATAAAGCGCAGTGAGCTCACGGCCTACCATCATGGTGATAATATCGTCTTCACTCATGCTGGTGGCATCGCGCGTGCCGATGTGTTGACCATCGCGAATAACGCAAATGGTATTTGATATGGCTTTAACCTCATTCAGTTTGTGTGAAATGTAAATGCAGGCAATATCATGCTGCTGCAGGTCACGTATGATATTCAGCAGTATTGCGGTTTCTTGCTCGGTGAGCGAGGCGGTAGGTTCATCCAGAATAAGCAACCGAACTTGCTTATTCAGCGCCTTAGCAATTTCAACCAACTGTTGTTGGCCTAAACCTAAATCGCCCACGCGCGTATCTGGTGAGATAGACAAACTGACCTGAGCGAGTAATTTTTGGCAGCGTAGCGTCATCATGTCGTAATCAAGAACACCGTTAAGGGTGATTTCGCTGCCTAGGAAGATATTTTCCAGAACGGTCAGATCTTTAACCAGTGCTAATTCCTGGTGAATAATTGCAATACCCTTGCGTTCGGTATCACGAATATGGCTGGCCCTTATGGTTTCGCCGGAAAAAATGATATCGCCTTCGTAGGTTCCATGTGGATAAATACCACACAGCACTTTCATTAATGTCGATTTACCTGAACCATTTTCACCGCATAGTGAAACGATTTCGCCAGCATTGACCCTGAGGCTAACGTTATCAACAGCCTTCACTACGCCGAATGTCTTGGTAATGTTTTTCATTTCAAGAAGATATGGCATAACTGCTCCACATAAGCCAATAAGAGAACCCTGCGTGGACGTTCACGTATACCCGTGGCTATTTTGAAACCACGTTTGTTGCCCTCCGATTTTGCAGAGGGCATAACGCTTATAGATCGCTTTTCTTGTGGAATCCGTCTTTGATGACTGTCTCGTTAATATTGTCTTTGTTCACGTCAATTGGCGTTAGTAGCCGGGAAGGAACATCTTTCAGGCCATTATTCAGCGTGGAATCAGCTTTTGGCTGTTGGTCATTTCCGAGTTCGACTGCGATCTCTGCGGCAGTATTAGCGAGCAGAGTAATGGGTTTATAAACTGTCATCGTTTGTGTTCCAGCAACGATGCGTTTGATACCTGCAAGGTCTGCATCCTGTCCGGAAATAGCGACTTTTCCTGATAACCCTTGTGCGCTCAGCGCCTGGATCGCACCGCCAGCCGTTGCGTCATTTGAGGCAACCACTGCATCAATTTTGTTATTGTTGGCGGTTAACGCATTTTCCATAATCTTTAAGGCATTTTCAGGTAACCAACCGTCAACCCACTGATCGCCCACAACCTTAATTTTTCCGCTGTCGATATACGGTTTTAATACTTTCATTTGTCCGGCACGGAACAGTTTCGCATTATTATCGACTGGTGAACCGCCCATCAGAAAATAATTTCCTTGTGGTACGATATTGACTAATGATTGAGCCTGTAATTCTCCGACCTTTTCATTATCAAAAGAGATATAAAAGTCGATATCGGCATCATTGATCATGCGATCGTAAGCCAGTACTTTTATCCCTTCTTGTTTTGCTTCTTTGATAACGTTACTTAATACCTGGCCGTTGTAAGGGATTATCACAAGGACATCAACGCCTCGGTTGATCATGTTTTCAATCTGCGACATTTGGGTTTCTTCATTACCATTCGCCGATTGCACAAATACTTTCGCCCCGAGAGATTCAGCTTTGCTGACGAAAATATCGCGGTCTTTCTGCCAGCGTTCCAGACGGAGATCATCAATTGCCATACCGATTTTAACTTCTTTGGCATGACCTGCGACGCTGGTGAGTAAAAGAGAGGTACAGACAGTGAGTAAAATATTTTTCATCTTCATAATCGTGATGCCTTTTGTAGGGGATAGACAACAGTAAAAGTAACAATCACAGCGTAAGACGTAGCAGATTTTTAACAGGTAATGCACAGAAGGCAATTATAGATTTTTATCTTCCAGTTACGTTTTTTGGTTTATTTTCTAATTTATGACCGGGATCTTATTTTAAATGATTGACCAGCATGATTACATTTATCTTTGATAAGTAACGTTTTTTTAATTGAAGGTTTTTATTTTGAGAAGTGGCGCACACTTGTGAATTATCTCAATAGCAGTGTGAAATAACATAATTGAGCAATATGTGGGGAGTGCCCAATATTACGACATTATCAATCACCCGCCGCATTACCTGATTATGGAGCTCATTATGCAAGCCTATTTTGACCAGCTTGATCGTGTTCGTTATGAAGGCACTAAATCAACCAATCCATTAGCATTCCGTCACTACAACCCAGATGAAATTGTGTTGGGTAAGCGCATGGAAGATCATTTGCGATTTGCGGCCTGCTACTGGCATACCTTTTGCTGGAATGGTGCAGATATGTTTGGCGTTGGCGCGTTTAATCGCCCGTGGCAACAGCCTGGTGAAGCGCTGGAATTAGCGAAGCGGAAAGCGGATGTGGCATTTGAGTTTTTCCACAAACTGAACGTGCCTTACTACTGTTTCCACGATGTTGACGTCTCACCTGAAGGTGCCTCGCTGAAAGAGTATAAAAACAACTTTGCCCAGATGGTTGATGTTCTGGCGGAAAAACAGGAACAGAGCGGTGTAAAACTGCTGTGGGGTACGGCAAACTGCTTTACTAACCCGCGTTACGGCGCAGGCGCGGCCACTAATCCGGACCCGGAAGTTTTCAGTTGGGCGGCCACGCAGGTCGTGACGGCCATGGATGCCACGCATAAATTAGGCGGCGAGAACTATGTCCTGTGGGGCGGTCGTGAAGGTTATGAAACGCTGCTGAATACCGATCTGCGTCAGGAACGCGAGCAGATTGGACGCTTTATGCAACTGGTGGTGGAGCACAAACACAAAACTGGTTTTCAGGGGACGCTGCTGATCGAACCGAAGCCGCAGGAACCAACAAAACACCAGTACGATTACGATGCTGCGACTGTTTATGGCTTCCTGAAGCAGTTCGGTCTGGAAAAAGAGATCAAACTGAATATCGAAGCAAACCACGCCACACTGGCGGGTCACTCATTCCATCATGAGATCGCCACCGCTATCGCCCTGGGTCTGTTTGGCTCTGTCGATGCAAACCGCGGTGACGCGCAACTGGGCTGGGATACTGACCAGTTCCCGAACAGCGTGGAAGAGAATGCGCTGGTGATGTACGAAATCCTGAAAGCAGGTGGCTTCACCACCGGCGGTCTGAACTTTGATGCCAAAGTACGTCGCCAGAGCACCGATAAATACGATCTGTTCTATGGGCATATTGGTGCTATGGATACCATGGCGCTGTCGCTGAAAGTCGCGGCCCGTATGATTGAAGACGGTGGTCTGGATCAGCGAGTGGCAAAACGCTATGCCGGTTGGAATAGTGAGCTGGGCCAGCAAATTCTGAAAGGTCAGATGACGTTAACGGAAATTGCGCAGTACGCTGAACAACATAACCTGGCACCAGTGCACCAAAGCGGTCATCAGGAACTGCTGGAAAATCTGGTAAACCAGTATTTGTTCGACAAATAACAGGCCTCTGAGAGCGTGCGTAAGCCCGGATAGCTTTGCGCTACCGGGCATTTCTTTAAGGAAAGATACCCTATGTATATCGGGATAGATCTTGGTACATCAGGCGTAAAGGTAATCCTGCTGAACGAGCAGGGTGATGTGGTGGCCTCACAAGCGGAGAAGCTCACGGTCTCACGTCCTCATCCGTTATGGTCGGAGCAGGATCCTGAACAGTGGTGGCTGGCAACGGATCGCGCCGTAAAAGCGCTGTCTCAGCAACATTCACTCAGAGGAGTGAAGGCGCTAGGGATTGCCGGACAAATGCACGGTGCGACACTACTTGATAAGCAACAGAAGGTATTACGCCCGGCAATTTTGTGGAATGACGGACGCTGCGCTGAAGAGTGCGTGATGCTGGAAAATCTGATTCCGCAGTCCCGTAAGATCACGGGCAATCTGATGATGCCTGGTTTTACTGCGCCAAAACTGCTGTGGGTTCAACGCCATGAGCCGGAGATTTTCCGCCAGACTGAGAAAGTCCTGTTACCGAAAGATTATCTGCGTCTGCGCATGACCGGTGATTTTGCCAGCGATATGTCTGATGCGGCGGGTACGATGTGGCTGGATGTGGCGAAGCGTGACTGGAGTGATGTCATGCTGGAAGCATGTAGTCTGACCCGTGAGCATATGCCTGCTTTGTATGAAGGTAGCGAAATTACCGGGACACTGTTGCCTGCTGTTGCCCAATCATGGGGAATGTCGGAAGTCCCGGTCGTTGCTGGCGGTGGTGACAACGCGGCGGGAGCGGTTGGCGTAGGCATGATGAATGCTGGTCAGGCGATGCTCTCGCTGGGTACATCTGGTGTCTATTTTGCGGTCAGTGATGGGTTCCTCAGCAAACCAGAAAGCGCGGTGCACAGTTTTTGCCACGCCTTACCTGAGCGCTGGCACCTGATGTCGGTTATGCTCAGCGCGGCGTCCTGCCTTGACTGGGCGGTGAAATTAACCGGGCTGGCTAACGTTCCGGCACTGATTAGCGCGGCGCAACAGGCGGATGACAACGCCGGTCCTGTCTGGTTTTTACCCTATCTGTCCGGTGAACGTACGCCGCACAACAACCCGCAGGCGAAGGGCGTGTTTTTTGGTTTGACCCATCAACATGGTCCGGCTGAACTGGCTCAAGTTGTTCTGGAAGGGGTCGGTTTTGCGTTGGCAGACGGGATGGATGTGGTGCATGCCTGCGGCGTTAAACCGGCCAGCATTACGTTGATTGGTGGTGGGGCGCGCAGTGAATACTGGCGACAGATGCTGTCTGATATCAGTGGATTGCAACTGGATTACCGTACCGGTGGCGATGTCGGCCCTGCTTTGGGGGCGGCACGTTTGGCGCAAATTGCAATAAACCCCCGGAAGCCATTATCTGATTTACTGCCTCAGCTTGTGCTGGAGCAGGCGCATTACCCTGACGCAGAGCGCCATGCTCTCTTTCAGCAACGTCGCGAAACCTTCCGTCGTATCTACCAGCAATTGCTACCGCTAATGTCCTGACCTTATCCCTCTCTGCTCAGTAGAGGGGGATAAATCTTCTGTATGACTAAATCAAAACAATAGAAATTGAGTATGAATTAATTCTTAAATCTCAGCGTTGGCACTATTTCCTGTGTGATCTCCTTTGGGTACTTCATATCATCATCCCTGATGGATAAGGAGATCCCAATGAAGACTTTGAGGTTGTGGTCATGGATGTTATTCCTTTCTGGCGCACTTATTTACATTGTTGGTTTATGGCGGGCATGCCCACTGTTGAGCGGAAAAGGGTATTTTTTGGGTGTGTTGGTGACGGGGATGTTCGTTACGTATGCTTATCATCATGCTAAAAATCTTAATCAGAATGATGAACGCTTTTCCTCTGTATGTCAGATGGTGGCATTGATAACAACAGGATTACTGTTGGTAGGAATATGGAATGCCCCGTTATTACCTGTCGAAATGGGGCTGTATCCGGCGGCATTCGTAATGGGTTTACTGGGACAGATCCTGCTGTTGCGTCCGTTGAAAAAAGATCAACCTGATGAGACTTAACTCACCAGTCTGCGCGTATCTATTCGTTGCAACAGTATGGAAAGCAGCAAGCTACCTGCCAGGGTGGCGCTAAAAATCCACAGCATGTCCAGCGGGGGCCACGCTTTAAACTCGATCCCATTCGTGCGCAATGCATGAATGATCAGCGCATGGAAGCCATAAATACCCAGTGAATGGCGAGAAATAAGGCCAAGTACCGGTATGGTGCGCGTGCCGAGCGTATTTTTGATTAGTGTCAGCAGTGATATAGCGCAAATAAATACCATTGGACCGCAATAGAGATACCAGGTATCGGCAAAATTGCCTCGCCAGTGGAGTTCATGCAACGTCCCCCGAGAAATAATAACCACGCTAACGAGACACAGTAACGCACTGAGCCAGGTTAATGCGCGTTTTTGCGTCTCCATTATGCCAATTGCCCGCCCCAGCATGCCGTACAGGATGTAATAGAACGTATCGCCGTTGATGTATAAGTTGATGGGCAGCCACTCAAAACCGCCGATTTTTTGCGATACGGTGTTGGGATTGGCAATGACACCAAGTACAACCATTAGCGCCAGCAGCGTTTTCCCGCTGATATTCTTTACCTGAATCAGTGGTGATACCAGATAGATGACGGCGATGGCGAAGAAAAACCACAGGTGATAGAAAACCGGTTTCTGCAACAGATTTATTAGCGATAGCCTGGCATTGATTGAGGTAAATAACAGGATGTAGGCCAGTGCTACGGAGCTGTAAAACAGAATGCAGAGTGCGATACGCACAAAATGTCGTGGCTGAGCACTTCGCTCGCCAAAAAAGAGATAACCCGAGATCATAAAAAACAACGGTACGCTGACGCGTGAGGCTGAATTTAGCACATTGGCAAGATCCCAGTTTACTGGGCTGACGATTTGCGCATTAGTGATATACCAGGTAGTGGTATGAATCATAACTACCATTAAACAGGCAATCCCTCGCAGGTTATCAATCCAGAAAATTTTGGGCTGCATCAGTTCCTCTGTTTCCATTTAAAAATAATCTGACTGGCATTTTGTCGGCGTGTCTCACTGGAATAATCCGAGTTCTTACGCTAAAGCTTGTGGTGGTCCGAGGAGATTCTCACAATAGGAATCGAGTTTCAGACATAAATAATAATAAGACTGACCAGCAAAACAGGCGGTAATAAAATGATGATGAAGTATTTCTTTCCTGTGATGGTGACAACCTTCCTGTTGGCAGGATGCGCCGACCCTCAATCGTCCGCGGCCGAACAGAAGGCGCAAAAGGTCAAAGTCACTCCTACGCGTTCGCTGGATATGGAATCATTGTGCAAAAATGAGGCTGCCGAACGCTATAACACTGCGACCCAGAAAATTGATGTTACCGGCTTTGAACAATTCCAGGGTAGCTATGAGATGCGCGGTTCTACCTTCCGTAAAGAGAGTTTTGTCTGCTCATTTGATGCAGACGGGCAGTTTTTGCACCTTTCCATGCGCTAAGTGCCCCCTTTTTCCCGTTTCGTACTGTATATCTTGCAGCCAGCGGGTATACTGACCGCTTCCTTTAAATCCACACGTATCCAGCACGAAATAATATGCAAAAGTTTGATACCAGGACCTTCCAGGGCTTGATCCTGACCTTACAGGATTACTGGGCTCGCCAGGGCTGCACCATTGTTCAACCATTGGACATGGAAGTCGGCGCGGGGACTTCTCACCCAATGACCTGCCTGCGCGCGCTGGGGCCGGAGCCGATGGCAACTGCTTATGTGCAGCCTTCTCGTCGTCCGACCGACGGTCGCTACGGCGAAAACCCGAACCGCTTACAGCACTACTATCAGTTCCAGGTCGTCATTAAGCCGTCACCGGACAATATTCAGGAACTGTACCTGGGCTCTCTGAAGGAGCTGGGTATGGACCCGACCATTCACGACATTCGTTTCGTGGAAGATAACTGGGAAAACCCAACGCTGGGTGCCTGGGGTCTGGGTTGGGAAGTGTGGCTGAACGGCATGGAAGTCACGCAGTTCACCTACTTCCAGCAGGTGGGTGGTCTGGAATGCAAGCCGGTGACCGGGGAAATTACCTACGGTCTGGAACGTCTGGCCATGTACATTCAGGGCGTAGACAGCGTTTACGACCTGGTCTGGAGCGACGGCCCGCTGGGTAAAACCACTTACGGCGACGTGTTCCATCAGAACGAAGTGGAGCAATCCACCTACAACTTCGAATACGCCGATGTGGATTTCCTGTTTACCTGCTTCGAGCAGTACGAGAAAGAAGCTCAGCAGTTGCTGGCACTGGAAAATCCGCTGCCGCTGCCTGCCTACGAGCGTATTCTGAAAGCCGCCCATAGCTTCAACCTGCTGGATGCGCGTAAAGCCATCTCCGTCACCGAGCGTCAGCGCTATATTTTGCGCATTCGCACCCTGACTAAAGCAGTGGCAGAAGCTTACTACGCTTCCCGTGAAGCCCTTGGCTTCCCGATGTGCAACAAAGACAAATAAGAGGCGGCCATGTCTGAGAAAACTTTTCTGGTGGAAATCGGCACTGAAGAGCTGCCACCAAAAGCACTGCGCAGCCTGGCAGAGTCCTTTGCTGCGAACTTTACCGCGGAGCTGGATAACGCCGGCCTCGCGCACGGCAATGTTGAGTGGTTTGCCGCCCCGCGTCGTCTGGCGCTGAAGGTAGCCGCTCTGGCTGAGTCTCAACCTGACCGCGAAGTTGAAAAACGCGGTCCGGCAATTGCCCAGGCATTTGATGCCAGCGGTAATCCGAGCAAAGCGGCAGAGGGTTGGGCGCGTGGTTGCGGCATCACTGTTGATCAGGCTGAACGCCTGACCACTGATAAAGGTGAGTGGTTGCTGTATCGTGCGCATGTGAAAGGCGAAAGTGCTGAAACGCTGCTGCCTGACATGATCGCCACCTCGCTGGCTAAGCTGCCGATCCCGAAACTGATGCGTTGGGGTGCGTCTGATGTTCACTTTGTGCGTCCGGTTCACACTGTGACCTTGCTGTTGGGCGACAAAGTTATTCCGGCAACGATCCTGGGTATTCAGTCCGATCGCGTGATTCGTGGCCACCGCTTTATGGGCGAGCCGGAATTCACCATCGACAATGCCGATCAGTATCCTGAAATCCTGCGTCAGCGCGGTAAAGTGATTGCCGATTACGCCGAGCGTAAGGCAAAAATTAAAGCCGATGCCGAAGAAGCGGCGCGTAAGATTGGTGGTAACGCCGATCTGAGCGAAAGTCTGCTGGAAGAAGTCGCCTCTCTGGTTGAATGGCCAGTGGTGCTGACGGCAAAATTTGAAGAAAAATTCCTCGCCGTACCTTCTGAAGCGCTGGTCCACACCATGAAAGGTGACCAGAAGTACTTCCCGGTATATGCGAACGACGGCAAACTGCTGCCGAACTTTATCTTCGTCGCCAATATCGAGTCTAAAGATCCACAGCAAATCATCTCCGGTAATGAGAAAGTGGTTCGCCCGCGTCTTGCTGACGCCGAGTTCTTCTTCAATACCGACCGCAAAAAACGTCTGGAAGACCATTTGCCGCGCCTGCAAACCGTGCTGTTCCAACAGCAACTGGGTACGTTGCGTGATAAGACCGATCGTATTCAGGCGCTGGCGGGCTGGATTGCCGGTCAGATTGGCGCTGATGTTAATCATGCGACCCGTGCGGGCCTGCTGTCAAAATGTGACCTGATGACCAACATGGTCTTCGAGTTCACTGACACTCAGGGCGTGATGGGCATGCACTACGCACGTCATGATGGCGAAGCGGAAGATGTTGCTGTGGCGCTGAACGAACAGTATCAGCCTCGCTTTGCCGGCGATGAGTTGCCGTCCAACCCGGTTGCCTGTGCGGTAGCGATTGCCGATAAGATGGACACCCTGGCGGGTATCTTCGGTATCGGCCAGCATCCGAAAGGTGACAAAGACCCGTTTGCACTGCGTCGTGCTGCGCTGGGCGTACTGCGTATCATTGTTGAGAAAAACCTGACTTTGGATCTGCAAACGCTGACCGAAGAAGCGGTTCGTCTGTACGGTGATAAGCTGACTAACGCTAATGTGGTTGATGACGTTATCGACTTTATGCTCGGCCGCTTCCGCGCCTGGTATCAGGATGAAGGTTACAGCGTTGATACCATTCAGGCTGTGCTGGCGCGTCGTCCGACTCGTCCGGCTGATTTCGACGCACGCATGAAGGCGGTTTCGCACTTCCGTACGCTGGAAGCTGCATCTGCGCTGGCTGCTGCCAACAAACGTGTATCGAACATTCTGGCGAAGTCAGAAGAGAAGCTGAATGACCGCGTGAATGCGTCAACGCTGAAAGAGCCGGAAGAGATTGCGCTGGCGATGCAGGTTGTCGTGCTGCGTGACAAGCTCGAGCCGTTCTTCGCTGAAGGCCGCTATCAGGAAGCGCTGGTTGAGCTGGCTGAACTGCGTGAGCCTGTGGATGCTTTCTTCGAGAAAGTGATGGTGAACGTCGAGGATAAAGAGCTGCGTATCAACCGTCTCTCTATGCTCGAAAAACTGCGCGAGCTGTTCCTGCGCGTGGCGGATATTTCACTGCTGCAGTAATTGTCGTGAAATGACTTAGAAAATGCCGGATAAGCAAAATTGCGCTATCCGGCATTTTTTATGCTATCAGCGCAGTTGCAATTCTGTCAGGCAGGTCTGGCTATCATTCATCGTCTTAATGGAATGAGCCGCACTTTTACCGTTATAACTCACTTCGATCGTGCCTTCTATATTGCGCGGTAGCCATACGCCGATAAATCCATTACGGCCGCTTTTCATCTCTTTTTGTACGACAACATCACCTTTGTTATCCGTCACTTTGACATCAAAAGTCTTCTCAGGCATTTCGCCCTGGCAGCCAGAGAGACTGTGGTTAAAGCAGGGGTGCGTTTGCCATTCATAAGGGGCAAAGGACAGGTAGAATTTATCGCCGAGCGGCAGTGTATAAACCTGCTCACCGGAAGACAGCTTAAGAGCCGTACTGGTAACGGAAGCAGAGTAGGGTAATGGACGACTCTGAGGCGACTGCTCAATGGTTTCTACCATTTGTTCGACGGATTTCCCGCTAAGCCCATGTTGCGCCAGAAAGGTTGACTCTGGGGTTGCTGCAAATACGTTACTGGCTGTGAATAAACCCAAAAGCAGCAGCAGTGAGGATTTCGACATAGCTTCAATTCCTTGTGAAAATTGTGGAATACATGCCGACGTACTATAAAGCTTGCCCTTAGGGAAAGGTCAAAGGTGTAGTGGGTAAAGTAATGCAAAGAAGAGAGGAGAGGGATTTATCGCAACGTGCAAATAAAAAAATCCCCGCCATTTGGCAGGGATCTTGAATTCTGAGCTTTTTTAAGCTTACAGGCTGGTTACGTTGCCAGCTGCCGGGCCTTTAGCGCCGCTTTCGATGGTGAAGGAAACTTTCTGACCTTCGTCCAGGGATTTGTAGCCATCGTTCTGGATAGCAGAGAAGTGTACGAACACGTCTTTAGAGCCATCGTCAGGAGTGATGAAGCCGAAACCTTTGTCAGCGTTGAACCATTTTACGATACCAGTCATTTTACCGGACATAGTGTATTACCTTTTAAAAAATAAGTGTGCCTTTCGGCGATATGGCGTGCTTTACAGATTTTTTAACAGTAAAGGAAATGCTCACTACGAAGGGTATCAACGATAACTCTTGAAGGGACTTGCCTTACTAAACTGCTTTAATGGTCTGTACGTCAAACCGTTGAGTGCATTAACTCATTTTACGCATAGGGATGCAACTACTATTTTCTTTTTTGTGGATAGCGACGGCGAGAAAACGGCCCTTTTTCAGGGCCGTTCTTAAATCAAATGTGAAAAATGTTCTAATCCATCAACTGCTTACTTAATCTTGGGTCCGCCTGTATCAGGCGCATCAATTTCAATTCAGTGCTGGAAGGCTTTACGCGTTTAGACTCCCACTCATGAACCATCGCGACCGTAACGCCCATTACACGGGCAAAATCATCTGTTTTTAATCCAGTCCCTCGTCGTAGCTGTTCAAATTCGGTGAAAGGGTTGGATTTTTGCGTCAGGGTTACCGTCTGCGATACATCTTTAAAAACAATCTGTTCCAGACTGCTCAGCAGTTCAAACATAGGATCTTTGTATTCCATTGAGAACTCCTAAAATCACACAACGGGATCGTGAATTTGATCAAAGCTCATTAAGAATAGTCGTAAAAAATGAAGGCGGGCTGAAGGTTCTGGTTATGGATTCGTTTCAGCGTCTCGCATGGGGCAACCTGTAGTTTGCTAACGATTTGATAACGGTCGGGATCTCCAGACAACGGATTCCAATTGTAAAGATTACTAAAAAATTACACCGTGCGAGGAATGGAACATTGGTTAGTAAAGGAAGGACGATGGGGAGGGGGATTTTCCCTTACAAGATTATGTGGAAAGGGTATCTTGCGGGGCTGACCTGGACTATCCTTGTCATCGTCAGGCACGCGGGTGTCGTTGTGCGCATTTTTGGGTGAAAGGAGTATTAAAATGGCGACAGGTAAGTCCTGCTCTCGCTGGTTTGCGCCTGTTTTGGCGCTCTTAATGGTAGTTGGCCTGAGTGGGTGTTTTGATAAAGAAGGCGATCAGCGTAAAGCGTTTATCGATTTTCTGCAGAATACTGCAATGCGTAGTGGGGAGCGTTTACCGACGCTTACCGCCGATCAGAAAAAACAGTTTGGCCCGTTTGTGTCCGATTACGCGATTCTTTACGGCTATTCGCAGCAGGTAAATCAGGCGATGGACTCCGGTCTGCGTCCGGTTGTTGATAGCGTCAATGCAATTCGTGTTCCTCAGGATTATGTGACTCAGCGTGAACCGCTACGTCAGGCAAATGGTGCGCTGGGTGTGTTAGGACAGCAGTTGCAGAACGCGAAACTCCAGGCCGATGCTGCACACGGTGCGTTGAAGCAGAGCGACGACCTGAAGCCTGTTTTTGATCAGGTCTACAACAAAGTGGTAACCGCGCCTGCTGAGGCGTTACAGCCGCTGATACCTGCCGCGCAAATCTTCACGCAGCAGTTGGTACAGGTAGGTGATTTTGTGGCGCAACAGGATACGCAGGTGAGCTTTGTTGCGAACGGTATCCAGTTCCCAACATCACAACAGGCAAGTCAGTACAATACGCTGATTGGCCCGCTGGCTTCTCAGCACCAGGCCTTTACTCAAGCCTGGACTGCTGCGGTGAGTGCAGCCCAGTAATGGCAGTATGCCGGATGGCGGCTTCGCCTTGTCCGGCCTACAGCTATATACAAAATGCCGGGTATGCGTTAACGCAACCCGGTATTTTTTACCCCAAAATCTGCGGGTTCACGCAGTTTTTCTCGACCTTTCCTTGTAGCGCATCGATTAAGTTATCTACCGCACAGGCCGCCATGTTATAGCGTGTTTCATGGGTTGCTGAGCCAATATGCGGTACTGCCACTACGTTTGGCATTGACAGCAGCGGTGAGTCTACCGACAGCGGTTCCTGCTCAAACACATCCAGACCTGCCGCATGAATCTCCCCGTTTTTTAGAGCAGCAATCAGCGCGGTTTCATCCACGACCGGACCACGACCCGCATTGATGAAAATGGCGGAGGACTTCATTTTGGCAAACTGCTCTGTACTAAACAGGTGATGCGTTTCTTCTGTTAACGGCAGAATCAGGCAGACAAAGTCAGACTCCTGCAGCAGTGTGTCCAGATCGCAGTAACGCGCGTTGAAGCGCTCTTCTGCTTCCTTATGGTGGCGTCGCGCGTTGTAGAGAATCGGCATGCCAAAACCGAAATGAGCACGTTGCGCCAGAGCCAGCCCAATGCGGCCCATGCCGACAATCCCCAGCGTTTTGTGGTGCACATCGGTGCCAAACCAATCTGGGCCAATACTTTTGGTCCATTCACCGACTTTCACTCGTTCAGCTACTTCAACCACGCGGCGGGCTGTGCTTAGCACCAGCGCCATCACCGTATCAGCGACGGTTTCTGTCAGCACTGTTGGCGTGTGCATCAACAGCACCTTATGTGTGTTGAGAGCATCGACGTCAAAATTGTCATAGCCGACGGAGATTGTTGATGTCGCACGCAGTTTGGGCATTTTCTCCAGCAGGGCGGTATTGACGGTTTCACTTGAGCCTAACAGTCCCTCCGCGCTGGCAAAGGCCTGTGCGTGCTGTGTTACTGTTTCCGGGCGCAAGTTGGGCACCTGAGTCACAGTAAAATGCTCTTCCAGGCATTGCAGCAAATCGTCAGGTAACGCTTTGTAGAGAATAATGGACGGCTTCATACGAATCTCCGTAAGTTAGTGTTTAAGCGTGGTGCGCGCCAGTTGGAAGTTGCTGATTATTAGCAGAACTTGGTCTGACAATCAGAGTTAGCCATACTGAGGCAAAAAGCGCTACCCCCATAAAAATGTATGAGGCGGAAGGGCTGCCGGTGGTGCCATTGAGGTAGCCGACAAACCAGGAACCAAAGAATGAGCCTAATGCGCCCATGCTGTTAATCAGTGCCATTGCTCCCCCGGCAACGTTACGAGGCAGCATTTCTGGAATGATGGCGAAGAAGGGACCGTAAGGAGCGTACATTGCCGCACCTGCAATCACCAACAAGGTGTATGAAACCCAGAAGTGGTCAGCACCAACGGCCCAGGAGCCGATAAAGGCGAAAGCGGCGATCAGTAACAGCGGCCAGACAAACAGTTTACGGTTTTGCAGTTTATCTGAAGCCCATGAGACCAGAATCATCGCTGCCGTTGCTGCCAGATAAGGTACTGATGAAAGCCAACCGACCTCCACCATACCTAAATTTGCGCCACCACTACGGATGATGGACGGGAGCCACAGGACGAAGCCGTAGACGCCAATACTCCAGGTAAAATACTGCAGGCACAACAAGATCACGTTACGTGAGCGGAAAGCTTCACTGTAATTACGTACGGCTTTAATACCCTGCTGCTCTTTTTCCAGTTGGGCCTGCAGCGCCGCTTTCTCGGATTCCGACAACCAGCCCACCTGTGAAGGTTTGTCTTTTACCAGCACCCACCAGCAAAACGCCCAGATGATGGCCGGGAAGCCCTCAATGATGAACATTTCACGCCAGCCCAGCGCTTGAATCAGATAACCGGAAACAACGGACATCCACAGGACGGTTACCGGATTGCCGAGGATCAGGAAGGTATTGGCGCGTGAACGTTCGGACTTCGTAAACCAGTTACTGATATAAATCAGCATCGCGGGCATGACCGCGGCTTCAACAACGCCAAGAATGAAGCGAATGGCAGCGAGCATGGGGATGTTACTGACCATACCGGTCAGTGACGCGCAGGCTCCCCACAGGATCAGGCAGATAAAAATCAGTTTTCGTACGCTACGGCGCTCGGCGTAAATCGCTCCAGGGATCTGGAAGAAGAAATAACCGAGGAAAAACAGGGCACCCAGCAGGGAGGAAATCCCTTTGGTAATGCCGAGATCTTCGTTGATTCCGGCGGCGGATGCGAAGCTGAAGTTCGCGCGATCAAGGTACGCCAGACTGTACGTGATAAACACGATCGGCATGATGTACCACCAGCGTTTTGCTGCATTTGTTGAGCTATTCATAGATTGCCCTCTGGTTATGCTGTTATGCCGCCTCTGCATGTAGGGTACAGAGAGGGTCGGGGGTTTATTCCCCTAATTGTTCATGTGTGGGTAAGCCTTCGCTGTCGCCCTGAACCTGAATGGCCAGTGCACCAATTTTGTTGCCTCGGGTTACTGCCTGATGCAGAGAGCGTCCTTCCAGTAGTGCACTGATTACACCCACGGCAAAACCATCGCCCGCGCCAACGGTGTCGACTACGTTGTCGACTCTCACTGGCGCGACACTACCGTGCTCGCCATTGGCGGCTTTATACCAGGCGCCATCGGCCCCGGTTTTGATGATCACTGCCTTGACGCCGTGGCGCAGATAAAAGTCTGCGATGCCTTCAGGGGTCTGTTGCCCGGTTAAAATCATGCCCTCTTTTAACCCCGGTAGAACCCAGTCAGCCTGAAAGGCTAATCGATTGAGTTTCTCCACCATTTCTGTTTCGCTTTTCCACAGCACCGGGCGTAGGTTCGGGTCAAATGAGATTGTCTTACCCATCGTTTTCATGGTGCGGGCAGTATGAGACAGCAGCGCATATGAACTTGCTGACAGTGCTGCTGCAACGCCGCTCAGGTGCAGATGACGCGCGCTGGAGAAGTATCCATCGTGATAATCCTCAACACTGAGGTGGCTGGCGGCGGAGCCTTTGCGGAAATACTCCACAATGGGATCGGTTCCATTTTCGGCTTTAGATTTTAACTGAAAGCCGGTTGCGTAGCGCCCGTCCTGGGTAACTCCCTGCGCATCAATCCCTTCTTTCGCCAGCGACTTAAGAATAAAACGACCAAAACTGTCGTTACCCACGCGACTCACCCAGCCGACCTTCAGGCCCAGGCGGGCAAGGCCGGTTGCCACATTGAGTTCAGCGCCCGCTACGCGCTTGATAAACTGCTCTACGTCCGCCAAATCACCCGTTTGCGTGGCGACAAACATCGCCATCGCTTCACCAATGGTGACGACATCCAGTGAATTTTTCATGCGTTACTCCTTGCGTAACAGATCGACGTAGTGACGGGTTACCGCCGCCAAATTTTGCCCTTCCAGGGGAAACTCAATGCCGCGCGGCACATCTGTGGGCAGTTTGTTTAGCAGCGTCATCCAGCGTGAGTCTGCTTCATCAGGCGGCACAGCACGATAGCTGTCGTGATGTGGTGTGGCGGCTTTCACATGGATATATCCCACGGCAGATGCCAGCTGTTGCGCTGCTTCTTCCGGGGTGTCGCCTACCCACAACCAGTTGCCCATATCGAAGGTCAGAGTTACCGGCAGGTTCAGGGTCTGGCAGGCTTCGTTAAAACGCTGCATTGGTTGCAGGCGGCCACAAGGTGTTTGATCATTTTCGACGACCAGCTCCATACCACTGGTATCCAGCCAGTTACGCAATGTGTCGAACTGATCTGTATGGGAAAAATGTCCGAGGGATACTTTTAACCACAGAGCCTGCAGGACCTGTGCTTCCTGAAGCAGTGATGGGATCCGGGGATTGAGACTACCATCTTCAAGGAACAGCGGCTCTGGTGCGGAGTAGCAGGCCAGCAGACCAAAAATTTCAATAGCTGACGCCATGGTTGACAGCGTGTTGAGCTCGGTGTTGGTCAACATTTCGCGGCGAATTTCGACGCCGTCCGCGCCAGCTTCGGCAATGACGGGCAATATCGCGGTTTGCCCACCGGCTGCGCGTACCTGGTCATAGCCGTAGGCGGCGGTGACCACCATAATTTTTCTGTTCATGGAAACTCCAAAACTATCGCTCTTGCTATAACGCTAAATGGAACCGGTTCCAAAGAAAAGGGCATGATGCCGAATTTATGATCACCATCACGAAGGAAATTTAGCGGGCGGTGGAGCCGCGAACGATCAGTTCACCGGAGAAAACCTGCTCCTGAATGGCATCGGATCCACCATTAATCCGGCGCACAACCTGCTCTACGGCGGTATAACCAATCTGCCACGTCGGCTGTTTCAAAGTAGTAATGCCCACGCCTGCCAGCTCGGCCCATTCCAGCTCATCAAAACCGAGCAGGCCGATGTCGCTGCCCCAATTGAGGCCAATCCGCTTCAGTGCGCGGGCAACCTGTAGCGTGAGGGCGCCGTTGGCTGAGATAACAGCTTTGCGCATTCCCCGATGTTGTTGGTGAAACTGGCGCAGCGTGTCATCCAGTTGCATATTTTCCGCCAACGGGACTTCGGCATTTTCTGCGATGACGCCAGGGTATTGTGCCAGCGTCGCGCGAAAGGCACTCAGGCGCTCGCGGCGAGTATTAACCATGCCTAAAGGTTCGCTGAGAAACAGAATAGCTTCAAAACCTTGTTCGACCAGGTGCTCAGTGGCGACCGTTGCTGCCTGAGTGTTATCGAGCCCGACCATGTCGCAGGCGAAATCAGGGATTTTACGGTCAATTAGCACCATCGGTAGTGCGGACTGTTGCAGGCGGTTTAACCCCTCTTCACGCATGCCTACAGCATTCACCACAATTCCTTCAACCTGGTAGCTTCGCAGCAGGTCGAGATAATGCAGTTCCTGATCCACTTCGTTGTTGGTGTTACAGACCAGAGGGGTAAAACCTTTTTCGCGACAGGCCGCTTCAATACCGCTCAGGACATTAACGGAGTAGGGATTGGTAATATCGGCGATAATCAGTCCGATCAGACGGGTACGGCCATGTTTCAGACCTCGCGCCATCAGGCTGGGGCGATAGTCGAGATCGGCAATGGCTTGTTCAATACGGGCCAACAGCGCGTCGGATAGCAGATGTTTCTCACCGTTAAGGTAACGTGAAATGCTGGTCTTACCCGTTTTAGCGGCTTTTGCCACATCGCTGATGGTTGGGCGTGCTGATTTTGCCATTAAGGTTCCCTCGCCAGAAAGTGAGAACACCTTAACGCGAAAATTGACGATGGCAAGTGCTTCCTGCCGGACGTAGGCCGGGCAAGGCGGAGCCTCCACCCGGCGCATACGTTTACTGGATTGGGCTTAAGGTGATCTCTACACGACGGTTCTGTGCTTTGCCTTCGGCGGTGCTGTTGCTGGCGATCGGGTTCGCCGGGCCCATACCACGGGTGCGAATACGGTTTGCTTCCACACCCTGAGTGATCAGGGCACTGGCTACGGAGTCAGCACGCTGTTGTGACAGGCGCATATTCAGATCCTGGCTGCCGGTGCTGTCAGTAAAGCCTAATACGTTTACTGCGGTTTTATTGTACTCTTTCAGCACCATTGCCACGCCGGTAAGGGTGTTTGCCCCTGCTGGTTTCAGGTTGGCGCTACTGCTGTCGAAGGTGACGTTATTTGGCATATTCAGAATGATGTTATCGCCACTGCGCGTCACGCTTACGCCAGTTCCCTGCATTTTTTCGCGTAGTTTCGCTTCCTGCACATCCATGTAATAACCAATGCCACCACCAACAGCAGCGCCTGCTGCTGCACCAATCAGCGCGCCTTTGCCGCGATCTTTCTTCGACGAGGAGAGCGCGCCAATGCCAGCGCCAACAAGCGAACCAATGCCCGCACCCATGCCGGATTTACCCGCTTCGCGCTCACCGGTATATGGGTTTGTTGTGCAGCCAGAAACTGCCAGGGCGCCGCTCACGATGGCAGCAATCACAAATACACGTTTCTTCATCTCAATTCCTTAATGACTTTTTTCTTCTTTACCACAGCGACCGTGGCGGATGATTATGACGTGTGAACATGAAGAAAATTCCAGGGAAGACTCTGAAATTTGTAAGTAACATTGAACGGCATAATAAATATCCCCGTCACATCGCATTCAGGAGTGCCATCTTGGCTAATTCACCCGCACGTTACTCGGTATTAACCGCCGCACACTGGGGACCCATTCTCGTGGAGACAGATGGCGATACCGTGTTCTCCTCCCGTGGCGCACTGCCCACATCCCACCCCAACTCTTTGCAAACCGTTGTGTGCGATCAGGTACACAGCAAAACGCGGGTGCGTTTTCCTATGGTACGTAAAGGGTTTCTCGCCTCGCCAGAGGCTCCGCTGGGCGTGCGTGGGCAGGATGAGTTTGTCCGCGTAAGCTGGGATGACGCGCTGAATCTTATTCATACGCAGCATAAACGCATCCGTGAGAGCTACGGACCTGCTTCGATTTTTGCCGGCTCGTATGGCTGGCGTTCAAACGGTGTGTTACACAAAGCATCAACTTTGTTGCAGCGTTACATGGCGCTGGCAGGGGGGTATACCGGGCATCTGGGGGATTACTCTACCGGGGCTGCACAGGCCATCATGCCGTATGTGGTGGGTGGAAACGAAGTTTACCAGCAGCAGACCAGCTGGCCGGTGGTGCTGGAACACAGCGATGTGGTGGTGTTATGGAGCGCTAATCCGCTCAACACTCTGAAGATTGCCTGGAATGCCTCTGACGAACAAGGGCTGGCGTACTTTGAGGCATTGCGAAACAGCGGCAAGCGGTTGATCTGCATTGATCCTATGCGATCGGAAAGCGTCGATTTCTTCGGTGACAAGATGGAATGGATAGCCCCACATATGGGGACCGACGTTGCGCTGATGCTGGGGATTGCGCATACGCTGGTGGAGAACGGCTGGCATGACGAGGCCTTCCTGGCTCGCTGTACTACCGGTTATGAACGGTTTGCTGATTATCTACTGGGGAAAACCGATGATATGGCCAAAACAGCAGAGTGGGCAGCGGATATTTGTGGAATTCAGGCGGTGAAAATACGCGAACTTGCCGAAATATTTCACCAAAATACCACTATGTTGATGGCTGGATGGGGTATGCAACGCCAGCAGTATGGTGAGCAAAAGCACTGGATGATTGTCACACTTGCCGCCATGCTCGGCCAAATTGGCACTCCTGGCGGAGGGTTTGGCCTCTCGTACCATTTTGCTAATGGCGGTAATCCGACACGTCGCGCTGCTGTCCTGGCCTCGATGCAGGGGAGCGTAAAAGGCGGCACCGATGCGGTGGATAAAATTCCGGTGGCGCGTATTGTCGAAGCGCTGGAGAACCCCGGAGGTTTCTATCAGCACAACGGTATGGACAGACATTTTCCCGACATCCGTTTTCTCTGGTGGGCGGGCGGAGCAAACTTCACCCATCACCAGGACACGAATCGCCTGATCCGTGCCTGGCAAAAGCCAGAGCTGGTGGTTATCTCGGAGTGTTTCTGGACTGCGGCAGCCAGGCACGCCGATATTGTATTACCCGCAACGACCTCTTTTGAGCGCAACGATTTAACCATGACCGGGGATTACAGCAATCAGCATCTGGTGCCGATGAAACAGGTTGTTGCGCCGCGTGATGAAGCACGCAATGATTTTGATGTTTTTGCCGAACTGAGCGAGCGCTGGGAGCAAGGCGGTTACGAACGGTTTACGGAAGGCAAAAGCGAGCTGGAGTGGCTGGAGACTTTTTACAACATTGCCGGGCAACGCGGTGTCAGCCAGCAGGTGACGTTGCCACCATTCACCGAATTCTGGCAGGGAAATACACTCATCGAAATGCCGGAAGAATCAGCCAATGCGCAGTTTATCCGTTTTGCCGATTTTCGCCGAGACCCGCATAAGTATCCATTGAAAACGGAGAGCGGAAAGATCGAAATTTACTCGCAGAAGATTGCGGGTTACGGCTATGCAGATTGTTTGGGACACCCTATGTGGCTGGAGCCGGATGAATGGTTCGGGAATGCTGAACCCGACCAGTTGCAGGTGCTTTCAGCCCATCCGGCACACCGTTTGCACAGCCAGCTGAATTACAGTGCGCTACGTGAGAAGTATGCGGTAGCAGATCGGGAGCCAGTGACAATTCACCCACAGGATGCGCAAGCGCGTGGCATCGTGGATGGCGATACGGTCAGAGTGTGGAATCATCGCGGCCATATTCTGGCCGGTGCGGTGGTGACTGAAGGCATTAAAGCTGGAGTCATTTGTATTCACGAAGGTGCCTGGCCTGATTTAGATCTGTCTGCCGGGGGGATCTGTAAAAATGGTGCGGTGAATGTACTGACCAAAGATCTCCCCAGCTCAAAGCTGGGGAACGGCTGCGCGGGTAATACCGCGCTGGCGTGGCTCGAAAAGTACAGCGGGCCTGCGCTTGCGCTTACGGCGTTTGATCCGCCTGCCAGCTCATAATCCATGTTGGATGGTGAGTCTCTTCCTGCCATGCGCTGTCTTCTATTCGAAAACCCAGCGCATGGTAGAAATTCACCGCAGATTGATTCTTCTGGTAGACCTCCAGGCTGAGTAATGAAAAGCGCTGTTGCACATACTGCACCAGCGCTTTGCCGATCCCACTTCTGATGGCGGCAGGCTCAACAAACAGTGCGCCCAAAAAGCGTTCTTCAATCACGCTGGCGAAGCCTTTTAGCACACCGTTTTCCTCCCATACCCAGGTTTGTGCGGCTGGCAAATAGACATCGCGTACAACGGACTCACTTTCGCGCCAGTAGCGTTCATCGATAAAGGGGTGGGCATAAATAGTGCTTTCCATCCATAGCGCCAGAATCGGTGCAAGATCGTCAGCCTTTGATTCGCGAATCATGTAGATCCTCCCGGGTAACAAATACAACCGGTGACATGGTCGTTAACCAGGCCGCAGGCCTGCATAAAGGAGTAACAAATAGTGGTGCCAACAAACTTGAACCCGCGTTTTTTTAATGCCTTAGAGAGTGCGTCAGACGCAGGAGTGGAGGTGGGAATTTCGCTCAGACTGGCGGCGCGCGTCACCTGCGGTTGATTATTGACGAATGACCAGACGAACTCGTTAAAGGGTTCACCGTTTTTCTCCATCGCCAGGTATGCACGCGCGTTGCCAATAATGGCCTGAATTTTTCCGCGATGGCGAATAATGCCGGCATCCATTACCAGCCTTTCTACGTCATCTTCGGTCATTGCTGCAACGGTTGCTGGCTCGAAGTGGTGAAAAGCGTGGCGATAGTTTTCCCGCTTCTTCAATACGGTGATCCACGACAATCCGGCCTGCTGTCCCTCCAGACAGATCATCTCGAACAGCTTTTTGCTATCGTTTTCGGGGACGCCCCATTCCTTGTCGTGATAGGCAATGTAAAGTGGATCCTGACTGACCCAGCCGCAACGCTGCATATTCTTCCTCGCTGTTTTTACTGGCGTAAAAAATTCATTCGGCCCGCCTTGACGCGCCAGCTAAAAAGACAATATTTAATACAGGGCCTGATGTGCCCGATATCCTTCACACAATGACAATAATATCGCCGAATTCGGCTCTTTTCTGGAGTCGCGTTGATGATTATAAGAAACAGTAGTGGTCGCCAGAGGTTAAGCTTTCTGGTGAGCGTCGTAGTATGTGCATTGTCCACCAATACCGCATATGGCTGGCAACAAGAATATATCGTTGATGCTATGTCAGGTCATACGGCTGAACGTTATACATGGGACAGCGATCACCAACCGCGTTATAACGACGTACTGGAAGAGCGCATTCGCTCCACTCAGAACGTAGCAGGACCGGTGATGAATATGGCGGACCAAAAGACTCTGGATGCAACCAGCGGTATGAGCATGGGCTGGAATTTTCCCCTGGCCAGGCAGGTAACTACTGGTCCGGTTGCTGCCCTGCATTATGACGGTTCAACAACCTCTACCTATAACGAGTTTGGTGACAGCGCGACCTCTGTGACACAAATCGATCCGCTGTGGCATGCCAGCGTGAGTACAGTTGGCTGGCGGGTAGATTCGCAGTTTGGCGATGTTAGACCGTGGGCGCAAATCAGCTATAACCAGCAGTTTGGCGAGAATATCTGGAAGGCGCAGTCTGGCCTCAGCCGTATGACGGCAGCGAGCCAGGACGGTAACTGGCTGGATGTCACCGTGGGGGCAGATATGCTGCTCAACCCGCACATGGCTGCTTATGCAGCGCTCTCTCAGGCGGAAAAAAGTACAAATAATAGTGACTATATGTACACCATGGGGGTGAGTGCCAAATTTTAACCAGATGATGCGTAACCAAAACAACTTTTTTACATATTTAGATCAATAATCGCACGCCTTCCAGCGATAGTGTGTACTAACTCATGCGAGAAAACTCAGTCCCCCGACTTTTTGTCTAGTCATTCATTCCGCAATCCAGGCATTTCATTCCGTCCTGATGGCATCTCATGCCTTTTTCTCCCTGCATAAACTGCACTTCGTTATGGTTGTCAGCAGAGAATTTCCCTTTTGTTTATGCAGGAAGACTGCCATGAAAACTTCTGATTATCAGCGTACCCGCTGGCTAACACTTATCGGCACTATCATTACCCAATTTGCCTTAGGTTCTGTTTATACCTGGAGCCTGTTTAATGGCGCGCTCTCCTCTAAGCTGGATGCGCCTGTCAGCCAGGTCGCATTTTCCTTTGGCTTGCTGAGCCTGGGCCTGGCGATTTCTTCTTCTGTCGCCGGTAAACTTCAGGAACGTTTTGGCGTGAAACGCGTCACCATGGCATCCGGTATCCTGCTGGGCGTGGGCTTTTTCTTAACGGCACACTCAGACAGCCTGATTATGTTGTGGCTGAGCGCAGGGGTATTGGTCGGCCTGGCGGACGGCGCTGGATATCTGTTAACGCTTTCTAACTGCGTAAAATGGTTCCCTGAGCGTAAAGGGCTGATTTCCGCCTTTGCTATCGGCTCTTATGGTCTGGGCAGCCTCGGGTTTAAATTTATCGACACCCATTTGCTGGCCACCGTTGGACTGGAAAAAACGTTCATCATCTGGGGTGCAATTGCGTTGGTGATGATTGTCTTTGGTTCCACGCTGATGAAAGATGCACCAAATCAGGAAGTGAAGTCAGTAAATGGCGTTGTTGAGAACGACTACACCCTGGCACAGTCCATGCGTAAACCACAGTACTGGATGTTGGCAGTGATGTTCCTGACAGCGTGTATGAGTGGTCTGTATGTGATTGGTGTGGCGAAAGATATCGCACAAAGCCTGGCGCATATGGATGTGGCGACGGCGGCCAATGCGGTAACGGTGATTTCTATCGCTAACCTGTCAGGTCGTCTGGTGCTGGGTATTCTGTCTGACAAAATTTCCCGTATTCGTGTTATCACCATTGGTCAGGTTGTTTCTCTGGTCGGTATGGCGGCACTGCTTTTCGCTCCGCTTAATAGCACGACCTTTTTTGCAGCGATTGCCTGTGTGGCGTTTAACTTTGGTGGCACCATTACCGTGTTCCCGTCACTGGTAAGTGAGTTCTTCGGCCTGAATAATCTGGCGAAAAACTATGGTGTTATCTACCTTGGCTTTGGGATCGGCGGCATTTGCGGTTCAATCATCGCCTCGCTGTTTGGCGGCTTCTATGTGACCTTCTGTGTTATCTTCGCGCTGCTTATCATCTCACTGGCGCTGTCTACCACCATTCGTCAGCCACAGCGAAGCGTATTTACCGAGGCGCACGCCTAATCTTATTTAGTCGTCTGATTAATACACGGCGCATATATTTACAAAAATATGTGCGCTGTTTGCATTCTCCATAAGCACTTTTGCTCCCTCCTGTGGTCTACTTACCCGCGCTTGTAGACATTTCATCTCTGCTGTTGTCGCATCTTTCACCTGTCTGGTCTGATTGACCGTTGCACAGGGTGTTTTTATCCCGATTTCCAGGTTTTTTTTGCATGAGATATATTAAGTCGATGACGCAGCAAAAGCTTAGCTTCTTGCTTGCGCTCTATATCGGTCTGTTTATGAACTGCGCAGTTTTTTATCGCCGATTCGGCAGCTTTGCGCAGGAATTTACCGCCTGGAAAGGAATCTCTGCGGTCGTTGAATTAGCTGGCGCGGTGCTGGCGACCTTCTTTTTACTTCGTATTCTCTCTTTATTTGGTCGACGCGTCTGGCGTGTACTGGCCACCTTTGTAGTGCTTTGCTCTGCAGGTGCAAGCTATTACATGACCTTCCTGAATGTGGTGATTGGTTACGGCATTATTGCCTCGGTAATAACCACAGATATTGATTTATCGAAGGAAGTTGTGGGCTGGCATTTCATCGCCTGGCTGGTTTCTGTCAGCGTTTTTCCTTTGCTCCTGATCTGGAGTAATCGCTGTCGTTACACCCTGTTAAAACAGGTCCGTACGCCAGGACAAAGGTGGCGTAGCGTGGCCGTGGTCGTGCTGGCTGGCCTGATGGTGTGGGCACCGATTCGTCTGCTTGGTATGCAGCAGAAAACAGTTGAACGCGAAACGGGAATTGATTTACCCAGCTACGGCGGCGTAGTGGCGAACTCCTATCTGCCTTCAAACTGGCTTTCCGCGCTTGGATTGTATGCCTGGGCACAGGTTGATGAGTCTTCAGATAACAAATCGTTGATGAATCCGGCGAAGAAGTTTACCTACGTTGCACCAAAGAATATCGATGATACTTATGTCGTCTTTATTATCGGTGAAACGACGCGCTGGGATCACATGGGTATTTTTGGTTACGAGCGAAATACCACCCCAAGACTGGCTCAGGAAAAAAACCTCGCGGCATTCCGTGGCTATTCGTGTGATACCGCAACCAAGCTTTCACTGCGCTGTATGTTCGTACGTGAGGGTGGGGCAGACGATAACCCGCAGCGTACTCTGAAAGAACAAAACATCTTTTCCGTTCTCAGTCAGTTAGGGTTTAGTACCGATCTTTACGCGATGCAAAGTGAGATGTGGTTCTACAGCAATACGATGGCGGAAAACATCGCCTATCGTGAGCAGATTGGCGCTGAACCACGGAACCGTGGCAAAACGGTTGACGATATGCTGCTGATTGATGAGATGCAGCAATCCTTAAAGCAGGATGATAATGGCAAGCATCTGATTATTCTGCATACCAAAGGATCGCACTTTAACTACACGCAGCGCTACACCCGCGATTATGCCCAATGGAAGCCAGAGTGTGTCGATGTTGATAGCGGCTGCTCGAAGGCGCAGATGATCAACTCGTTTGATAACTCGGTGACCTATGTTGATCACTTTATTACCAAAGTGTATGACCAGTTGCGAGATAAGAAAGCGATAGTGTTCTACGCCGCGGATCACGGTGAGTCGATTAACGAGCGTGAGCATTTGCACGGTACGCCGCGTAAAATGGCTCCGCCAGAGCAGTTCCGCGTTCCCATGCTGGTGTGGATGTCTGACAAGTATCTGGAAGATCCCGAGCATGCGAAGGCGTTTGCCCACCTGAAGCAAGAGGCCGATATGAAGGTGCCGCGTCGCCATGTGGAACTGTATGACACCATTTTAGGTTGCCTTGGTTATACCTCGCCAAATGGTGGTATTAACGAGAACAATAACTGGTGTCGTATCCCGGACGAACAGAAGGCTACGGCTCAGTAACGGGGCTGCTGACTTTCTCGCCGATCGAATGCCATTTTGTGACGTAGGGATTGACGGGCGCGCACCTGCGCAGTAAGATGCGCCCCGCATTCGGTGATTGGCGCAGCCTGGTAGCGCACTTCGTTCGGGACGAAGGGGTCGGAGGTTCGAATCCTCTATCACCGACCAAATTTAAAACCCTGCTCAACGAGCAGGGTTTTTTGCATTTGTAGCCGTGAGGATGAGAACCTCCGGGGGCAAGAGGTTCGACTCGAGCAGCGCGAGAGAACGTTGCAACAGCAACGGCCCGCAGGGCGAGGCACGAAGTGGCGAGTAGTCCTCTATCACCGACTAATAACTTACCTTCATTTCATCTGCAAAAATTGTGCACCACTTCCCACTGACAGTTAACGATTCTGTGACATATTCCATTGTCTTTTTTTATATTAGCTTGAATCTTTTTTTGCGTTACTTATGGCTGAACCTAGCATTTTCCGCTGTGCGTTTTAACGTTCATGGTATTAATCGCTCAGATATGCAGCATTAATTTAGAAATTTTTCATAATCTGCATAAATGTTAATCACCAAATGTTGCTAAATATGAAGATATTTATTCTGGCATAGTGCGCGTAGCACAAATTTCCCTGCTGAAAATATCAGTCTGCACTTTTTTTAATCTTTGTTTGCGAATTCTCACCCTTGGTGTAAATCACGGTTACCTGTATTGACGTTTTCACATTCTGTTGACAGATTGTAGGGCATGAGGGGCATTTCATGGAGAATCCGCACTGCAACTCAGTCGCTTATGTGAACGGAATCCCTATCCTCTTAACGCCGACCCGGCCGGGTAAAAAACAAAAAAGGCCAGGCGGTGCAAACCCACTGCAAAGGGTAAAACAACAAACATCACATTTGGAGCAGAAGAATGAGTATTTCCTTGAAGAAGTCAGGGATGCTGAAGCTTGGTCTGAGCCTGGTGGCTATGACCGTCGCAGCAAGCGTACAGGCTAAAACTCTGGTTTATTGTTCAGAAGGATCTCCTGAAGGCTTTAACCCACAGCTTTTCACCTCTGGTACCACTTATGACGCCAGCTCAGTGCCGATTTATAACCGCCTGGTTGAATTCAAAACTGGTACGACTGAAGTTATTCCGGGCCTTGCTGAGAAGTGGGAAATCAGCGAAGACGGTAAAACATATACCTTCCACCTGCGTCAGGGTGTGAAGTGGCAGGACAATAAAGAATTTAAACCAACGCGTGATTTTAACGCCGATGACGTGGTGTTCTCTTTCGATCGTCAGAAAAATGCTCAGAACCCGTACCATAAAGTGTCTGGCGGCAGCTATGAATACTTCGAAGGAATGGGCCTGCCAGACCTGATAAGCGAAGTGAAGAAAGTTGACGATAAAACCGTTCAGTTCGTGCTGACGCGTCCTGAAGCGCCGTTCCTTGCGGACCTGGCTATGGACTTCGCCTCTATTCTTTCCAAAGAATATGCTGACAACATGCTGAAAGCGGGCTCCCCGGAGAAAGTGGATCTGAACCCAATCGGTACCGGTCCGTTCCAGCTGCAGCAGTACCAGAAAGACTCCCGTATTCTGTATAAAGCATTCGAAGGCTACTGGGGCACCAAACCGCAGATCGACCGTCTGGTCTTCTCCATTACGCCTGACGCTTCTGTGCGTTATGCCAAACTGCAGAAGAATGAGTGCCAGGTAATGCCATACCCGAATCCGGCTGATATCGCACGTATGAAGCAGGATAAAAACATCAATCTGATGGAGCAGGCGGGTCTGAACGTTGGCTATCTCTCTTTCAACACCGAGAAGAAACCGTTTGATGACGTGAAAGTCCGTCAGGCGCTGACCTACGCGGTGAACAAAGAAGCAATCATCAAAGCCGTTTATCAGGGTGCAGGTGTTGCTGCGAAAAACCTGATCCCACCAACTATGTGGGGCTACAACGATGACGTTAAAGACTACAGCTACGATCCAGAGAAAGCCAAAGCGCTGCTGAAAGAAGCGGGTCAGGACAAAGGCTTCACTGTTGAGCTGTGGGCAATGCCGGTACAGCGTCCGTACAACCCGAACGCACGCCGTATGGCTGAGATGATCCAGGCTGACTGGGCGAAAATTGGCGTTCAGGCCAAGATTGTCACCTACGAGTGGGGCGAGTACCTCAAGCGCGCCAAATCTGGTGAGCACCAGGCCGTTATGATGGGCTGGACCGGCGACAACGGGGATCCGGATAACTTCTTCGCTACGCTGTTCAGCTGTGCAGCAGCGAAAGATGGTTCCAACTACTCTCGCTGGTGCTACAAGCCGTTTGAAGATTTGATTCAGCCGGCGCGTGCGACCGACGATCACAATAAGCGTATTGAACTCTACAAACAGGCCCAGGTGGTGATGCATGACCAGGCTCCGGCACTGATTATCGCTCACTCCACCGTATATGAGCCGGTGCGTAAAGAAGTCAAAGGCTATGTGGTTGATCCATTAGGCAAACACCACTTCGAAAATGTCTCTGTCGAATAATTAAAAGCAAGCCAGGCCGCGTTACGTACCGTTAAGTCGGACCCGCGTAACGCGATCTGGCAGTAATGCTTTATCTCCTTCTCGCTTGAGGGGGAGATAAGATTTGTGAGCAATACAGACGTGCTGTCACCAGGCTGCACGTCATTAGAGAGAATCCGGGTTATGTTGCAGTTCATTCTCCGACGTTTGGGACTCGTCATCCCCACGTTTATCGGTATCACTCTTCTCACCTTTGCCTTCGTCCATATGATCCCCGGTGATCCGGTGATGATCATGGCAGGTGAACGTGGTATCTCCCCTGAGCGCCATGCTCAACTCTTAGCTGAACTCGGTCTGGATAAGCCGATGTGGCAACAATACCTCCATTATATTTGGGGGGTGATGCATGGCGATTTGGGTATCTCACTGAAAAGCCGTTTACCGGTGTGGGAAGAGTTTGTGCCTCGCTTTAAAGCGACGCTGGAGTTAGGCGTCTGCGCCATGATTTTTGCTACCGCAGTGGGAATTCCAGTCGGTGTACTCGCTGCTGTTAAGCGTGGTTCCATTTTCGACCATACCGCAGTTGGCCTGGCGCTGACCGGTTACTCCATGCCTATCTTCTGGTGGGGCATGATGCTGATCATGCTGGTCTCCGTGCAGTGGAATCTGACGCCTGTTTCCGGGCGGGTAAGCGACATGGTGTTCCTTGATGATTCCAATCCACTCACCGGTTTCATGCTGATCGACACCGCCATCTGGGGTGAAGAGGGCAACTTCATTGATGCCGTGGTGCATATGATCCTGCCTGCGATGGTGCTGGGGACAATTCCGCTGGCGGTGATAGTGCGTATGACCCGTTCGTCAATGCTGGAGGTGTTGGGTGAAGATTATATTCGCACTGCTCGCGCCAAAGGTTTGACGCGGATGCGTGTAATCATCATTCATGCGCTGCGCAATGCCATGCTGCCCGTCGTGACCGTTATCGGCCTGCAGGTCGGTACGCTGCTGGCAGGGGCAATCCTGACCGAAACCATATTTTCGTGGCCGGGTCTGGGGCGCTGGCTGATTGATGCGTTGCAACGCCGCGATTATCCGGTTGTGCAGGGCGGCGTATTGCTGGTGGCGACGATGATTATTCTCGTCAACCTGCTGGTAGACCTGCTGTACGGCGTGGTGAACCCGCGTATTCGGCATAAGAAGTAAGGGGCCATCATGTCACAGGTTACTGAAAATAAAGTTATTACTGCACCGGTGCCCATGACCCCGTTGCAGGAGTTCTGGCACTATTTCAAACGCAACAAAGGTGCGGTTGTTGGGTTGGTATACGTTGTTGTGATGATCCTGATTGCGGTCTTTGCAAACGTCCTCGCGCCGTACAACCCGGCTGATCAGTTCCGCGATACGCTGCTGGCTCCGCCTGCATGGCAGGAAGGCGGTACGATGGCGCATTTGTTTGGTACGGATGACGTAGGGCGCGATGTGTTGTCTCGCCTGATGTACGGTGCTCGTCTGTCGCTGCTGGTCGGCTGTCTGGTGGTAGTACTCTCCTTGATGATGGGAGTGGTCCTGGGGCTGGTTGCGGGCTACTTCGGCGGTATTGTTGATAACATCATCATGCGCGTAGTGGATATCATGCTGGCGCTGCCGAGCCTGTTACTGGCGTTGGTGCTGGTAGCGGTATTTGGTCCGTCTATCGGTAACGCCGCGCTGGCGCTGACGTTTGTGGCATTGCCACACTATGTGCGTCTGACGCGCGCCGCCGTACTGGTGGAAGTCAACCGCGACTATGTTACCGCTTCCCGTGTGGCGGGGGCCGGAGCGATGCGCCAGATGTTCGTTAATATTCTTCCTAACTGTCTTGCGCCGCTGATTGTTCAGGCGTCGCTCGGCTTCTCTAACGCCATTCTCGATATGGCCGCGCTTGGCTTCCTTGGCATGGGTGCGCAACCGCCGACGCCGGAGTGGGGCACCATGCTCTCCGACGTGTTGCAGTTCGCGCAAAGTGCATGGTGGGTCGTGACCTTCCCGGGTCTGGCGATCCTGCTGACGGTGCTGGCATTTAACCTGATGGGTGACGGTCTGCGTGACGCGCTCGATCCCAAACTGAAGCAGTAAGAGGTTCGAGATGGCGTTATTAAATGTAGATAAATTATCAGTGCACTTCGGCGATGTGGGTTCCGAATTCCGCGCTGTAGACCGCATTAGCTACAGTGTAAACCAGGGTGAAGTGGTTGGCATTGTGGGGGAATCCGGCTCGGGTAAATCCGTCAGCTCGCTGGCGATTATGGGGCTGATTGACTACCCTGGCCGCGTAATGGCTGAGGCGCTGGAGTTTAACGGTCGCGACCTGAAGCGTATCTCTGAGAAAGAGCGCCGTCAGTTGGTGGGCGCAGAAGTGGCGATGATCTTCCAGGATCCGATGACCAGCCTGAACCCATGCTATACCGTTGGCTACCAGATTATGGAAGCCATAAAGGTACATCAGGGTGGTAACAAGAAAACCCGCATTCAGCGGGCGATTGACCTGCTGACGCTGGTGGGCATCCCCGATCCCGCCTCGCGTCTGGATGTTTATCCGCACCAGCTTTCCGGTGGTATGAGCCAGCGTGTGATGATCGCGATGGCGATTGCCTGCCGTCCGAAGTTGCTGATTGCCGATGAACCGACAACGGCGCTGGATGTAACCATCCAGGCGCAAATCATTGAGTTGCTGCTGGAGCTACAGCAGAAAGAAAATATGGCACTGGTGTTGATTACTCACGATCTGGCGCTGGTGGCTGAGTCGGCGCACAAAATCATTGTGATGTATGCCGGCCAGGTGGTGGAAACCGGGGCTGCGCACGATATTTTCCGCGCTCCTCGGCATCCGTACACTCAGGCATTGTTGCGTGCGCTACCGGAGTTTGCCCAGGATAAAGCGCGTCTGGCATCGCTGTCGGGCGTGGTTCCGGGTAAATACGATCGTCCGAACGGCTGTCTGCTGAACCCGCGCTGCCCGTATGCAACGGATAAGTGCCGTAGCGTTGAACCGGAGCTGAACATATTGGGCGACGGTCGCCAGTCTAAATGCCATTACCCACTCGATGATGCCGGGAGGCTTGGGCTATGAGTACGCATGATGCCACCTCGCAACAACCATTGTTGCAGGCAATTGACCTGAAAAAACATTATCCGGTGAAGAAGGGCATGTTCGCTCCGGAGCGCCTGGTGAAAGCGCTGGACGGTGTGTCTTTCACCCTTGAACGCGGTAAAACGCTGGCAGTGGTCGGAGAGTCAGGCTGTGGGAAATCGACGCTCGGTCGCCTGCTGACGATGATTGAAGTTCCAACCGGCGGTGAGCTGTATTACCAGGGACAGGATCTGCTTAAACACGACCCGCAGGCGCAAAAACTGCGTCGACAGAAAATCCAGATTGTGTTCCAGAACCCGTACGGTTCTCTGAATCCGCGTAAAAAAGTGGGGCAGATTCTGGAGGAGCCGTTGCTGATCAACACCTCGCTCAGCAAAGAACAGCGTCGTGAAAAAGCGCTGGCGATGATGGCGAAAGTGGGTCTCAAAACTGAGCACTATGACCGCTACCCGCATATGTTCTCCGGCGGTCAACGTCAGCGCATCGCGATTGCCCGTGGTCTGATGCTTGATCCGGACGTGGTGATTGCCGATGAACCTGTTTCCGCGCTCGACGTATCCGTACGCGCACAGGTACTGAATCTGATGATGGATCTGCAGCAGGATCTGGGGCTGTCCTATGTCTTTATCTCCCACGATTTGTCGGTAGTGGAACATATTGCCGATGAAGTCATGGTGATGTACCTCGGCCGCTGTGTGGAGAAAGGAACCAAGGATCAAATCTTCAATAATCCGCGTCATCCTTATACGCAGGCTTTGCTCTCCGCGACGCCACGGCTGAACCCGGATGACCGCCGGGAGCGTATTAAGCTGACCGGCGAGCTGCCAAGCCCATTGAACCCACCGCCGGGCTGCGCGTTTAATGCCCGTTGCCGCCGTCGTTTTGGTCCTTGTACTCAGCTACAACCCCAGCTTAAAGACTATGGTGGTCAGTTGGTGGCATGCTTTGCCGTCGACCAGGATGAGAACCCACAGCAATAAACGTGGGTTATGACCTGATAACCGGAGCCTTGTGCTCCGGTTTTTTATATCTTTGTTTTTATCCCCACAGTGTGAGGTTATTGGCAGAACATTCTGCCGTGTCGGCTAGAATGTGTTCAGTACTGTAAGCATCACAGAAATATCTACTTCGCAGTTGCTAACTATTTGGAGCAAATGTGGTTACGATACGCTGGGATATTAAAACAATTGACCGCCTGTCTATGGTTGAGGACGTTCTTAAGGAGTTCTCTTTCTGTGACATTAATATCATTTCAATGAAAGTGACGACGGGCAGGATCCTGATTAAGTCGTGGTGTCGTCAACTGCAGGATATTTCTGGCGTTGAATCTCGTTTAAACCAGCGTACTGATATTATTAACGTTGCCTGGCTTTCTGAAGAGATTGCAGGGCTATCGTCACCGGATCTGACTCGCCCGCGTTATTTTTCAGACATTATTTGCAGCAGCCAGAGCATGCAGTTGCTGATTGAAAAGGCGATCAGAATCGCGGATAGCAAATATACCGTTTTAATCCGGGGTGAAACCGGTACCGGAAAAGAGCTGCTGGCCCGGGCTATCCATAATTCCGGGCATCGGCGCTTTTACCCGTTTATTCCCGTTAACTGCTCAGCGTTACCAGAGGCGCTGATGGAAAGTGAATTCTTCGGCTATGAAAGAGGGGCCTTCAGCGGTGCTGACTGCAAAGGTAAAAAGGGGCTGTTTGAAATGGCTGATAAAGGCACCCTGTTTCTGGATGAATTTGGTGAAATGCCGTTGAGTTTACAGGCTAAATTGCTGCGTGTTCTTCAGGATGGTGGGATACGTCGCGTTGGTGGGGCACAAATTATTCCAGTAAATGTGCGCATTATTGTGGCAACCAACGCAAATCTGGAGGAAATGGTCGAACAACGCCTGCTACGGGCCGATCTTTATTATCGTATTAACGTGCTTTCCCTCACCATTCCTCCTTTACGGGAGCGCCCGCAGGATATCAGCCAACTTATTCGCCATTTTGTGCAGAAATACGCAAAGGAATTCCAGCGACGTCTGATTCTGGATAAAGCCTGTTTTGAGGCATTGCATCATCACGCCTGGCCGGGAAACGTTCGCGAGCTGGAAAACACTATTATTCGTCTGATGCTGATGGCGGAATCCGATGTTATTACCAGAGAGGATTTGGGGATGACAAATATGCCATCGGCTAAGCAGGTCCATGCCGAGCGCCCTTTTAAAGAGCAAGTTCAGTACGCTGAGCGTCAGCTAATCGAGCAGATGGTTGAAGAAAATGTTTCGTCGCGGCATATTGCCAAAGCGTTGGGGGTATCTCATACCACGGTACTGAATAAAATCCGCAGCTATCAACTGGAGAGTGTGAGTTAAGCGCCGCCAGGATTTGACGGCGCACAATGCGGACTATTCAATCAGTTTCAATAGCGGTGACAGACACAGCAAAATTCCGTACAGGAGGATAAGCCAGGTTTTCAGCCCGCGTAGTTTTTCCAGTTGCGTCACTTTATAGATCAGGAAAAACGGAATAATGCACGAAACGATACCGTAAAGTGGGCTGCCCATCTGGAAGAATACCAACACCGACACGCGGAATGACACCCAAATAACCAGTGTTGTTACGATAAACGCGCAAATACCCAGAGTTAGCACCAGCGGGTTAATTTTCTCAACGTCGATTACGCGCCCCAGTACGTTAAGAATAATGCCCTTAATCGCTTCATGGAACCCCAGATAAATACCGAAGAATGCAGTCAACACGGCAAAGATATTTAATACCGTTGAGGTAATATGGATGATTTGTCCTGGAATAACCTGAGCCGCCAGTGCCAACGCAGAAATATTCTGCTCGAAGGCCGATACAGCTTCTTCATGGCTAATGGAAAAGGTAAATGAAAACGAGAAGAACAGGATCACCGCAATCAGCGTAATGTAACTGATTCGATGGGTGCGAATGGCCATGCGTGTAGCCAGTATTCTGTCAGACACCCGTTTGCGGTAGGCGATGTTCATTGGGTTCAGCACCTGAATAAACACCGCCGAAAAGAAGCAGAATGGGATGGTCAGCAGTACGTCACGAAAGAACACTGACGCCTCTGGGAACGCACTGATATTGCTAAAATTCCAGTGTGGAACCATCGCAAAACCAAACACAACGATGATACCCACTTTCACCACTACCATTGGACCGGAGATTTTGAATAGCAGCTTCTCCCCACCGGAGGCAATAGCAACCAGTACAGCAAAAATAGCTACTTTATAGATGATCGATTGTGAAAGATCGGCATCAGTCAGCCCGAAGGTTTTTATATATGAAGCGCTGTCAAAAACAACGGATAATGAATATATAAATATACCATGGATAATCATCAGGAAATAAATGACACCGAGAAACACTCCCCAGTTTTTTCCCAGGTAATGACTAATAATATCGGTGTAGTCATTGCAGGTTTCGCTTTCTGATAATGTTTTTAAATAAATATCCTGCACAATATAGGTTGCTGGGTAGGCAATAATAAATGCGACAATAAATACCCAAATACCTGTCAGGCCAATTTGTACTGGCATCAGTACCGTTCCGGCACCAATTGCCATGCCGATGCAGAGTAGCACCCAGCCAAAATCGTATTTCGTGAACGGTATTTTTTGTGAGAATGGTACGGCGGTTGCTGTATTGTTGCTTAATTGTAATGTGTTGTCCTGCATAGAACCCCCTGCCCAAAATACTCACTCTCCCTGAAAAAGGATTGTGCGTATAACCAGGCTGTTGTGCCTTGATTCTCAACGACCTGAACCGAGCGGCGTCGGTTCAGGTCGTAATGGTCAGAATGTTGCCTTTCTGATGGCGTGTTCAAGGTCGTTAATAATATCTTCTGGATCTTCAAGACCTACAGAAAGACGGATAAGTCCGTCGGTAATACCTGCTTTAAGCCGTTCCTCTGGCGCAACGGGCGAATGTGTCATAGACGCTGGGTGCTGAATGAGGGTTTCGGTATCACCGAGACTGACCGCGAGGAGGCACAATTCTACAGAATTGATCATCCGTCTGCCAGCCTCCAGGCCTCCGGCGATTTCGAAGCTGATAATTCCTCCCGGCAGACTCATCTGGCGTTTACCCAGCTCATACTGCGGGTGTGAAGGCAGGCCAGGATAATAAACTCGGGTAATAGACGGATGACCTTCCAGGAAGCGAGCAATTTTTAACGCGTTTTCACAGTGGCGTTCCATACGAATGCCCAGCGTTTTAACACCACGCAGCGTCAGCCAGGCGTTGAAGGGGCTCATACAGCCGCCGGTGATATCCTTCAGCCCGACGAATCGTGCCTGGTCGATAAAATCCTGCTTGCCAACAATGATGCCGCCAATCACGTCTCCGTGACCGTTGATATATTTGGTCACACTGTGCACCACGATGTCGGCACCTAACTGCAGAGGCTGCTGACAGTATGGCGACATAAAGGTGTTATCCACGACCAGCAATGCACCTTGTTGATGGGCTATGCCAGCCACCGTTTCAATATCGACCAGTGAGAGCGTTGGGTTGGCTGGCGTTTCGATATATACCACTTTAGTTTCCGGGCGCATGGCAGCACGGATTTCATCGGGTTTTGCGGCGTCAACGAAGCTCACGTTAATACCGAACTTCGGCATGCTGTGGGACAGAAAAGCATGAGTACAGCCGTAAATTGCACTGGCGGAAACGATATGATCGCCCTGCTGGCACAGGGTCAGCAGTGACGTTGTGATGGCTGAGATACCGGATGCGGTTGCCAATGCGGCGTCGCCTTTTTCCAGTACCGCCAACTTTTTCTCCAGCGCGTCGGTGGTGGGGTTACCCAAACGGGTATAAATGTACCCGGACTCCTCGAGCGCAAAGCGGGCGGCACCTTGTTCGGCGCTGTCAAAAACAAACGTTGAAGTCTGGAAAATAGGCGTACTAAGCGCGCCAGTGGAAGGATCGGGTTGTTGCCCCGCGTGAACGATCTGAGTATTGAATCCGTAAGTACGACAGTCAGACATGATATCTCCTTTAATTCGGAACAGAACAGCTCACACTCAAATAGCAATCGCTGTGCCATAAAATGAACCTATGGATATCAATGCATTAGATAAATCGCTGTTTAGTAAGCTGTCAGGAAAGTTGCCATCTGGCAAAAAACTTTCCAGCCATGAAGGATGTGCGCGTACAAGTCTGATTGCGAAGCTTCACGCAGACTGAGTTATGGTGGGGTGATAGGCCGTAATTGTTGACGTAGAATCCGCGGCAAGCCTGACTCGTCCGGTGAGGCGCAATGTTGCGGGGGCTTGATCCCTGGCGGCATAGGTTGCTGGAAAGAGAAAACCCCCGCACGTTGTTTGGTATAAACCGGCAACATAACGGGGGCTAACTTGAATCCAGACAATTCAAGAATAGCCGCGAAAAGTTGCCATTGCAATACAGGCGGTTATATGACGCTCGCGTAGTTAGGCATTGCCTTCTGGCACGATCTGGTTGCTCCGGTCATCGCTGGCATTACTGCCAGTCTGATTGTGAACTGGCTGCGTAACAGGAAGTGACAGGGCTTATGGGCGTCAGCCTGCTGTAATGGCAATATACGCCCGGACCAGGCCGCAGGGATAAACCTTGCGGTCTTTTTCGTCTTTATTGCAGGTAAGTTCCATCGCTATGTGGCTAACCTGCTGCGATAATGCGTGCGGGGAAGTTTTCAGATAGCGCCTCTCTTAATACGGCTACGATCGGGTATACTCTGACGGCAGTTTCGTCTATCCGTGGAGAGTCAGTTTGCGTGTCAGTCGCTCGTTAACAATTAAGCAGATGGCGATGGTTGCGGCCGTTGTCATGGTGTTTGTTTTTATTTTTTGCACCGTTTTGCTGTTTCATCTGGTACAGCAGAATCGCTACAACACGGCTACGCAACTTGAAAGCATCGCTCGCTCCGTCCGTGAACCTCTGTCGGCCTCTATTCTGAAAGCGGATATCCCCGAAGCGGAAACGATTTTAAGCCGAATTCAGCCCGCGGGCGTGGTCAGCCGCGCTGATGTTGTCCTGCCTAATCAGTTTCAGGCATTACGGATGAGCTTTATTCCCGAACGCCCTGTCCCGGTGATGGTGACTCGCCTGTTTGAACTGCCGGTACAGATTTCATTGCCGGTCTATTCTCTTGAGCGCTCCGCCAACCCGCAGCCTCTGGCGTATCTGGTTCTGCAGGCGGATTCGTATCGCATGTACAAATTCGTTATGAGCACGCTCTCAACGTTAGTGACCATTTACTTACTTTTGTCCTTAATATTGACGGTGGCAATCTCCTGGTGCATTAACCGTTTGATTGTGCATCCGTTACGCAAAATTGCTCGCGAGTTGAACGATATTCCTCAACAGCAGCTGATTGGCTACCAACTGGCGTTACCACGCCTGCATCAGGATGATGAGATTGGCATGCTGGTGCGCAGCTATAACCTGAATCAGCAGATGGTGCAGCGCTACACTGAAGAACAAAACGACCATTCGATGCGGTTCCCGGTTTCTGATCTACCCAACAAGACCTTTCTGATGGGGCTACTGGAGCAGGTCGTTACCCGCCAGCAAACCACGGCGCTAATGATTGTCACCTGTGAGACCCTGCGTGATACCGCGGGTGTATTGACCGAAACCCAGCGGGAGATCCTGTTGCTAACGCTGGTCGAGAAACTGAAATCGGTGCTGGCGCCCAGAATGGTGCTGACCCAGGTGAGTGGCTATGACTTTGCCATTATTGCACACGGTGTGAAGGAACCCTGGCATGCGATTACATTAGGTCAGCAAGTACTCACTATCATGAATGAGCGGCTGCCTATTCAAAGCATTCAGCTACGTCCAAACTGCAACATTGGAGTGGCGATGTATTACGGTGACTTGAGTGCTGAACAGCTATACAGTCGCGCACTCTCGGCAGCATTAACCTCGCGTCGCAGAGGTAAAAACCAAATTCAGTTCTTTGACCCGCAGCAAATGGAAGAAGCACAGCAGCGTTTAACGGAAGAGAATGACATTCTCACCGCACTGGATAATCAGCAGTTTGCGCTTTGGATACAGCCACAGGTAGAGATATCCAGCGGTAAGATGTTGAGTGCAGAAGCGTTATTGCGGATCCAACAACCGGACGGAAGCTGGGAGCTGCCGGAAGGGTTAATCGACAGGATTGAATCCTGCGGTCTGATGATAACGGTCGGCTACTGGATACTTGAAGAGTCCTGTCGCCAGCTTTCCGCCTGGCAGGAGCGCGGCCTGATGTTGCCGCTGTCGGTGAATCTTTCGGCGTTGCAACTGATGCACCCGAGCATGGTGTCTGACCTGCTGGAACTGCTAAACCGCTATCGTATTAAGCCAGGCACATTGATTCTGGAAGTGACCGAAAGCCGACATATCGATGATCCGAACGCCGCTGTGGCTATTTTGCGCCCACTGCGTAATGCGGGTGTACGTATCGCGTTGGATGACTTTGGCATGGGCTATGCGGGGCTTCGACAGCTGCAACACATGAAGTCGCTGCCGGTAGATGTGCTCAAAATCGATAAGATGTTTGTTGAAGGATTACCGGAAGACAGCAGCATGATCACTGCAATTATTCAGTTGGCCCACAGCCTCGATTTGCAGATGATCGCCGAAGGTGTCGAAACCGAAGCGCAGCGAGAGTGGTTATCGCAGGCGGGAGTGGAAGTGGCCCAGGGATTCTTGTTTGCCCGTCCGGTTCCGGCAGATATCTTCGAAGAACGTTATTTAACGAAGGAATGGCCTGATTACAAAAGTTAAAAAAGGTAGCGCTTGTGCGAGCCAGCTCAAATTTTTTAACATTTTTGTATCAATTATGATCTTTGTACATTTCTGTGATGTTGTGTGGGTGTTACTTTAAGGCCGCAGGTTAAATAAAACCTTACAAGACCTGTGGTTTTTACTTTAAGGACACCCTATGAAAACCTCTATCTTCAAAAGCCTTTACTTTCAGGTCCTGACAGCAATTGCCATTGGTATTCTCCTTGGCCATTACTACCCTGAATTAGGCGCCCAAATGAAACCGCTTGGCGACGCGTTCGTTAAGCTTATTAAGATGGTCATCGCACCTGTCATCTTCTGTACTGTCGTCACCGGCATTGCAGGTATGGAAAGTATGAAAGCAGTAGGCCGCACCGGTGCGGTTGCACTGCTTTATTTTGAAGTGGTCAGTACAATTGCACTGATCATCGGTCTTATCATCGTCAACGTGGTGCAACCTGGTGCCGGGATGAACGTCGATCCGGCGACGCTGGATGCTAAAGCAGTAGCGATTTACGCTGAACAGGCAAAAGACCAGGGGATTGTGGGCTTCCTGATGGATATTATCCCGGGTAGCGTCATTGGGGCGTTCGCCAGTGGCAACATCCTGCAGGTATTGCTGTTTGCGGTAATGTTTGGTTTTGCTCTGCATCGTCTGGGCAGCAAAGGCCAGATGATTTTCAACGTAATTGAAAGCTTCTCGCAGGTCATTTTCGGCATCATCAACATGATCATGCGCCTGGCGCCAATCGGTGCTTTCGGTGCCATGGCCTTTACCATCGGTAAATATGGCGTCGGAACGCTGGTACAGTTGGGTCAGCTGATTATCTGCTTCTACATCACCTGTATTCTGTTTGTGGTGGTGGTGCTGGGATCGATTGCCCGTGCAACCGGCTTTAGCATCTTCAAGTTCATCCGCTATATCCGTGAAGAACTGTTGATCGTTCTGGGCACATCTTCTTCCGAGTCGGCGCTGCCGCGTATGCTCGATAAGATGGAAAAGCTGGGCTGTCGGAAGTCGGTGGTCGGACTGGTTATCCCTACAGGCTACTCGTTTAACCTTGATGGTACGTCGATCTATCTGACGATGGCGGCGGTATTTATCGCGCAGGCAACGAACAGTCATATGGATATCTTCCATCAGATAACTCTGCTGGTGGTGCTGCTGCTCTCCTCGAAAGGGGCTGCGGGTGTTACCGGAAGCGGCTTTATTGTTCTGGCTGCGACTATCTCCGCCGTGGGTCATTTGCCGGTTGCCGGTCTGGCGTTGATTCTTGGTATTGACCGATTCATGTCTGAAGCCCGCGCGCTGACCAACCTGGTTGGTAACGGTGTGGCAACGGTTGTCGTTGCTAAATGGGTGAAAGAACTGGACCACAAAAAGCTGGATGATGTGCTGAATAATCGTGCGCCGGATGGCAAAACGCACGAATTATCCTCTTAATCTCGTCACTTATGCCCGTAGTCCCTTGTAGGGCTACGGGCTCCTGCGCATAATTGACCCCTGTGCCCGAATTCATCAATACGATGGCTTTGGGATTTTTTCACTTCTTCCGTGACATTTTTATGTTCTCGCGGTCTAACACGAAGTGTTTTTAACGTCATATTCAGAGAGTCCTTTCAGGACTGTCTTTTTATTACCAGGATTGTTGATCAGGGGTTCACATGCAGGGCACAAAAATTCGACTTTTAGCGGGCGGCTTGCTGATGATGGCCTCTGCCGGCTATGTGCAGGCAGATGCGCTCCAGCCTGACCCGGCGTGGCAACAGGGCACGCTGGCAAATGGCTTACAGTGGCAAGTTCTCGCCACGCCCCAGCGTCCCAGCGACCGCATAGAGGTTCGCCTGCTGGTTAATACCGGTTCACTCACCGAAAGTACGCAACAGAGTGGTTTCAGCCATGCGATCCCTCGCATTGCGCTGACGCAAAGCGGTGGTCTGGATGCCGCGCAAGCCCGTTCATTGTGGCAGCAGGGGTTCGATCCAAAACGTCCCATGCCGCCCGTTATCGTTTCCTATGATTCCACACTGTATAACCTCAGTTTGCCTAACAGCCGCAATGACCTGCTGAAAGAGTCGTTGTCTTATCTGGCGAACATTTCCGGCAAGCTGACCATCACGCCTGAAACGGTCAATCATGCGCTGAATAGCGAAGATATGGTTGCGACCTGGCCTATGGATACCAAAGAAGGGTGGTGGCGTTATCGTCTGAAGGGATCGACGCTGTTGGGACATGATCCCGCCGATCCGCTGAAAACACCAATTGATGCGGCGAAAATTCAGTCGTTCTATCAGAAATGGTATACCCCGGATGCCATGACGCTGATTATCGTCGGTAACGTTGATGCGCGCAGCGTGGCTGAGCAAATCAATAAAACCTTTGGTGAGTTAAAAGGAAAACGCGAAACGCCGGCACCAGTACCTACGCTCTCTCCACTGCGTGCCGAAGCGGTTAGCATTATGACCGATGCAGTGCGTCAGGATCGCCTTTCCATCATGTGGGATACACCGTGGCAGCCTATCCGCGAATCCTCCGCGCTGTTGCGCTACTGGCGTGCTGATTTAGCCCGTGAGGCGCTGTTCTGGCATATTCAGCAAACGCTAACCAAAAACAACGCGAAAGATATCGGCCTTGGTTTTGACTGTCGGGTTCTGTTCCTGCGCGCGCAGTGCGCCATTAACGTTGAGTCTCCGAACGATAAACTGAACGCGAATTTGGGCATGGTCGCGCGTGAACTGGCGAAAGTGCGTGATAAAGGTCTACCGGAAGAAGAGTTCAATGCGCTGGTGGCGCAAAAGAATCTGGAGCTGCAGAAACTGTTTGCCACCTATGGTCGTACCGATACCGATATTTTGATCAGCCAGCGCCTGCGTTCGCTGCAAAATCAGGTAGTGGATATCGCGCCAGAGCAGTACCAGCGTTTACGCCAGAACTTCCTCAACGGCCTGACCGTCGAAATGTTGAACCAGAACCTGCGCCAGCAATTATCGCAAGAGATGGCGTTAATTCTGCTCCAGCCGAAAGGTGAACCTGAATTCAATATGAAGGACTTGCAGGCTACGTGGGATCAAATCATGGCACCTGTGACAACCGCGGCGACTGCTGTCGAAACGGATGAGGCTCATCCTGAAGTGACGGATATTCCGCCGGTGCAATAAGCAGGAATTTCCCTCTCCCGGTCGGGAGAGGGGGAATAAAACTAGTGTGACATTCTATTGTGGCATTGCGTCGCGTGGAATAATCGCCCCACGATGCTGAATAACAGTGCTTGCTGTCAGGTGGCCGCGTTTGGCGGCTTCTGCGGCATCGCCACCGGTTAAGCGTACTGCCAGATATCCTGCGCTGAAGGAGTCTCCTGCAGCCGTGGTATCAATGACCTTCTCTTTCGGTAATTTTACAGCCGGTACATCAATGAGTTCTTCGCCAGCGATGGAAACCAGGCAAGAGTCTGCGCCACGCTTCACAACCACTTCCTGCACACCAGCTGCGTGAGTGCGGGCAATCACCTCGGTAACGGGTTTTTCGCCCCACAATGCGTCTTCATCATCCAGCGTCAGGAACGCGATATTGGTGCATTCCAGCATCTGCTGATACACCTGCTGTGTCTCTTCTTTACTGCTCCACAGACGTGGACGGTAGTTGTTGTCAAATATGACTTTTCCACCGTTGGCGCGGCATTCGCGGAGCAGCGATAGCAGCTTCTCACGGCTGGATGGGCTTAATATCGCCAGGCTTATTCCACTCAGATACAGGTAGTCGAATGTGGCCAGTTCTTCGCAAATGGCGGCAGACTGTTCACTCTCCAGCCAGAATTTTGCCGCAGCTTCATTACGCCAGTAATAGAAGGTGCGTTCACCGGTGTTGTCTGTCTCAATGTAATAGAGACCTGGGAGGCGATTTTCCATACGCTGCGTTAAAGAGGTATCGACGTTTTCGCTGTGCCAGGATTCCAGCATTTGTTGGCTGAAACTGTCAGTGCCCAGCGCCGTCACATAGTGTACGGAAAGTGCCGCAGAATCGACCTGACGGGCGATATAAACGGATGTATTCAACGTGTCGCCACCGAATCCGCGCTGAACATCAGCACCTTTCTGTGACAGCTCAATCATGCATTCGCCAATCACGGCAATCTTTCTGGACATAGTCGTAACCTGCTCTGAAAAAAATTAGCGTTAGTGTGCGCTGTGGGTAGTATGTGGTCAACTATATTAAAACATCGTTCCATTAATTTTTTGAGCCAGCACGTGTTCTGTGTGATTTTTGCCGCTTAGTTTTTTATTTTGCGTCGCGCTGAACGTAAAGTTCTGCGCCCGAGCGCCGATAACCTTTGACGAGTCCGGTCAGTCACACTCTTATTTACAGGACACCTCAGATGATAAAGCAGGTTACCCAGCAGCTAATTACGCCTGATGCGAGTATCGAAAGCTTGCTTGAGCGACGCTATTGGCTGCAGTGCGAGCGTGCTTACACCTATCAGCCGATTTACCAGACCAATGGGCGACTGATGGCCGTTGAGCTGCTGACTGTCGTGAGCCATCCTGATAACCCTTCCCACCGTATTGCGCCGGATCGTTATTTTGCTGAAGTGGCCGTTCGACACCGGGTTGACGTGGTGAAAGAGCAGCTTCACCAGTTGCAGTTAAAAGGCGAATTTTTCAGGGCCCACGGTCTGCTGGCGTCAGTGAATGTTGATGGACCGACGTTAATTGCGATGCGCCAGGATGCTGAAATACTGAAAATCATCGAATGCCTGCCCTGGCTGCGATTCGAGCTGGTGGAGCATATTCGCCTGCCGAAGGGATCGTCTTTCGCCTCTATGTGCGAGTTCGGGCCACTCTGGCTGGATGATTTTGGTACCGGAATGGCGAATTTTTCGGCCCTCAGCGAAGTCAGTTATGACTACATTAAAGTGGCGCGGGACCTGTTTGTTATGCTGCGCCAGACGCCGGAAGGTCGGAACCTGTTCACGCTGTTATTACAGTTAATGAACCGCTATTGCCGTGGCGTGATCGTCGAAGGTGTAGAAACGCTGGAAGAGTGGCGTGATGTGCAAAACTCACCGGCTTTCGCCGCACAGGGCTATTTCCTCTCTCGCCCGGTCCCACTGGATACCCTTGAAGAGGTGATCTTGTCGCTTTGATATAGTCGTAGCGTGTCTCCTTTTGCCCTGCTGGACTATCTTTAGGACAGGCAAGGATGGAAACGAGGACGTAATATATGACGAAAGCAGGCAAAATAACCGCCATAGTATCAGGGGTTTTCTTGTTGTTGATCGTCGTACTCATCATGGTGATTGCGACATTTGACTGGAACCGGCTCAAACCGACCATCAACCAGAAAGTCTCTACTGAACTTAACCGACCATTCGCCATTCGGGGGGATTTAGGCGTTGTTTGGGAGCGCCAGAAGCAGGAGACCGGCTGGCGAAGCTGGATTCCGTGGCCGCATGTTCATGCTGAAGATATCATCCTCGGCAACCCGCCAGATATTCCTGATGTCACGATGGTACATCTTCCCCGTGTTGAAGCGACGCTTGCCCCATTGGCTTTGTTGACGAAAACCGTCTGGCTACCGTGGATCAAGCTGGTGAAACCGGATGCACGACTTATCCGCCTGTCGGAGAAAAACAACAACTGGACCTTTACCCTGGCGGGAGATGACAATCGCGAACCCAATACTTCGCCGTCTGCCTGGTCTTTTCGTCTGGATAACATTCTGTTCGATCAGGGGCGCATAGCCATCAACGATAAGGTGACTCGCTCTGAGATTGAAATTCTGGTCGATCCGTTGGGCAAGCCGCTTCCCTTTAGTGAAGTGACCGGAACGAAAAGCAAAGAGAGTAGCGCCAGCGTCGGAGACTACGTTTTTGGTCTGAAAGCGCAAGGGCGATATAACGGCGAACCGCTAACCGGGACAGGGAAAATAGGTGGAATGCTGGCATTACGGGGGGAAGGTACGCCTTTCCCGGTACAGGCCGATTTCCGTTCGGATAACACGCGTGTGGCATTTACAGGAACGGTGAAGGATCCGATGAAGATGGGGGGCGTGGATCTCCAGCTTAAATTCTCAGGTGATTCATTAGGGGATTTGTACGATTTGACGGGGGTACTTCTGCCGGACACCCCACCATTTGAAACTGACGGGCGCTTGGTGGCAAAAATCGATACCGGCAAATCTTCAGTTTTTAATTATCGTGATTTTAATGGCCGCATTGGCGACAGCGATATTCACGGTACGCTCGCCTATACCACTGGTAAGCCGCGTCCGAAGCTGGAAGGCGATGTTGAGTCGCGCCAGTTGCGGTTAGCTGATTTGGGACCACTGATTGGCGTGGACTCCGGGAAAGGTGCGGAGCGGGCGAAAAAATCTGAACAACGCAAAGGTGAAAAAAGCGTTCAGCCTGCGGGTAAAGTGTTGCCATACGACCGTTTCGAAACCGATAAATGGAGCGTGATGGACGCTGACGTGCGTTTTAAAGGACGACGTATTGAGCACGGCAGTAGCCTGCCCATCAGCGATCTCTCCACTCATATCATCCTGAAAAATGCCGACTTGCGGTTGCAGCCGCTGAAATTTGGTCTGGCGGGGGGCAGCATTGTTTCAAGTATCCATTTGCAAGGGAATAAAAAGCCGATGCAAGGAAGTGCGGATATACAGGCTCGCCGCCTGAAGCTGAAAGAGCTAATGCCGGATGTGGAACTGATGCAGAAAACGTTGGGCGAAATGAACGGAGACGCCAGATTTAGCGGTAGCGGGAATTCAGTGGCGGCACTGCTTGGTAACAGTAATGGCAATCTGAAGCTGCTGATGAATGATGGTCTTATCAGTCGAAATCTGATGGAAATTGTTGGACTGAATCTGGGTAACTATATCGTCGGGCAGATATTCGGTGATGACGAGGTCCGGGTGAACTGTGCGGCGGCGAATCTGGATATCGTCAATGGTGTTGCGCGTCCGCAGATTTTTGCGTTCGATACCGAAAATGCGGTCATCAATGTGACCGGAACCGCGAGCTTTGCCTCTGAACAGCTGGATTTAACCATTGATCCCGAGAGTAAAGGTATCCGTATTATCACCCTGCGTTCACCGCTGTATGTTCGCGGGACATTCAAGGATCCACAGGCCGGGGTGAAAGCCGGGCCGCTGATTGCGCGTGGCGCGGTTGCCGCAGCGCTGGCAACCTTAGTCACACCTGCGGCTGCCCTGCTGGCGCTGATTTCACCCTCTGAAGGTGAGGCCAACCAGTGCAGAACTATTTTGTCGCAGATGAAGAAGTGATTGCAGAAGAGAATTGCCGGATAGCACCGCTATCCGGCAAGCAAATTATAACGACTGGTGGCGTGTTTCGTGGGTTAACAACAGTGCTATCAGCGTTAATGTCGCCATTGACGCCAGGTAAATGCCGACCGCTGGCAGACCATAGTTTCCCTGCAACCAGGCGGCAATATACGGAGCAACGGAAGCACCAAGGATTGACGAAACGTTATACGAAAATGATGCGCCAGTGTAGCGGACCTCGGTCGGGAAGAGCTCTGGTAGCAGCGCGCCCATCGGGCCGAATGTCAGCCCCATCAGGCTTAACCCCAGCAACAAGAAAGCGAACACCAGCGCCGGATTGCCGGAACCCAGCAACGGTTTAAAGGCGAACAGCGCGAACAAAATGATAAGCGTCGTGATGATAAGCATACTCTTGCGACGACCAAACGCGTCGGCCAACAGTCCCGCCACGGGAACCATTACGCCAAAGCCAATCACCGCCATCATCAACATCCACAACACTTCATTACGCGGCAAGCCTAGACCCACCGGGGCAGCTGCGGTACTGAACGTCATTGAATAGACGGTCATGATATAGAACAGTGTATAGGTTGCCAGCATGATAAACGTACCGAGGATCGTTACGCGTACATGTTTTGTCAGCAAGGTACCCAGCGGGATTTTAACCTGCTTTTTCGCCGCAGCCACTTTAGCGAAAACTGGCGACTCATGCAGCGAAACACGAACGTACAGGCCGATGATCACCAGCACAGCAGAAAAGATAAACGGTATGCGCCAGCCCCAGCTCATAAACTGCTCATCGGTAAGCAGCCAGGAGAGCAACAGGAACGTGCCGTTGGCAAAGAAGAAGCCGATAGGTGCGCCCAGCTGTGGGAACGAGCCGTACAACGCGCGTTTACGCGGAGGGGCGTTTTCCGTTGCCAGCAACGCTGCGCCGCCCCATTCGCCACCAAGTCCCAAACCCTGACCAAAACGTGCCAGTGCCAGCAGTAGTGGTGCAAAAATACCGATAGTTTCATAACCCGGCAGCAGACCAATGACGACCGTAGAAATCCCCATGGTGAGCAGTGACGCAACCAGTGTCACTTTGCGCCCTACGCGGTCACCGAAATGTCCGAACACGGCAGAACCAATTGGCCGTGCGACAAAGGCGATGGCAAAGGTCGCGAGAGACTGAAGCGTTGCCGCTGCTGGGTCGCCCTGCGGGAAGAAGATATGGGGGAACACGATCACTGCAGCGGTCGCGTATATATAGAAGTCAAAGAACTCAATGGCAGTGCCAATAAGTGAGGCGACGACGACTTTATTGCGCGAGTTGACCGGCGTGTGTTCCTGTTCATTGTCGAGCGTTGTGGCTGTTGCTTGCATAATATTTTCTTATTTTTGGTCGAACGAAAGGTCATATTACGCACAGCAAAAGAGACATTTCAATCTGTAACAAGCGTTGAGTCTGGTCAAAAATATGTCAAAAAGGGGATAATTTTTAGGCTGAAGATTTCTCTTCCATGAAATGCTTCACATAATTTAAAACTTGGATAATAAAACTGGTTTTTGGTTAAATAAAAGTTACGTACTGGATTTATATTCTGAAAAGAGTACCGGATGACGATACAGGTAACTTATCTGGCCTACAGATCCTTGCGGAACGTAAGCCGGAGGCGGCTCACGAATCCGCTGTTGGGATGAGAATTAGCGGTGAGTTTTCCCCGGCATGCGCGGGTCATCTTTGTATTCAGCTGTTGCTATCCAGGCCGCGCAGAATAAGGTCAGGCGGGCGAAGAAATAGAAGAATGCCATCAGCCCTAGCACGGAGCCAAACGCCGCACCTGATGGTGATTGCACCAGCGACGGCAGCATATACGTCATAATAATTTTAATCGCTTCAAACCCAAGCGCCGCAATAAATGTGCCGCGAATAAGCGCTCTCTTACGCGGACGGTGGCGCGGCAATCGCCAGAATATCCAGAAGAACAACAAATAGTTGGCAAAAATTGAGATGGCCAGGCCGATCAGTCGCCAGGCTGGCTTCAGCCATTCGATACCGTCGAGATAAAGTGCAGAGATAATCATCTGCTGAGCGGAACCGGCGATGGACGTAATGGAGAGGGTAACGATCAGCGCAATCAGCAAACCAATCAATGAGACAAAATCGCGCAGGTATTTTATCCAGATTTTTTCCTGATCCTGCGGTGTGCGCTCCCAGACATCCCGCGACTGGGCGCGAATAGCTTCACGTAGATTTCCCATCCAGTTAATACCGGAATAGAGCGCGATCCCAAGCCCCACCAAACCGACGGTGGTACGTTGTTGAACGGCGGTATTGATGGTGTTTTTCAGCGTGGACGCAAGGGTAGGATCGCTGACGTTCATCAGGATTTTATTGAAGATATCCTGCAACAACGTGGGATGTGACGCGAGAATAAAACCGGCAGCGGCAAACGACACCATCAGGATGGGAATCATCGACAGGAACGAGAAATAGGTGATGGCTGCGCCAAACTGATTCCCCATTCGGTCATTAAAACGCTCCGTGGCGCGGATGAGGTGGGCGATAACAGGTTGGCGCTGGACCTTTTCCGCCAGGGTTATGGCCGTTTTCAGAGCCTGGTTCGCCTTCGCGTTGCTCTCAGGCGTTGTGGGAGTTGGTTCTTGTGTATGCGTAGGGTGTTTTGCATCGTGTTCCTGCGTCATCCGGTCGGTAGTCCTTATTTTGTGCACTCAAGTCATTATAGCCTGCTCAAGCCCGAATCCCGAAAATCGGTCTAACAGACTAATCCACATAGTCTTTCATCACGCCGGTTAACCATTCCATAAACAGATGTACCCGACGGGAGAGATTGCGACGGTGCGGATACAATAAAGAAACCGGCATAGGCTCTGGGCGATACTGCGGCAACACTTCGACCAGCGTTCCGGCGCGTAATGCCTCACGTACACCTATGCGTGGTACCTGAATAATGCCTAACCCGGCAAGGCATGCCGCATGGTATGTTTCGGTGCTATTCACCGTCAGCATGCCGCCGGTTTTCACCCATTCTGTGCCGTTTTCTGTCGCCACCTCGAAACCCTGTGAACGCGAGCCTAAATTCACTGAGTAATGCACCACCGCATGTGAAGCCAAATCTTCCAGACTTTCCGGATAGCCAAAACGGGCCAGATATTGTTGGCTGGCACAGTTAACCTGCGTTAGTTTTCCCAGCGGGCGAGCAATTAGCCCGGAATCTTTTAACGTACCAACACGCACCACACAGTCGAAACCTTCACGAATCAAATCTACCAGGCGATCGCTGCTGCTCAGTTCAATTTCAAGACCTGGGTATTGATGTAAAAAATCCGGCAGGCGGGGTATTACCAGATTCTTTGCGACGCCAACCGGCATATCAACCCGCAGCTTACCGCTGATGCTGGCCGGATCGTGATGAAATAACCCGTCCAGTTCATCCAGATTGCTCAGCAGATCTTTAGCACGTTCGTAATAGATCATACCGTCCTGGGTAAGCTGTACGCGTCGGGTGGTGCGGTGAAGAAGCTGCGTACCCAGCGAGTTTTCCAGGGCCTGTATCTGGCGCGATACGCTACCTTTAGGGAGTCCGAGCGTTTCCGCTGCGCGAGAAAAGCTTTCCAGTTCTGCGACGCGGATGAACAACTGCATTGCGTGAATTTTATCCATTGCCATACCTTATTGTTGTTCTGGATGAAACAGTAATGCGTAATCAGCGATATTTATTGTTTTTTTAACACCTAATAAGCTCTGTCTCAATCTTCACAACACCTGAAATGAGGTTTTTTATGACGCAACGTATCGCATTGGTGACCGGTGGCGGTCGTGGACTCGGTAAAAACGCGGCGCTGAAGCTGGCGAACAAAGGAATTGGTATTATTCTGACGTGGAACAGCAATGAAAAAGAAGCGCAGCAGGTTGTGCATGAAATCAGGCAATCTGGTGGCAAAGCAGCAGCATTGTCGTTGAATGTCGGAGATATTTCCGCTTTCCCTCTGTTTGTTGAACAGATGCAGGAAGCATTACAGACGCAGTGGCAAAGCGATGGGTTTGATTATTTATTGAACAATGCCGGGATCGGCATTAACGCGCCGTATTCGGCATTCACCGAAGCGCAATTTGACCAACTTTTGAACATACATTTTAAGGGGCCTTTTTTCCTGACGCAGAGCCTTCTACCGCTGATGAAAAAGGGGGGCAGGATCCTCAATGTCTCGACCGGATTATCGCGTTTTGCCCTGCCAGGCTACAGTGCATATGCTGCCATGAAAGGGGCGATGGAAGTGTTAACCCGTTACCAGGCCAAAGAGCTAGGTGAGCGCGGGATTACTGCAAATATTATTGCGCCAGGGGCGATAGAAACTGATTTTAGCGGTGGGAACGTACGGGACAATGCACAGCTGAATGCCTATATCGCCTCGCAAACGGCGCTGGGGCGTGTCGGATTACCGGATGATATTGGTGATGCCATTGCTGCACTACTCAGCGATGACCTGGCCTGGATGACAGCGCAGCGTATCGAGGTATCTGGCGGGATGTTCCTGTAAATCTGCAGGGTGCTTATTCAGTAGGTCGCGGTACCTGCTGAGTAAGCACTTAATGCTATATTGTGTTTTGTAACATATTCTCCGATCATCCGTGGTTCCTTATTTTTAGCCAACGTTATAGACTCTTGGAAATTAATATTTGCAAAGGTATTTTTGAACGCTAAAAATAAGAAGTTCCTTAAGCTTTGACGTAATTTTAAACGCTTTATGTAATCCTTTTTTGTGAGCTGTAACTATTTATAATTTCTGCTTCTTTCCTATCCTGTCATCGGTAGAATGGCCTCTGCCAAATGGTGAGTTCTTATTTTACCCCGTAGGTAATACCCTTCGCGTGTTAAGGCTAATATCTTATTTGGACGGAGAGAAATAATGCAGGTAATAATGTTTGACAGGCAGTCAATATTTATTCATGGAATGAATGTAAGTTTACAACAACGTATTCCAGGAGTGGATGTTCAGGGTGTCAGTCAGGCAGATGACCTTTGGCGAAAACTGGAAGAAAATCCTGATGCGCTGGTGATGCTTGACGGCGATCTTGATGGCGAATTCTGCCGTGGAATACTGCAGCGAATAGCGGAGCTATTTTCGGCGGTAAAAGTGTTGATAACGGCAACAGATTGCCGAAAAAAATGGCTGCAGGAAGTCACTCAGTTAAACGTACTGGCGGTTGTCCCGCGCGATTCTGACGCGGAAACGTTCACGCTGGCGATCAACAGTGTAGCGATGGGTATGATGTTTTTACCCAGAGATTACTTAGCGGTATCAGAGAACGGTAACCAGAATATAAAAGCGTTAAGCGCACGTCAGCGAGAGATCCTGACTATGCTGGCAGCCGGAGAATCTAATAAACAAATTGGTCGGGCGTTAAATATCAGTACCGGGACGGTAAAAGCACATCTTGAATCGCTTTATCAGCGGCTGGAGGTAAAAAACCGTACTCAGGCAGCAATGATGTTAAACGAATCATACTAACGGGTACTTATTTCACAGTCAGAAAGTGTCTGGCTGTGAAAGATGAGCGACCCCATTTCTGAAGTACAAAATTGCTTCATCCCAATGCTGAGTATCCACGCAATAAGCGCTTCCTGCTGAAACAGATCGTTAAGTTGTGGCAACTTCGTCCGTATTAATGCCTCGCAGGCATACAAATCATCGAGCAGCAGTTTATCTGCCTGCATGACTGAAATAGGTTTATCGAAGTTTTCATCTGCAGTGATTTCATGCCCGTAACCAATGACCCATATACCCTTTTTGTCCTGATACTTTTCCAGTGACAGACCCTGCCATTGTTTAATAAATGCGATACAGGTCGGCGTAAAATGTGCTGAATGGAGCTGCATACCGATCTCTCTTCATGTAAAGATCATCATTCTAAAGAGAACTGCTCGCTATAGTAGTTGCCATTCAGCCGGTTTTTTCAGTAAAACGCCTTATGGCATTGGTGAGAGGTATTCACGCTTTAACAAGCCGAAAATCCAGTCGTCATGCCAGGTTTGATGCAGCCAGTAACTTTCGCGTAGCGTGCCTTCATGAATGAATCCCACCTTTTCCAGCACATGTCGTGAAGCATGGTTGCCTGCGGTGACGCAGGCCGTCAACCGGCGTAGGCCTCCAATTGTAAACGCGAAGTCGCAGATGGCACGCAGGGATTCTGTGCCATATCCTTTACCTTGTGCTTCTGGCGCGAACAAAAAACCGACTTCGGCACATTCATTGTTTTCATGAATATATCCAGTGACGCCAAGCGGTAACCCTGTGTCGTTGTCGCAAACCACCAGACATAGCCAGTGTGGGCTTCCTGGAGACCACTCGGGTAAGCGTGAGTTGAATACCGTCAGCACATATTCTTCAGTGCGTGCGTCGGAGACAAATCGCATCACATCAGGGTTTTGCTGTAATTTTAAAAAGAACGCCCAATCGCCTTGATCCAGTGGGCGACAGGTAAGACGTGATGTTTTTAATACCGGCACAGGCTTATCTCCTGAATAATTTTCAACGATTACGCGGTTATCACTGTAAAACGTATCTATTTGGTATATGAATATGTTTTAGTCTACAACGGCACACATCTGTGGAGTGCCGCTTTATAAAAAGATAAATAAATACATTGTGAAGTCGCATTTTCGCGGCTCTTTTAGGGATGATAATGACCAATAGCGCGTTACAGGCGACATGTACGCCATTTGAACACTGTTTGGGGATCATCCGCCAGGCATCGGTGGAAATCTTACTGCTGTTAGGCGTACACGTCGCTGAGGGCAAGGATCCACGCTGGTTTCTGGAGCAACTCGATCAGGCCCGGCTGAATTTAGGCGGTTGGGGGGTTGTGGCCAGACGGCTTCAGATGAATGATGCGCAACTGAGCCAGTTCACCCTGCGATTGCGCCATCTTCAACAGAATGTGCCTCAGTATGAAAGTGGTCAGGATGTCAGTGAAAATCAGCTGATTTCTGCGCTGCGCTTTGTGGCCTCCCTGGAACATTTGCGCCAGCAGCAGCCGCTGCTGAACTATCAAACCGAGTTTGACACAGGGAGTCAGGACGCACAGGTAAAGGCCCAGCGCCAGCTACGTGCAATAGAGTTAACGCTAAAATCCCTCGTCGCCCGGGTATGGCCGGATCAACACCCGCTAAACAGTTTCCTGAAACAGCATTTTGGCGCCGATCGTCTGCGCCGCTGGCTAAAGCTGGGTGAAGGGCGTGATGCGCTGGACGGTATGATGTTTAGCGAACTGGCGCTGATGGTTGTTGATAAGAAGCTGTTTGTTCGTCACTTTACCCAGATTTTTAATGATACTTCGGTGCTCACACTGTTTGTCGAACCGCGCTTAACGCTGCGTATGTTTCTGGATGACTGCCGTCAGGCACGAAACCGCGTTATCGCTCAGCAGCCGCTGACATCAGTACAATTGATGCTGTTAAATCACCAGTACGGGCAAATTACGCACCCTGTGCAGCGGGCGTTTGAAGAGCGGCGTATCCGTACTAATCCCTCGTCGTATCTGGAATCAGATGAGGACCTCGTCCGCCAGTTCTGGGAAACGGCAAGGCAAAAAGATGAGCAGGCCGGGGGAGATAAACAGGAAATCGCCGACAGTATCGATCCGCCGGATAAACGGGCAAAGCGTACGGCAGAAGAACGTGAACAGCTCATTTCGGGCATGCTGTGGGTTGCTGTTGGTGTGATGGTGCTGGTGATATCGCTGGGGGCATTCTGGCTCTTCAGTACACCTGCTCCGCTTGCGTCCGCCGGGAAGTCCGTTGAAATTGTGCAGGAAGAACCGCGGCGTGATGCGCCTTCCGCCCGGGAAACGGTGACCCGAATGGGGATCTCCTGGGATTCATTCAATATGCGGGCTGCCATCGATCGCAACGATACTCGCGTCACGTCACTGTTTTTGCAGGGCGGTATGGACTGGAAACTGGCATGGACGGAGCAGGCGTTCTCGACAGGCAATACCGATGTGCTGAAACTGCTGTTACGTTATCCCTCGCAGATGGATGAGGCTAAACCTTGTCAGCAGTTTATGAGTACGCTAAGCCACGCAATGTCGAATGGAGCATCCTTAACGTCGCTGCATAAAAGCTATTTAAAAAGTTTTTGCTCGGTACCGGACGTTGTCGCACGTCAACAATATAACGCCGAACAAGCTCAGTTGCGTGTGGCCGCAGAGCCAAGCGCAGAGAACAAAAAATGGCAGAAAATTCACGCAGCGCTTTATGATGCGATTAACTAACTGCCTGACAAGTATTGCATTATCAGGCAGTCAGGCGATTATGGTTCCCCATACAGGCCGATTAAGCGACGGACCACGCCATTGGTCCAGCCAAAGCCATCCTGTAACGGATATTCCCCGCCGCCGCCTTCTCGCGGCGTGCCGTCCGCGATGTGGTATTTCTCGATGAGTTTGTGATGCTCCTGGTAAAAAATATTAACTGTTTTCAGCCAGTTGCGGGCGATTTCATCCCCCAGGTGGTCATCACCATACAGTTTGAACCCCTGAATTGCCATCCACTGCAACGGCGCCCAGCCATTAGGTTTATCCCACTGCTCGCCGGTTTCATATTCCGTCGCCATAATTCCACCGGGTGTTAGCAGGCGGCTACGCACTGCGTTGGCGAGTCGGTCGGCTTGCTCATGGGTCGCCATACCTACATACAGTGGCACAATACTGGCTGCAGAAAAGAGAGCCATTTGTTCGCGGCGCCAGTCGTAATCACGATAACAGCCATTTTCATCGTCCCACAAATAGCGGTTCACGGCGGTACGGCGGTCACCCGCTTTTTGTCGGAACAACGCTTCGGTTTCTCGATCGCCTTTTAGCGCGGAAATATTGGCAATGGTACTTTCCAGCTTGTACAGGAATGCGTTCAGGTCAATAGGGATGAACTGGGTGGTGCGTATACTGGCAAGGCGACCTGCATCGCGAAGCCAGCGTGAGGAGTAATCCCAACCGGAGGCAGCGCCAGCACGCAGATCTCGGTAGACCTCATTGGGGGGACGACCTGAATGTTTGGCGGTCTCTACGTCTTCGAGCCAGGATTCATCGCGAGGAGTATCGCGATCGTCCCAGTAACGGTTGAGCAATGAACCGTCCGGCATTCTGATGACGTGGCGGTAGGCCTGGTTTAGTACCAGGGAGTCGGCACCATCCATCCAGAACGCATACTCCATTTTTAGGTGATCCAGGTAACGACGCGCACCGCGCACGCCATCCTCTTCAAACAATTCCACCATCAGCGCAAATACCGGCGGTTGAGAGCGACTCAGATAGTAAGTGCGATTACCGTTTGGGATGTGGCCATAGTTTTCAATCAACCAGGCAAAGTTATCCGCCATACACTTCAGAAGATCTTCCCGGCCGCTCTCCGCCAGGCCCAGCATGGTGAAGTAGGAGTCCCAATAGTAGGTTTCGCTAAACCGTCCGCCTGGCACAATATACGACTGTGGCAACGCCAGCAGCGAAGACCAGGGAATGTGATCCTGCGGCTCGCGCGTTAGTACTGGCCACAGTTGGTCGATATGCTCTTTCAGCGAGCTATCCGGGTCGGAAACGTATTCACTGGAGGGCGTTTCCGGTAGCCAGAAATGGTTCTCGACGAAGCGTTTCAGATCAAAGTCACGATGTCGTCTGACTTTGCGATAGCGGATAAGAATATCCAGCGGATCCATTTTGGGCGCGCAGTCGGGGAATGTTTTACTGTCGGCAAACAGTTTTGACGACTGGACGTGCTCAAACAGTTCAAGGTAGCGATCGGCTGGCGTCAGGGCATCAGAGGCGGGTAGCCCTTCAATCATCTCTGGCTCGGGCTCTGCCTCAATCATTTCATCCAGCTTTAACTCGCACGGATCCATTTCATAAAGCAGATCGACATCGATCGTGAGTTCTTCTGAAGGGGCGTGGGATAGTTTCTGGTTGAGCATAATGAGAAAGACCTCCGGTGGATGTGGAAAGGGTAAGGCTATTGCCCGGCTGTCTGTTAAGCGTAGACATTCGCTTCGGTATTTGATGGATAAAGCGTGCGCTCAATCACACTTTTATGGTTTTCAGGAATCAATGAATAAATGTATCTCAATGATAACAATGGGTAATTTTTAATTATGCGAAAATGGATATATTTCATTTTCGGAACATTCGATTGCAACGATATGTGAACAGAAATACGTAGTGGCTCCTGCTTATAATAGGCACAGGCTATTCTATTGATAGTTCTGCTCCATGTAATTGATTGATACTTATCAAAATAATATCCCCCTCATTTCCTATGATGGTCAGGTCTGACAAAGACTGCGCATTAATTATTTTAATTTTCTGGGTCACAATAACTCACAACGGTGAGGGTAAAATAATGAAAATCATTACCCGTCTTACCGCGATTGCTATAGCAGGCATCGTGATCGGTTATTTTGGATTATCCGGTTATGTGTGGTACCACGATAATCAACGAAGTAAACAGGCTGATGTTCAGGCCTCTACACTGGAAGCCAATAATAAAGTTTTAGGTTTTTTACGCGAAAAAGGATGCGATTATTGCCACACGCCTTCGGCAGAATTGCCTTTTTATTCTTCTTTTCCTGTCGCTAAACAGTTGATGAATTACGACATCCAACTGGGATATAAATCTTTCAATCTTGAAGCTGTTCGTGCTGCGCTGGTCGCGGATAAACCTGTCTCTCAAAGCGATCTGAATAAAATCGAATGGGTAATGCAGTATGACACCATGCCGCCGACGCGCTACACCGCGCTGCACTGGGCCGGTAAGGTGAGTGATGCGGAGCGCGAAGAGATCCTTGGCTGGATCGCGAAACAACGTGAGCAGTACTACGCCAGTCGTGATACCGCACCTCAACATCGTAATGAACCTGTTCAGCCGATACCGGAAAGCATCCCGACTGACGCCCAAAAAGTGGCCCTTGGATTTACGCTTTATCATGATCCGCGTATATCCGGAGACAGTACGATCTCTTGTGCCCACTGCCATGCCCTGAATGCGGGCGGCGTGGATGGCAGAAAAACGTCAATTGGTGTGGGTGGTGCAGTCGGTCCTATTAATGCGCCGACGGTATTTAACTCGGTCTTTAACGTTGAACAATTCTGGGATGGTCGTGCGCCGACATTGCAGGCTCAGGCGGGCGGTCCACCGTTGAACCCGATTGAAATGGCATCGAAATCCTGGGATGAAATTATCCAGAAACTGGATAAAGATCCGCTGCTGAAACAAGAGTTTACCGCGGTCTACCCCCAGGGATTCAGCGGCGATAATATTACCGATGCCATTGCTGAGTTTGAGAAAACGCTGATTACGCCAAATTCGCCATTCGATAAGTGGCTACGCGGTGATGAAGCGGCGTTAACTGCCCAGCAAAAGCATGGTTATCAGTTGTTTAAGGATAACAAGTGCGCGACCTGTCATGGCGGTATTATTCTGGGTGGACGTTCATTTGAACCATTGGGTTTGAAAAAGGACTTTAATTTCGGTGAAGTGACAGCCGCTGATATTGGCCGTATGAATGTTACCAATGAATTACGTGACAAACTGCGCCAGAAAGTACCGGGATTGCGTAACGTTGCACTGACGGCACCTTATTTCCACCGGGGTGATGTTCCAACGCTCGATGGTGCTGTCAAACTGATGCTGCGCTATCAGGTTGGCAAAGAACTCCCGCAGGAAGATATCGACGATATCGTTGCGTTCCTTGAAAGCCTTAACGGGGTTTATACGCCGTATATGCAGAGTAAGTAGTCAATACAATGCCGGATGGCGGCTGATGCCCTATCCGGCCTACTGATTGCCGTGACTTTTAGGCCTGGTAAGCGTAACGCCGACGCATGTCACTGTTACTATTCGACGGTCAGTAGGGGAACGAATTCATCTCTGGCGACTGCCAACTCGACGACACTTCAACAAGCCTACCATCTCATACATCAATAAAACTGTATATTTTTCGGTTCATCTTCAATACTCTCGGCCCCGAATTATTTGTAACACTTATTTTAAACGATGAAGACGTACAGAAATAAGAAAAAATACCGCTACGTCGGATTATATGTATTTGTTTATAAATTGTTATTTGTTGTCTTTTTATACCATGATCTGATTATTATATAGCTTATATTTGGGGTGGAAGATATCCTGTAATATATAAAAGCGTTTCATTTTTATTACTTATAATTTTTTATCGTTACCAGATTACGGTAGTTGCGAAATAGTTCTCAAGTCTGTAGTTGACGGCTTTTTTATAGGATGTTCAAAATGAAGGCTGTATATATTATTTCAGATAATCAGTATTTCGCGCTTGGTGCTGCTGCGTTAATAAAGCATCAGCAAGCAATCATTGTTTCTCCTGAGGAACTGCTAAATCAGAACCCAGGGATCAATAGTGGCGATTGCTATATTTTCGTCCGGAACAGGGTGTTGCATCGCCGTCTGTGCTGTTATTTGAAGCAGACGAACTGCAACCTTATTTTTTTTCTGCCCGGTTTGCGTTACCGCAGTGGAACGAAATTGTTGCCCTGTTTCTGGCCCGCCAGAATATCAGCGAAAAGTTTTCGTGAGCGATCGGCGCAGGTTGCCAGATATTTCAGCAGGAGTTGCCCGGAAAATACTACGCTGTCAGGTCGTGCGCGTATGAGCATGGCTGCGGCGGGGCTGGAGCGTTATATGCGCTGGGTTAGAGCACGTAGTATTTCACACCAGGCCGCTCACAGTCATCACCGGGCTCTTATTAAAACTGTAGGCATCGAGAACGTAAGCATTCACACTTTATTTCTTTCAGAATACATTGCGGCCAGTCATATCGCCTTGTCATGACTGACGGAAAATGGATCTTTCAAATGTGAATGGCCCAATTATTCTGGGGGCTTACATATACACACTATTCAGTAAGGAAAACTGGCCTTTTACAACCAGTTTTCCGGATCTGAGAACATGTATAGCTGCGTTTTCAATATTAACGCATCGTGACAAACTCTTCCGCTGCGGTCGGGTGTATTGCAACGGTATTGTCGAAGTCTTTCTTGGTTGCGCCCATTTTCAGTGCGACCGCGAAGCCCTGCAACATTTCATCCATACCAAAGCCGATGCCGTGGATACCGACAATCTTCTCTTCCGGCCCTACACAAACCAGCTTCATACGGCACGGCTGACGATGAGTTGTCACCGCGGTGTACATCGCGGTAAACGATGATTTATACACTTTTACCTGGTCATCGCCATGCTGTTCGCGAGCCTGCTGTTCGGTCAAGCCTACAGTACCAATCGGCGGGTGGCTGAAGACCACGGTCGGGATGTTGCTGTAGTCCAGATGTTCGTCCGGTTTGTTGTTAAACAGACGTTCGGACAGACGGCGACCTGCGGCAACGGCAACAGGTGTCAGTTCAACGGCACCCGTGTTATCACCGACAGCGTAAATGCCTTTTACGTTAGTATTCTGGAATTTATCAACGACGATATAACCTTTTTCATTGGTTTTCACGCCCGTTGCCGCCAGGTTTAAATTATCGGTTGCCGGTTCGCGACCGATTGCCCAAATCAGACAATCCACAGTTTCGCTGCGACCATCTTCTAGCTCCAGGGTCAGGCTGCCGTCTGCGTTTTTAACCACTGCTTTCGGGATGGCATGCGTATGCAGAGTCGGGCCTTCGGCGTTCATCACTTCAACCAGGGTTTCAACAATCATCGGGTCAAAACTGCGCAACGGCGCATGTTTACGCACGAACAGGTGTGTTTCTGCACCCAGGCCGTTAATCACGCCAGCCAGCTCAACGGCGATGTAACCCGCACCGACAACCGCAACGCGCTTCGGCAGGGCTGGCAGTTCAAAGAAGCCATCTGAATCAATGCCGTATTCCACACCGGGAATATTCGGGTGGCTCGGGCGACCACCGGTTGCAATCAAAATATGGTCGGCAGTGATGGTTTCACCGTTTACTTCAATGGTTTTAGCATCAACGAAGCGGGCGAAGCCTTTGATCACATCAACGTTATTTTTACCCAGCACGTTGTCGTAAGAGGTGTGAATACGGTCGATATAAGCGGTGCGGCTGGCGATCAGTTTGTCCCAGTCGAATTTGTTGATGGTGGTATCGAAACCGTAGTCCGGGCCATACATATGGATCGCTTCCCGGATTTGAGCAGCATGCCACATCACTTTCTTCGGTACACAGCCAACGTTGACGCAGGTGCCGCCCAGTTCTTTGGCTTCAATCAATGCGCATTTTTGGCCGTACATTGCCGCGCGGTTAATGGAGGCAATTCCGCCGCTGCCGCCGCCGATAGCGATGTAATCATAGTGTTTGGTCATGACCGCTCCTTCATGTTCATTGTAGGGCGGAGAAGCGTTTCGCCATCCGCCAAAATATTCGCGATTGTATACCTGAAATCGAAAGGTTCCACCGATGGCTGCGATTACTCCGGCACGATCCAGCTTACCGAAGTATGCCCGGTTCCTGCCGGAACCAGTTTGCTGTGCAGCCACGGTAGCACGCTGTTCATCTGCTGCTCCAGCTTCCACGGCGGGTTAATCACAATCATGCCGGAAGCCGTCATACCGCGCCGATCGCTGTCCGGGAGAACCGCCAGTTCAATCTGCAGGATGCGGCGGATGCCGGTGGCTTCCAGATCGTGCACCATACGCTTGATTTGCTGGCGCAGGACCACTGGATACCACAGTGCATAGGTGCCGGTTGCGAAACGCTTATAGCCTTCATTGATGCCGGTAACCACGGCCTGATAGTCGGTTTTAATTTCGTACGGTGGATCGATAAGGATCAACCCGCGACGGGACACCGGCGGTAATTTTGCCTTTAACTGCTGGTAGCCGTCAGCTTTGGCTACGCGGGCACGCTCGTCTTTCTGGAATTCGGAGCGCAGCAGCGGAAAATCACTCGGGTGCAGTTCAGTTAATTGCAGGCTGTCTTGTTCGCGCAGCAACTGGCGGGCAATCAGCGGAGATCCTGGGTAATAGCGCAACTGACCGCTACGGTTGAAATGTTGCACGACGGAAATATAGGGTTCGAGTTCAGCCGGGAGGGAGTCCTGTTGCCAGATACGGGCGATGCCTTCCAGATACTCGCCGGTACGCTCGGCATGTTCACCGCTCAGCTGATAACGGCCAGCGCCAGCATGGGTGTCCAGATAGAGAAACGGTTTTTCTTTCTCTTTGAGTGACTCGATGATCAGACTCTGAACCGTGTGTTTAAGGACGTCGGCGTGGTTGCCAGCGTGATAGCTATGGCGATAACTGAGCATGGGTAAACGTATTCCAGGTAATATAATAAACGATTTGCCACAGTTTACAGTAGAACGGTACAGATTACCCGCAGGCCCGATCGCTAAGCGCCAGCGGGCGTTTTTCCGCCACGCCCGGCATTGAAATCCTCTACACTTAACCCCATTCTACTGAGTATTACGCGCCGGAAGGCGGCTGACGCCTTATCCGGTCTACAAATGGTGATACCTGTAGGTCGGATAAGATGCTTTGGCGTCGTCATCCCGCGAAAACGCCTGAGCGTTTCGTTTCCTTTTTTTAACCAGGACTGTGCATATGACAAATCCATTACTGACGCCCTTCGAACTGCCGCCGTTTTCCAAAATTCAGCCTGAGCATGTTGTGCCTGCAGTGACTAAGGCACTGAATGATTGCCGTGAAAACGTTGAGCGAGTGGTTGCGCAGGGTGCACCGTACACCTGGGAAAATCTCTGCCAAAAACTGGCGGAAGTGGACGATGTACTGGGGCGTATCTTCTCTCCGGTAAGCCATCTGAACTCGGTGAAAAACAGCCCGGAACTGCGTGAAGCCTACGAACAGACGCTACCACTGTTGTCCGAATACAGCACCTGGGTTGGGCAACACGAAGGTCTGTACAAAGCGTACCGTGATTTGCGAGATGGCGCTCATTACGCCTCTCTGAATTCTGCACAGAAAAAAGCTGTCGATAACGCGCTGCGTGATTTCGAGCTTTCTGGTATCGGTTTACCGAAGGAAAAACAGCAGCGTTATGGCGAAATAGCCACGCGTCTGTCTGAGTTGGGCAACCAGTACAGCAACAACGTTCTCGACGCCACCATGGGCTGGACGAAACTTGTTACCGACGAAACAGCGCTGGCAGGAATGCCTGAAAGTGCGCTGGCTGCCGCGAAAGCGCAGGCAGAAGCCAAAGAGCAGGAAGGATATTTGCTGACGCTGGATATCCCGAGCTACCTGCCGGTGATGACCTACTGTGACAACCAGGGGTTGCGCGAAGAGATGTACCGCGCCTATGTAACCCGCGCTTCTGACCAGGGGCCAAATGCGGGTAAATGGGACAACAGCCCGATCATGGAAGAGATCCTCGCGTTGCGTCACGAGTTGGCTCAACTGTTGGGTTTTGACAGCTACGCCTATAAATCACTCGCCACCAAAATGGCGGAAAACCCGCAGCAGGTGCTCGACTTCCTGACAGATCTCGCGAAACGCGCGCGTCCCCAGGGTGAAAAAGAGCTGGCCCAGTTGCGTGCTTTTGCCAAAGCTGAATTTGGCGTTGATGAGCTGCAACCGTGGGATATCGCGTACTACAGCGAGAAGCAAAAGCAGCACCTTTACAGCATCAGCGATGAGCAACTGCGCCCGTACTTCCCGGAAAACAAAGCCGTTAACGGCCTGTTCGAGGTGGTTAAGCGCATTTACGGCATTACCGCTAAAGAGCGCACAGACGTCGATGTTTGGCATCCGGAAGTGCGCTTCTTTGAACTGTATGACGAAAACAATGAGCTACGCGGCAGCTTCTATCTTGATCTCTACGCGCGTGAAAACAAACGTGGCGGGGCGTGGATGGACGACTGCGTTGGCCAGATGCGTAAAACCGACGGCACGCTGCAAAAACCGGTCGCTTACCTGACCTGTAACTTCAACCGTCCGGTTAATGGCAAACCGGCGCTGTTTACTCACGATGAAGTGATTACCCTGTTCCACGAGTTCGGTCACGGCTTGCACCATATGCTGACCCGCATCGAAACCGCAGGTGTTTCCGGTATTAACGGTGTGCCGTGGGATGCGGTCGAACTGCCGAGCCAGTTTATGGAAAACTGGTGCTGGGAGCCGGAAGCGCTGGCGTTTATCTCCGGCCATTATGAAACCGGCGAACCGCTGCCGAAAGAGCTGCTGGATAAAATGCTGGCGGCGAAAAACTACCAGGCAGCGTTGTTCATTCTGCGCCAACTGGAGTTCGGTTTGTTCGATTTCCGCCTGCACGCCGAGTTTAATCCGCAGCAAGGGGCGAAAATTCTCGAAACCCTGGCAGAGATCAAAAAGCAGGTTGCCGTTGTTCCGGGGCCTGCCTGGGGTCGTTTCCCGCACGCCTTCAGTCATATTTTCGCGGGTGGTTATGCGGCGGGCTACTACAGCTATCTGTGGGCAGACGTGCTGGCAGCAGATGCTTTCTCTCGTTTTGAAGAGGAGGGGATCTTCAACCGTGAAACCGGTCAGTCGTTCCTCGATAATATTCTGACTCGTGGCGGCTCTGAAGAACCGATGGAGCTGTTCAAACGCTTCCGTGGCCGCGAGCCGGAGCTGGATGCGATGCTTGAACACTATGGTATTAAAGCGTAAGTGAAGATCTGCTTAATTGATGAGACGGGCGCCGGAAACGGCGCCTTATCTGTTCTGGCTACCCGCTGGGGACTGGAGCAGGATGAAGACAATCTGATGGCGCTGGTGATGACGACGTCGCATCTGGAGCTGCGCAAACGTGATGAGCCAAAACTTGGCGGCATCTTCGTGGATTTTGTCGGTGGGGCGATGGCCCATCGGCGCAAATTTGGCGGGGGACGCGGCGAAGCGGTGGCAAAGGCGGTCGGCATTAAAGGTGATTATTTGCCGGATGTGGTGGATGCCACGGCGGGGCTGGGACGTGATGCTTTTGTGCTGGCATCTGTTGGCTGTCGTGTGCGGATGCTGGAGCGCAATCCGGTTGTTGCGGCGCTGCTCGACGATGGTCTGACGCGTGGCTATGCCGATGCTGAGATTGGTCCATGGCTGCAGGAACGGTTGCAGTTGATCCACGCATCCAGTCTGACGGCGCTAACCGATATCACTCCACGTCCACAGGTGGTGTATCTTGACCCGATGTTCCCGCATAAGCAGAAAAGCGCGCTGGTCAAAAAAGAGATGCGCGTGTTTCAGTCGCTGGTGGGCCCGGATTTAGACGCTGATGGCCTGCTGGAGCCTGCTCGCCAGCTTGCCACCAAACGCGTGGTGGTGAAGCGCCCGGATTACGCCCCACCGCTTGCAGATATCGCAACTCCCAACGCAGTGGTGACCAAAGGACACCGGTTTGATATTTACGCCGGAACGCCGTCAATTCATGGTTAAGTAGCGTGTAGAGGCCGGATAAGGTTGTTAGCCGCATCCGGCAATTCCGATTACACAAACGGTGCCAGCGGATCGGCTATCTCAAACGCGACCGCTTTATCAGCCTTCGGCGGATAAATCAGCTCGCTGACGATCGACAGTTTTAACTTCTTCGCCTCTGCGCGGGTCAGTTTCACTTGCTGATCCCAACCTTCGGTATACACCGCACCCCATGCGCCAAGATCCAGGCAGGTGACGTAGTTTTCCTGGCGGTACGGCAGCGGCGGCACGTCGAGCAGGCTTGCTGCGGCATTGTTACCGGCAAATTTGCCCAGCAGAATGGCATGCTGACAGGTCATTAAGGCATGATTGCCTTTGTCATCGGTGGCGGCGTACGCCACATCGCCAGTGGCATAAATATCGTCATGTCCCACCACCTGCAAATTTGCATTTACGTGCAGACGACCCTGGCGATCGCGCGGGGCGTCAATTTGCGCCGTCAAACCGTTTGCCTGCACACCGACCGTCCAGATAACGGTGTGTGAACCGATAGTTTGCCCGTCTTTCAGTGTGACACCAGAAGCATCCACACTTTCGACTTCTGCATTTACCAGCCACTCTACACCCAGCTCAGCGGAGGCTTCAGCAATCACATCGCGCAACGCTTTGCTCCAGCGTGCGCCTGGTTGTGCGCCTCGTTCAACTACGACAACTCTGGTCTTAGCATCAGCACCAAGAATTTCTCGCAGACGGCCAGGTAACTCCAGCGCCATTTCGATGCCGGTAAAACCGCCGCCGCACACTACTACGGTATTGCGTGCCTCACTTTCTGGCTGATGTGCCAGATCATTCAGGTGTTGCTCCAGTACGGCTGCGCTTTCCAGCTGGTCGAGGTCAAAAGCGTGCTGAGCCGCTCCAGCGACCATTGAACGGTTTACCTGGCTGCCACTTGCCAGAATCAATCGGTCGTAGCCGAGCAGTTGCGTGTTGCCAGCCGCATCTGTCCAGCTCACCTCTTTTGATTGCACAAGCAACTGAGATACTGTGCCGCTGAGGAATTTTACGCCAGTTACGTCAAACAGCGGTTGCAGAGGTGCGACCAGCGTCTGGACGTTGTTTTCATAAAAACGGGGGCGAATACGCAGCTCTGGCTGGGGTGCAATAACTGTTATATCAATGGATTGCTGGTGTTTATCTGCCAGGCGCGCGGCACTCAGCGCTGCCCACATACCGGCAAAGCCGGCGCCTACGATCAGAATTTGTTTACGCATTCGGTTTTCTCACTGGTCATCACGATTTATTTACTCGGATTTTATTGGTCGTAGTTATTAAATGCAATGCGATTTGCAAAATATGAAGGGGACAAGGTACTTAAATGCAACTATTCATTTGATATTTATGTTATTTATTTTTTAGTTTCAGCGCGTGTGTACGCGGTCTATGGCAAGATTCAGTTGAAAAAGCTACAATAACTCAGATTAATTTTGGCTGAGATAAGATAATGGCATTCTACAGTTCCGGGGTTGAGTACGGCATTCATAGCCTGATGTGTATGGTCGACAGTAGAGGCGACGCGCGGGATATGAGCGTTCGGGAAATTGCTGAATTGCAAAGTGTGCCGTATGACTATCTGGCCAAGATATTTACCCGTCTGTCGAAAGCGGGCCTGGTGCGCAGTATCGAGGGTAAGGGCGGCGGTTTTCAGCTCGCCAAACCAGCTGAACATATTACGGTGCTGGATGTGGTAAACGCGATTGATGGCGATAAGCGCATTTTTGAATGCCGTGAAATACGCCAAAGACTGGCGGTATTTGACGAGCAACCGCCAGAGTGGGCATGTGAAGGGATCTGCGGTGTGCGTTCAGTGATGGATATGGCTCAGCAGCGGATGGAAGAAGCGCTCGGCCAGCACACAATTCTGGATTTGGCCCGCAAGATGTACCGCAAAGCGCCGGACACTTTTGTCATTGAAGTGCAGGAGTGGATTGACGCGCGCAAAGGATAACGGTTGGAAATGCCCGATAGCGAAAGGTGTATCGGGCATGTTGAATACAGGCCGGATCAAGCGATAGCCGCCATCCGGCACTGAGTATTATTGTTCGGTGCTTGGCGTATTAATCATCCGGTTCAACCACGGCACCATAATCGCCATCACCACTGTGACTGCCAGCGTTACCAGACCGATATTACTGAACACGTTGGTGTAGATAGGTAATGTCTGTAACGGGTCGGTGATGTTTTCCGGTACTGCGGTGAACGTCGCAACGTAACCCCCCATCAGGAAGGCTGCTGCCTGCGTCAGGAACCACATCCCAAGAATAAAGCCCATCAGATGCTGCGGCACCAGTGCGGCGACCATTGCCAGTCCCAGGGCGCTAATCAGCAACTCACCCAGGCTCTGGAACAGGTACACCAGTACGATAAACCACGGCGATGTCAGGCCCTGTGCATCAGCAAACCACATGCCGGCGGCGGCGGCGGTCAGGAATCCCAGTGAGCACAAGAACATACCGAGAGTAAACTTCATCGGCATGGTCAGGTCTTTGCCTTTGTTACCCAGACGGGTATAAATCGCTGCCAGTACCGGGCTGGCAAGAACGACCCAGAACGGGTTCAGCGCCTGGAAGCTAACCGGGTTGATGGCGAATCCCAGGATTTCGTGGTGTACGTTATTGATGGCAAAGAAGTTCAGTGACGTCGGCATCTGCGCATACAGAACGTAGAACACCACCGCTTCCAACATCAGAATAAAGGCCACAAACATCTTGTTGCGTCCGGTTTTATCCAGTTTGAATGCCTGGCGGAAGAAGATAATAGTCACAACAATCGACAGAACGATCAGTACCAGGTTAGCGATTTTAACGTTGTGCATCAGCCACGCGCAGATAAACACCATTACCACTGTACAGGCCAGCACATAGAGCAGGTTGCGGAATACCAGCGGCTTATGGTCTGGCTCAGAACCAATGTCTTTCACCATCCCGCGGCAGGCAAAGTAGACCAGCAGCGCGACGATAAGTCCGGCACCACACAGGTTATAGGTAACGGCGTAACCAAACTTATCGGCAATTACCGGTGCCAGCGACAGCGACAGCAACGAACCGATGTTAATCGACATATAAAACAGGGTGAAGGCGCCGTCCAGTCGGGCATCTTTTGGTGGATAGCATTTTGACAGCAAACTTGCCGGGTTAGCTTTAAACAGCCCGTTGCCTACGGCAATAGTACCCAGCGCGATAAAGATCAGATCGGGTTTGAGTAGTGACATCCCGGTCATGAAGTAGCCAATTGCCAGCACAATAGCACCAAGAACCAGCGTGCGTTTTGTCCCTAACAGGTGGTCGCCGACATAGCCGCCAATGGAGATTAGGCCATACACCAATGCGGCAAACGCACCGAAGGTGATAAACGCCTGTTCCTGGGAGAACCCGAGTTGCTTAACAAAAAAAACCGCCAGGATGCCCTGAACGCCGTAATAGCCAAATCGTTCCCATAATTCTACAAAAAAGATCATGAAGAACGGACGAGGTTGCTGCAGCAAGCCCGTAGGTGCACTTGTATTCATATTCCTTCGCCTTTCAAAGCCATCCCGAAAAGTATGAACGCGTATGCTAAAACGCGCCGAAAAAGTCTTATTTTGTTATAGACTGCGGAGATTAGCCGCGAGAGTAGATTATTATAGAGATAGTTTTCGATCCAATTAGTTGATCACACTAATTATGATTTATTTGTTGGGTTGATGTACTGATAAGTGCCGAAGGGATAAAAACAAAAACGCCCGCAGAGGCGGGCGCTTACAGGCGTAAATGTTTGCAGCAGGCCGGGTTACTTCCCGGCGGCAAGCATTTTATGCTTCTTCGTCGTCACGCAGCGGAACAATCAACATGTCGACGTGAACGGTGTTGATCAGTTGACGTGCGGAGGACATCAGCTTGCTCCAGAAATCCTGGTGATGACCACAAACGACCAGGTCCATGTCGTATTTTTTAATGGCATCAACCAGAACCTGACCCAGGTCGCCGCTACCGCTCAGGGTTTCGGTGATAGGGTAGCCAGCATTGGTGGACAGCTCGGTTAACGCGTGATGAGTTTCTTCAGAAATACGTTTCTGCATATCACCCAGATTCACGTCGATTAACCCGGTGTACAGATCGGAATAGTTTACGTCAACGTGGATAAGGGAGACTTTTGCATTGTAAGGCCGCGCCATAGAGACCGCTTTTTCAACCAGAACTTTACTTTCCGGAGAAAGATCAACCGCGATAAGAATGTGTTTATAAGCCATAGTGTTACTCCTTCCATAAGTTGTCGATGACTAGCCTTCTGGCGTTCATTTGCCGCCGCGTCATCCGCGTCCTGCGAACGTTGTGCGCGGGGCTAGCCCAGTCGTAAAGACGTACCATTTAAGGACTATCCTTACATTATAGCGACCGGGATAATCCGTCAATCCGCCTTGATTGCCAATTAGTTAAACAAATTTTTCAGCTAATTGCATTGATAGTGATTAACCTTCTGGCAAAAAAATTAACTAATCTCCTACACTATCTAGAGAGGCCTTCGGATACGAGATACAAACACGAGCGGTTTCGGTAGCACTCTTCACTGAATGGTTTGGCAGGGTATCGGGTAGCGGTAGCCCCGGAGAGGAGTTCCGTGGGCGGGTCGCCGGGGAGGGGATATGATAAGCACCATTGCATTATTCTGGGCTTTATGTGTCGTTTGCATTGTTAATATGGCGCGCTATTTTTCTTCGCTGCGCGCACTGTTAGTCGTACTTCGTGGTTGCGATCCATTGCTCTACCAGTATGTAGATGGAGGCGGCTTTTTTACCTCGCATGGGCAACCCAATAAGCAGATGCGGCTGGTGTGGTATATCTACGCGCAGCGCTACCGTGATCATCATGATGATGAATTTATACGCCGCTGTGAGCGGGTTCGCGGTCAGTTCATTCTCACCAGCGCGTTATGCGGCCTGGTATTAATCAGTATGGTTGCGTTGATAATCTGGCACTAAGCCACGTCACTCTACGGCAGATATAAAAAAAGCGGGTCAGTTTCCTGGCCCGCTTTTTTACTGTGCATTCGCTTAGATAAGCTTCAGGGAGAGCCAGTACAGCACCCCAGAAAGAATAATCGCTGCAGGCAGGGTAAAGACCCAGGCCATCAGAATGCTGGTCACTGTTTTACGCTGTAAGCCGCCACCGTCAACAACCATCGTACCCGCAACAGAAGAGGAGAGAACGTGGGTGGTGGAAACAGGCATACCGGTATAACTGGCGAGACCGATAGAGACAGCGGCGGTCATCTGCGCCGACATCCCCTGAGCATAGGTCATGCCTTTCTTACCAATTTTCTCACCGATAGTGGTCGCCACACGACGCCAGCCAATCATCGTACCGCAGCCCAGAGCCAGAGCAACGGCCATAATGATCCAGATAGGCGCATACTCGATGGTGCTCAGCATGTCGGTTTTCAGTTTCTTCAGCAGACGCTGGTCGTCAGCGCTTACGCCAGGCAGCTTAACCACTTTATCGGTGGTATCGGAGATGCACAGCATAATGCGGCGCAGTTGTCCGCGCTGCTCAACGCTTAACTTGTCGTAAGTTTCCAGATTCGCCAGCATACCTTTTGCACGCTCAAGCGCGTTGATGGTATTTGCCGGGTGGCAATGGAACTCGTTAGCTTGCGTTGGCACGCCAGCTTCCGGCGACGGAATGAGCTGATCTACGCCAGTGGCTTGCTTCAGCAGATCAGGACGCTGCTGGAAGAAGGTTTCGACGTTATTGATAGCATCGCGGGTACGAGTAATTTCGTAACCGGAGGCGTTCATATTCACTACGAAACCTGCAGGCGCTACGCCAATCAGTACCAGCATCACCAGACCAATGCCTTTCTGTCCGTCGTTCGCGCCATGAGAGAACGCCACGCCGATAGCAGAGAGGATCAGTGCGATACGCGTCCAGAAAGGTGGTTTTTTCTTACCGTCTTTCTTTTCACGTTCCGCTGGTGTCAGGTGGATACGAGCACGTTTTTTAGTACCGCTCCAGTAACGACGCAGAATGAAAATGAGGCCGCCTGCAACCACCAGGCCGACAATCGGCGAGACGATAAGCGAGGCAAAGATACCGATAACTTTCGGGATGTTAAGTGCGTCCACCACCGAAGTGCCGTTCATCAGCGCATTGGTTAAACCAATACCGATGATCGCGCCAATCAGCGTGTGGGAGCTGGATGCTGGCAAACCAAAGTACCAGGTACCGAGGTTCCAGATAATTGCCGCCAGTAGCATAGAGAACACCATGGCGAGGCCATGTGAGGAACCCATGTTGAGCAGCAGATCCGTTGGCAGCATATGCACGATGGCATAAGCTACGCTGAGACCACCCAGCAAAACACCAAAGAAGTTGAATACCGCAGCCATGATAACCGCCAATTGCGAACGCATTGCACGGGTATAGATCACGGTTGCGACAGCATTTGCTGTGTCATGGAAGCCGTTAATTGCTTCGTAGAACAGCACAAAAGCCAGAGCAAGCAATAGTAAAAGCCCGGTATGTAAATCCAGGCCAGCAAACAAATGTAGCATAGGACGTTACGCCATTTTGAGGACATGAACGCGGCGCATTATCAGTGACTTTGGCGGCGCGGGCAAAGTGAAATATAGAGTTTTTTTGATATATCTCCTGCTTTGTTTTACACCACTAAAGAATTATCCTATAGAATTCAGATAAATACCTATTATTGATAGTTTGGTGCTGGTGCGACCACTGAGGAATCTTTACAATTCACGCCCGCTTTTTAGAGAGGATCGCAACGTGGAAAGGTTTGATACCGTTATTATAGGCGCTGGCGCAGCGGGTATGTTCTGTGCCGCGCAGGCAGGACAAGCAGGTAGTCGCGTACTGCTGATTGATAATGGTAAAAAGCCTGGGCGCAAGATCCTCATGTCTGGCGGGGGGCGCTGTAACTTTACCAATCTTTATGTGGAGCCGGCGGCTTATTTGAGTCAAAACCCGCATTTTTGCAAATCAGCGCTGGCTCGCTATACGCAATGGGATTTTATCGATCTGGTCGGCAAACACGGCATTGCCTGGCATGAAAAAACGCTCGGTCAGTTGTTCTGCGACGACTCTGCTCAGCAAATTGTCGATATGCTGGTGACAGAATGCGAAAAAGGTAACGTTACAATGCGGTTACGTAGCGAAGTCCTGAGCGTAGCGCGTGATGATGACGGCTTCCAGATTTTGCTGAACGGCATGACGGTCAGTGCGAAAAAGCTGGTTATTGCGAGCGGAGGGCTATCCATGCCGGGTCTTGGCGCTTCGCCGTTTGGTTATAAAATTGCTGAACAGTTCGGTCTGAACGTGCTGCCGACGCGTGCAGGTTTGGTGCCTTTTACGCTGCACAAGCCGCTGTTGGAGCAGCTTCAGGTGCTCTCTGGCGTGTCTGTACCTTCCGTTATCACCGCTGAAGACGGCACTGTGTTTCGTGAAAACCTGCTCTTTACGCACCGTGGCCTTTCAGGTCCGGCGGTTTTACAGATTTCCAGTTTCTGGCAGCCAGGTGAATTTGTCAGCATTAATTTGTTGCCCGATGTAGACCTTGAGGCTTTCCTCGACGAACAGCGTAGCGCACACCCTAATCAGAGCCTGAAGAACACACTGGCGATGCAGTTGCCCAAACGTCTGGTCGAGTGTTTGCAGCAGTTAGGGCAACTTCCGGATGTGACGCTGAAACAGCTTAACGTGCGCGATCAGCAGGCACTGGTGGAAACCCTGACCGAATGGCGCGTGCAGCCAAACGGCACAGAAGGGTATCGTACGGCGGAAGTCACGCTGGGCGGCGTGGATACCAATGAGCTGTCATCACGTACGATGGAAGCGCGTAAAGTACCAGGTCTCTATTTTATCGGTGAAGTGATGGACGTCACTGGTTGGCTGGGCGGGTATAACTTCCAGTGGGCATGGTCGAGCGCCTGGGCGTGTGCGCAGGATTTGGCGTCTGCGTGAATGTGATGCCCGATAACCTGAGTTACCGGGCGCTATATTAGTTCAGGCCAAGAAAATACTGGGCAATTTTAAAGTAGATAATCAACCCGGTACCGTCGATAAGCGTGGCGATAAACGGCGCGGATACGACGGCCGGGTCAATGCCAATACGCTTGAGCAACATTGGGATCACTGATGACACCACGGCGCTCCACAGCGTAATGCAGACCAGTGTCAGGCTGACGATCAGTGTGATTTCCATGCCGATGCCCATCATCCAGGCGCGTACGCAGCCTGCCAGACCTAGTGTCAGGGCGATCAGCAAGGAAGTTGAAACCTCTTTGCGGATCACCCGGCCCATATCCCGTAGCCGCACTTCTCCCAGCGCCATTGAACGTACCAGCGTCGAAGTGATCTGTGTACCGCTGTTTCCGCCGGTACCAATTAGCAACGGAATAAAAAAGGCCAGCGCGATCGCTGATTCCAGCGCCTCTTCGAAGTGCTGAATTACACTACTTGTGTAGGCTTCCGCGACAAACAGCAGCAGGAGCCAGACCGAACGTTTTTTCCACAATGTCCACGGACTAATTTCCAGATAGGGTTTCTCCAGCGGCAGTGTCGCTCCCTGAAGCTGTACGTCTTCGGTAACATCATCCTCCTGTAGATGGGCTATCTCTTTTTCCATCAGACAGCCGACCAGATCGCCTTTCTCAACTACAGCAACCAGATCGAGTTCACGCTCGGCTAGCTCGGCAACGACCATTGCCCGTTCATCATCAGGCTTAACATGGAACAGACAGCTGTCCATAATATGGTTGATGTTCAGCGACGTATCTTTTTCCTGCAGCAGGCGCTTGACGGATAACACCCCGCGTAGCGCTTTCCCTGCAACCACAAAAACCTGACCAGGAATATCATCCGTCGTGAGCTGTGAGACAAAGTATTCGCGGGCACCGTTCACGCTGAGATGATCCGGCAGGGTAATAAAATCGGTACGCATATATTGCGCGATGGCATCGCCATTAAAATCCGGCTCAGGAAGATGGGCGGCGCAGAGTTGCATAGATGACATGGTGTAATTCCCTATAAAAAGCTCTCATAGGGGCGAACAAGACAGGATTAGCACAGGCAGATCCCTACGTCCTGGTTTTAGCACTGAACAACGTATCTGTCCGATGGTGAGATCGTCAGAAGTTACCTTGGCAACACCTTGATTCGATGGATGCCTGTATTTCCCTGAGTGGTCTCTCTCGATACCAGCAGGGCGGTAACTTATATTTGTGCAGGAGCCTCGCCATAACGAGATCGGTAAATGAGCCGCTATTATAGGGATGTCTAATTATTGATTATGTTTATAGTTACGTTTGTTTATCAATCGTTGATATACGGAATAATTTCTGAGTCGGAGCGCGGTAGGGCATAACTGGAAACTACAACCGAATAGACATATCGAATCCAGGTGTTAGTATTCAATAGATAGCAGTTATGAGTATGCGTGTTTCATTTCCGGCCAGGAACGCTGATGATGACAACATTACTACCCGATTTCACAGCATCTTCGTCATTCACTTCCTTTGCGGTGAGCGTTGTCGTGACGCCTGTCCACCGTCTGGCCTTTACTTTTCATTCCTTCTCATCCCGGATGGAATCTCCCGCTGAATAGCTGTTCAGTGGTCTTTGTGACACGCATCGTTTGGTAACAGGGATTATAGCGGGTCGAATATGGATAAAATTAAGCGTCATCTGGTGTGGTGGGGGGCAGGCCTCCTGGTGGTGGCCGCCGCGATAGTATGGTGGATGCTACGTCCGGCGGGAGTACCGGAAGGATTTGCTGCCAGTAATGGCAGAATTGAAGCTACCGAAGTAGATATAGCCACTAAGATTGCCGGGCGTATTGACACGATCCTCGTGTCGGAAGGGCAGTTCGTTCGCCAGGGCGAGGTGCTGGCGAAAATGGATACCCGCGTGCTACACGAGCAGCGGCTGGAAGCGGTCGCGCAAATCAAAGAGGCAGAAAGTGCCGTTGCGGCGGCGCGCGCGTTGCTGGAACAGCGGCAAAGTGAAATGCGCGCCGCGCAGTCGGTAGTAAAGCAGCGCGAGGCGGAACTGCAGTCGGTCTCTAAACGTCATATTCGTTCCCGTTCGCTGTCACAACGTGGAGCGGTATCTGAGCAACAACTGGATGACGATCGTGCCGCTGCCGAAAGCGCGCGGGCTGCGCTGGAATCATCAAAGGCACAGGTCTCTGCGGCGAAAGCGGCTATTGAAGCAGCCCGCACCAGCATTATTCAGGCGCAAACTCGTGTTGAAGCTGCGCAGGCAACCGAACGACGGATTGCGGCAGATATCGATGATAGCGAGCTTAAGGCTCCGCGCGATGGTCGCGTGCAGTACCGCGTAGCTGAACCGGGTGAAGTGCTTTCAGCCGGTGGGCGGGTGCTGAATATGGTCGATCTCAGCGATGTTTACATGACGTTTTTCCTGCCTACTGAACAGGCTGGTCTGCTAAAAATTGGTGGTGAAGCGCGTCTGGTACTGGATGCCGCGCCCGATCTGCGTATTCCGGCAACCATCAGCTTTGTTGCCAGCGTGGCGCAATTTACGCCAAAAACGGTCGAAACCAGCGATGAACGGCTGAAACTCATGTTTCGTGTAAAAGCCCGCATCCCACCGGAGCTGTTACAGCAGCATCTGGAATACGTCAAAACCGGGCTGCCGGGCATGGCCTGGGTACGTCTTGATGAAAGTCGTGCCTGGCCGGATGATCTGGTGGTGAGGTTACCGCAATGACGCAACTGGCGCTGGTTCCCGTTCCTCCCGTGGCGCACCTTGACGGCGTGAGTCAGCATTACGGGGCAACGGTAGCGCTGAACAATATCACGCTGGATATCCCCGCCCGCTGCATGGTGGGGTTGATTGGCCCGGACGGTGTGGGTAAGTCGAGCTTACTGTCCCTCATCTCCGGCGCTCGGGTTATTGAGCGCGGCAACGTGATGGTGCTGGGCGGCGACATGCGTGACCCGAAGCACCGCCGCGATGTCTGCCCGCGCATAGCCTGGATGCCTCAGGGGTTGGGGAAAAACTTGTACCACACGCTGTCGGTGTATGAGAACGTCGATTTTTTCGCACGCCTGTTTGGCCATGATAAAGCAGAGCGCGAGGCGCGAATAACAGAGCTGCTGGATAGCACAGGTCTGGCGCCGTTTCGCGATCGTCCTGCCGGGAAACTCTCGGGTGGGATGAAACAAAAGCTGGGGTTGTGCTGTGCGTTGATCCATGACCCGGAATTATTAATCCTTGATGAACCTACCACCGGGGTGGATCCGCTCTCCCGCGCCCAGTTTTGGGAGTTGATTAACAGCATTCGCCAGCGTCAGACCAACATGAGCGTGCTGGTCGCGACTGCCTATATGGAAGAGGCCGAGCGTTTTGACTGGCTGGTAGCGATGAACGCGGGTGAGGTATTAGCCACAGGTAGTGCACAGCACCTGCGCGAAAAAACCAACAGCGACACGCTGGAGCAGGCGTTTATCGCACTGTTACCTGAAGCCCAGCGTCAGGCGCACAAACCGGTCGTGATCCCGCCTTATCACGCAGAACAAGAAGAGATAGCCATCGAAGCGCGGGATCTGACCATGCGCTTCGGTAATTTTGTTGCCGTTGATCACGTTAATTTTCGCATACCACGCGGAGAGATCTTTGGTTTTCTCGGCTCGAACGGCTGCGGTAAATCCACCACTATGAAGATGCTCACCGGGCTGCTACCAGCCAGTGAGGGTGAGGCGTGGTTGTTCGGACAAGCGGTTGATCCGAAGAATATAGACACTCGTCGTCGGGTGGGCTATATGTCGCAGGCTTTTTCGCTCTACAGCGAACTGACCGTGCGGCAAAACCTGGAACTACACGCACGTCTCTTTCATATTCCGGAAGCGGAGATCCCTGAGCGCGTAAAAGAGATGAGTGAGCGCTTTACGCTGGCCGATGTCGAAGATGTACTGCCTGGCGCGTTACCACTGGGGATACGTCAGCGCCTGTCGCTGGCGGTGGCGGTGATTCATCGCCCGGAAATGTTAATTCTTGATGAGCCTACATCCGGCGTTGACCCGGTGGCCAGGGATATGTTCTGGCAACTGATGGTTGATTTGTCTCGTCAGGATAAAGTAACCATTTTTATTTCCACCCACTTTATGAATGAGGCGGAGCGCTGCGACCGTATGTCGCTGATGCACGCCGGAAAAGTGCTCGCCAGTGGTACGCCTCGGGAACTGGTGAAGCAGCGTGGTGCAGCCAGTCTGGAGGAGGCGTTTATCTCCTGGTTACAGGAAGCAGCAGGGCCGGCCCCTGAAACTCAGTTACCGCCAGCAGATGCTCCGGTTGAGCATGAGAGTAGCTTGCCGCCACGTCAGGGATTTAGCCTGCGGCGTCTGTTCAGTTACAGCCGCCGTGAAGCACTCGAACTACGGCGCGATCCGGTCCGCTCAACACTGGCATTGATGGGTACGGTGATCCTGATGTTGATTATGGGCTACGGCATTAGCATGGATGTGGAAAACCTGCGTTTTGCGGTGCTCGATCGTGACCAAACCGTCAGTAGCCAGGCGTGGTCGCTGAATCTGTCTGGTTCCCGCTATTTTATCGAGCAACCGCCGCTTACCAGTTATGACGAACTGGACAAACGGATGCGCTCGGGTGAGGTGGCGGTAGCAATAGAAATTCCACCTAATTTTGGTCGTGACATTGCACGCGGCACGCCGGTGCAGCTTGGTGTCTGGGTGGATGGCGCGATGCCCAGCCGTGCCGAAACGGTGAGGGGTTACGTACAGGCGATGCACCAGGCCTGGCTACAAGACGTGATGGCGCGTCAACCAAACGCCAGCGGGCAGAACGGACTGATGACCATTGAAACACGCTATCGCTATAACCCGGATGTGAAGAGCCTGCCTGCGATTGTTCCTGCCGTGATTCCATTACTGTTGATGATGATCCCTTCGATGCTTAGCGCCCTGAGCGTGGTGCGCGAGAAAGAGCTGGGGTCGATTATCAACCTGTATGTCACGCCCACTACCCGCAGTGAGTTTTTACTCGGTAAACAACTGCCTTACATCGTACTGGGGATGCTGAACTTTCTGCTGTTGTGTGCGCTATCGGTATTTGTTTTTGGCGTGCCACATAAGGGGAGTTTTTTGACGCTGACGCTTGCTGCGTTGCTGTATGTCACTATCGCTACCGGTCTGGGATTGCTGATCTCCACGTTTATGAAAAGCCAGATTGCGGCCATCTTCGGTACGGCGATTATTACGCTGATCCCGGCAACGCAGTTTTCCGGGATGATCGATCCGGTGGCGTCGCTGGAAGGACCGGGGCGCTGGATCGGTGAAATTTACCCGACCAGCCACTTTCTGACCATTGCGCGCGGCACGTTTTCGAAAGCGCTGGATTTGATGGATCTCTGGCAGTTGTTTATCCCGCTGGTGATCGCTATTCCGGTGGTGATTGGCCTGAGCGTGTTGCTGCTGAAAAAACAGGAGGGGTGATGCGCCGATTACGCAATATTTATAACCTCGGAGTCAAAGAGTTGCGCAGCCTGCTGGGTGATAAGGCGATGCTGGCACTGATTGTCTTCGCCTTCACCATTTCGGTTTACTCTTCTGCAACGGTTCTGCCGGGTTCTCTGCATCTTGCGCCGATTGCTATTGCCGATATGGACCAGTCACAACTGTCGAACCGTATCGTGAACAGTTTTTATCGCCCATGGTTTTTACCGCCGGAAATGATCACCGCGGATGAAATGGATGCTGGCCTTGATGCCGGACGTTATACCTTTGCGGTGAATATTCCCCCCAACTTTCAGCGTGATGTGCTGGCAGGGCGGCAACCAGAGCTACAGGTTAATGTGGATGCCACGCGTATGAGCCAGGCATTTACTGGCAACAGCTATATCCAGAATATTATCAGTGGTGAGGTGAACAGCTTTGTTGCTCGCTATCGTGATAACAGTATGACGCCGGTCGGGCTGGAGATCCGTATGCGCTTCAACCCGAATCTGGAACCCGCGCGTTTCGGGGCTGTAATGGCAATCATCAACAATATCACCATGCTGGCGATTGTACTCACCGGGTCGGCGCTGATCCGCGAGCGCGAACACGGGACCATTGAGCACCTGTTGGTGATGCCGGTGACGCCGTTTGAGATAATGATGGCAAAAATCTGGTCGATGGGGCTGGTGGTGCTGGTGGTTTCTGGCCTGTCGTTGATGCTGATGGTGAAAGGCGTTCTCGGCGTGCCGATTGAAGGCTCCATACCATTGTTTATGCTCGGCGTGGCGCTGAGCCTGTTTGCCACAACGTCCATTGGCATTTTTATGGGCACGCTGGCGCGTTCAATGCCACAACTGGGGTTGCTGATGATTCTGGTGCTGCTGCCATTACAGATGCTCTCTGGAGGTTCTACGCCGCGCGAAAGCATGCCGCAGGCGGTGCAGGATATCATGCTGACCATGCCGACCACCCACTTTGTCAGTCTCGCACAGGCGATACTCTATCGTGGCGCAGGGTTCAGCATCGTCTGGCCGCAATTCCTGACGTTACTGGCGATCGGCTGCGCGTTCTTCCTGATAGCACTGCTGCGTTTTAGAAAGACGATTGGCACAATGGCGTAGTGCCGGAAAACAGAACCGACGTAGGCCGGGCAAGCTAAGCGCCCCCGGCAACGTAACGGGCAATTACTCTTCTTTTGGCAAACACTGCAAATGGCCATGGCGTACGCCGCGCTGGGAAATGACGTCGTCAGCAAAATGCTGGACATCGCCCATGTCGCCTTTCAGAACGGCGATTTCAAGGCAGTCGTCATGGTTGATGTGAACATGTAGCGTGGCGACTGACAAATCATGGTGATGATGTTGGGTTGAAACAATGCGGCTGGCTAAGTCGCGTTTCTCATGTTCGTAAACATAGGACAGCACGGCGAAACCCTGAGTGCCGTGCTCCTGGGTGGTCTCTTGTGCCAGCGCACTGCGCAGAATGTCACGGATCGCTTCGGAGCGGTTGTTGTAGCCACGGCGCTGGCTCAGGCTATCCAGCGTTTCCAGTAAATCGTCATCGAGAGTAATGGTGACTCGTTGCATCTGCAGTTAACCTTTCATATGGTGCGTCGGCGCACAGGGAATGCGGGAGTTACAGCCTCTGAACGGCGTCGGCTGTCAGGGTAAATGGTGTCGGAGTACACACTGCCAGGCTCAGCGTATCGAGCTGACACTGGCTAACAGAGAGCGAGGATGTCAGCGTGGTGCTGTCGACGCTGACAATTTGCCAGGCGCTACCGCCTCGCTGTTTAATGATGGCTTCTTTACGCGTCCAGATACGCCAGAAAGCCGCCAGCTGTTGGTCTGGATGTTCTGCTTCTATTTCGGCATGTTCTCTCAGGCTGAACACCGTATTTGCCAGCGTCTGCCAGTTGTCGCGTGGGCGTACGACTTCAATATCGCAGCCCACTTCCCCTTCGTCGCTGAGCAGCAGAGCGATGTCATCGCCGCTGTGGCTAAGGTTGAACCATAGCGGCGTGTCGGCTGTAAAAGCCGGTTTTCCTTGCTCGCCGTAGATGATGTCAGGCAATGGCGAAAGGGTATGGGAAAGCAGCACGCGGCCCGCCAGCCAGCGTTCACGGCGAGCACCCTGCGGTGCCTGCTCGAAGAGCGCGGGAGGCAATGTGCCAGCGCTTAAAGTAGAAACTTTCCCGAGAACGATCCGGTACATATCAGGGCCAACGTTTGATGATAATGGAAGTATTGATGCCGCCAAACGCAAAGTTATTGCTCTGCAGGAACTCACAATCAATCTTGCGGGCTTCACCCATAATGTAATCCAGCGCGCCGCAATTGGCATCTGGCTGGCTCAAATTTAGCGTAGGTGCAAACCAGCCTTCACGCATCATTTGCAGACTCATCCAGGCTTCCAGTGCGCCACAGGCGCCAAGGGTATGCCCAAAATAACTTTTAAGCGAGGAGAGCGGTACATTATCACCATAAACTGCGGCGGTTGCCTGGCTTTCTGCAATATCACCACGATCGGTTGCGGTACCATGTGCAGAAATATAACCGATATCCCGGGCACCAATACCGGCCATCTTCAGCGATTTTTCCATGCAAATCTGCATCGTTTCGCGTTGTGGTTGGGTAATATGCGCAGCATCGCAGTTGGTAGCAAAACCGACGATTTCGCCGTAAATAGTGGCCCCGCGCGCTTTAGCGTGTTCCAGTTCTTCCAGCACCAGCGTGCCCGCGCCCTCACCAATCACCAGACCATCGCGTTTTTCATCAAACGGGGAGGGGGTGGTTTTCGGTGCATCGTTGCGCTGGCTGGTGGCGAATAGTGTATCAAACACTGCGGCTTCAGAAGGACATAGTTCTTCTGCGCCACCTGCGACCATCACCGTTTGATAACCGTGTCGAATAGCTTCCCATGCGTAACCAATCGCCTGGCTACCAGAGGTGCAGGCGCTGGAGGTTGGGATTACCCGCCCGCGCAGGCCGAAAAACAGACCGGTGTTAACGGCAGTGGTGTGCGGCATCATCTGCACGTAAGTTGTGCCGGTGATGTTATTGGTGTGCTTCTCGGTCAGCATGGTGGCGAACTCGCTCACCGGGCCGGTACTTCCGGTGGAGGAACCGTACGCGATTCCAGTTTCACCGTTGGTCAGTATCTGATCGCCAATCAGCCCTGCTTGTTCAAGTGCCAGTTCGGATGCGCGCGTGGACATCAGCGACACGCGTCCCATGGCGCGAATACGCTTGCGGGTATAGTGTTCCGGCAGGGTGAAATCGTCGATCGGCGCGCCAAGCAGCGTGTGCAGTCCGTCATAAACCTGCCACTCCGGCATTTTGCGTACCGCATTTTCATACGCCAGTAACCTGGCGGAGACATCCTGCCATTTTTCCCCAAAGGCGGTGACGCCGCCCATGCCTGTAATCACGACACGACGTGTCATAACATCCCTCCATTGATGGAAATCACCTGACGAGTCACATAACCCGCCACATCCGACATTAAATAGCTGGCAAGTCCGGCCACTTCTTCGGCCTGACCTATCCGTTTCATTGGGATCATCGACATGGCCTCTTTCAGCGCGGCTTCCTCCATCTCGATCATTCCGGTATCAATGAGTCCCGGTGCGATGCAATTTACGGTGATTTTGCGTTTTGCCAGCTCAATGGCCAGCGCTTTGGTTGCACCGATAATCCCTGCTTTTGCTGCACTGTAATTGACCTGGCCGCGATTGCCCATTATGCCGGAAACCGAGGACAGCGTGATGATACGTCCGCCCTGGCGTGCGCTAATCATCGGCATAATGCATGGATGAATGACGTTATAGAAACTGTCGAGGTTGGTGTGGATCACCGCATCCCAGTCATTATCGTTGAGCGCAGGGAAAGCGGCATCGCGGGTGACCCCGGCGTTGCTGATGATGCCGTACCATGCGCCATGTGCGTCAATATCCTGCTCCAGTACTTCACGGCACTGTTCGCGATTAGCAACATCAAACGTCAGCAGACGCCCTGCACCACCAGCGGTGAGGATAGAATCTAGCGTTTCTTGCGCACCTTGCGCATCACGATGATAGTGAACGCCGACCACAAAACCGTCCGCCGCCAACTGTAGGGCGATGGCGCGACCGATACCTTTGCTGGCACCCGTAACTAAAACTGAACGACTCATGTGGACGCTCCTTGTTGAAATAGCGTGTTAATTTCTTCAGATGTCGGCTGGAAGGTGTTGACGCGACCGGTTGCCAGCGTCTCTTCGCCCGCCTGAATGGCGCATTCGAAGCTGCCGAAACGTGCGTCCTGCATCAGCAATTTGACATTGATACTTAGCATCCTGCCTGCAGGCAGAACCCCCGCAGCACAGACTAACTCGCGCGCGCCAAGCACCATGCCTAAAGCAATACTCTCCTGACCTTGTTGCTGACGGTGCCAGCCAGACCAGACGCCGATGGTCTGCGCCATTAATTCCAGCGCGAACCAGCCGGGCAGGTTGCCGTCTGGATCGAGAAAGGGGGCCAGCACGCTGTTTGCTGATATTGTCACGTGGCAGATGGCGGTCTCGTCCGTCACGCTTGCGACCTCTTCGAGTAGCAGCATCGGCGCATCGTGCGGTAAATAGTCGCCAGGCGATAAATAGTGGCTCATGAGATTCTCCCGAGCAGGATACTGGCATTGTTCCCGCCGAAGGCAAACGAATTAGACAAGATTACCGGGCGAGCCAGCGGCTGCGGCTGCTCAATGATGCCGCAGGGCGGCAGCGTTTCATCGCGTGGCGACTGGCTAAAATCCTGCGGCGGCAGCGGCAGGTCGCGTTGTAAAATCAACATACTGATGGCTGCTTCGGTAATCCCGGCCGCGCCCAGAGTGTGCCCGGTCAGGTGTTTAGTCGAACTGCACGGGACATTTTCGCCAAAAATCGCGTTCACGACTTTGGACTCAATCTGATCGTTTAACGGTGTAGCGGTACCGTGCAGATTGATATAGCCCACCTGATCCGGCGTAATCCCCGCGTCGTTAAGCGCCTGGCCTATGGCGCGAATAGCACCTTCCCCCTGTGGATGGGGAGCTGAAATATGGTAAGCGTCGCTGGATTCACCGACGCCCAGTAGCGCAATGGGCTGTGGTTCACGGGTCAATAGCATCAACGCGGCACCTTCGCCGATGGTGATCCCGCTACGGTCGCGGCCAAACGGCTGACACCGCGTCAGGGAGAGGGATTCCAGACTGTGGAAGCCGTTGATTGGCATCCGACTGAGCGTATCAGCACCGCCAACAATCGCGATGTCCGCCAGACCGGATTCAATCAGGCGACGTCCGCTCATAATAGCGCGCGCGCTGGATGAACAGGCAGTTGAGAGGGTAAAGGCCGGACCATCCAGCGCCAGCCAGTGGCTGAGAAAGCGCGAGGGATCGCCCAACTCCTGCTGCGGATAGTGCCATTCGGTGCTCACTTTGCCATTGAGCGTGAGATCAACGTGAACGTCACCTTCATCCAGCCCGGAGGTACTGGTGCCGAGCACGATAGCAATCCGATCGCGGCCATACCGGGCGATGGCGTCATCCACCTGTGGCTGGATTTGCGCCAGTGCCGCCAGCAGCAGCTGATTATTGCGTGAACGATGGGCGCGAAAATTGTCGGGAATGGTCGGAAGTTCACCGTCAATGCCTGCTAATACGGCGCACGGATGCCCTTGCAGCCAGTCTGTGCGGGCGCGCATTCCGGGTGCTATGCCACGTGTGAGGTTAGCTGCGATTTCATCGGCGTCGTTGCCCAATGCGTTAATCATGCCAACGGCAGAAATGTAGATCATCTCAGTCACCCAGGTATTGAATGGTGATGTGGTATTTAAAAACGTGCTGCTCGATACTGATAGGCTCGCGTTTTCCTTTCCGATTCAGATACGTGATTTCCGTAACCAGTTTGCCGTTGGCGTTGCGCAGTTCGCGTGTGTCACCCATATCAATGAGCGTCCAGCCTTTCGGCAATTGTGGCTGCCAGGCGCTAATTGGCCAATGGCTGAGCATCACGTCAGCCAGCACCTGGCTGGCGGGCGGCAGTTGCGGCACGATGATTGATTGTTCGGTATGTAAGCCTTTTTCATCGTAAGTCACAAGAAACAGACGAATGCCGACCGACGACAGCCCGGCAAGCGTTATTTTCCTGTCGTCGGCGTTAAGCATTACCAACAGTGACTGGGTTTTGCCGTTAAAACTGCCGGTCAGCAACTGTTGTGAATTAACCTGGGGGGAAATCCCCGGGGCAGGCAGCGTCACGCGTGTGCCCGGCTCCAGCCACGCTTGCGGACGGCCTTCCTGTTCCGGCTGTGAGTGGCTGCATCCGGTGAGAATTAACGTAGCGACCAGTGCGGCGGCGCGCCAGAATGTCTGTTTGATCATTTTCTTTTTTTCTCTTTTTTACCAGGCATCGCCAGTGGTGAAAGCAGGAATGCGGTGAAAATACCGCTCACCAGTACAATGCCAAAACTGCTGATGGCTTGAGTGGCGCTGAATACCAGCATGCCGAGCGTCAGGAGCGTGGTCATCATCGCCAGAGTGATAGCCAGCAGCGATGTCAGCGGTGTGCCGCGTGGATTACTGAAAAACAGCGTGTAGTTAATGCCGATTCCCAATACCAGCACCAGGGCCAGCAGTGAGAACAGGTTGAGCGCATGACCACTCAGGGCCATTACCGCCAGGCCACAACCTAAAGACAGCACTGAGGGTACCAGGCTGATAAAACCCTTACGCCAGCCAAGTCGGATGACAGCCCCGCAAGCGATTACCGCCAGCGCAATGCATAGCAGGCCGGTCAGGATATGGCGATACAGGGCGAAAAGCGTGTCGAAGCTGCTCTTACGGTCCACCCACGCGACGCCGGGATATTTCGCGCTGAGTGTGTTTAATGCCGTACTTTGTTTAACGCCTTCAACGGGAACCAGTACGCTGCTCTCGCCATCAGCCAGTGTCAGCCACAGTAACCGCCAGCCTTCGCTGGCTGAACTGGCAAGCCAGGCTTCGACTGTTACCGGCATGGCGGTAAGGTCGGGATTTACCGTTGCCAGTCCGGCGTGATTCAGGGCTTTCGTTACGGCGGGCGCAGCGTCTTTAAGCAGAGTGAGATCCTGTTGCTGTCGGGCGAGCGAATTTAGCGGAATAGTGCGATATCCGCCGAGTAATCCCTCTTTTTTCGCCTGTTCCAGCGCCGGAATAAAGGTTTCCAGCCGCTCCAGCGTTTGTTGTGCAGATTTGCCGTACACCACAAACCACTTCTGATCGACGCTTTGCCCGGTCAGGGCAGTAATCGCTTTTTCCTGAGCCAGAATATCCTGCGGCAGCGCCTGTAGCTGGGAGATATCATCGTCCACGCGCAGCGTCGCCATGCCTGCCAGCGAGAACAGCGCCAGCGCTACCGGCAGGCCAACGGCAAGTTTTTTATTGCGTCGCCAGGCGGCAAGCCAACGTAACATCAGCACCATCGCCGGAACCGGACGCACCGGCAGACCGCGGCACAGCCATGGGTGCCAGAAAATCACCGTCAAGCAGGAGGCGCTCAGACCCACCGCCGCGAATACCGCCATCTGACGGATTCCGGGGAAGGGGGCCAGCATCATGATCAGGTATGCTGCGACGGTGGTGAGTAACGCCAGCAGCAGTGCGTTACGCACTTTGGCGAGACTTTGCCATGGCGATGTTTCCGCACCGTGTACCATCCGCTCGGTCAGGTAGTAGAGCGTATAGTCAGCGGAAATGCCGATGATGCTCATGCTCATGACCAGCGTCATCAGGTGGAGTTCACCGAAAATCAGCAGCGTGACGACAGTACCCGCCAGCGCGCCAACGCCAATCGAAATCAGGCATAGCAGCAGCGGGCGCAGCGAGCGAAACACCGCCACAATCAGCAGTATCACCCCGATCACGGTAGCTATACCGAGGGTAGAGATGTCTTGTTTCGCCTGCTGGCTGGCGTAATCGCTATAGAACAGCGTCCCGCGCGACAACAGTTGTGCCTGGGGATATTGTGCTTTGAGTTCATTTTCCAGCGTAGTAAGCGTGGTGACCAGGTGGTGTGTCTGTTGCATATCAAACGATGAACCGGTCAGTTCGCCGTGCAGCAGATACCAGTAGTTGCCTTGTTCATCCTGAGTGACCAGCCAGCCATCCATCAGGCGCAAGCGCTGGCCGTTTTTGGCCATCGCCAGCTGCGAGCCGCGCATCAGCATCAGTGGATCGTTTTGCAGCTCTTTACCACTGACGCCGGAAAAGGCTGAGTAAAGTTGGGAGAGGATCCACTGGGCCTGCGCTTCACCGCCGTTTTGCAGTCTGGCGCGGGTGTCGTTATCTATCAGGCCGTTGCGATTTTGCCAGAAGAATGCCCCCCATGCCTGCTGGCTGTCGGCATCCATCGGGCCTTTCACCTGTGCCAGCGCGTGTGATTTTTGCAGCAACGTCAGCCAGCCGCGGGCCACCGCCGGGTCTGGCCGTTTACCGGGACTCACCAGCCAGACCAGTTGTCGGTCGAGGCGCTGCATGAAACCTTCGTTCAGGCTCGGTGGTATGGTCCCCAGCGTCTGTTTTGGCAACATTGCCAGCACGCTGCTGTTGAGACGAGCCTGAGGTAGCAGCGTCAGCAAAACGCCCAGCAGTATCAGGCAGGCGATTCCCCATAACAGCGCGGGACGTTTACTGGGTTGCAAAGCGTTGGCGTTCGTCATCGGTCAGTTGCGCTGGCGTCAGTTGGTGTTGAGAAAGCGCGATATCGGTGCGATCGCCCTGTTTATCGTTGAGCTGAATACTCTCCAGATAGGTTTTTCCGGCTAAATCAATAGTCGCAAAAATCTTATCCAGCGGTGTGGTAATAGGCGTCAGGCGTAGTGTCCAGCGGCCTTCACCTAAATCTGCAAACTCTACACGGAAGTTCTGCTCCAGCACTTTACGATCCGCCTGGAATAACGCACGCAGCAGATGATTGAACTGGAACATTTGCGGGTTGTTATCGGCGGTGATGGTTTGTGGTGGCTGACCGTTAATCACCTGAACCATCCGTTTGTCATCCAGCAGCAACTGCATCGGGAACGGAGCGGTTTGATCCCACAGTAAGCCCTGGTCGCGTGCGATCAGCATCCGGCCCTGAGATCGCAACGGCTGCGGCAGATCCTTTATCGTCCGGGTTTGATCGAAGTGGGCACGGACTACCGGCTGTTCGGTAAAACGCTGTTGCAGGGAGTCAAGCGTCAGGGCGCTGACGAATGGGCTGATGAGTAGCGCCAGCAGTGGCCATAATTTCATGGTGTGACCCCCATGCGTTCAAACAGAATATCCGGGCTGACGAAGCATAGCTCGCGACTTTTTTCATCCACCGCGACCTGAATGGTGTAGCCCGTGGTGGCGCGTTTCCCTGTTTCAGCATCGAAAATTTCGTAGCCGATACGCAGACGATTTTCGAATTCCTTAATCTGAGCACGTACACGGATACGCTGTTCGAAGGTCAGGGCGTTACGGTATTTCACCCGTGTATCGACCACCGGCCACAGATAGCCAGATTCTTTCATCTGCCGATAGCCGTAATCGAACTGGTTCAGCAGTGCCTCACGGGCAATCTCGAAATAGCGGAAGTAGTTGCCATGCCACGCGACGCCCATCATATCGACGTCATGGAACGGAATAGTCAGCTCGACTTCAGCCGTAAATCGGGGATCGTTAAGCACCCTTTACTCCTTGTCTTTGGTATCCGGCAGTTGCCAGAAATCGAAAAAGTTAAACCAGTCAAGCGGCGACTGAAGCGCATAGTGCTCCAGGCGTTCGGCGTAGCGATCGATAGCATTCTGTAACGCGTGTTGCCGGCTGGCGCGCGGTAAGAGCAACGGGTCGGCAAACGGCTCGCAGTGAATGCGTAGTTTATTCTGCTGGCGCAGGGCAAAAATCAGATCGACCGGGCAGCGTAAAATAGACGCAAGGATAAACGGCCCCTGCGGGAAGGGAGCAGCTTGTCCCATAAAGCGGCTCCAGCAGACGCGCCATTCGCCGCCACGTTGGGTATTTACCGCGATGCGATCGCCGACGATGGCGATCCATTCTCCGCGCTCCAGTTTCTCTTTGAGCAGAATGGCGGTATCCGGGCCGATATCGTTCACCGGAAGCAGGTTTAGTCCGGCCTGTGGGGCCATCTCTTCCATGATTTGCCTGAAACGCTGGGCGTTCTCGCTGAATACCAGTGCATTGATGGTTTTGCTGCCCTGTAGTTGGGCCAGAGCCCTACAGGCTTCGACATCGCCCAGATGTGAAGCCAGCAGTAGTTTTCCCCGCGGATCGCTGACGTTTAACGCCTCTTCTGCGCCTGGCGCGAAAACCACATCGCGACCAAAGTGCAGTTCACCGCGCCAACTGGCAATTTTATCCAACATTGCGTCGCCAAAACGCAGGAAATGTTGATAGCTGGTCAGGTTTGACGGCACTGCCATCTGACGTGCGGTCAGTTGTGCCCGTACGCGGCTAATCCAGCTCTGAGATGCTTTACGAGCGGCCGAAGCCGTGAGCCAGTAAACGCCGACTACCGGATATAGCATCAGGGAAAATACCTTGCGTCCCAGAAAACGCCAGACCAGCACCATCAGACGCATTCCCCACAGCCCTTTGACCTCTTGCTGATGTGCCCAGTGTGTGGATGAGCGGCGAAGAAGCAGGGAAGGGATGCGCGGCAACATGCCAAAGAACAGGCGTGTATGCATCCGTGAAATGCGCAGGTTGTCTTTGAGCGCGTCGAAATGGGACAGTCCATCCAGTGGGTAGGTAACCCTGGTTGGAATAAAATAGCTGGTGTTGCCTTGCCAGTAGAGGCGTACCATCACTTCGGTGTCAAAATCCATTCGCTTGCCAAGCGTCACGCGCTGCGCCAGTTGAAGCGTTGGCGCAACCGGATACACCCGGAAACCGCACATGCTGTCTTTTAACTGCAGTGAAAGCGTTTCTATCCACACCCAGACGTGGGTTACCCAGCGTCCGTACAGGCGCGAGCGGGGAATTGAGCCATCGTAAATCGGTTGTCCGGAAATCAGCGCCGTCGGATGTTCTTTCGCCAGCGCAAGCAGTCTGGGAATATCTTCAATGTCATGCTGTCCGTCGGCATCCACTTGCACCGCATGGCTGAACCCTGCGTCTGCCGCGGCCTGCATTCCCCGGAGCACCGCAGCACCTTTGCCCGCGTTTACAGGCAGGCGGATTAATGTCAGATTGCTATTTTCAGCTGCCAGGCGAGCCAGTTCATCCCGTGTGGCGTCATCACTGCCATCGTCGACCACAATGCAGGGGAGGTCAAACGGCTGTAGACGTGCCAGTACGCGCGACATCATCGCGCCATGGTTGTAGCAAGGGATCAGCACGCAAGGGGAAAAGGTTAGTGACATAACCGAATCTTCCCGCTGCTGGCGGTATGACGCGCTTCGCCGTCGTGACGCTGGTAGCTGAAAGAGAGCATCTGACGCTCTTCCTGCCAGCTCAGACTCAGGGTTACGGTTGTTCCCGGCAGGAGCGGTGACTGGAATTTCACGTTCTGAATACTGTGAAAACGCCAGCCGGGGATCAGCAGCGTGGTGGCGTAATGCATCACCCAATCCAGCTGTGCAACGCCAGGCAGCAGTGGCTGCACAGCAAAATGCCCGCTGAACCAGAACAAAGAAGGGTCGAGATGTAAAACGATCTCAGCCTGTTGAGGCTGTGCCTGGTGGCGCTCGATTTCATGGGGTTTCATGAAATAACTCCTGTAATTGCGCATAGACACGCTTGTTCATACTGTTGACCGGGATTTCGTCAATCACGCGCCAGTAGCGAGGAACGGCGACCGGCTCCAGCCACGGCAGCAGCGAGCGCCTCCAGCTCAGCTCTTGCGGTTTCCCCCCGCATTCATGCCAGCGTTGACGCGCCTCGTTATCCAGCACTAACAGGACGCCAACTCCCTGACGCCCTCCGCGTGAGACGGGCAATGCCGCGACTTCGCGGATACCGTCCAGAGCCAGTAAGCGTTGCTCCACTTCGCTGAGTGAAATACGCTTCTCTTCAATTTTGACCACGCGACCCCGTCTACCCATCAGACGGAACTGCCCGCTTTCTGTAAAATGCAGAATATCGTCGAGCAACAGGCCATCATCAGCGGCGATAAGTGGAGAAAACACGCGAAATGCCTCGTTTTCTGGCTGGAATATGACCCCCGGGAAGGGCTGCCATGCCACATCATCCCGCTGGCGATAACGCCAGGCGAGGATGCCGGTTTCGGTGCTGCCGTAGATCTCATCGGGCCATACGTTCAGCCAGTCAGCGGCCTGCGTGACGTCCTGCCAGGGCAGCATGCCGCCTGCGGACAGAATCATCTCGACCGGCGGCGGGGTAAGCTGATGATCGAGGCGTTTCAGAAACGCCGGGCTGCTGATAAACACATAGCGATGTTCATGGCTTAGCGCCGCCAACTGCTCGGCGTACCACAGCATTGCAGCATGTAACGGTAAACCTAAGGCCATTGGCAAGAAGATACGAAACGTCAGACCATACAGATGCTGTGGCACCACTGACGCGACCACCCGACAACCTGCCAGGCGATCGGCAAAACGCGTCGCGAGCAGCGCGGCTTCGTTATCCAGACGATTGATTGGCTTGATGACCCGTTTCGGCTGGCCGGTGGAGCCGGAGGTGAAGAGTTCCACGAAGGCGTCGCTGGGTATTGCCGGGAAAGTAATATCGTAGGTAGCGGGTTTCATGGCAGAACTGACAACCAGCAGTGCACCTTGCCAGTCCAGTGCTTTATCGCTCAGTACGCCATCAAACAGCGCATGCTGCTCGTTTAATAATGAAACACGGCAATGGCCAGGGATCACCGGTATTTTGCCTGCGTGGAGCGTTGCCAGCAGTGCGACGATAAATAAATAACTGTTCTCGAAGCACAATGCCCAGCGTTCACCTTCCTGCTGCTGCAGATGTGTTATCAACCGGGCCACATCATGGCGCAGATGACCAAGTGTCCAGGTGTGCTCTTCCTGCCACGCTACAGGCACTCCGTCCGGACGTGGGGCACTGAGCCATTGAGCAAGAGTGAGGGGCTGCTTCATTGGGTATCTCGTTTTATCATCTGTTGGCGAACTAACCACTCACCCGCCATGAGTGTTCCCATCAGCAGATAGGAGATCATACCGTTCCAGGTCGTCCACAGTGACATATCGCCATACAGTGCGGTAAAAAGCGCAACGCTCCCGTTAAGGATGAAAAAGGCGCACCAGATTTGCGTCACACGGCGAGTGTAGCGCACACCTGCTTCGGGAAGGTTTGGGTCACGCAGTCGCGCCAGCCGTTCGACAATTGGCATGGCTGACCAGAGTGAGCCGCCAAATACCGCCAGCATGACGCCATTTACCACCACCGGATAAAACAGCAACAGTTGGTGCGTTTTGAGCAGATAGCTGGCAATGCACAGTGTGATGCCAGCGACCGCCACTACCTGTGTCACGACGCGCAACGGCCCCGCCTGTCGCCGGGTCTGGCGAAAGCGTAAAAAAAGGAGTAGCGCCATCAACGGCAGCAGCCAGTGCAGGCTGTTATGCGCCAGGCCAAACCAGATTAAAAATGGCCAGGCCAACAGCAGTAAACCTGTTAGCAGTTGTACGACTGGCAGCGAGCGAGTGCCCGACACGGTGAGTTACGCTTCTTTGAGAAGGCGTTCTACCGCATCGACGACATCTTGTACGGTGCGTACTGCTTTGAACTCTTCCGGCTTGATTTTCTTACCGGTTTTCTTTTGCAGATGCACGATCATGTCGACGGCATCAATGCTGTCGAGCTCCAGATCTTCGTACAGGCGTGCCTCAGGCTTGATATCCTGTGGGTCGACTTCGAATAGCTTAACCAGCAGCGAGGAGACTTCTTCGTAAATGGCTTTTTGTTCGGTCATAACGGACTATCCTCAGGCACGTTGCGCGTGAATGAAAGATGCCAGCGTGGCGACGGAGAAGAAGTGCTGGCGCATCTCTTCACTCTCAGCAGAGAGCACCACGCCATACTCGTTTTTCACCGCCAGACCCAGCTCCAGAGCGTCGATCGAGTCCAGCCCTAAGCCATCACCAAAGAGTGCCGCTTCGGTTTCAATATCGTCAGCTGTCAGTTCGTCGAGATTCAGTGTCGTTATAATGAGATTTTTGATTTCAAGATAAAGCGCTTGCATCATTAATTCCTGAAAGAGGTAAATTACCTGGTTGTAATTGAAGCAAAAGATGCCGGTTTAACTGCCTTGCGGCCAGCGCCGGTTCTTGTGAATTTGCATCGTAAAATTGATCGATTTTAACTCGTTCGTGTACTGAAATAGTAAATACTGGTTTTACCGATGGGACGTCATACCATTTGCTTTCTTTATCCAGCATTTGTTCGCTGCAGTTAATGGTCACTATGCGTAAATCGCTGCTGCAGCGCACAGCGATATTTGCTGCACCGCGCTGTAGCGTCATTTCCTCTCCGGGGCGTGTGCGAGTACCCTCGGGGAAAATTAAAATTGTATCGCCTTGTTCCAGCCGTTGCTGGCAGGCAGGCAATAGCGCATCGGCCTGACTATTAATCAGGTAATCTGCCGCCCGGACTACGCCGCCGAGGAACGGATTCTTCAGGAGCGCGCTTTTCACCAGGCAGTCCGTTTCCGGCATAACCGAGGCCAGTAACACATAGTCGATTAGCGTCGGATGATTGGCGACCACCAGACACCCTCGCTCTTTGCGCAAGATATCTCGTCCTTCAATGCGGTAATCCAGTACGCCAAGTCGTTTCGCCACGGTTAAAAAGAGACGAAAACTGGCGGCAATGCTGCGTCTGGCGATGCGCCGACGTCTGGTATTATTCCATATCGCAACTAACAGTAAGTTAAACCAGATAGTAGAAAGCAGTAGTCCCCCGAGACCAAACAAGGCAAAGCAAAATCCGGTCATTACCAGCCGCCATCCCCAATTAAGGCGCAGAAGTATCCTGTTCATCCCTGACTCCACTGCCACTGCACGCGTTCACCCGGCAGGGTAAACGTATCGATATCCTGTAGATAGTGCTGTAAAAACAACAAGCTTTGCGGCAACGAGGTCTCACTATGGGCGCTATGCGGACGGGTTTTGCATTGCCAGGTATCACCTGATTCAATTACCAGCGCGACGGCAAATGGCCATGTCGGCATTTCAGGAGGCAGTTGTGGGTGATAAAACTCAGGCAGAAAACCGTCAAAATCGACCATTAACACGCGCTGATATCCCGCCTGCAACAGGCTCATGACTTCGCATAATCCTTGCTGGAATGTATCCCTGCCTGCAGAGAGTGAGGAAGAGACGATCGGTTTTTTTGCAGCGATAGTCAGGTTACCCACGGCGGAGTTATGCACAGAAAGGGCAAAATCGGTCGGTGAGAGTGCCTGCTCTGTCGCCAGGGCGTGCAGGATCCGGTAGTTACGCTCCAGTTCACCGTGGCGGCTGGTATAGAGGATGGCATCGATCTCATGGCGGCGTAGCATCGCCAGCCCGCAATCGACGGCCAGCTTGCTGCCGGAACTGAGGCGGCGAGCCGTCATCATCGGTAACTCACTGAGTTTAGCCAGTGGTGCGGCTGGATCGATAGCGTGCGAAAGCCGTGACCATTCATGCCACTGTGTCCTTTCGCTTAACCCTGGCGCCTTGGCCTGCCAGTCGATAATGTTTAATGCAAATTTCATCAACGCGCGTCCGCGATAAATCGGTAGTTCCGATTGTTTATTATTTTTTCTTCTGACATATCAATAAAGTATGTCCAACACCTAAGTTGTCGTGGCGTTCATCTACCTGAAATCCTGCCTGATTCAGATAGTGATAAAACTTCTCTACGCTGTAGAAACGGCTGTTGCCATTCGCCATACAGGTAAAATAAAGCGAAGACGCATTCAGGCTAAATGAGGCCGCTTCAAATTTTTGGGCATCCCAAAACAGTTCCATAATGCACAACTTTGCGCCGGGTTTCATCACGCGGGCAATATTGCTAAGCATGGTGATAATTTGTTCCGGAGAAAAACAATCCAGGAATTGGCTCATCCACCAGATATCCGCCTCGGCGGGTAAAGGCGAATCGCTAAGCATATCCACAGGATGGAAATTTATGCGATGAGATAATCCTGCATTTTCGATATTTTCACGTGCAAGTGCAATTTGTTGCGGTAAATCTAATAGGGTTACTGCAATATTGTCATCATGTTGACAACAACGTAATGCCCATTTCCCGGTATTTCCGCCAATATCGTACAGGGTTGCAGGGGCGCTGGCGAATACATATGGCAGTGCGGCGTCAAATGCCCCATCTGAATAGTAATGATCGAAAGCAAACCAACTTTCACGCGCAGCCGGCGGTAATTGCGACAGAGCGGGATAGATTGTTGGCCAGTCACCAAAGATTTTTAATCCAGCGGGTTTACCTTCTTTCAGTGCATTCTCCAGATAGAACAAACCCTGATAGCAAACATCCTGGGTGAAATCCATATTCACACGCGTCATCGTGTCATGTAAAAGAAAATGACCGACTTTAGCGAGGTAATAATGCCCCTCTTTATAGGTAATGATTCGCCCGCTTAACCCCATATCCAGCAGTATGCTGGCGGCATATTCGTTGATGGTACTGTTTTCAGTAATTTCGTCGAGTGTCGCGCCGCGTTTACCTTGCTTGTCCAGCCAGGCGAGTACTCCCGCATTTCGCAGGCACAACGCGGTTTGAAAAAGCATAGGGGCAAATGCGATTCGTTGTGCTTCAGTAATGGCATCCAGTGCGCTAAGCGAATCCTGTTCGTACATGTGGGAACAACCTGTTAAATGGCAGATAGTTAGAGTATCGGGCCTTATCGGCCCGACTTTAGGCATAATTACAGATTGGCACCGGTTGACAAATTGATCTGGATGTCTTTATCCAGATTGCGCACCCAGCGGTTATAGTTTTTGTGAATTTTCCCGCCTGAAGCCTGCAGATTGAGGCTGCTGTCATATTTGATGTCGTAGCTGGTGGCGGTATAGGTAATACGGACTTCAGCCACATGATCGCGGGTTTGCTGACGTGCTTTGATGACGCCAGGGCTAACTTCAGACATGATCCACTGGCGTTGAACGCCTGCTTTCAGAATTGCGGTTTTAACCTGATCCTGAGTGTGCCCTGCGCTAACGCTGGAGTGTACTTGATCAATCGGCGCGGTACGCGCACAACCTGCCAGCGCACCGACAACAGCAATTGCCGCAAACCATTTAATATACTGTTTCATTAAAACTCCCTATCAAAGTACTGTTTATACGTGTTAAATAATAAGCTGCGAAATAATGATCACCCGCATCACCTTGTGATTTTATTTAAGCTAAATTTGTGGTCTATTTCACAAGACTGATAGCAAGGTGATGGAATTACCTGAGTATAATATTCTATGTTTTTCTGCAACGGAAAGTCTACGTCGCTATTGTCGGTGATAAGTATAGGTTGTCAAGCAAACGATATCAATGGAAATAACCTTTAAATATAGAGGGTTGGTTTGGGTTAAATGACTTTTGAAATTTATTGTTTTGTATATTCAATTCATGAATTTAATGTATTCACTTAAATAAGATAATGAACTCATTTTCATTATCTTATTTATGGCAAATCGGCATATATATCTACGCTTATACCAGTTTAATGGTCGTGTAAGAACTACCCCGGTTGGTAGTTTTTTCAGGGAAGCCGGCTTTTGGGTCTGCCTGGTCCAAGTAAAATAGCCAGTTTGCTGCCGCCTGTGGTGGTTTCCATCCAAATTTTGCACACGCTGGTTAATGGTACGGATAGCAGCATTCCTACCGGGCCGAGTAGCCATCCCCATACCAGCAAGGAGAGAAATACGATCAGCGTCGACAATCCTAAACGATGTCCCATCATGCGTGGCTCAAGGATGTTACCAATCACCATATGTACTGCCAGAAAAAGTGCGCCAACGAGCACGCATTCGTAGATGCCATTGAACAACAGTGCCTGGATCATCGGTGGTACGGCGGAAATGACGGAACCAATATTGGGTACGTAATTTAACAGGAATGCCAGTACGCCCCACATCAGAGCAAACTGAATACCCATTAGCGCAAGCCCAAGCCAGATGATAGCTCCTGTCCATAGGCTGAGTAGCGTTTTTAGCGCCAGATAGTGAGAGACGCCCTTTAATGCCCGATGAAGACCAGCAATATGGATTTGCGGATTATTCAGCGCAAAACGCATTTTGTAGGGGACATGGCGTACTTCAAACAGCATAAATACCACCGTCATTACCAGCAGGACGACGCTTGCCATCGCACCGGAAACTCCGGTCATCAGCGTGGTTGTAAAGGTCATCAGCTTGTCAGAATCAATGCGTTGTAGCATGCGCTCTGGCGACATATGCAGATTAAGAAAGGGCATCATATCCTGCAGATACAGTACCTTGCGTGTTAGCTCCTTGTTGTACTTTGGCAGCATGCCGATAAACTCATTGACTGAGGAAGCAAGAACACCCACCAGCGCGGTGAGAACGATCAACATCACCATCACTACCAGCGTAATGGCGATCGGTCGACGTACTCCCCGGCGAATAAACCAGGTGACCAGTGGATTCAATACAATGGCAAAAAAGAGGGCCAGCAGTAGTTGCACAATAATATCTGCGGCGGCATGTATGCCTGCGAGGATAACAACCAGAGCGGCAAGTTTGAGCAGAATGTGCAAACCCGTTTTATCGGGCGGAGAGGTTGTCATGTATTCTTCCTTTTTACGTTTTGCATTAAGTGTAGCGGCTGGCTTGCGACAGATATTCCTAATCTGGCTGCTGATTTCTCTTCTGCAACATGGTAGATATGAAACACTGTTGTAAAAATGTGGTGACCCTCCATGCCCGAACCCGTCGCTGAACCAACGTTTAGCGGATTACGTCTCAATCTGCGCATTGTCTCCGTGGTGATGTTTAACTTCGCCAGCTACCTGACTATCGGCTTGCCGCTCGCGGTTCTGCCGGGATATGTCCATGATGTTATGGGCTTTAGCGCCTTCTGGGCCGGACTGGTGATTAGCCTGCAGTATTTCGCCACGCTACTGAGTCGTCCCCATGCTGGTCGATATGCCGATCTGCTGGGGCCGAAGAAGATCGTAGTTTTCGGACTGTGTGGCTGCTTTTTAAGTGGTCTGGGCTATTTGCTGGCAGGTTCGACCAGCGGCTGGCCAATGGCGAGTTTGCTGCTGCTGTGTCTGGGACGCGTGATACTGGGAATTGGGCAAAGTTTTGCTGGCACGGGATCCACGTTGTGGGGCGTGGGAGTAGTGGGGTCAATACACATTGGCCGGGTGATTTCGTGGAATGGCATCGTCACCTACGGCGCGATGGCGATAGGCGCACCACTAGGCGTACTGTGCTATGCCTGGGGCGGATTACAAGGACTGGCATTAACCGTCATGGGGGTGGCGCTACTGGCGATACTGCTGGCACTCCCTCGCCCGGCAGTGAAGGCCAGCAAGGGCAAACCGCTGCCGTTTCGCGCGGTACTCGGACGCGTCTGGTTGTATGGCATGGCGCTGGCGCTGGCCTCCGCAGGATTTGGGGTGATCGCCACCTTTATTACGCTGTTTTATGACGCCAAAGGTTGGGACGGTGCTGCATTTGCGCTAACGCTGTTCAGTTGCACGTTTGTCGGTACTCGTTTGTTATTCCCAAATGGTATCAATCGGTTAGGTGGTTTGAATGTGGCGATGATCTGCTTCAGCGTAGAGATCGTTGGGCTGCTGCTGGTAGGGATGGCATCCATGCCGTGGATGGCGAAAATAGGCGTTTTGCTGGCAGGTGCGGGATTCTCGCTGGTCTTCCCCGCGTTGGGCGTAGTGGCGGTAAAAGCTGTACCGCAACAGAATCAGGGTGCTGCGCTGGCAACTTATACGGTGTTTATGGATTTATCGCTAGGGGTCACCGGGCCGCTGGCGGGGTTGGTGATGACATGGGCGGACGTGCCAGTTATCTATCTGGCGGCAGCCGGGCTGGTTGCGGTGGCGTTCCTGCTGACCTGGAGGCTAAAAAAACGGCCCCCGATTGCATCATCGGAGGCCGCATCATCATCTTAACGATTACTGGATAACCAGGGTGTTAATGATATTTTCTGCGGTAGTCTGCGCTTTCTGCTGATCGTCAGCAGGCAACGTGATTTGCAGAGTCAGCAGCTGGTTGTTGACTTTCCCCAGTACCACGGAAGAGTAAGCAGTCTGGCCTTTCGCGGAGATGATGCTGTCTAACTGCTGAAGAGTGTGACCTTTCAGTTCAATCGACTTGTTAGTGACCACCTGTAACTGCGGGTCACGGCTGCGCTGCTGATCTTCCAGACGTTTTGCCAGAACAGCCAGGTCTTCGCTGGTATCGTCGCCGACAATCACAATCACTGCTTTTTGGCCGGTAGCATCAGAGTACACGTGCATGTTGTTGGCCTGAGTACCCAGCTTGCCGCTCTGATCGGTCATGTCTGCTGGCAGGGAAAAACTGAGTTTGCCATCCAGCAGGCTAACCGGTTGTCCGGTAGCGCTACTTTCTGCGGCAGCACCCTCTGCTGGCGCTTTTGAATCGCTATTATCACAGGCCGCAAGCCCCATAACCAGCAGGCCAATACCGACATATTTAACCAGATTGCGCATTGACTTCTTCCTTTCGATAAACGGCCATAACGGCTCATTCGTCCATCTTATCACAACTCGGAAAATGAACCTTTAACTCGTCTGCAATGCCGATATTTCGGATTTATCTGCCAGCCTTTTCAGTAACATATTCAACAGCACGCCGTACATCGGCAGGAAGAAAATAATACTGATCAGCACCTTGAAGCAGTAATCAACAAGCGCGATTTCCATCCAGTGCTCTGCCATAAAGGCATCCGGGCTACGCCAAAAGGCGATAAAGAAGAAGGCCAGCGTATCGCTGATATTGCCAAACAACGTTGAAGCCGTGGGTGCCAGCCACCAGCGACGGTTCTGACGCAGACGGTTGAAGACATGCACGTCCAGAATTTGTCCCAGTGCGTAGGCCATAAAGCTGGCGGCGGCGATACGGGCAACAAACAGGTTAAAGTGCAGCAGCGCGCCGAATCCCTGCCAGGATCCCATATAAAACAGTGCTGAAATAACATATGAGATCAGCAGCGCGGGGACCATCACTGCAAAGATGATGCGTCGTGCCAGCGGCGCGCCAAAAATACGTACGGTCAGGTCGGTTGCGAGGAAAATAAACGGAAAGCTAAAAGCACCCCATGTGGTATGAAAACCAAAGATGGAGATCGGAAGCTGCACCAGATAGTTGCTGGAGGTGATCACCAGCAGATGAAATAGCGATAGCCAGAACAACGCTTTTACGCGCTGAGTTTGTGTAAACGGAGTCATATTGTGACCTTTTTGTTGGATGGGGTGAGGGAACCCAATAAAAAACCGTCGCATGATACTGCTTTAAGAGCACATTGCAATGGTTGTTTTTCACGCAATCGTTAACCTGATTGGCTTACTGACCAACAGAGCGTAAAATAACGCCGTTTTTTATTGAACGAGATAATGATGAGCGATTTGTTTACCTCTCCCGACCATACCCTTGATGCACAGGGACTGCGCTGCCCGGAACCGGTAATGATGGTGCGTAAAACCGTACGCGGCATGCAGGCCGGAGAAACGCTGCTGATTGTCGCGGACGATCCGGCGACAACCCGCGATATTCCCGGCTTCTGCACGTTTATGGAGCATGAGTTGGTGGCAAAAGAGACCGACTCTCTGCCGTACCGTTATTTAGTGCGTAAGGGTCAGTAATCGCTGCCGGATGCCGACGCTAAAGCGTCCCATCCGGCCGACAAAACGCGTTATCCTTTACGTAACAGTCGCAACGCGTTGGCAGTCACAAGAACCGTCGCCCCCGTATCTGCCAGCACCGCCAGCCACAATCCGGTGATCCCGAGCAGTGTGGTAATCAGAAAAATTCCCTTCAGTCCCAGCGCAATCGCAATATTCTGACGAATATTGGCGTGAGTGGCGCGCGCCAGTTGAATCATTTGTACCAGACCACGCAAACGGTTATGGGTCAGGGCGGCGTCTGCGGTTTCCAGCGCGACGTCGGTCCCGCTTCCCATTGCAATGCCGATAGTGGCGGCTTTCATTGCCGGAGCGTCGTTAATTCCGTCACCGACCATTGCTAGAGGCGACTGCTGGTTCAGGCTGGTTACCACCCGAACTTTGTCTTCCGGCAGTAGCCCGGCTTTGAACTCCAGACCCAGTTCACTGGCAATCGCTGCTGCCGCTCGTGGATTATCGCCGGTGAGGATCACACCTTTCACACCTAACTGATGAAGCTCGCTGATGGCGGTACGGGCGTCGTCACGCAACGTATCCTGCAAGGCAATTACACCCAACACGGCATCGTTGCGCAGCACCAGCACTACCGTTTGTCCTGCGCTTTCCAGTTCACTTATCTGCCCGGTAAAGGCTTCGGCAGGTTGTTTACCTGCGGCGCAAATCAGCACGCGTTCGCCATTAACCTGCGCTTCAATGCCTGAACCAACCAGCGCACGCTGTGCTTTGGCCCCTGGGATGGTCAATTCACGGGTTTGTGCTTCGCGAACAATCGCCTGTGCCAGTGGATGCGTGGCGCCTTGTTCTACCGCCGCCGCTAGTGCCAGGAGTTCGGACTCGCTGATATTGCTCGCTGGATGAATGGCTGTTACGCGGGGTTTACCTACAGTCAGCGTTCCGGTTTTATCAAACGCCACCTGAGTGACTCTGCCCAGTTGTTCCAGCGCCGCACCGCCTTTAATGAGCGCCCCACGACGTGCCGCTGCTGCCAGCCCGGAGGTTATCGCTGCAGGCGTAGAGATAACCAATGCGCATGGACAACCAATCAACAACAGCGTCAGCCCTTTATAAATCCACTCCTGCCAGGATGCAGCAAACAGCAGCGGCGGCACGAGGGTGACCAGCAGGGCAACCGCCATAATAGCTGGGGTGTAAATCCGGCTGAAGCGGTCAATAAAACGCTCAATGGGCGCGCGACGCTCGTCGGCTTCTTCAATCAGTTTCAGAATGCGGTCAATGGCGCTGGCACCGGGTTCAGAGAGAACTTCAAGTGTGACCAGACGGTCGACGCTGGTTGCGCCCGCCGGGACTTTTTCGCCGGTTGCGCGTTCAACCGGGATAGATTCGCCGGTGAGTGCGCTTTCATCAAAACTGGCAAAATCGGAGACCAGTTTGCCATCGGCAGGTAAACGTCCACCCGCGGCAACTTCGATAATGTCGCCAGGCTGGAGAGTATTAATGGCGACCTCTTCACGCTTGCCATTATGCAGGCGTGTGGCGGTTTCTGGTTTCAGTGCCATCAGGGCGCTGACGCCTTTACGGGCGCGGCTGGCTGCCCATCCTTCCAGGCGTTCGCCAATTAAGAACAGCAGTAAAACCATCGCGGCTTCAGCCGTGGCACCAATAAACAGCGCGCCAATGGCGGCAACGCTCATCAGTGTTTCAATGGCGAAGTAGCTGCCGGTTTTCATCAGGCGCAGGGCCTGACGGGCAATGGGATACAGACCAACCAGCGTGGTGGCGATAAACGCCATCTGACCAAAGGGGTGATTGAACTGCTCCAGCCCCCAACTAATAGCCATCATGATGACCAGCGTAATCAGCGGCAGGTTCTCTTTAAATCGGGACTCGGGGGCCTCTTGCGGAGTCTGCTCATCGCGCAGGGTATAGCCTGCCTTTTGCACCGCGTTTTCAATTTGTTGGCGGATATCGGCGTCGGTATTGACCACCAGTTTTTCAGTCGCGAACAGCACCTGAACGTGATTGACACCTCTGACCTGACGGACCGCATTTTCAACTTTACGGGCGCAAGCAGCGCAATCCATACCCGCTACTTTCCAGGAATAGCGAGTACCTTCAACGGCATCGGAAACGGGCGGTGGGGTTGAGCAACTCCCTTCACAGCAGCAGTCATCTGCCTTCTGTGGTGCAGGAGCAAGCTTGAATGAAGAAAACTGTGGGGCCTTTTTGCCATTGGCATCTGGTGTCGACATGGCATCCTCCGGTCGATAATCATTTCGTATTAACCGGAGGATACACTCTGGAGTCGACTCCAGAGTCAAGCATTTTTAAAGATACAGCGAACGAACAATCAGGAAATGTCCGGCAAAGTAGCAGGCGGCGGCAATTGCATTATCAGCGCGGAAGCGGCAACGATAATGACTTCCCAGCCAGACAATATTGCCGACAAACAGTAACGCGGCCCCCATAAATGCTGACAGCGCCGGGGCAGTTGGGCGGAAGAACCAGAGCTCACCGGCCATCCATACCATCATCAGGGTGATGCCGATAAAGGTACATATTGCTAAGCGAAGCTCTTCCAGTCGCGTCCAGATTACGGCGATCAGTAAGGCTCCCATCACCAGCAGCACCAACGGCAGTGGCCAGAAGAACGACAGTGTCATTTGGCTGGCGAAATAAATGGTATACAGCAAATGCGACAGGAAAAACGCGCCCACGGCATACAACAGGCGTTGACGTGGCAACAGTGTCAGTGCATCGCCCAGTAGTGAGGCAAATAAGCCGGCCAGCACCAGGTAGCTGACGGCGTTAAACATCGGCGCCTGCCAGGCCAGTAACAGCAGGAGTAATAATGTGAGTGGCTTAAAGACCCAACGTTGCCAGACGGGGCCACGATAAGAGGCATCCACAAACAGCCATGCGGAAAGACAGACAGCGATAAACGACCAAAGCATCTTAGTTCCTTGAATTCGTTATTTTTTCGTAAGCGGGGTGCCTACGGCTCTTCTGACCAGTGTAGAGGCCGATAGCGCCAGATGACAACACCATAACAGGCAGGTTATGCTTATTTCCGCATTTTCTGATGGGTTAATAATATGAGTAAACCACCACTTTTTTTCATTGTTATCATTGTATTAATTGTTATTGCCGCATCGTTTCGCTTTGTTCAGCAGCGACGTGAAAAAGCGGATAATGATGCCGCACCGCTGGTGCAAAAGCAGGTGGTGGTAAGTAATAAACGAGAAAAGCAACTTAACGACAGGCGTTCACGTCAGCAGGAAGTGACTCCGGCGGGCACCAGCATGCGTTATGAAGCGAGCTTCAAGCCGCAAAATGGAGGTCTGGAGCAGACATTTCGTCTTGATGCGCAGCAATATCATGCATTAACAGTCGGGGACAAGGGCACGCTGAGTTACAAAGGCTCGCGCTTTGAGGGGTTTAGCGCACAACCGTAATTGAGCAGGCCGGATAAGGCGTAAACCGCCATCCGGCATTGCGGTTACTTCTTCAACTGAGTCTTAATTTTCTTCTGCCAGACCAGTAGCTCAAACACGCCAAACAGAAAAATGCGGATTTTCTCACCGCGGGTCATCTGCGGGCCATCTTTTGGCAACGTGCTTTTTAACAGCGCTAACTGCATCCCATGCATCAGTGCCATAAACACCAGTGCAACGTTAACGAAGATGTTGAGTGGGCGTGGAAACGGCTGAAAAATATTAAGCAGTAAAAAGGCCCAGACGCACAGCATCAATAAGCGTCCCAGATTAATCAGCATTGTGCTCTCCTTTGGCTTCGCGTTGATACAGGCGATAGGCGACCTGTCCGGCTACCTTTTCGCGATACAACGACCAGTTAACAGGAACCGGAGGCAGACCGTTTTCAACTTCGCTTTCCACGTAAATATACGCCTCGTTTGCCAGCCAGTTGTTTGTTTCCAGAAGAGTTAATGTTTCTTCCAGTAAACCTTTGCGAAAAGGTGGATCAACAAACACCACATTATGCGGCGTACCCGCCTGGGCCAGAAACGCGAGCGTGTTGGTGTTGATGACGCGGGCATGGCTTGCCTTAAGTGTGGCAAGATTCTTTTGTAACTGCTGCGATACCGCACGGTCCATCTCCAGCAGCGTGGTGTCTGCTGCATAGCGGGAGAGGGCTTCCAGCCCCAGCGCGCCGCTTCCGGCGAAGCAGTCGAGGCAGCGCGCGTCGACCATCACCGGGGCCAGCCAGTTAAACAATGTTTCGCGGACTCGGTCGGTCGTCGGTCGTAAACCGGGACTGTCCGGAACCGGGAGTTTACGGCCCCGCCATTGCCCGCCAATAATGCGGATCTGACCGCTGCCTGAGTGATTCGGTTTTTTCATTTCGATTATTGCTCAATCCGCCTATAGCATGTCGTTCCAGGCGGTGATGTGAGTTGAGTTAAGTGATAGACTATTTCATCATTTTTATAGCTGCTATGTACATAGCGTTGACGCTGTGCCATGAAGCAACAGCGGGGGAGTGTAGTCGCAAATGGCGAAAGAGAAAAAACGTGGCTTTTTTTCCTGGCTGGGCTTTGGTCAAAAAGAGCAGGCACCGGAAAACGAGACAGAGTTAAAAAACGAAGAACAACAATCGGTTGCCGAAGAAACTGTCGTTGTAGAGGAACAACCTCGCGCGCAGGAAACGCATAGTGAAGCGGAATCAGAAGCTTTTGCTGCTGAAGTTGTTGAAGTCACGGAACAGGTTGCGGAAATCGAAAAGCTGCAGCCTGAAATAGAGCCCGTTGCCGAACATGTTCAGCCGGTTGTTGAAGCACCTGAACCGACAGTGGCCGCCGTTGAGGTTATTGAACGCGAAGAGTTGCCGCTGCCGGAAGAGGTGAAAGCTGAAGAAACTTCACCTGAGGAGTGGCAGGCCGAAGCGGAAACCGTTGAAATTGTGGAGGCGGTTGAAGAAGAAGCGGATAACGAACCGCAACTGACTGACGAAGAGCTGGAAGCGCAGGCGCTGGCAGCCGTGGCGGTGGAAGAAGCCGAAACTGTTGTACCGGTTGAAGATACCCCAGCGGAAGAGGGTTTGGTAGAGGAAACGGTAGAAGAAGAGGCCGCGCAGGAGCAGGAAAAGCCGACGAAAGAAGGTTTCTTTGCGCGTCTTAAACGCAGCTTGCTGAAAACAAAAGAAAACCTCGGTTCCGGATTTATCAGTCTGTTCCGTGGTAAAAAGATCGACGATGATCTGTTTGAAGAGCTGGAAGAGCAGTTACTGATCGCTGACGTGGGTGTGGAAACCACCCGCAAGATCATCGCCAATCTGACGGAAGGCGCCAGCCGCAAGCAACTGCGTGATGCAGAAGCACTGTATGGTCTGCTGAAAGATGAAATGGGCGAGATTCTGGCAAAGGTTGATGAACCGCTGAATGTTGATGGTAAAACGCCATTTGTTATTTTAATGGTGGGTGTGAACGGTGTGGGTAAAACGACCACCATCGGTAAGCTGGCGCGCCAGTTTGAGCAGCAGGGTAAGTCGGTGATGCTGGCAGCCGGGGACACCTTCCGTGCTGCGGCGGTAGAACAGCTGCAGGTCTGGGGTCAGCGTAACAACATCCCGGTGATTGCTCAGCATACCGGCGCGGATTCCGCATCCGTTATCTTTGATGCTATTCAGGCTGCGAAGGCGCGTAACGTTGACGTGCTGATCGCTGATACTGCGGGTCGCTTGCAGAACAAAGCGCACCTGATGGAAGAATTGAAAAAAATCGTTCGTGTCATGAAGAAGCTGGACGAGGATGCGCCGCATGAAATTATGCTGACCCTCGACGCCAGTACCGGGCAGAATGCAGTAAGCCAGGCCAAACTGTTCCATGAAGCGGTGGGATTGACCGGTATTACCCTGACCAAGCTGGACGGTACGGCGAAAGGTGGAGTAATTTTCTCGGTTGCCGACCAGTTTGGCATCCCTATCCGTTATATCGGCGTGGGCGAACGTATCGAGGATTTACGTCCGTTTAAAGCGGACGATTTTATAGAGGCACTTTTTGCCCGAGAGGATTAACAATGATTCGCTTTGAACATGTCAGCAAGGCCTATCTCGGTGGGAGACAAGCGCTGCAGGGAGTCACATTCCATATGCAGCCTGGCGAGATGGCGTTTCTGACCGGCCACTCCGGTGCGGGGAAAAGTACCCTGCTGAAGCTGATCTGTGGAATTGAGCGGCCCAGCGCCGGGAAAATCTACTTCAGCGGGCATGACATTAGCCGTTTAAAAAACCGTGAAGTGCCGTTTCTGCGCCGTCAGATCGGGATGATTTTTCAGGATCACCATCTGTTGATGGACCGAACCGTTTTTGACAACGTAGCAATCCCGCTCATCATTGCGGGTGCCAGCGGGGACGATATCCGTCGCCGCGTGTCGGCGGCACTGGACAAGGTCGGGCTGTTGGACAAAGCGAAGAACTTCCCGATTCAACTCTCCGGCGGCGAACAGCAGCGCGTGGGGATTGCCCGTGCGGTGGTGAATAAGCCTGCGGTACTTCTGGCGGATGAACCTACAGGGAACCTCGACGATGCGCTGTCGGAAGGGATCTTACGCTTGTTTGAAGAGTTTAACCGCGTAGGAGTAACGGTATTAATGGCAACGCACGATATTGGGCTGATCTCCCGACGTTCATATCGTCAGCTTGTCCTGAGCGATGGACATCTGCATGGAGGCCTGGCTCATGAATAGGCGCGACGCTATCAATCAAATTAAACAGTTTGGTGGCCGACTGGACCGCTTCCGTAAATCGGGCGGTGCTCCGGGGGACGGTGGTCGCAACGCGCCAAAGCGTGCAAAATCATCGCCGAAGCCGAACTCGCGTAAAACCAACGTCTTTAACGAGCAGGTGCGCTATGCATTCCAGGGGGCGTTACAGGATCTGAAAAGTAAGCCACTGGCGACATTCCTGACGGTGATGGTAATCGCCATCTCCCTGACGCTGCCAAGCGTCTGCTACATGGTTTATAAGAACGTTAACCAGGCGGCAAGCCAGTATTATCCGTCCCCGCAGATCACTGTTTATCTGCAAAAAACGCTGGATGACGATGCGGCGGCGCGGGTGGTGGGTCAATTGCAGGCAGAGCAGGGCGTGGAGAAAGTGAATTATCTTTCCCGCGATGATGCGCTGGGCGAATTCCGCAACTGGTCCGGTTTTGGTGGTGCGCTGGATATGCTGGAAGAGAACCCGCTTCCGGCTGTGGCGGTGGTGATCCCGAAACTGGATTTCCAGGGCACGGAGTCGCTGAATACGCTGCGTGACCGTATTACGCAAATCAATGGTATTGATGAAGTTCGCATGGATGACAGCTGGTTTGCGCGGCTGGCTGCGCTGACGGGACTGGTTGGGCGTGTGTCAGCGATGATTGGCGTGCTGATGGTGGCAGCGGTCTTCCTGGTCATCGGTAACAGTGTACGTCTGAGTATCTTTGCTCGTCGCGATACCATTAACGTACAGAAACTGATTGGTGCAACGGATGGATTTATCCTGCGACCGTTCCTCTACGGTGGGGCGCTGTTAGGCTTTTCTGGCGCATTTCTTTCACTGATTTTGTCAGAAATTTTGGTGATGCGGCTGTCGTCAGCGGTAACAGAAGTGGCGCAGATTTTTGGAACAAAGTTTGATATCAATGGCTTATCATTTGATGAATGCCTGCTGCTTCTGCTGGTGTGCTCGATGATTGGCTGGGTGGCAGCCTGGCTTGCCACGGTTCAACATTTACGCCACTTTACCCCCGATTAAAAAATCTCTGGTATAATCTTTCCCTGCACTGAGTAGTTCGCTCTGCAGGGAAAGAGTCACTGTTTTCTCTTCCCGGCGCATTCATCGTGATGTCACATTTTGTGCGTAATTTATACACAATACGACATGGAACTTGTGGATAAAATCACTGTCTGATAAAAGATTGAATGATATTCTCGTTGCTCATAAGCTCTGGCATGGTTGTTGCTATTGGTTTTCCATCGCGCCAGATGATACAGATTGAGAGGATTTGAATGACCAAAGAAATGCAAAATTTAGCTTTAGCCCCTGTTGGTAACCTGGAGTCTTACATCCGGGCTGCGAACGCGTGGCCGATGTTGTCGGCTGACGAGGAGCGGGCACTGGCTGAAAAGCTGCATTACCAGGGCGATCTGGAAGCAGCTAAAACGCTGATCCTGTCTCACCTGCGCTTTGTTGTTCATGTTGCTCGTAATTATGCGGGCTATGGCCTGCCGCAGGCGGATCTGATTCAGGAAGGTAATATCGGCCTGATGAAAGCCGTGCGCCGTTTCAACCCGGAAGTGGGTGTGCGCCTGGTTTCCTTCGCCGTGCACTGGATCAAAGCTGAGATCCACGAATACGTTCTGCGTAACTGGCGTATCGTTAAAGTCGCGACCACCAAAGCACAGCGTAAGCTGTTCTTTAACCTGCGTAAAACCAAGCAGCGTCTGGGCTGGTTTAATCAGGATGAAGTTGAAATGGTTGCTCGTGAGCTGGGTGTTTCCAGCAAAGACGTCCGCGAAATGGAATCCCGTATGGCGGCGCAGGACATGACGTTTGATATGTCTTCGGACGACGAGTCCGACAGCCAGCCGATGGCTCCGGTGCTTTATCTGCAGGATAAATCGTCTAACTTTGCTGACGGCATCGAAGATGACAACTGGGAAGAGCAGGCGGCTAACCGACTGACCGACGCAATGCAGGGTCTGGACGAGCGTAGCCAGGACATCATTCGTGCCCGTTGGCTGGACGAAGACAACAAGTCGACGTTGCAGGAACTGGCCGATCGCTACGGCGTCTCCGCTGAACGTGTGCGTCAGCTTGAAAAGAACGCCATGAAAAAACTGCGCGCGGCAATCGAAGCGTAACCTTCCAGTAAACCTGGAAATGCTTATAAACCCTGGATGAAAATCCGGGGTTTTTTGTTTTTATCTCTCCTGCTCTCTCCTGAGGTCTATGCTTTTTGTCATCAAGTTGTTATCTGCATGTCAAATTTAGCTATTCCAAAATAATAAAAATCGGGTATGTTTTAGCAGAGTATGCTGCTAAAGCACGGGTGGCTATCCAATAATTGAAATAAAGTGCTGAACAACAACATCACAACACACGTAATAACCACAATAATGGGGATTGTCAGGATGAATATGAAGGGTAAAGCGTTATTGGCAGGATGTATCGCCCTGTCTTTGAGCAATATGGCGTTTGCTAAGGATATTAAGGTTGCCGTCGTCGGCGCGATGTCGGGCCCGGTGGCGCAGTATGGCGACCAGGAATTTACCGGTGCAGAACAAGCGATTGCGGACATCAACGCAAAAGGTGGCGTTAAGGGTGACAAACTGGTCGTAGTGAAATACGACGACGCCTGTGACCCTAAGCAGGCAGTAGCGGTCGCTAACAAAGTGGTCAACGACGGGATCAAATACGTTATCGGCCACCTTTGCTCATCATCCACTCAGCCAGCGTCAGATATTTATGAAGATGAAGGTATTCTGATGATCACCCCGGCGGCTACGGCACCGGAACTGACTGCGCGTGGCTATAACCTGGTTATGCGTACGACCGGCCTGGACTCCGATCAGGGGCCAACCGCCGCGAAATACATTCTGGAAAAAGTGAAGCCGCAGCGCATCGCTATCATCCACGATAAGCAGCAGTATGGTGAAGGTCTGGCGCGCGCAGTGCAGGACGGTCTGAAAAAAGGCAACGCCAACGTAGTATTCTTTGACGGGATCACCGCCGGTGAGAAAGACTTCTCTACCCTGGTAGCGCGCCTGAAGAAAGAGAACATCGACTTTGTTTACTATGGTGGTTATCACCCGGAAATGGGGCAGATTTTACGTCAATCGCGCGCCGCAGGTCTGAAAACGCAGTTTATGGGGCCGGAAGGAGTTGCGAACGTATCGCTGTCTAACATTGCCGGTGAATCTGCTGAAGGGTTGCTGGTAACCAAGCCGAAGAACTACGATCAGGTTCCTGCGAACAAACCAATCGTAGATGCGATTAAGGCCAAGAAACAGGATCCGAGCGGAGCCTTCGTGTGGACGACCTACGCTGCACTGCAGTCTTTGCAGGCCGGTCTGAACCAGTCTGAAGATCCAGCTGAAATTGCCAAATACCTGAAAGCAAACTCAGTGGAAACCGTCATGGGGCCGCTGTCCTGGGATTCGAAGGGTGATCTGAAAGGCTTCGAGTTTGGCGTGTTCGACTGGCACGCTAACGGTACTGCAACCGACGCCAAATAATTTTCCTGCGCCTTTCGCGCTGCAGGGGCGTTGGCTGCGTTATTCTCCCCCGGGAACTTACTTATGTAAGTTCCCGGGGATTTAATGAGGGACATCCCTGTCCCTCACCGAAGGCAGCCTTTGGCTGTTCAAATTCGTTCCAGACGAATTTGTCACTCCCTTGCCGCCTTCCTGCAACGCGAAATTCTTGGAAAATTGCGAGGCGGTTTTTTTATCTTTTCTCCCAGCCATCCGCCTGCGCAGTAAACCCTAACGCATGCATAAACGCGGCCATGGTATTTCGGTCCTCGACGCCAACATCCGCCATCCACCAGCATGAAACGTCCGGGTTATCCCGGAGAACCTCCTCAACTAAATACTGCCCGACGCCTCGACGACGCGTGATTTCACGAACACGTAATGAATCCAGCGCGCCTTGCGTACCGCTCAGTGTCACACGTACCGCTCCCAGCAGACGCTCGTTAAAACGCGCAGCATAGATCCGGTGGGCGTCATCTACGCTTAAGGATGAGGCGGAATATTCAGGCCAGATTTTGCCCAGATCGATGTGATCCTGAGCGCTAAAGTTTTCTAAACGAATGATGGTCAGCTTCATTGACAGCATGTCCAAATCACAAAAGATGAAATCAGTGTACCGAAATAATTCACCCGGACGCTTTCTCTTTTTTATGCGAATAACCAGGTTAATAGTTTTGTAACAACGATAATGACAGTTTGAAACATTAGAGATTGAAAAACAGGCAGGATAATACCCTGGAATGCAGCATTTTATTCCGCTCATTATGCCGTTATTTTATGCTGACAAACGCACTTTTTTTTGTTTATCTATAGTGAAAAGCAGAATATTATCTTTTCTTAATCGACTGAAAAATAGAGATTTTAGCCTGATTATGCTTAAAAAGCTGCGCTAAGCCATTAATGAGACTGGTAAAAATAGCGCAGTTCAAAAAAAGCACAGTCTGCTTTTTAACCATATAAATACAAAATATATACGCAAAATCATTCAAGTTGCATCAAGGCGGCAAGGGAGTGACAAATTCGTCTGGAACGAATTTGAACAGCCAACACTGAGGCAGCTTGAAGGATGAAGTATAAACACATCACGAATGGGGATTCAGTTAATGAAACGGAATGCGAAAACAATCATCGCGGGAGTGATAGCACTGGCAATGTCGCACACTGCCATGGCGGAAGATATTAAGGTCGCTGTTGTCGGAGCGATGTCAGGCCCGGTCGCGCAGTGGGGCGATATGGAATTTAATGGCGCACGTCAGGCAATTAAAGATATCAATGCTAAAGGCGGGATCAAAGGCGACAAGCTGGTGGGCGTGGAATATGACGATGCCTGCGATCCGAAACAGGCTGTGGCTGTGGCGAACAAAATCGTTAACGACGGCATTCAGTATGTTATTGGTCACCTGTGCTCGTCCTCCACTCAGCCAGCCTCCGATATCTACGAAGACGAAGGTATTTTGATGATCTCCCCGGGAGCCACCAACCCGGAACTGACGCAACGCGGCTACGCGCACATCATGCGTACCGCAGGTCTGGACTCCTCCCAGGGACCGACCGCCGCGAAATACATTCTGGAGACGGTGAAGCCCCAGCGTATCGCCATCATCCACGATAAACAGCAGTACGGCGAAGGTCTTGCGCGTTCGGTACAAGACAGCCTGAAAGCGGGCAAAGCCAATATTGTCTTCTTTGATGGGATCACCGCGGGTGAAAAAGATTTTTCTGCGCTGATTGCTCGCCTGAAAAAAGAGAACATCGACTTCGTTTACTACGGTGGCTATTACCCGGAGATGGGACAAATGCTGCGCCAGGCCCGTTCTGTTGGTCTGAAAACTCAGTTTATGGGACCAGAAGGTGTGGGTAATGCCTCACTGTCCAACATTGCAGGTGATGCCGCTGAAGGCATGCTGGTTACGATGCCAAAACGCTATGACCAGGATCCGGCGAATAAAGGTATCGTGGATGCGCTCAAAGCTGACAAGAAAGATCCAACCGGACCTTATGTATGGATCACCTACGCCGCCGTACAGTCGCTGGCGACAGCTATGGATCGTAGCGGTAGCAAAGAACCGCTGGAGCTGGTGAAAGATCTGAAAGCTCACGGGGCTGACACCGTGATTGGGCCGCTGAATTGGGACGAAAAAGGCGATTTGAAGGGATTTGAGTTTGGTGTCTTCCAGTGGCACGCGGATGGTTCTTCCACCGCCGCCAAATAAGGCAGCCACTCGTTATACTTCGAATCGCAGGTGCGTTGGCTGCAACTCGAATTATTTAGAGTGGATTCAATATCCCGTCCGGGCGGGTTTGGAAAGGTTATTTTATGTCCGAGCAGTTCCTCTATTTTTTGCAGCAGATGTTTAACGGCGTCACGCTGGGAAGCACCTATGCGCTGATCGCCATCGGTTACACGATGGTGTACGGCATTATCGGCATGATCAACTTCGCCCACGGCGAGGTGTATATGATCGGCAGCTATGTCTCCTTTATGATTATCGCCGCGCTGATGATGATGGGCATTGATACCAGCTGGCTGCTGGTGGCGGCCGGATTTATCGGTGCTATCGTGATTGCCAGCGCCTACGGTTGGAGTATCGAGCGCGTGGCATACCGGCCCGTGCGTAGCTCCAAGCGTCTGATTGCGCTGATTTCTGCGATCGGGATGTCTATCTTCCTGCAAAACTACGTCAGCCTGACGGAAGGCTCGCGTGATGTGGCGCTGCCAAGCCTGTTTAACGGTCAATGGACTATCGGCAGTAGCGAAAACTTTTCTGCCTCCATCACTACCATGCAGTTGGTTATCTGGATAGTGACCTTCATGGCGATGCTGGCGCTGACCATTTTTATCCGTTATTCACGTATGGGACGCGCCTGCCGCGCCTGTGCGGAAGACCTGAAAATGGCCAGTCTGCTGGGTATCAACACTGACCGCGTCATTGCGCTGACCTTTGTGATTGGTGCTGCGATGGCGGCGGTGGCGGGTGTGCTGCTCGGTCAGTTCTACGGCGTAATTAATCCGTATATTGGCTTTATGGCCGGGATGAAAGCCTTTACTGCTGCGGTTCTCGGCGGTATTGGCAGCATTCCTGGTGCGATGATCGGCGGCCTGATTCTGGGCGTAGCTGAAGCGCTTTCCTCTGCTTATCTGAGTACGGAATACAAAGACGTGGTGTCGTTCGCACTGCTGATTCTGGTGCTGCTGGTGATGCCGACCGGTATTCTGGGTCGTCCGGAGGTAGAGAAAGTATGAAACCAATGCATTTTGCGATGGCGCTGCTCTCTGCCGTTATGTTTTTCATCCTGGCGGGTGTCTTTATGGGCGTCCAGCTAGAGCTGGATGGCACTAAGCTGGTTGTTGATGTCGCCAGTGATATTCGCTGGCAGTGGGTGTTTATTGGCACTGGAGTCGTTTTTCTGTTCCAGCTGCTGCGTCCGGTGTTCCAGAAGAGCTTGAAAAGCGTCTCCGGACCGAAGTTTATTCTGCCAGCGATTGACGGCTCAACTGTCAAACAAAAGCTGTTCCTGGTGGCGCTGCTGGTCATTGCCGTGGCATGGCCATTTATGGTGTCACGTGGGACGGTGGATATCGCCACGCTGACGATGATTTATATCATCCTCGGTCTGGGCTTAAACGTCGTGGTTGGTCTTTCCGGTCTGTTAGTGTTGGGCTACGGTGGTTTTTATGCGATTGGCGCTTACACCTTCGCGCTGCTGAACCACTATTACGGTCTTGGTTTCTGGACCTGCCTGCCACTGGCGGGGCTGGTTTCGGCAGCTGCAGGCTTTATGCTCGGCTTCCCGGTGCTGCGCCTGCGTGGTGACTACCTGGCGATTGTGACGCTGGGCTTTGGCGAGATCGTTCGTATTCTGTTGCTCAACAATACTGAAGTGACCGGTGGTCCGAACGGTATCAGCCAGATCCCGAAACCAACCTTTTTCGGCCTTGAGTTCAGTCGTAGTGCCCGCGAAGGCGGCTGGGATACCTTCAGCAACTTCTTTGGCGTGAAGTATGATCCGTCTGACCGCGTGATTTTCCTTTATCTGGTGGCGCTGCTGCTGGTGGTCTTCTCGCTTTTCGTCATTAACCGTCTGTTACGTATGCCGCTGGGTCGCGCATGGGAAGCGTTGCGTGAAGATGAAATTGCCTGTCGTTCGCTGGGCCTAAACCCAACGCGCATCAAACTGACCGCTTTTACTATCAGCGCTGCGTTTGCCGGCTTTGCCGGAACGTTGTTTGCCGCTCGCCAGGGCTTTGTCAGCCCGGAATCTTTTACCTTTGCCGAATCCGCCTTTGTGCTGGCGATTGTCGTCCTGGGGGGAATGGGGTCGCAGTTTGCGGTGATCCTGGCGGCTGTCCTGCTGGTTGTATCACGCGAGCTGATGCGCGATTTCAATGAATACAGCATGTTGATGCTGGGTGGTTTAATGGTACTGATGATGATCTGGCGTCCACAGGGCTTGCTGCCGATGACCCGTCCACAGTTGAAGCTGAAAAACGGTCAAGCAAAAGGAGAGCAGGCATGAGTCAGCCATTATTATCCGTTAACGGCCTGATGATGCGCTTCGGTGGACTGCTGGCGGTCAACAACGTTGAGCTGGAGCTGAGGCCGCAGGAGATCGTTTCGTTAATCGGGCCAAACGGCGCGGGAAAAACTACGGTCTTCAACTGCCTGACCGGCTTTTATAAGCCGACCGGCGGCACGATCAAGTTGCGTGACCAGCACCTGGAAGGGCTACCGGGCCAGCAAATCGCCCGTATGGGCGTGGTGCGCACCTTCCAGCATGTGCGTCTGTTTCGTGAAATGACGGTGATTGAAAACCTGCTGGTAGCACAACATCAGCAACTGAAAACGGGCGTGTTCTCTGGTTTGCTGAAGACTCCGTCGTTCCGTCGTGCACAGAGTGAAGCGCTGGACCGCGCCGCTACCTGGCTGGAGCGTATTGGTCTGCTGGAGCATGCCAACCGTCAGGCCAGTAACCTGGCGTACGGTGATCAGCGTCGCCTGGAGATAGCCCGTTGTATGGTCACGCAGCCGGAAATCCTGATGCTCGACGAACCCGCTGCAGGTCTCAACCCGAAAGAGACTAAAGAGCTGGACGAGCTGATTGCCGAACTACGTAATCATCACAACACTACCATTTTGCTGATTGAACACGACATGAAACTGGTGATGGGCATTTCTGACCGTATTTATGTGGTGAACCAGGGCACGCCGCTGGCGAACGGGACGCCGGAACAGATTCGTAATAACCCGGACGTGATCCGCGCATACCTTGGTGAGGCGTAAGATGGAAAAAGTCATGTTGTCCTTTGACAAAGTCAGTGCCCACTACGGCAAGATCCAGGCGCTGCACGACGTCAGCCTGTATATTAACCAGGGTGAAATCGTGACGCTGATTGGTGCCAACGGTGCAGGGAAAACGACGCTGCTCGGTACGCTGTGCGGCGATCCGCGTGCTACAAGCGGGCATATTGTCTTTGACGGTAAAGATATTACCGACTGGCAGACGGCGAAAATTATGCGTGAAGCGGTAGCGATTGTTCCGGAAGGACGTCGTGTGTTTTCCCGTATGACGGTGGAAGAGAACCTGGCGATGGGCGGCTTCTTTGCTGAGCGTGACCAGTTTCAGGAACGCATCAAGTGGGTATATGATCTGTTCCCCCGCCTGCATGAGCGCCGTATCCAGCGCGCAGGGACCATGTCCGGCGGCGAGCAGCAGATGCTGGCGATTGGTCGTGCACTGATGAGTCAACCGCGCCTGCTGCTACTTGATGAACCTTCCCTGGGGCTGGCACCGATCATTATCCAGCAGATTTTTAACACCATCGAGCAGCTACGCGAGCAGGGGATGACAATCTTCCTCGTTGAGCAGAACGCCAACCAGGCGCTGAAGCTCGCCGACCGCGGATACGTGCTGGAAAACGGTCATGTGGTGCTATCCGATACCGGTGACGCCTTGCTTGCCAACGAAGCGGTACGCAGCGCGTATCTCGGCGGTTAGCCCTTTGCGGCACTACAGGATGGCAGCGTAAACGCTTAATCCGGCCTACACGTGATCGTAGGCCGGATTAAACGCACCAGCGTTGTCATCCTGCAGAGTGTTCATAAGCAGCACCGTATCTATACGTGTCTTAGCTCCCACTTTCTCCTCTCATAACCTTCACTGCCTTGCCATCTGTTTGTCGCCTTACTATCTTTTTTTTGTAATAAAAAAGTTATTTTTCTGTCATTCGAGCATGTCATGTTACCCCCGCGAGCATAAAACGCGTGATATCGCGCATCCGGCACAACAAGAGAGATAACCGATGATATCGTTACGACATACAGCTTTAGGACTGGCTCTCAGTCTGGCATTTGCAGGTCAGGCTCTGGCAGTAACTACCATCCCATTCTGGCATTCAATGGAAGGCGAACTGGGTAAAGAAGTTGATTCACTGGCGCAACGTTTTAATGAATCCAACCCCGATTACAAAATTGTTCCGCAGTACAAAGGTAATTACGAGCAGAGTCTGAGCGCAGGTATTGCCGCCTTCCGTACCGGAAACGCGCCTGCGCTGCTGCAGGTGTATGAAGTTGGTACGGCGACGATGATGGCTTCGAAAGCGATTAAGCCAGTCTTCGAAGTGTTTAAAGAGGCCGGAATTAACTTCGATGAGTCCCAGTTTGTGCCGACGGTGTCCGGGTATTACACCGACTCTAAAACCGGGCACTTACTCTCTCAGCCATTTAACAGCTCCACCCCGGTGCTGTATTACAACAAAGATGCCTTTAAAAAAGCCGGTTTAGATCCCGATCAGCCGCCGAAAACCTGGCAGGATTTGGCCGAATACACCGCGAAGTTGAAAGCAGCAGGCATGAAGTGCGGTTACGCCAGCGGCTGGCAGGGGTGGATCCAGATTGAAAACTTCAGCGCCTGGAACGGCTTACCCGTTGCAACCAAAAATAATGGCTTTGACGGTACCGATGCAGTTCTGGAGTTCAATAAGCCAGAGCAGGTGACACACATTGCTCTGTTGGAAGAGTTGAACAAGAAAGGGGATTTCAGCTACTTCGGGCGCAAAGATGAATCCACTGAGAAGTTCTACAACGGTGACTGCGCAATTACTACCGCCTCTTCGGGTTCTCTGGCTGATATTCGTCACTACGCTAAATTCAACTACGGTGTAGGCATGATGCCATACGATGCCGACGTGAAAGGCGCGCCGCAGAACGCGATTATTGGCGGTGCGAGCCTGTGGGTGATGCAGGGTAAAGACAAAGCAACCTACCAGGGTGTGGCGCAGTTCCTCAACTTCCTGGCGAAACCTGAAATCGCTGCCGAATGGCACCAGAAAACAGGTTATCTGCCGATTACTACCGCCGCGTACGATCTGACCCGTGAGCAGGGTTTCTATGACAAGAATCCGGGGGCGGATATCGCTACACGTCAGATGCTGAACAAACCGCCGTTGTCGTTTACCAAAGGTCTGCGTCTGGGCAATATGCCTCAAATCCGCACTATCGTGGATGAGGAACTGGAAAGCGTATGGACCGGTAAGAAAACGCCACAGCAGGCGCTGGATTCCGCTGTTGAGCGTGGGAATCAGTTGCTGCGCCGCTTTGAGCAATCGACCAAGTCTTAATGTGAAATGCCGGGTGGCGGCTTCGCCTTACCCGGCCTACAAATGCGCGTAGGCCGGATAAGCGTAGCGCCATCCGGCGCTGTTCAGGAATCAAACCTCAATGTCCTCATCCCGTCCGGTGTTCCGCTCGCGCTGGCTTCCCTACTTATTGGTTGCCCCGCAGTTGGTCATCACCGTTATTTTCTTTATCTGGCCCGCAGGTGAAGCGCTGTGGTATTCACTGCAAAGCGTCGATCCGTTTGGTCTTTCCAGCCAGTTTGTAGGCCTGGATAACTTCGTCGCCCTGTTCCATGACATCTACTACCTCGACTCTTTCTGGACAACGATGAAGTTCAGTACGCTGGTCACGGCAAGCGGCCTGCTGGTTTCGCTGTTTTTTGCCGCACTGGTGGATTATGTGGTGCGTGGTAGCCGTCTTTACCAGACGCTGATGCTATTACCTTACGCCGTGGCCCCCGCCGTCGCTGCCGTGCTGTGGATCTTCCTGTTCAACCCTGGACGTGGGCTGATTACGCATTTTCTCGGTGAATTTGGCTATGACTGGAACCATGCGCAAAACAGTGGCCAGGCGATGTTCCTGGTGGTGTTCGCGTCCGTCTGGAAGCAGATTAGTTACAACTTCCTGTTCTTCTTTGCTGCCTTGCAGTCTATCCCTCGTTCGCTGATAGAAGCCGCTGCAATTGATGGTGCAGGGCCGATTCGCCGTTTCTTTAAACTGGCGCTGCCGTTAATTGCCCCGGTGAGCTTCTTTTTGCTGGTGGTGAATCTGGTTTATGCCTTCTTTGACACTTTCCCGGTTATCGATGCAGCGACTGCAGGTGGGCCGGTACAGGCGACCACTACGCTGATTTATAAGATCTATCGTGAAGGGTTTGTTGGACTGGATCTCTCAGCTTCCGCCGCACAGTCAGTGGTGCTGATGTTCCTTGTCATTATTTTGACAGTGGTGCAGTTCCGCTATGTCGAAAGTAAGGTGCGTTACCAATGATTGAGAATCGTCGCGGGCTGACAATATTCAGCCATACCATGTTGATTCTGGGGATTATGGTGATCCTTTTTCCACTGTACGTCGCGTTCGTCGCGGCGACGCTGGATAACAAAGCGGTGTTTGAAACGCCGATGACGCTGGTTCCTGGTACGCATCTGCTGGAAAACATGTACACCATCTGGGTCAACGGCGTGGGCGTCAATAGCGCGCCGTTCTGGCTGATGATGCTGAACAGTTTCATCATGGCGTTCAGCATTACGGTGGGGAAAATTACGGTTTCCATGCTCTCTGCGTTTGCCATTGTCTGGTTTCGCTTCCCGCTGCGTAACCTATTTTTCTGGATGATCTTTATCACGCTGATGCTGCCGGTTGAGGTGCGTATCTTTCCAACGGTGGAGGTTATCGCCAACCTGAAGATGCTTGACAGTTATGCAGGCCTGACGCTACCGCTGATGGCGTCGGCTACCGCCACCTTCCTGTTCCGTCAGTTCTTTATGACTCTGCCGGATGAACTGGTCGAAGCGGCGCGTATTGACGGCGCTTCTCCAATGCGTTTCTTCCGGGACATCGTGCTGCCGTTGTCGAAAACCAACCTGGCGGCGCTGTTTGTCATCACTTTTATCTACGGCTGGAATCAGTACCTTTGGCCGTTGTTAATTATTACCGACGTTAATTTGGGCACGGCCGTGGCAGGCATCAAAGGCATGATCGCCACTGGCGAAGGCACCACGCAGTGGAACCACGTAATGGCAGCCATGCTGCTGACGCTCATCCCCCCGGTAATCATCGTGTTAGCCATGCAGCGCGCATTTGTGCGTGGTTTAGTAGACAGTGAGAAATAAAAATGGCTGGTTTAAAACTACAGGCAGTAACTAAAAGCTGGGACGGTAAAACCCAGGTTATTCAACCGCTGACGCTGGATGTTGCGGACGGGGAATTTATTGTGATGGTCGGCCCGTCGGGCTGCGGTAAGTCCACGCTGCTGCGAATGGTCGCCGGGCTGGAACGGGTGACTAGCGGTGACATCTGGATTGATCGTAAGCGCGTCACTGAGATGGAGCCAAAGGATCGTGGTATTGCCATGGTGTTTCAAAACTACGCGCTCTACCCGCATATGAGCGTGGAAGAAAATATGGCCTGGGGGTTAAAAATCCGCGGGATGGGCAAGGAACATATTGCGGAGAGGGTGAAAGAAGCCGCGCGTATTCTTGAACTGGGTGAACTGCTCAAACGCCGCCCGCGTGAGCTTTCCGGTGGTCAGCGGCAGCGTGTGGCGATGGGGCGGGCGATTGTGCGCGATCCGGCGGTATTCCTGTTCGATGAACCGCTTTCTAACCTTGATGCCAAGCTGCGTGTGCAGATGCGCCTTGAGTTACAACATCTGCACCGCCGACTGAAAACCACCTCGCTATACGTTACGCACGATCAGGTTGAGGCCATGACACTTGCCCAGCGCGTGCTGGTGATGAACAAAGGTGTCGCTGAGCAAATTGGCACCCCGGTCGAGGTATACGAAAAACCCGCCAGCCGCTTTGTGGCGAGTTTTATTGGTAGCCCGGCCATGAACCTGATGAACGGACACATCAGCGCCTCGGGTACCCATTTTGAACTGGAGGGGGGCATGGCGTTGCCTGCCGGTCATGACTATCGTCGCTATAGTGGACGGAAAATGACGTTGGGTATCCGCCCGGAGCATATTGCGCTAAGCTCGCAAGCCGAAGGCGGCGTGCCGTTGGTTGTAGACACGCTGGAAATGCTGGGAGCAGATAACCTGGCACACGGACGTTGGGGTGAGCAAAAGTTGGTGGTGCGACTGGCACATCAGCATCGCCCGACGGCTGGCAGTACGCTATGGCTGCATCTGCCAGAAAATCATTTGCATCTCTTTGATGGCGAAACAGGACAACGCGTATGAGTAACTGGCCTTATCCTCATATTGTCGCCCACCGTGGTGGCGGCAAACTGGCTCCGGAGAACACCCTGGCGGCAATCGACATGGGGGCGCGATACGGGCATACCATGATTGAATTTGACGCTAAATTGTCGAAGGATGGCGAGATCTTTTTACTGCACGACGACAACCTCGAGCGTACCAGCAACGGTTGGGGCGTTGCCGGTGAACTGAACTGGCAGGATTTGCTGCGTGTGGATGCTGGTGGTTGGTTTAGCGGTGAGTTCAAAGGCGAGCCGTTGCCGTTGCTCTCACAGGTGGCTGAGCGCTGTCGCCAGCACGGTATGATGGCGAATATAGAGATTAAACCTACCACGGGTAGCGGAACCATCACGGGGAAAGCCGTCGCGCTCGCCGCGCGTGAATTATGGGCTGAAATGACGCCGCCGCTGCTTTCATCATTCGAGATTGACGCCCTTGAAGCGGCGCAATTGGCTGTTCCTGAACTGCCGCGTGGGCTACTGCTTGACGAGTGGCGTGAAGACTGGCGAGAACTCACCGCGCGCCTGGGCTGCATCTCGATTCATCTTAACCATAAGCTGTTGGATGAGGCGAGAGTGGACGCGTTGCGCGATGCGGGTTTAAGAATTCTGGTGTATACCGTCAACCGGCCCCAGCGCGCTGCTGAGCTGTTGCGCTGGGGAGTGGACTGCATTTGTACTGATGCTATTGATGTGATTGGCCCTGATTTTCAGCCCGATTAAGGCCCAATCGTTTTTAACGGAACGTTAGGCTGCGGCGTGTTGGAGGGTCTCAGCATGTCGCCGTTCTTTTTCTCCGGAAGCATTTGCTGCTGTTTATTCAGCGAGCTGTCCGGATTACGGGCTCCGTTTAACATCCCACCGTTGTTGTTGGGCAGCATTTGCTGTTGGGTGGAATTCAACTCCCCTGGCTGAGACTGACGTACTCGCTGGGAGTTGGTGTTGATTTGATTTTCCATATGCTGCTGTTGCATACGCGTCTGCGATTGCAACTGCTGGTTGAGCATCCCTTTCTGCTGAATTTGCTGTGTCTGCATTTGCGTCTGCATACGCTGCTGACTCGGGATCTGATAACCCGGTTGATTCGGGTTATTCATGGTGTTGATGGGCTGTGCAAAGCCTGCAAACGGCAATAGCATGGCTAATATCAAGAGTCGTTTCATCGCTTTTCTCCTCCCGGGGATCTCTTAAGTTTACTCCTTATTCACCGTTACGATGATTATTTCAGAGTTATGCACCAGGCTTAGTGGGGGCTGACCCCATACATCTGGAGAATAACGATGATAAAACCGACGTTTTTACGCCGGGTAGCCATTGCTGCTCTGCTCTCAGGAAGTTGTTTTAGTGTTGCCGCCGCACCGCCGACACCCTCACCGGTGTCATACGGTGTTGAGGAAGATGTGTTCCATCCTGTGCGCGCGCAGCAGGGGATGGTGGCCTCCGTGGATGCGCTGGCTACGCAGGTTGGCGTTGATATCCTTAAGCAGGGTGGCAATGCTGTAGACGCCGCCGTTGCCGTTGGCTACGCGCTGGCGGTGACGCATCCTCAGGCGGGGAACCTGGGTGGCGGTGGGTTTATGCTGCTGCGCACCAAAAACGGAAAGACTACCGCGATTGATTTCCGTGAAATGGCGCCTGCTGGCGCAACCCGTGATATGTTCCTCGATGAACAGGGCAACGCTGATGCGAAAAAGTCGCTGACTTCACATCTGGCTTCCGGCACGCCTGGCACTGTGGCGGGTTTCTCGCTGGCTCTGGAAAAGTATGGCACCCTGCCGCTGAATAAAGTGGTGCGCCCGGCGATGAAGCTGGCCGAAGAGGGTTTTGTGGTTAACGATGCGCTGGCCGACGATCTAAAGACCTACGGCAGTGAAGTGATCCCAAACCACGAGAACAGCAAAGCCATTTTCTGGAAAGACGGTGAGCCGCTGAAAAAAGGCGACAAGCTGGTACAGGCAAACCTGGCGAAAAGCCTGGAAATGATTGCTGAGAACGGCCCGGATGCGTTTTATAAAGGGGCGATTGCCGATCAGATAGCCGCGGAGATGAAGAAGAACGGTGGTCTGATGACCAAAGAGGACTTAGCCGCCTATAAAGCTGTGGAGCGTACGCCAATCAGCGGCGACTATCGTGGGTATCAGGTTTTCTCGATGCCGCCTCCATCCTCTGGCGGTATTCACATCGTGCAGATCCTTAATATTCTCGAAAACTTCGATATGAAGAAATACGGATTTGGCAGTGCCGATGCCATGCAGGTGATGGCGGAAGCGGAGAAACATGCCTACGCCGACCGTTCAGAGTATCTCGGCGATCCGGATTTTGTGAAGGTTCCGTGGCAGGCACTCACCGATAAGGCCTATGCCAAATCCCTTGCCGATCAGATTGATATCAATAAGGCCAGGCCTTCAAGCCAGATTAAGCCAGGTAAGCTTGCTCCATATGAAAGTAACCAGACCACCCACTTCTCGGTGGTGGATAAAGACGGTAATGCTGTGGCGGTGACCTACACCCTGAACACCACCTTTGGTACTGGTATTGTGGCGGGTAACACAGGCATTTTGCTCAATAACGAGATGGATGATTTTTCTGCCAAGCCAGGAGTCCCGAATGTCTACGGATTGGTAGGCGGCGATGCCAATGCCGTGGGTCCGAAGAAACGTCCGTTGTCGTCGATGTCACCGACCATCGTGGTCAAAGATGGTAAAACCTGGCTGGTCACTGGCAGCCCCGGCGGTAGCCGAATTATCACCACTGTGCTGCAAATGGTGGTGAACAGTATCGACTTTGGGATGAACGTTGCCGAAGCCACCAATGCGCCGCGCTTCCACCACCAGTGGTTGCCGGATGAACTGCGTGTGGAAAAAGGCTTCAGCCCGGATACTATCAAGCTGCTGGAGCAGAAGGGGCAGAAAGTGGTGCTGAAAGAGGCTATGGGTAGCACCCAGAGCATCATGGTTGGACCGGACGGCGCACTGTACGGAGCTTCCGATCCACGCTCTGTGGATGATTTAACAGCAGGGTTCTAAGGTTAGTGGCCTACATCGTCTGGAACGCTGTAGGCCTTATCTGTCGGTTACGGGAGATACCGTTGCTGCGATTCGGACCAGCGAAATATGTGACTGCTTTTATCCTGTAGATCAACGCGTTCCAGGTCATAAAACCCCTCGGTTTTTGCTGAGCGCATTTTCAGGATGTATTTACTTTCGCTGATGTCGTGCTGTCGCGTTCCATCCTGATTCCAGTCTCCGGCGAGATCCTGATATTGGTAAACAAGGTCGGAAAAGACGTTGATTATCCTGTTATCTTTGATCGCGTAGAGCTCCAGCACTTCATAGAAGGCACCGCCGCCGGAATACGCATCAGAGTATCCGCCGCGTACCCCGAATGCCAGGGTATCGGGTGCGATCCGATAAGGGGCCAGATCCAGTTTGGTGTAATAGGCCAGCGGTCTGACCGATTCATCATTGCTCTCTTTCTCGGCAGCGTTATTCCATGTTGAGAGCTGGTCCAGCGGTTTTTCTGAACGTGCGATCGGCTGCAACTGTTGATTCTGCCAGGAAAATACGCCGAGATATAATTTATTGACGCGGCTGGTACTGTAATTTTCCGGACAGCCGTTATCTGCGCGTTTCCTGGTTTGTTCTGCCTCTGCCTGATTATCTGCAAAACAGGCAACACCAATGTATTTCCCGTTTTTGCCCCAGGCTTTGGCACCGCTCATGATCAGGTTTTTGGGGTCTTCATTCGGCGCAACCCAGGCAATCCATTGGGCCACCTCTAATCCTTGCGGAAGTTCGCCAAACCCTTTGGCAGGTGTCGCACCCATCATTTGTTCGGCGAAGATCTGCTTACCTTCCGGATGGTGAATGGCGCTGGGTACGGAGTCCAGATTCTGTACGGTCGTGGCATAGCCGGGGAAGATTGCTGCCAGCAGAACCAGCGAAAAAACCTTTTTCACAATGCGTCCTTTCAAGATAAAGGGCGATATAACTCGCCCAAAAAATTATTTCACCCGCGCCATAAAGTAAGCATCAACGTATTCACCGTTGCGCAGGCCGTATTTCTTGCCTGTGCCTTCGATTGCAAAACCATGCTTCTTATAGACCGCAACAGCAGGTTCATTATCGACAAACACTGTGAGCTCGATACGATCGACGCGCAGCCAGTTGTCGCACATATCGATCATCGTGCGAATTAGCGCGCTGGCAACGCCGCGGTTCTGCCATCGGGCATCTACACAGATACCAAAATCGGCGACGTGGCTACGGCGCGGGCGCTGTGCGACTTCAATGGAAAGATGCCCAACGACAATATCATCAACACAGGCGACCAGTTGTTTAATTCCAGATCGCTCGGCGAGTCTTTCCTGCCACATCTCCAAAGAAGGATGAGGAACCTGTAGCGTGTTGTGGTACACCTCCGGCTGGGCATGGATCTGACGAATTGCGTCGTAATCTTTCGGTTCAGCGTGGCGTATCACTATCTCACTCATTCCTTATCTCCTGCAGGGTTAATTGTGTATTTACACTCGCTGAGATTGAAAATGCCGTCAACTGCATTTTTTTGCAAAAAGAAGTGGACAAGTGCGAATGAGAATGATTATTATTGCTCTGCGTTCAGGGGAACCCTACGGAGAACCTGAAAGCACGACATTGCTCACATTGCTTCCAGTATTACTTTAGCCAGCCTTGCGCTGGCTTTTTTTTTGGCTCGGTTTCGGACTAGTTTGCTTGCCAGCTTAATCCCGGGCTGTGCTCACAATCCTCACATACTCTGTGTACGCTCCTGGCCCTGCGCGCTTGCCGCGAACAAACTGACGGCGACGCCGATGGTCGATCTTTTTGTTTTGTAGGCCGGATAAGGCCGCGCCACATCTGGCAAAGAATCCAATATTCAGTCTCCCCCCACTTTGCGCTATGGTGTAGACAATCACCTTCAAAAGGACTGTCCCATGACCTTACACTGCGCATTCATTGGTTTTGGTAAAAGCACCACGCGCTACCATTTGCCATACGTCCTTAACCGTAAAGAGAGCTGGAATGTTGCTCATATCTTCCGTCGTCATGCTAAACCGGAAGAGCAGGCACCCCAGTATTCACATATTCACTTCACCAGCGACCTCGACGAGATCTTAAACGATCCGCAGGTGAAACTGGTGATCGTTTGCACCCACGCCGATAGCCATTTTGAATACGCCAAACGTGCGCTGGAAGCAGGGAAAAGTGTACTGGTCGAGAAACCTTTCACCCCGACGCTGGCTGAAGCGAAAGTGTTGTTCGAACTGGCGAAAAGTAAGGGACTCACCGTTACTCCGTATCAGAACCGTCGGTTTGACTCCTGCTTCCTTACCGCCAAAAAAGCGATAGAGAGCGGCAAGTTGGGCGAGATTGTTGAGGTTGAAAGCCATTTCGACTACTACCGACCTGTTGCGGAAACCAAACCAGGGTTGCCGCAGGACGGTGCGTTTTATGGTCTGGGCGTGCACACGATGGATCAGATTATTTCGCTGTTTGGCCGCCCCGATCATGTGGCGTATGACATCCGTAGTCTGCGCAACAAAGCGAATCCGGATGATACCTTTGAAGCACAACTGTTCTACGGCGATCTGAAGGCGATTGTCAAAACCAGTCATCTGGTGAAAATCGACTACCCGAAGTTTATCGTCCACGGTACGAACGGCTCGTTTGTGAAGTACGGTATCGACCAACAGGAAACCAGCCTGAAAGCGAATATCATGCCGGGTGAACCCGGTTTTGCCGCCGACGATTCCATTGGGATGCTGGAGTACGTCAATGATGAAGGTGTGACGGTGAAAGAAGAGGTGAAACCGGAAGTGGGAGACTATGGTCGCGTCTATGATGCGCTGTACCAGACACTGACATCCGGTACGCCCAATTACGTCAAGGAATCTGAAGTTCTTACCAACCTGGAAATCCTCGAACGTGCGTTTGAACAGGCATCTCCTGCGACGATAACGCTCGCCAAATAGCGTTTACCGACTCCTCTGGGTTTGTTCATATTTTTTGAACAGAGGAGTCAATTTTCACCCTCTATGATCCCAGACTGATTAAGTCCACACTTACTTCATCGAAAACATCTGGGGGTGAACACAATGATCTATTTACGCAAAGCTAACGACCGTGGTCATGCTAATCATGGCTGGCTCGATTCCTGGCATACCTTCTCTTTTGCCAACTACTATGACCCGAATTTTATGGGGTTCTCTGCACTGCGCGTGATTAACGACGACGTTATCGACGCAGGTCAGGGTTTTGGTACTCACCCCCATAAAGATATGGAGATCCTGACCTACGTGCTCGAAGGCGCGGTAGAGCATCAGGACAGCATGGGCAACAAAGAGCAGGTTCCGGCTGGTGAATTCCAGATTATGAGCGCCGGGACGGGGATCCGTCACTCGGAGTACAATCCGAGCGATACTGAGAAGCTGCATCTGTATCAGATTTGGATCATTCCGCAGGAGAACGGTATTACGCCGCGTTACGAGCAACGTCGTTTCGATGCCGCTCAGGGCAAACAACTGGTGCTTTCGCCGGATGCTCGCGATGGTTCGCTTAAGGTTTATCAGGATATGGAGCTGTACCGTTGGGCGCTGGTCAAAGATGAGCAGTCAGTGCATCAGATTGCCGCTGAACGCCGCGTCTGGATCCAGGTGGTAAAAGGCAATGTGACTATTAATGGAACCAAAGCGTCCACCAGTGATGGACTGGCTATCTGGGACGAGCAGGCGATTTCTATCCATGCCGACAGTGATAGTGAAGTGTTACTGTTTGACCTGCCGCCAGTCTAATGTGCTGTAACCCTTTGTAGGCCGGATAAAACGCGAAAGCGTCGACATCCGGCTTTTCATCGTTTGTCATTAATTCCGCGCGTCCGTGGTAAACTGGGGATATCTATCCCCTTTTTAATACTTCAGGACGATGAAAAAGAAAAGACCCGTACTTCAGGATGTAGCCGACCGCGTGGGTGTGACCAAAATGACGGTCAGCCGCTTTTTGCGTAATCCGGAGCAGGTCTCCGTCGCGCTGCGGGGCAAAATTGCCGCTGCACTTGATGAGCTGGGTTATATTCCCAATCGTGCTCCTGATATCCTTTCTAACGCTACCAGCCGCGCTATCGGCGTACTGTTACCATCTCTTACCAACCAGGTTTTTGCTGAAGTATTACGCGGTATTGAGGCCGTTACTGACGCTCACGGTTATCAGACTATGCTGGCGCACTATGGCTATAAACCCGAGATGGAACAAGAGCGTCTGGAATCGATGCTGTCGTGGAATATCGATGGTCTGATCCTCACCGAACGTAGTCATACTCCCCGCACGTTAAAAATGATTGAAGTCGCGGGGATCCCGGTGGTTGAGCTGATGGATAGCCAGACTCCGTGTCTTGATATCGCTGTGGGTTTTGACAACTTCGAGGCTGCTCGCCAGATGACCGCCGCCATCATTGCTCGCGGACATCGCCATATTGCTTATCTTGGCGCGCGTCTTGATGAACGTACTATCATCAAACAAAGAGGCTACGAACAGGCAATGCGGGATGCGAACCTGGTGCCTTACAGCGTGATGGTGGAACAATCCTCTTCTTACTCCTCCGGTATTGAGCTAATCCGCCAGGCGCGACGTGAATATCCGCAACTGGACGGTGTCTTTTGTACCAACGATGACCTGGCTGTCGGGGCGGCATTTGAATGCCAGCGGTTAGGATTGAAAATCCCTGATGATATGGCGATTGCTGGTTTCCACGGTCACGATATCGGGCAGGTGATGGAGCCACGCCTGGCGAGTGTGCTCACGCCGCGTGAACGGATGGGCAGCATTGGCGCAGAACGTCTGCTGGCGCGTATCCGTGGTGAAACAGTTACCCCTAAAATGTTAGATTTAGGTTTCACCTTGTCACCGGGCGGATCTATTTAGCCCAACAAGTTTGAAGTAGCTCACACTTATACACTTCTGGCACGAATGGATATTGCTTCTCCATTTATCCGGTCGGACAATGTTACCGATAACAGTTACCCGTAACAATTTCCTGATTCTTGTACCAGTGGGGGCAACGCTTTGAGCACGACTAATCATGATCACCACGTTTACGTTCTGATGGGCGTATCGGGCAGCGGTAAATCTGCTGTCGCCAGCGAAGTGGCGCATCAACTGCAGGCCGCGTTTCTTGATGGCGATTTTCTCCATCCACGCAGCAACATCATGAAAATGGCTTCCGGTGAGCCGTTAAACGATGATGACCGTAAACCGTGGTTACAGGCGCTGAATGACGCCGCTTTTGCGATGCAGCGTACCAACAAAGTGTCGCTTATCGTCTGTTCTGCCTTGAAAAAACACTATCGTGACCTGCTGCGTGAAGGTAACCCGAATCTCTCTTTCATCTATCTGAAAGGGGAGTTTGACGTTATCGAAAGCCGCCTGAAGGAGCGTAAAGGCCACTTCTTCAAAACGCAGATGCTGGTGACCCAGTTTGAAACGCTGGAAGAACCGGGTGCGAACGAAAGTGATGTTCTGGTGGTGGATATCGATCAGCCGCTGGACGGTGTGGTAGCAAGCACCATTGAGGTCATTAACCAAGGCAGTAAGTAGTGAGTACATTAACGCTTGTTTTAACAGCAGTAGGGTCCGTTTTATTACTGCTGTTTTTAGTGATGAAGGCGCGTATGCACGCCTTCGTTGCTTTGATGGTGGTTTCTATAGGTGCAGGTCTCTTTTCCGGTATGCCGCTCGATAAAATCGCTGCGACTATGGAAAAAGGGATGGGAGGCACACTCGGTTTCCTGGCGATTGTGGTCGCTCTGGGAGCGATGTTCGGTAAGATTTTGCATGAGACCGGGGCGGTCGATCAGATTGCCGTCAAAATGCTGAAGTCTTTCGGCCACAGCCGCGCGCATTATGCGATTGGCCTGGCCGGCCTGATTTGCGCGCTGCCGCTGTTCTTTGAAGTTGCGATTGTGCTGCTGATAAGCGTGGCGTTCTCTATGGCGCGTCATACGGGCACCAACCTCGTGAAGCTGGTTATCCCGCTGTTTGCGGGTGTGGCGGCGGCTGCAGCGTTTCTGCTGCCGGGGCCTGCGCCAATGCTGCTGGCCTCTCAGATGCACGCCGATTTCGGCTGGATGATCCTGATTGGCCTGTGTGCGGCAATTCCTGGCATGATTATCGCCGGACCGTTGTGGGGCAATTTCATCAGTCGTTTCGTTGAACTGCATGTGCCGGACGATATTACCGAGCCGCATCTGGGCGAAGGCAAAATGCCGTCCTTTGGTTTCAGTCTCGCGCTTATCCTGCTGCCGCTGGTATTGGTTGGCCTGAAAACCATTGCTGCTCGCTTTGTGCCGGTCGGTTCTACCGCTTACGAATGGTTTGAGTTTATTGGTCACCCGTTCACCGCGATTCTGGTCGCCTGCCTGGTCGCTATTTATGGTCTGGCAATCCGTCAGGGTATGGCGAAGGACCGCGTGATGGAGATCTGTGGTCACGCGTTGCAACCTGCGGGGATTATTCTGCTGGTGATTGGTGCTGGCGGCGTGTTCAAGCAGGTGCTGGTGGATTCTGGTGTCGGTCCGGCACTGGGTGAAGCGTTAACCGGCATGGGGCTGCCAATTGCCATTACCTGCTTTGTGCTGGCGGCTGCGGTTCGTATCATCCAGGGTTCCGCGACGGTGGCCTGCTTAACGGCGGTCGGTCTGGTGATGCCAGTGATTGAACAGCTGAACTTCTCCGGGGCGCAGATGGCGGCGCTGTCTATTTGCATCGCGGGTGGTTCTATCGTGGTCAGCCACGTCAATGACGCTGGTTTCTGGCTGTTCGGTAAATTCACCGGTGCGACTGAAGCACAAACGCTGAAGACCTGGACGATGATGGAAACTATCCTCGGAACGGTCGGTGCAATTGTCGGTATGATTGCCTTTCAGCTCCTGAGCTGAGTTAGAAAGCCCGGTGGCGCTTGCGCTTACCGGGCCTACAAACTGGCACATATCCACACCGTAGGCCGGGTAAGGCGAAGCCGCCTCCCGGCGTAAAACGAGTACATCACCCCTTCATCCACATCCGCACACCATCCAGGAACATCTGGGTCGCCATCATCACCAGAATCAGCCCCATCAGGCGTTCCAGCGCATTAACACCTTTCTCGCCCAGCAGACGCAAAAACAGCGATGACTGCAGCAAGATCACAAATGTACCGCCCCAGGCGATCAGCAGTGCAATCACCAGATGTCCCATCTGATTCGGGTATTGATGCGATAACAGCATCAACGATGCCAGGATAGTCGGTCCTGCAACCAGTGGAATGGCCAACGGCACGATAAAGGGCTCTTCACCCGCCGGAAGTCCGGTGCTATTGCCGGTTGCGCTGGGGAAAATCATCTTGATGGCAATCAGGAACAAAATGATGCCCCCGGAGATGGAGACGGTTTCCGCTCGCAGGTTAAGAAATGCCAGAATTTTCTCGCCCGCGAACAGGAATATCAGCATCACCAACAGCGCAATAAACAGCTCGCGAACCATAATCGCGCGACGACGTTTAGGTTCGGTATGTTTCAATACGGACATGAAAATGGGCAGATTTCCGAGCGGGTCCATAATCAGGATCAATAAAACTGCCGCAGAAATGATTTCATTCATAAGTCAAATTCCCTGATAATTACAGCGGACTTTCTGCTTGCTTGCGCAGCGGGATAAGTCGCATTACTGATGGCTTCGCTATCATTGATTAATTTCACTTGCGACTTTGGCTGCTTTTTGTATGGTGAAGGATAGGCCAGTAGGATACTGGTTAGCATACACAGCACACATCTCTGCAGGAAAAAACGCTATGAAAAATGTTGGTTTTATCGGCTGGCGCGGTATGGTCGGCTCTGTACTCATGCAACGCATGGTAGAAGAACGTGACTTCGACGCCATTCGCCCTGTTTTCTTTTCTACTTCCCAGCTCGGACAGGCGGCACCGACGTTTGGTACGACCTCCACTGGCATGCTTCAGGATGCATTTGATCTGGAAGCGCTGAAGGCGCTCGACATCATTGTGACCTGTCAGGGCGGCGATTATACCAACGAAATCTATCCAAAGCTTCGTGAAAGCGGTTGGCAAGGGTACTGGATTGATGCGGCATCTTCGCTGCGTATGAAAGACGATGCCATCATTATCCTCGATCCGGTTAACCAGGATGTGATTACCGACGGTCTGAACAAAGGCGTTAAGACCTTTGTCGGCGGTAACTGCACCGTTAGTCTGATGCTGATGTCACTCGGCGGCCTGTTTGCCAACGATCTGGTGGACTGGGTATCCGTAGCAACCTACCAGGCGGCTTCCGGCGGCGGTGCACGTCATATGCGTGAACTCCTCTCCCAGATGGGCCATCTGTATAGCCATGTGGCCGATGAACTGGCGACCCCTTCTTCTGCTATTCTCGATATCGAACGTAAAGTGACAACCCTGTCCCGCAGCGGTGACCTGCCGGTTGATAACTTTGGCGTACCGCTGGCCGGGAGCCTGATTCCGTGGATCGACAAACAGCTCGATAACGGTCAGAGCCGCGAAGAGTGGAAAGGGCAGGCAGAAACCAACAAAATTCTCAACACGTCTTCCGTGATCCCGGTGGATGGTCTTTGCGTGCGCGTAGGCGCACTGCGCTGCCACAGCCAGGCGTTCACCATTAAACTGAAAAAAGATGTGTCAATTCCGACCGTGGAAGAACTGCTGGCAGCTCACAATCCATGGGCGAAAGTGGTGCCTAACGATCGGGATATCACTATGCGTGAGTTAACCCCTGCGGCCGTAACCGGTACGCTTTCCACGCCAGTAGGCCGTCTGCGTAAGCTGAATATGGGACCGGAGTTCCTGTCAGCCTTTACCGTTGGCGACCAACTGCTCTGGGGTGCTGCTGAGCCACTGCGCCGGATGCTGCGTCAACTGGCGTAATGATGACTGCCTGACGGCACTCTATTTATCTGGCCTGCACATGACGTGAGTCAGTAGGCCAGGTTAGACGAGTTCGTCATCAGGTAGATGATAATCATGTGTAAACAATGGGTGCTGAGTCGCCCTTTTTTTTGCGTAATACAGGAGTAAGCGCAGATGTTTCATTTTTTACCGGGAGTAAGATAAAGCATTGGCTATTCTTTAAGGGTGGCTTAGTACCGGAGGTATTAAGTTGTTGCCTGAAGGTGGGACGACGCAGAGAGGATGCACAATTGTGCTGCGCCGTTCAGGTCAAAAAAATGTCACTACCTGATGTCGAAAATCAGTTGGAAGGGGTGACACATAAAACAGGATGACAACCATGTCCGTTCGTGTTGATAGAGACGTGATTAATGCGCTAATTGCAGGCCATTTTGCGGATCCTTTTTCCGTACTCGGTATGCACCAAACTGAAGCGGGACTTGAAGTCCGTGCCCTATTGCCTGACGCCACCGAAGTGTGGGTGATCGAACCTAAAACCGGACGCAAAGTCGGCAAACTGGACTGTCTCGACTCTCGCGGTTTTTTCTGTGCTGTACTTCCCCGACGTAAAAATTTCTTTCGCTATCAACTGGCTGTTGTCTGGCATGGACAGCAGAATCTGATTGATGACCCTTACCGTTTTGGCCCATTAATACAAGATATGGACGCCTGGCTGCTGTCTGAAGGGACGCATCTGCGCCCCTACGAAACGCTGGGCGCACATGCGGATACCATGGACGGCGTAACAGGTACTCGTTTCTCTGTCTGGGCGCCGAATGCACAACGTGTCTCGGTAGTCGGGCAGTTCAATTACTGGGACGGACGCCGACACCCGATGCGTCTGCGTAAAGAGAGCGGCATCTGGGAGCTGTTTATCCCCGGTGCACAGCATGGTCAGCTATATAAGTACGAGATGATCGATGCTAACGGCAAGCTACGCATCAAAGCTGATCCTTACGCTTTTGAAGCGCAAATGCGTCCTGAAACAGCATCGCTGATCTGTGGTTTGCCGGAAAAAGTCGTGCAAACTGAGGAGCGTAAAAAAGCTAACCAGTTTGATGCTCCGATCTCTATCTATGAAGTCCATCTGGGCTCATGGCGTCGCCATACGGACAACAATTTTTGGTTGAGCTACCGCGAACTTGCGGATCAGCTAATCCCCTACGTGAAGTGGATGGGGTTTACCCACCTTGAGTTGCTGCCAATTAACGAACATCCGTTCGATGGTAGCTGGGGTTACCAGCCGACTGGCATGTACGCACCGACCCGTCGTTTCGGCACGCGCGATGACTTCCGCTATTTCGTGAATGCCGCGCATCAGGCCGGGCTGAATGTCATCCTTGACTGGGTGCCGGGCCATTTTCCGTCGGACGATTTTGGGCTGGCAGAGTTTGATGGCACCAATTTGTATGAACACAGCGATCCGCGCGAAGGGTATCACCAGGACTGGAACACGCTGATATACAACTACGGTCGCCGTGAAGTCAGCAACTATCTGGTGGGCAACGCCCTGTACTGGATTGAACGATTTGGCATTGACGCGCTGCGGGTCGATGCCGTGGCGTCGATGATCTATCGCGATTACAGTCGTAAGGAAGGGGAATGGGTTCCTAACGAATTCGGCGGGCGCGAAAACCTCGAAGCCATTGAGTTTTTGCGTAATACCAACCGTATTCTTGGTGAACAGGTACCTGGTGCTGTGAGCATGGCGGAGGAATCCACCGACTTTGCCGGAGTATCGAGACCGCAGGATATGGGCGGCTTAGGTTTCTGGTACAAGTGGAACCTGGGCTGGATGCATGACACGCTGGACTACATGAAGCTGGATCCGATTTATCGTCAGCACCATCACGATAAGCTGACTTTCGGCATGCTCTACAACTATACCGAAAACTTTGTTCTGCCGTTGTCCCACGATGAAGTGGTGCACGGTAAGAAATCGATCCTTGATCGCATGCCAGGCGACGCGTGGCAGAAGTTTGCCAATCTACGTGCCTACTATGGCTGGATGTGGGCCTTCCCCGGCAAGAAACTGCTGTTTATGGGTAACGAATTTGCCCAGGGACGAGAATGGAACCACGATGCCAGCCTCGACTGGCATTTGCTGGAAGGGGGCGATAACTGGCATCACGGCGTACAACGCCTGGTACGTGATTTGAACCACACCTACCGTCACCACAAGGCGTTGCATGAGCTCGACTTTGACGGGTATGGGTTCGAATGGCTGGTGGTGGACGACAACGAGCGTTCGGTGCTGATTTTTGTCCGTCGTGACAAAGCTGGCAACGAAATTATTGTCGCCAGCAACTTTACGCCAGTGCCACGTTACGGCTATCGCTTTGGCATCAATCAGCCGGGTAAATGGCGTGAGATCCTTAATACTGACTCGATGCATTACCACGGCAGCAATACCGGTAATGGCGGCGTGGTACACAGCGATGAAATCGCCAGCCATGGTCGTCAGCACTCGTTGAGTCTCACCTTGCCTCCGCTGGCCACGATTTGGCTGGTTCGGGAGGGGTGATGACGCAACTGGCAATCGGTAACGCCACCCCCCACGGTGCCATGTATGACGGTCATGGCGTCAATTTTACACTCTTCTCGGCCCACGCTGAGCGCGTTGAGCTATGCGTCTTCGATGAGCAAGGCTGCGAGCACCGCTATGACCTGCCTGGACGTAGCGGTGATGTCTGGCACGGTTATCTGGCCGGTGCCAGACCGGGTTTGCGTTATGGTTATCGTGTACATGGGCCGTGGCAACCTGGGCAAGGTCATCGTTTTAACCCGGCGAAACTGCTGATTGACCCCTGTGCACGCCGCGTGGAAGGCGAGTTAAAAGATAACCCGCTGCTACACGGTGGGGTGGATGAGCCGGATCATCGTGACAATGCGGAGATTGCGCTCAAGTGCGTGGTGGTATCAGACCGATATGACTGGGAGGATGATGTCCCGCCGCGTACACCGTGGGGCAACACCGTCATTTACGAAGCACACGTCAAAGGACTGACGTATCTGCACCCCGATATCCCGGAGGATATTCGCGGCACGTACAAAGCGCTCGGTCATCCGGTGATGATTGACTATTTCAGGCACCTTGGCATTACCGCGCTGGAGTTGCTGCCGGTGGCGCATTTCGCCAGCGAACCCCGTCTTCAACGGCTGGGATTATCTAACTACTGGGGTTACAACCCGTTGGCGATGTTTGCGCTGCATCCGGCTTATGCCTGCTCGCCAGAGAGCGCTCTTGATGAGTTTCGTGACGCGGTGAAAGCGCTGCACAAAGCGGGTATTGAGGTCATTCTCGATATCGTTTTAAACCACAGCGCCGAGTTGGATCTTGAGGGGCCGCTCTTCTCACTGCGCGGAATTGATAACCGTAGCTATTATTGGATTAGGGAAGATGGTGATTACTACAACTGGACCGGCTGTGGGAACACCATCAATCTGAGCCATCCCGGTGTGGTGGAGTATGCGTGTGAATGCCTGCGTTATTGGGTTGAAACCTGCCACGTGGATGGTTTTCGTTTCGATTTAGCTTCCGTAATGGGGCGCACGCCTGCGTTTCGTCAGGATGCACCGCTGTTTACCGCCATCCAAAACTGTCCGTTGCTCTCACGCGTTAAGCTGATTGCAGAGCCGTGGGATATTGGTGAAGGCGGTTATCAGGTGGGTAATTTCCCACCACCGTTTGTCGAATGGAATGACCATTTCCGCGACGCAATCCGACGCTTCTGGCTACAGCGTAATCTGTCGCTGGGGGAGTTTGCTGGACGTTTTGCAGCATCCAGCGATGTGTTTAAACGCAATGGTCGTAAACCCAGCGCCACGGTTAATCTGGTTACTGCGCATGACGGTTTTACGCTGCGCGACTGTGTGTGCTTCACAAATAAGCACAATGAAGCGAACGGTGAGGAAAATCGGGACGGCACTAGCAATAACTACAGTGATAATCATGGTAAAGAAGGGTTAGGCGGCACGCTGGACCTGATTGAAAGGCGGCGCGACAGCATTCATGCCCTGTTAACGACGCTGTTGCTCTCTCAGGGGACGCCGATGTTGTTGGCGGGCGATGAGCATGGTCATAGCCAGCACGGCAACAATAACGCTTACTGCCAGGATAACGCTTTAACCTGGCTGGACTGGCAGCAGGCAAACAGTGGGCTAACCGCATTTACCGCCGCCTTGATTCATCTTCGCCGGCAGATCCCCGCGTTAACAAACGATCGCTGGTGGGAAGAGGGTGATGGCAATGTCCGTTGGCTGAACAAGTATGCACAACCCTTAAGTGCGGATGAGTGGCAAAACGGCCTGAAGCAGATGGAAATCCTGCTTTCAGAGCGTTTTTTGATTGCGATAAACGCTTCGCTTGAGGTGACAGATATCGTTTTACCTGAAGGGGAATGGCACGCCATTCCCCCATTTGCCGGAGAGGATAATCCGGTGCTTACGGCTGTCTGGCAGGGACCTGCGCACGGACTGTGTGTGTTCCAGAGAAGATAAAAAAGGAGTTAGTCATGGTGAGTTTAGATAAGAACGATCGTGTAATGTTGGCGCGCCAGCTGCCATTGAAATCTGTTGCCCTAATCCTGGCCGGTGGCCGCGGGACACGCCTGAAAGATTTAACCAACAAACGCGCCAAGCCAGCCGTACACTTTGGCGGTAAGTTCCGCATTATCGATTTTGCTTTATCCAACTGTCTTAACTCCGGGATCCGCCGTATTGGCGTGATCACGCAGTACCAGTCGCACACGCTGGTACAGCATATCCAGCGCGGTTGGTCGTTCTTCAGCGAAGAGATGAACGAGTTTGTCGACCTGCTTCCTGCTCAGCAAAGAATGCAGGGGGAAAACTGGTATCGCGGAACGGCAGATGCGGTAACGCAGAACCTGGACATCATTCGACGCTATAAAGCGGAGTATGTGGTGATACTCGCGGGGGATCATATTTATAAACAGGATTACTCGCGCATGCTGATCGACCACGTTGAGAAGGGCGCTCGCTGCACCGTAGCCTGTATGCCGGTACCGATTGAAGAGGCCAGCGCATTTGGCGTAATGGATGTGGACGAAAACGACAAAATTATCGAATTCGTTGAAAAACCGGCAAATCCGCCAGCCATGCCAAATGATCCAACAAAATCCCTCGCCAGTATGGGGATCTACGTATTTGACGCCGATTATCTCTATGAACTTTTGGCGGAAGATGACCTGGACGAAAACTCAAGCCATGACTTCGGCAAAGATATCATCCCGAAAATCACCGAAGCGGGTATGGCGTTTGCACATCCTTTCCCGTTGTCCTGCGTACAGTCCGACCCGGAATCCGAGCCGTACTGGCGTGATGTTGGAACACTGGAGGCCTACTGGAAGGCGAACCTCGATCTGGCTTCGGTAACGCCTGAACTGGACATGTATGACCAGGACTGGCCGATTCGTACACATATGGAATCACTGCCACCAGCGAAGTTCGTGCAGGACCGTTCCGGTAGCCACGGAATGACGCTGAACTCGCTGGTTTCCGGTGGGTGTATTATTTCCGGTTCGGTGGTGGTGCAGTCCGTGCTGTTCCCGCGGGTGCGGGTGAATTCATTCTGTAACATTGATTCGGCAGTGTTGTTACCTGAAGTGTGGGTAGGGCGTTCGTGCCGGTTACGTCGCTGTATCATCGACCGCGCCTGCGTTATCCCTGAAGGTATGGTCATTGGTGAAAATGCGGAAGAAGATGCACGTCGCTTCTACCGTTCAGAGGAAGGCATTGTGCTGGTCACGCGTGAAATGCTACGCAAACTGCAGATCAAACAGGAGCGATAATGCAGGTTTTACACGTATGTTCAGAGATGTTTCCCCTGTTAAAAACCGGGGGACTGGCGGATGTGATTGGGGCATTGCCCGCTGCGCAAATTGCGGACGGAGTGGATGCCCGCGTGCTGCTCCCGGCGTTTCCCGATATTCGCCGCGGTATCCCTGATGCGCAGGTTGTAACGCGCCGGGATACCTTTGCTGGCAGAATCACCTTGCTGTTCGGACATTACAACGGTGTCGGCATTTACCTGATTGATGCGCCGCATCTCTATGACCGCCCCGGCAGCCCGTATCACGACACAAATCTGTTTGCTTATACCGATAACGTCCTGCGCTTTGCACTGCTCGGCTGGGTCGGATGTGAAATGGCCTGTGGTCTTGATCCATTCTGGCGCCCGGATGTGGTGCACGCGCACGACTGGCATGCCGGGTTGGCCCCGGCGTATCTGGCGGCGCGCGGCCATCCGGCGAAGTCTGTGTTCACTGTGCACAATCTGGCGTATCAAGGCATGTTTTATGCAAAGCATATGGATGACATCCAATTGCCATGGTCGTTCTTTAATGTGCATGGTCTGGAGTTCAATGGGCAGATTTCATTCCTGAAGGCCGGTTTGTACTACGCCGACCACATTACGGCGGTCAGCCCGACCTATGCGCGGGAAATCACTGAGCCGCAGTTTGCCTACGGGATGGAAGGTTTGTTGCAGCAGCGCCATCGCGAGGGGCGTCTTTCCGGCGTGCTGAACGGTGTCGATGAAAACATCTGGAGTCCGGAAACGGACTTGCTGCTGGCATCGCGCTATACCCGCGATACGTTGGAGGATAAAGCAGAGAACAAGCGTCAGTTGCAGATTGCAATGGGGCTTAAGGTTAACGATAAAGTGCCGCTCTTTGCAGTGGTAAGTCGCCTGACCAGCCAGAAAGGTTTGGACCTGGTGCTGGAAGCGCTGCCGGGTTTGTTAGAGCAGGGTGGACAGCTGGCGTTACTCGGCGCGGGCGATCCGGTGTTGCAGGAGGGGTTCCTGGCCGCTGCAGCAGAGCATCCAGGGCAGGTGGGGGTGCAGATTGGTTATCACGAGGCCTTCTCTCATCGCATCATGGGTGGGGCCGATGTCATTCTGGTTCCCAGCCGCTTTGAGCCATGTGGCTTAACGCAATTGTATGGACTGAAGTACGGCACGCTGCCGCTGGTGCGGCGCACCGGTGGGCTGGCTGATACGGTGTCTGATAGTTCGCTGGAAAACCTGGCGGACGGTATCGCCAGTGGGTTTGTATTTGAAGATAGTAATGCCTGGTCGCTGTTGCGGGCGATTCGGCGTGCTTTCGTATTGTGGTCCCGGCCTTCGCTTTGGCGATTTGTACAACGTCAGGCCATGACCATGGATTTTAGCTGGCAAGTCGCGGCGAAGTCTTACCGTGAGCTTTACTATCGCTTGAAATAGATATCCAGGAATCACCTATATGAATGCTCCATTTACTTATGCATCGCCCACACTCAGCGTAGAGGCACTTAAGCATTCTATTGCCTATAAGCTGATGTTCACTATTGGTAAAGATCCGGTCATTGCCAATAAACATGAGTGGCTGAACGCCACATTATTCGCGGTGCGGGATCGTCTCGTGGAGCGCTGGCTGCGTTCTAACCGTGCGCAATTGTCTCAGGAAACTCGCCAGGTCTATTATCTGTCAATGGAGTTTCTGATTGGCCGCACACTTTCTAATGCACTGTTATCGTTGGGAATTTACGACGATGTAAAAAATGCACTGGAAGGTATGGGGTTAGATCTTGAAGATCTGATCGACGAAGAAAATGACCCCGGCCTCGGAAACGGTGGTCTCGGGCGTCTGGCAGCCTGTTTCCTGGATTCTCTGGCGACGCTGGGCCTGCCGGGACGTGGTTACGGTATTCGTTATGACTACGGCATGTTCAAACAGAACATTGTTGATGGCCGACAGAAAGAATCCCCGGACTACTGGCTGGAATATGGTAACCCGTGGGAGTTTAAACGCCACAATACCCGCTACAAAGTACGTTTTGGCGGTCGTATTCAGCAGGAAGGCAAGAAAACGCGCTGGATTGAAACTGAAGAGATCCTCGCGGTGGCTTACGACCAGATTATCCCGGGCTACGATACCGACGCCACCAACACGCTGCGCCTGTGGAACGCCCAGGCCAGTAGCGAAATCAACCTTGGTAAATTTAACCAGGGGGATTACTTCGCGGCGGTGGAAGATAAAAACCACTCCGAGAACGTATCTCGTGTGCTATATCCGGATGACTCCACCTATTCAGGGCGCGAGCTGCGTTTGCGTCAGGAGTACTTTCTGGTCTCCTCCACGGTGCAGGACATCTTGAGTCGTCATTATCAGTTGCACAAAACCTACGACAATCTGGCGGATAAAATCGCCATTCACCTCAACGATACCCATCCGGTGCTGTCTATTCCGGAGCTGATGCGCCTGCTTATTGATGAGCACAAATTTAGCTGGGATGACGCGTTTGAAGTGTGCTGTCAGGTCTTCTCTTACACCAACCACACGTTAATGAGTGAAGCGCTGGAAACCTGGCCGGTCGATATGCTGGGTAAAATTTTGCCGCGCCATCTGCAAATCATCTTTGAGATTAACGATTACTTCCTGAAAACGTTACAGGAGCAGTATCCGAATGATACCGGCCTGTTGGGGCGGACATCGATCATTGATGAATCCAACGGTCGTCGTGTGCGTATGGCATGGCTGGCGGTAGTGGTGAGCCATAAAGTGAACGGCGTTTCTGAGCTGCACTCCAACCTGATGGTGCAGTCGTTGTTTGCGGATTTTGCGAAGATTTTCCCGACGCGCTTCTGTAATGTGACCAACGGTGTGACTCCTCGTCGCTGGCTGGCGCTGGCGAACCCGCCGCTCTCCGATGTGCTGGATGAGAATATTGGCCGTACCTGGCGTACCGATCTCAGCCAGCTCAGCGAGCTTGAGCAGCACTGTGATTATCCGCTGGTGAATCACGCAGTGCGCCAGGCAAAGCTGGAGAATAAAAAGCGTCTGGCTGCGCTCATTGCCCAACAGCTTAACGTGGTAGTGAACCCGAAATCGCTGTTTGACGTGCAGATCAAACGTATTCATGAGTACAAACGGCAGTTGATGAATGTGCTGCATGTGATCACCCGCTACAACCGCATTAAGGACGATCCTGAAGCCGAGTGGGTACCACGCGTAAATATCTTCGCCGGTAAGGCTGCTTCGGCCTATTACATGGCGAAGCACATTATTCATCTTATCAACGATGTCGCTAAAGTGATCAATAACGATCCGCAGATTGGCGACAAGCTGAAGGTGGTGTTTATTCCCAATTACAGTGTCAGCCTGGCGCAGGTGATCATTCCTGCAGCCGACCTGTCTGAACAGATTTCTCTGGCAGGGACGGAAGCTTCCGGTACCAGCAATATGAAGTTTGCTCTGAACGGAGCGCTGACTATTGGCACGCTGGACGGAGCAAACGTCGAGATGCTGGAGCATGTGGGTGCGGAAAATATCTTTATCTTCGGTAATACAGCGGAAGAAGTCGAAGCATTACGCAGTAAAGGCTACAAACCGCGTGAATATTACGAGAAAGATGAAGAATTGCATCAGGTGCTGACGCAAATCGGCAGCGGCGTATTCAGCCCTGAGGAGCCGGGACGCTATCGTGATCTGGTGGACTCGTTAATCAACTTTGGCGACCACTACCAGGTGCTGGCGGATTACCGCAGCTATGTCGATTGCCAGGATAAGGTAGACGAACTGTATCGCCGTCCGGAAGAGTGGACCACGAAGTCGATGATCAATATCGCCAATATGGGGTACTTCTCATCAGACAGGACGATCAAAGAGTATGCCGAAAACATCTGGCATATTGATTCGGTGCGGTTGTAACAAGGGATAGGATGACCTGTAGGCCGGATAAGGCGTTAGCCGCCATCCGGCAAAAGGCCCGGTGGCTCTGACGCTTACCGGGCCTACAGTTTTATAGCGTGTGTCTTAAGACGCTAGCGACAACTGGTGTTTTTCCACATATTCCACCAGCCACTGGGTCATACGCGACTGCTGTTCGGCATTCAGCCACATACCTTCTTTCGTACGACGCCACAGGGCATCGTCTGCGCGACGCACCCATTCGTGATCGACCAGATACTTCAGCTCTGCTTCGTAGAATTCATGGCCGAAGTCTTCGCCCAGCTCAGCAACCGAGGTCGCGTCACCGAGGATCCATTCCGTGTTGCTACCGTAGGTGCGCGAGAAGTGGCGTGCCAGAGACTCGGTCAGGAACGGATAGCGGCGGCGCAGTTTTGCCGCGTAGTCTTCACGATCGCCGCCAATATCACCGCCGGGCAGGATGCACTCTTTGGTCCATGCCGGGCCAATGCCCTGATAGTAAGACGACAGTTTTTCCATCGCGTGTTCTGCCAGCTTACGGTAGGTCGTCAGTTTGCCGCCAAAGACGGAAAGCAGCGGCGCTTTGCCGTTTTCATCGTGGATATCCAGCGTGTAATCACGGGTGATAGCCTGCGGTGAATCGGACTCGTCATCGCACAGCGGGCGGACGCCAGAATAGGTCCAGACGATATCATCACGGCCCAGTTGTTTCTTAAAGTGTGCGTTGTAGACCTTCAGCAGGTAATTGATTTCGCTTTCATCAATCTTCACCGCTTTCGGGTCGCCCTGATACTCAACGTCAGTGGTACCGATAATTGAGAATTCATCCATCCAGGGGATAACGAAAACAATACGCTTATCTTCGTTTTGCAGGATATAAGCCTGCTTCTGGGTATGCACGCGTGGTACCACGATGTGGCTGCCTTTAATCAGGCGAATACCATACGGTGATGGCAGGTGCATTCCGTCATCGAAGAACTCTTTTACCCACGGGCCAGTGGCGTTTACCAGGCCGCGAGCCTGCCAGGTGTGTTTTTTACCGGTATCGATATCTTCTGCTTCGACAATCCACAGACCGTTTTCGCGACGAGCGGAAGTAGCGCGAGTGCGGGTCAAGACTTCGCCACCTTTACGTACCACCATTTGGGCGTTTGCCAGAACCAGACGCGCATCGTCTACCCAGCAGTCAGAATATTCGAAACCGCGCACGATCTCAGGCTTCATCACCGAGTCTGCGCCAAAACGCAAACCAGTTGAACCTGGTAAACTGGTGCGTTTGCCCAAGTGATCGTACATAAACAGACCAATGCGAATCATCCATGCCGGGCGCAGGTGTGGGCGATGGGGCAGACGAAAACGCATCGGGAAAGCAATATGCGGTGCCATTTTCAACAGCACTTCACGTTCAGCCAGCGCTTCACTGACCAGACGAAATTCATAGTGTTCCAGGTAGCGCAGGCCACCGTGGATGAGTTTAGAGCTGGCGGAAGAGGTCGCACAGGCTAAATCCTGCGCTTCCAGCATCAGCACGGATAAACCGCGTCCAGCGGCATCTGCCGCGATACCGGCACCGTTGATGCCTCCACCTATCACAATCAGATCTTTGGTTTCCATGCTGGCCTCTCGCACTTTCGTTATAGCTCATTAATGTTCGTTATCGAGCATAATAGCAAAGAATAGCGCCATTGGTAACATCGGATAAACAATTTACAGTGATACATATAACATTATGGCGTTTACCTGTGCAGGCAACGTACACTGGACGGTAATATTGAACACCTGCAGAGAAAGAAAAAGAGAACACCATGGATCAGTTTGAATGTATTAATGTCGAAGAAGCCCATCAAAAGTTGCTGCATGGAATGGCGGTGCTGGTGGATATCCGCGATCCGCAAAGTTATGCAATGGGTCATGCGCCACAGGCGTTTCATTTGACTAACGATACGCTGGGTTCATTTATGCGCGACCATGATTTCGATACCGCAGTGATGGTGATGTGTTACCACGGCAACAGCAGTAAGGGCGCGGCGCAATATCTGCTTCAACAGGGATATGACGCGGTATACAGCGTTGACGGCGGCTTTGATGCGTGGCATCGACATTTTCCTGCAGAAGTGGCTTTTGGTTCGTAAGCTAACAAAGATGCAGCCTGAAATGAGCAGGGTATATATACTGTCCCCTTTTGTGTGGAATAAGCGACAGCAACAATGTTGATGATTACCTCTTTTGCTAACCCCCGCGTGGCGCAGGCATTTGTTGATTATATGGCGACACAGGGCGTTATTCTGACAATTCAACAACATCAGCAAACCGATGTCTGGCTGGCGGATGAGTCCCAGGCTGAGCGCGTGCGGGCTGAACTGGCGCGTTTTCTGGAAAATCCAGGGGACCCGCGTTATTTGGCTGCCAGCTGGCAGTCTGGCCAGACAGACAGTGGGCTGCGCTATCAACGTTTTCCGTTTCTTGCCACGCTGCGCGAACGGGCTGGTCCGGTGACCTGGGCTGTGATGGCGGCGTGCGTGTTGGTGTATATCGCGATGAACGTCGTGGGCGACCAGACGGTCATGCTATGGCTGGCGTGGCCGTTTGACCCGACGCTGAAGTTTGAGTTCTGGCGTTATTTCACCCACGCTTTTATGCACTTTTCGCTGATGCACATTCTTTTTAACCTGCTGTGGTGGTGGTATCTCGGCGGGGCGGTAGAAAAACGTCTGGGCAGCGGCAAACTCATTGTCATTACCGTTATCAGCGCGCTGCTGAGCGGCTATGTTCAACAAAAATTTAGTGGCCCGTGGTTTGGTGGATTGTCTGGCGTGGTTTATGCGTTGATGGGGTACGTGTGGTTGCGCGGCGAGCGCGATCCGCAAAGCGGTATTTTCCTGCAACGCGGTTTGATTATCTTTGCCTTGATCTGGATTGTTGCCGGCTGGTTTGATCTGTTCGGCATGTCTATGGCGAACGGAGCACATATTGCCGGGCTGGCCGTCGGTCTGGCAATGGCATTTGCAGATACTATTCATGTACGAAAACGAACGTGAATGAGATTGAGCGGGATGGTAATGCGAATTGCAGGCCGGATAAGGCCGCAGCCGCTATCCGGCACAAGATCTTTGTTAATTCCAGGGACTTATAATGAAACAAACACAACGACATGACGCGATCATTGAACTGGTAAAAAAACAGGGATACGTCAGCACCGAGGAACTGGTGGAGCATTTCTCCGTCAGCCCACAAACGATTCGCCGGGATCTTAACGATCTGGCCGATCAGAATATGATTTTGCGCCACCACGGTGGCGCGGCATTACCATCCAGCTCAGTGAATACCCCGTGGCATGACCGTAAGGCGACGCAGACGGCGGAAAAAGAGCGTATTGCTCGTAAAGTTGCCACGCAGATCCCTAACGGCTCCACGCTGTTTATAGACATCGGTACCACGCCGGAAGCGGTGGCTCACGCATTGCTGAATCACAGCAACTTACGCATTGTGACCAACAACCTCAATGTGGCAAACACGCTGATGGCGAAAGAGGATTTCCGCATCATTCTGGCCGGTGGCGAACTGCGCAGCCGTGATGGCGGCATTATGGGTGAAGCGACTCTCGACTTTATTTCACAGTTCCGTCTGGACTTCGGTATTTTGGGTATTAGCGGCATCGACAGCGATGGTTCATTGCTGGAGTTTGATTATCACGAAGTTCGCACCAAACGTGCCATTATTGAAAATTCACGTCATGTGATGTTGGTGGTGGATCACTCGAAGTTTGGACGTAACGCGATGGTGAATATGGGGAGTATCAGCATGGTGGATGCAGTCTATACCGATATCTTGCCGCCAGCGGGCGTGATGCAGGTGATTGCTGATAATCACATTCAGTTAGAGCTGTGCTAGGTCATCTGTGGGCCCGGTAAGCTTCAATGCCACCGGGCAAAATTAAACGCCGTACCCCATCATCTTCAGCAGTTTCTGCGCATGCTGCACTGCATCCTGGCGGTGTGCCACGCCAAGTTTTTGGTACAAGTTGCGAATATGCGTTTTGATGGTTGTCGCCGCTACCGCCAGTTCTCCGGCGATTTGTTCGTTGCTGTAACCGGAATAAATCAGGCCTAAAACCTGCCACTCACGCTGGGTTAGTGGGCTGGTACGGATCAGTTCCGGCACTTCTGGGTGAGTCAGCAGACGTTCAACGAATCCTTCATCAAAGTGGGCGAATTTGTGGCGATGGTGTTGGTTAATCTCACGCAAAATACGCTGGGCACGATGCTGATCGAGTTCCGGCAGCGTATTGAGCTGAATCAACTGGCGCAACTGCTGCGCCATGGCCTCACCTTCGATGACAAAGTGGCTGATAAACCCGGTACGGTTAGCCAGTTGCAGCGCATCAAGCAATACGCGTTGGGCGTCATTTTTGCGTCCTGCCTGCCAGTAAAGCTGATTGAGCAGCAGCAGGTTGCGGTTCAGATCGCTCATCAGGCGCAGGTTGCGTGCATTTTCGTTTAATTCTTCCAGCACAATCTCTGCCGGCTCGAATTCACCCAACAGGATCTGCGCACGGGCGATGTTACGCCACTGACTTTGCAGGAAATGGTTGTTGGCGAATTCCGGTTTTGGCGTGTGGCGCAGCCAGTTGGCAGCCGAGTTTTTGTCCCCGGTCATTTGCCAGTAAATTACCCGGACCTTATCGGCATTGGAAATCCAGTCGCTGTGATAACGTCCGTTACCCAGCAGGTTTTCCAGGCGATTAAGCAGACTGCGGGCGTTGTCCAGGTCACCCCGCGCCAGTGAGCACTGAACCAGCAGAGCCAGGCATTGAAGCTGCTGCTGGGGTTGAAAAGTAGAAAGGAGTTCAATACCGCTGCGGGCAGAGGCTTCGGACTCATCCAGACGCGCCCAGGCCCATAGTAACTGTGCCCGGATACGAACCAGAAACTCGTGCATCGGCAGTTGCTCCAGATGCTGCTCTTTGATCAACTGGAACGCTTTTTCCTGAGTCTCCCAGGCGGCCTGCAAAAAGCCCTGAGCGAATAAAATTTCACTTTGCTGGATCAGGCTCCAGAGCGCGTAATGCCAGACGTCATGATGACGTGCCATTTGCTCTGTTTGTTGCATCAACGACAACGAACGAGTGAGATCGCCTTTGCAGTGCAGGACTTCACCGTGTACCGACATGGCGACAATACGGCTATAGAACCAGGCGATGGGTAATTCATCCAGCGCCAGTTTTGCCAGACGTTCTGCTTCGTCAGGGTTTCCGTCGTTAATCGCCACCTGTGCACGCAGAGCATTAAATTCCGCATGCAGGGTTGTTTCCATATCGCCTTTCATTTCCTGCTCGGCACGCGCCAGCAGGGTGTTAACCTCACTGTAGCGATGCTGACTCTGCATCAGCCAGGCCTGCAACAGCACCAGACGTGGGTTTTCCAGCAGACTTTCCCACGGTAGAGCTTTCAGTGACTCTTCCAGTAACGCCAGCTCGCTGTGGTTAAACAGCCCCCAAGCATGATTGAGCAGGATATCGCGCAGCATATGGGCATCGCCCGCGGCCAGTGCATGATGAATCGCTTCGCTGGGGAAACCTTGTGCCATCCAGCTTTCTGCGGCGGCACGGTGTATTTCGGGAAGCTCGGTCGCCAGTTCCCACTGGCAGCGCTGGCGTAAAAAGTTGCCAAACAGAGGGTGATAGCTAAACCATTCGCCAACGTCATCCATCCGTTGCAGGAATAAACCCTGACGCTCAATTTCTTCCAGCCGCATTTGGCCGTTTTCTTCACCGGTTACCCGGGTAATCAACGTGTCGTTCATTGAACGCAGGATGGCGCTTTTCAGCAGGAAGTGACGAGTACCCTGATCAACGCTATCCAGAACTTCATCGACCAGATAGTCGGACAAATGACTGGCGTTGATACCCGACAGACGGCGCGCTGATTGGTGCGCAGAATTGTTATTCTGGCGAGCTGAAAGGGCGATCAGTTGTAACGCGGTTGCCCAGCCAGCGACGTCATCACACATGCGGCTGCTTTCCGCCGCCTCAATGGGGGATGAAAGACGACGGTCAAAGAATTGTTTGGCTTCCTGATGGTTAAAGGCTAATTGTTGGCTGCCTATCTCCAGCAGTTGATCGCGTACACGCAGGTTAGCGATACCCAGTTGCGGTAAGTTACGTGACAGTACGACCAGCGTGAGATTCTCAGGCTGGTGGCGCAGGAAAAAGCGCATCGCTTCGTGGATAGCCGGATTCGAGATCAGATGATAATCATCTACGACCAGATAAAGCGGACGATGCCACTCTGCCAGCTCAATAAATAGCTGAGCAAAGAGAGAAGTCAGGCTGGCGTACTGGCGTTTTTGCACCATCGTTTCGCTGGTCGTACAGTGCCCACCAGTTGCCTGCTGGATAGCGGCAATCAAATAGCTGGCAAATCGCTCCTGCTGATTATCACCTTCATCAAGAGAGTACCAGCCTAATTCATTTTTCCCCGCAGCCCACTGCGAAATAAGCGTCGTTTTTCCGTAGCCAGCAGGACTTGTTATCAGAGCGAGCCTGAAATTGTTCGCGCCGGAAAGTTTAGCCAGCAGGCGCTCACGAACCACCGTATGGTCGAGTCGAACCGGACGACTTAATTTAGACGGAATCAACATAAGTTAGTCACTTCACTGTGTGAAAATGGGGAAAAATGATTTTTTTTGCGCTTCGTAATTAATGGTTATAAGGTCGGCCAGAAAGTCATTTTATGCAAGCTAAGTGGACTTTTTGTGTGTCTGATTTTGCACTATGTCACAATTTTATACATCTATTGCAATAATTATCTCAAAGAGCCGCAACAGGCGTGGCGACTGGATCCAACGTTATTTTTACCGTATTGAAAATACCTTACTATGCGTGCGCCTACCGGGGTGTTTAATGAAATCGGCAAATTTTGCGATCGGCATATAACTTTCGCGTGAAATATCTTAATTATTATATGTATTTCAGACTGGAAATTATTTCTCTGTTTACATATTTTTTCTCAACATCATCTCCCTGTTTGGTATTGTCTGGTTAAGAGCCTGGCCCAACAGGCTAATGCGAAATGTGTGGTGCATTTCGGGGATGATGTACGGGTATTCTGTATCGGTACGAGCCATCACATCCCCTTTAAGTGGCCGCGATCACATTTTTATGCTCATCCCCACTCCTCCTCCCTGCCTAATCCTCGCCAGGATGAGGAAGGTCAACAACGAGCCTGGCAAACTAGCGATAACGTTGTTTATTACCTAAGGATCTGGAATCTCTATGTCACAGCCTACCTTCAACAAAGATCACTTTCAGGCTGCACTGACGCGTCAGTGGCAGCGCTTCGGTTTATTGTCGGCTTCAGAAATGACGTCACGCCAGTGGTGGCAGGCGGTGAGCGGAGCTTTAGCTGAGTTGCTCAGCGCCCAACCTGCGGCGAAACCGGCAAAAAATCAGCGTCATGTTAACTACATTTCAATGGAGTTTTTGATTGGTCGTCTGACGGGCAATAACTTGCTTAACTTGGGCTGGTATCAGGGCGTGAGCGATGAGCTGAAAGCGCATGACATCAATCTGACCGACCTGCTGGAGGAAGAAATCGATCCGGCGTTGGGTAACGGCGGCCTGGGGCGTCTGGCGGCATGTTTCCTCGATTCGATGGCGACAGTTGGCCAGTCCGCTACGGGCTATGGCCTGAACTATCAGTACGGTCTGTTCCGTCAATCTTTTACCGACGGTCAGCAGATGGAAGCCCCGGATGACTGGCATCGCGCAAGCTATCCGTGGTTCCGCCATAATGAGGCGCTGGATGTACAGGTCGGTATTGGCGGTAAAGTTAGCAAAGAGGGGCTCTGGGAGCCTGGGTTTACCATCACCGGACAGGCCTGGGATCTGCCGGTACTGGGCTACCGTAACGGCGTGGCGCAACCGCTACGTCTGTGGCAGGCCAGCCATGCACATCCGTTTAACCTGACTAAATTTAACGACGGCGATTTCCTGCGCGCAGAGCAGCAGGGTATCGACGCCGAAAAACTGACTAAAGTGCTGTACCCGAACGACAACCATACGGCAGGTAAAAAACTGCGCCTGATGCAGCAATATTTCCAGTGTGCCTGCTCCGTTGCCGATATTCTGCGCCGTCATCATCTGGCGGGACGTAAATTGCATGAACTGGCTGATTATGAAGTCATTCAACTGAACGATACCCACCCGACCATCGCCATTCCAGAACTGCTGCGCGTGCTGATTGATGAGCACCAGATGAGCTGGGACGACGCATGGGCGATTACCAGTAAGACCTTTGCCTACACCAACCACACGTTGATGCCGGAGGCGCTGGAGTGCTGGGATGAGAAGCTGGTGAAAGCACTGCTGCCGCGTCATATGCAGATTATCAAAGAGATAAACGACAGATTTAAGAAGCTGGTCGATAAAACCTGGCCGGGCGATGCCGCCGTCTGGGCGAAGCTGGCGGTAGTTCACAATAAACAGGTGCGCATGGCGAACATGTGCGTGGTCAGCGGCTTTGCGGTCAATGGTGTGGCAGCGCTGCACTCCTCCCTGGTCGTGAAAGACTTGTTCCCGGAATACCACCAGCTGTGGCCGAATAAATTCCATAACGTCACCAACGGGATTACGCCGCGTCGCTGGATCAAACAGTGCAACCCGGCGCTTGCTGCCTTACTGGATAAATCGCTGAAGAAAGAGTGGGCGAACGATCTCGATCAGTTGATCAATCTGGAAAAATACGCTGACGATGCGACGTTCCGTCAGCAGTATCGCGATATCAAGCTGGCGAACAAAGAGCGGCTGGTGAAGTTTATCAAAGCGCGTACCGGTATTGAGATTACAACCAACGCGATATTTGATATTCAGATCAAACGCCTGCATGAGTACAAACGTCAGCACCTGAACCTGCTGCATATTCTGGCGTTGTACAAAGAAATCCGTGAAAACCCACAGGCGGATCGCGTACCGCGCGTATTCCTGTTTGGCGCGAAAGCGGCACCGGGTTACTACCTGGCAAAAAATATTATCTTCGCCATTAACAAGGTGGCAGAAACCATCAATAACGACCCGAAAGTCGGTGACAAGCTGAAAGTTGTGTTCCTGCCTGATTATTGTGTCTCGGCGGCGGAAATGTTGATTCCGGCGGCGGATATCTCAGAGCAGATCTCGACTGCTGGGAAAGAGGCTTCCGGTACCGGTAACATGAAACTGGCGCTGAACGGGGCGTTAACGGTCGGTACGCTGGACGGTGCGAACGTCGAAATCGCCGAGAAAGTGGGAGACGAGAACATCTTTATCTTTGGTCACACTGTGGAAGAGGTTCAGCGGCTTAAAGCGAAAGGCTATGATCCGGTGAAATGGCGCAAGAAAGACAAAGTGTTGGATGCGGTACTCAAAGAGCTGGAAAGCGGCAAATACAGCGATGGCGATAAGCATGCCTTCGACCAGATGCTGCACAGTATCGGTAAGCAGGGCGGCGATCCGTATCTGGTAATGGCAGATTTCACAGCTTACGTTGAGGCGCAGAAGCAGGTCGACGTATTGTACCGTGATCAGGATGCCTGGACCCGGGCTGCCATTCTGAATACTGCTCGCTGCGGTATGTTCAGTTCGGATCGCTCCATCCGCGATTATCAGGCTCGTATCTGGCAGGCGAAACGCTAAGGAATCGCGATGGAAAGCAAACGTCTGGATAATGCCGCACTGGCGGCGGGGATCAGCCCCAATTACATCAATGCCCACGGTAAACCGCAGTCTATTGGCGCCGAAACCAAGCGGCGTTTGCTTGATGCCATGCATCGCACTACCTCCGCCACGAAAGTGGCGGTAACACCGGTGCCAAACGTCATGGTTTATACAGTGGGGAAAAAAATGCCGCTGGCGGTGGAGGGTAACGGTGAGTTTAGCTGGCTGCTCACCACCGAAGATGGCGTGCAGCACAAAGGTCATGTCTTCGGCGGTAAATCTTTTCACCTTCCGGCGAAGTTGCCGGAGGGGTATCACGCGCTCACCCTGACACAGGGAGAATTGCGTACCCATTGTCGTATTATCGTCGCCCCTAAACGCTGCTATGAGCCGCCGGCTTTGCTGGCCGGGAAAAAGCTGTGGGGCGCATGCGTGCAACTTTACACTCTGCGTTCAGAGAACAACTGGGGGATTGGCGACTTTGGTGATCTCCGCGCCATGCTGGCAGACGTAGCAAAACGTGGCGGGGCGTTTATCGGTCTGAACCCGATTCATGCGCTGTATCCGGCAAATCCGGAGAGTGCCAGCCCGTACAGCCCGTCTTCACGCCGCTGGCTGAACGTTATTTATATTGATGTGAATGCGGTAGACGATTTCCGTCTGAGTAAAGAGGCGCAGGACTGGTGGCAGATGCCATCTACTCAGCAAATTCTGCAACGTGCGCGGGATGCTGAGTGGGTTGATTACTCCACCGTGACCGCGTTGAAGATGACGGCGCTGCGCATGGCGTGGAAAGGTTTCTCTGCCCGTGATGATGAACAGATGGCGGCATTCCGTCGTTTTGTGACTCAGGAGGGCGATAGCCTGTACTGGCAGGCGGCGTTTGACGCGCTGCATGCGCATCAGGTGAAAGAAGATGAATTGCGCTGGGGTTGGCCAGTATGGCCGGAGGGGTTCCAGTCGGTGGACTCACCGCAGGTGAAGCAGTTCTGCGAAGAGTATCGTGATGAAGTGGATTTCTACCTCTGGTTACAGTGGCTGGCATATACCCAGTTTGCCGCCTGCTGGGAAACCAGCCAGGGCTTTGATATGCCAATCGGTCTGTACCGCGACCTGGCGGTCGGCGTCGCAGAAGGCGGAGCGGAAACCTGGTGTGACCGTGAGCTGTATTGCCTGAAAGCTTCCGTTGGCGCACCGCCGGATATCCTCGGCCCGCTCGGCCAAAACTGGGGGCTGCCGCCGATGGATCCGCACATCATCACGGCGCGCGCTTACGAGCCATTTATTGAACTGCTGCGCGCCAATATGCAGAACTGTGGTGCGCTGCGCATTGATCATGTCATGTCGATGCTGCGCTTGTGGTGGATCCCTTACGGTGAGACAGCAGATCACGGTGCGTATGTGCATTATCCGGTAGACGACCTGCTCTCTATTCTGGCGCTGGAAAGTAAACGTCATCACTGCATGGTGATTGGCGAAGACCTGGGTACTGTCCCGGTTGAAATTGTCAGCAAGCTGCGCGACAGCGGCGTGTATTCATACAAAGTGCTCTATTTTGAGAATGACCATGAGAAGAATTTCCGTGCGCCGCAAGCGTACCCGGAACAATCAATGGCAGTCGCGGCGACGCATGACCTTCCAACGCTTAAAGGTTATTGGGACAGCGGTGATTTGACGCTGGGTAAAACGCTGGGGCTGTACCCGGATGAGGTCGTACTGCGCGGCTTGTATCAGGACAGGGAGCTGGCGAAGCAGGGCCTGCTGGATGCGCTGCATAAATATGGCTGTCTGCCGAAACGAGCCGGGCACAAGGCGTCGCTGATGTCGATGACGCCTATCCTCAATCGTGGGATGCAACGCTACATTGCCGACAGTAACAGCGCCCTGCTGGGGCTGCAGCCGGAAGACTGGCTTGATATGGCTGAGCCGGTCAACATCCCTGGGACCAGCTATCAGTATAAAAACTGGCGACGTAAGCTCTCCACTACGCTTGAGAAGATGTTTGCTGATGATGAGGTGAACAAGCTGATTAAGGATTTAGATAAACGGCGAAAAGCAGCCGCCAGGAAGAGGTAAAAAAGAACCCGCCAGATGGCGGGTTCTTTATATTTATGTTGGCCGGGTAAGCATTAGCGAACCCGGCTTTTTTACATCAGATTGCCATATTTAACAGCAGGCACCCTACCAGGCCGCATACCGAAATAATGGTTTCCAGCATTGACCATGACTTGATCGTTTCGCCGATGGTCAGGTTGAAGTATTCCTTGAACAGCCAGAAGCCCGGATCGTTCACGTGGGAGAAAATCACGGAACCCGAACCTACCGCGATAACCATCAGTTCTGGGCTAACGCCGGTGGTCGCAATCAGCGGTGCCACAATCCCACCTGCGGTGATTGCCGCAACGGTGGCAGAACCCAGCGCGATACGCAGTACGGCGGCAATGGACCATGCCATCAGCAGCGGAGATACGTTGGTTTCATGCATCATCGAGGCGATGTATTTGTCGACGCCGCTATCAACCAGAACCTGTTTGAAGGCACCGCCACCACCGATAATCAGCAGCATCATGGCGATGATTTTGATTGAGGAAACCAGCGTGTCGTTAATCTGATCCATCGAACGTCCACGGTTCAGACCAAATGTGAACATCGCAATCAACACCGCAATAAGCGTAGCCATGACCGGGTCGCCGAGGAATTCCGCAACTGGCAGGAAGGCATGTCCTTTCGGCAGGATCATCTCTGCGATAGCACGCATCGCCATCAATACCACCGGAACAAGAGAGGTCCAAACGCTGACGCCAAAGCCAGGCATCTCTTCTTCAGTGAAGGTTTTGGCGCTGTACAGACCTTCCGGGATCGGCTTATCAATACCTTTCAGGAAACGTGCATAAACCGGACCGGCGAGAATAACGGTCGGGATAGCCAGAATCGTACCAAACAGCAGCGTTTTGCCCATATCTGCGTGGAAAATGGTCGCAATAGCGGTCGGGCCCGGGTGCGGTGGTAAGAAACCGTGGGTTACAGACAGCGCAGCGGCCATCGGAACACCAACGTACAGCAGCGGGATATTCGCGGCGGCGGCAATGGTGAATACCAGCGGCAGCATCAGTACGAAGCCAACTTCGTAGAACAGTGCAAAGCCCACGGTGAAGCCGGTTAATACTACCGCCCACTGAATGTGCTTTTTACCGAATTTAGCAATCAGTGTGGTCGCAATACGTTGCGCACCACCGCAGTCTGCCAGCATTTTACCCAGCATGGCGCCAAAACCCATAATCAGGGCAAGGCTGCCAAGGGTTCCGCCGACGCCGGCTTTAATAGAACCGATGACTTTATCCAGTGGCATCCCTTGCATCAATCCGACAGCAAGCGCCACCAGGACGAGAGCGATGAAACCGTTCATTTTGAAACGGATCATCAGGAGGAGTAACAAGATTACACCGATAGCAACGATGACTAATGGCATGATTTACCTGGCCTTTACTTTGTTATGGGTAACGTCAGTGTTTAGATGACAAATTCTGATTGTCCCGACCGGGAACAGAGTATTTACAGCACCAATGCTGATTGCCTTCAAAACTAATCAGTTCAGCTGGCTATTATGGAGTAGTTAGGTGCCCATAAGAATGATACGGGTAACATATGGTGGTTGAAAATCACCTGGGACAGCAAAATTTAAATTATGAGAGGCAGGTCAAATTATGGTGGGGTAATTGCAAGATGGTAGCAGAAGAACGTAGGCCCGGATCGCTGCGCGTCACCGGGCGAATACAGATGGGGACTTAGTAGTAAGAGTGCTCGCCGCGCTGGTGTTCGGTCAAATCGCGAACGCCTTTCAGTTCAGGGAATTCCCCCAGCAGCTGTTTCTCGATGCCTTCTTTCAGCGTGACATCTACCATTGAACAACCGTTACAGCCGCCACCAAACTGCAGAATAGCGTAGCCTTCATCGGTGATCTCCATCAGAGTGACGCGTCCACCGTGGCCAGCCAGTTGCGGGTTGATCTGCGACTGCAGCATGTATTCAACGCGTTCCATCAGCGGCGCATCATCGGATACTTTACGCATTTTCGCATTAGGCGCTTTCAGGGTCAGCTGGGAGCCTAACTGATCGGTAACGAAATCGATTTCAGCATCTTCCAGATAGGGTGCACTCAGTTCATCAACATATGCGGTCAGCAGGGAAAATTTGATGGCGGTGTCGGTTGCTTCCACGGCGTCCGGTGGACAATAAGAAACGCCGCATTCAGCGTTAGGCGTGCCGGGATTAATCACAAATACGCGGATTTGTGTCCCTTCTTCCTGATTTGCCAGCAGTTTGGCAAAGTGCGCTTGTGCAGCATCGGAAATATGGATCATAGTAATGGCCTAATAGTTGACTATTTTACTTGGTTATAATACGCCCATCATCGAGGCTCTACAAGGTTCGACACAGGCACCATACCTGGACAGTCGCCGCGCCGTTGCGCAAAAGTAGTTGCGCGATTTCCGCGACGGTACTTCCGGTAGTGACGACATCATCCACAACAACCATATGGAGTCCCTGTACCGGCAATTCAAGGCGAAAAGCATTTTTCAGGTTGCGTTTGCGTAATCGGGCGCTGAGATGATGCTGCGTGGCGGTCGCCCGAACCCGTGTTATTGCCTGACTGTCCCAGTCACAACCCAGCCAGTGCGCCAAAGGACGGCACAATAAATCGCTCTGGTTAAACCCTCTTCGCCAGTGTCGGCGTTGCCAGAGTGGGACGCTGACGATCCTGTCCGGCAGAGGAAGCCCGCTGGTACGGCGAGCCAGCAACACGTCCAGTAGCAGCAGGCGTGAAAGTGCAGTGGCAATCTCGCTACGGCGCGAAAATTTCAGCTGGTGGATAAGGTTACTCAGCGGCGGAACATAGTCATTGACCGTAACCAACCGCTGCCACGGCGGCGGTTGTTGCAGACACCGGCCGCAGGGAATGGCGGTGTGGGCGGCTGGCATCCCGCACTGGGGGCACAAATTGATATGACGGCGTGTCGCCCGTGTACAAACGGAACAAATTCCCCAATGTCCCAGCGTCAGTGGCATTCGGCATAGCCAGCACAATCCCGGTACTGTTAGCATAGGTTTATCCTTAACAATGTATGCCTACAGGGCTAGGCTCCAAAAAAGAGAACAGTAACTGATGAATGACATCTGGTGGCAGACCCGAGGTTCGGGAAATTGCCATCTTGTGCTGCTGCACGGATGGGGATTGAATGCGGAAGTATGGCATTGCATAAGTGAGGAACTGAGTTCGCATTTCACGCTACATCTTGTCGACTTACCGGGATTTGGCCGTAGTCAGGGTTTCGGCGCGATGCCGCTGGAGGAGATGGCGGAACGTGTTTTACAACAGGCACCAGAGAAAGCCATCTGGCTGGGCTGGAGCCTGGGCGGGCTGGTAGCAAGTCAGGTAGCGTTGACCCATCCTGCTCGTGTTCAGGCGCTGGTTACTGTGGCTTCTTCGCCATGTTTTAGCGCTCGTGATGAGTGGCCGGGTATTAAGCCGGACGTGCTGGCGGGATTCCAGCAACAGCTTAGCGAAGACTTCCAGCGTACGGTAGAGCGTTTTCTGGCGCTACAAACGATGGGAACGGAAACCGCACGTCAGGACGCGCGAACTTTGAAGAAAACGGTGCTGGCATTACCGATGCCGGAAGTGGCGGTACTGAATGGTGGGCTGGAGATCCTGAAAACGGTTGATCTGCGTGAATCTCTCTGCGCATTGCGCATGCCGTTCCTGCGGTTGTATGGATATCTTGATGGGCTGGTACCGCGCAAAGTTGTACCGATGCTGGATGCACTGTGGCCGGAGAGCGAATCTCTGGTGTTTGCCAAAGCGGCACATGCGCCGTTTATCTCGCATCCTGGTGAGTTCTGTGCCGCGCTGATGGCGTTGAAACAGCGGTTATAGCGCCTTTGACTTGCCCGGTGACGCGATGCTTACCGGGCCGACATTAATGCCTTTTTGCCATCAACTCCTCAGCAGAAAGGCCAGTGATTCTGAGAATGGTCAGTCTGTCGATACCGTCGGCTAACATGGTGGCAGCAATGCGTCGTGCTTCGTCTTGTTTACCTTGTTGTAAGCCCTCCTGTAACCCTTCCTGTAACCCATTCATATGCCCTTCCTGGCGTAATCTCTCTGCGATAGTCATCAGTCTCTCCTTGTGTTGAGGTAGGCGTCCGGTTACTTCGTCCATAAATTCTTTGAAATGCGCTGTGTCGCCAGCCTGAATCATGTAATTAAACAGGGCTTTCAACTGGTTGTCATTAGCGTTTCCTTTAACAAGCAGGACGACCAGTTTTTCCACTAATCCCATCAAATCTCGTTTCCGGATATGTTTTTGAATCAGCTCCAGTAGTGCTATACGGCGATGCTGCATGATCTCGTCATCAGCCATTACCGTGATATCTATTAATGGAAAAGTGTTCGCATAAAGTTGTCTGGCTGTCTCCGGATCGTTAAATTTATCCAGCCAGCACAAGGAGTAGGGATATGGGCTGACGGTGCCGTGATAAAAAAGCATGGGGATCACCAGTGGCAGCTTTTTGTGGCCCGCATCCAGATGTCGCTGCATGACTGCAATAGCATAACGCATAAGACGAAACGCCATATGTGCATCCGCGGTGCTCTGATGTTCAATAACCGTGTAGATGTAGCCATCGCCTTCACGAGTTTTTAGTGACCACAACACATCGCAATAGTGCGCACGCAAATCGTCCTCAATAAAACTGCCCGGTTCCAGTTTCAGTGTCTTTAGGTCACAAAGAATACGTAAAGAGTCTGGAAGATGAAGTTGAAGAAAGTCGCGAGCGGTAGCTGGATGGCCCATAAAAGTCTTGAAAATTGCGTCATGCGGCGTAGCTGTAGCGTCAGTATTCATGGCGGTCCGTCACCTGAAGAACAAGATGATGAGACTCTACTTGCCGTAGAAAAGGGAAGCATCCCCGTAATGTTAACGATGTGCAGAGGGTTGGAGGATAAATCTGTTTTGCTGAAAGAGTGACATTCTTATGGAATTCGTTTCGCAAAATCCCGGACAGCATGGATATTAGGTGCCGTTTGTAGGCCGGACAAACGTAGCGTCATCCGGCAAATAGCATTACGTTTAACGCAAAGCCCACCATTCGCGCAGGCAGGCTTTGCCTTCCGGGCAGCTTTTGCAGCTTCCGGAAAGACACCCCTCGGCATCTTCCTGAATTCGCTTCGCTTTGCCCATTTTCTCTAACTGATTCAGCATGGCGTCAATCATTGGCTGCGGGGTATGCAGCGTGTGGCTAATTTGCTTAGCCTCCATACGTCCCCGCAGAGCCAGTAAATCACGAACCTGTATAAGCGATGCCATGATCCACAACCTTAGTGGCAATCGCCAGTCGTGCTGGCACAGCACGAGCTTACCGTTTTGTTGGTTGCCAGCAGCGCAATATCCACACGGCTACGGGCGCGGCGTAGCAGACCCAGCAATACGATGTTAAACAGGATGACGGCTAAAATGCAGACCAGACTGTAGGTCGGGTGCTGACTGTAGCTGACTGCCTGATAGAACAGCGTCGACAGTGAGTAGGCGATATTCAGGCCCCACAGAACGGAGAAGCCCATCCAGCCACGGCTGGATTCACGCGCGATAGCCCCCATAACTGAAATGCACGGAACATACAGCAGTACGAAAATCAGGTAGCTGTAAGCGGCTGCGGCGCTGCCAAATTTTTCGCCCATCACGCCCATGGCGCCAGTTGCCATCTCACCGTCACCTTTACTGGCTTCGATAGGGTTAGCCAGGACGCTCAGGCTGAAGGTATCTTTCAGGCTTTGCCAGGTTTCATCCAGTGCGCCGACTAACTCATCACCGAGGTGGAAATCTGCCGGGTTGAACTCTTCTTCCTGAATATTTTCAGCTGTATAGAGTGTATTCAGTGTACCGACAACCACTTCTTTGGCCATCGCACCGGTGAACAGACCCACGGTGGCCTGCCAGTTATCTTCGTGTACGCCAATCGGTTTAAAGACCGGGGTAATAACGCGGCTGACGGAAGCAAGGGCTGAGTCGTTGATGTTATCGACGATTTTCCCGCTCAGGGAGAAACTGTTAAACGCGCTAAGGAAAATACTGACAATGATAATGACTTTACCGGCACGGAGGACGAAGCCTTTCAGGCGCTGCCAGGTCTGGATGATCAGGCTTTTAATATGCGGGACGTGATAAACCGGCAGTTCCATCACGAACGGCGTTGCTTCGCCACGCATGATGGTGTGCTTGAGCATCAGGCCAGTCAGCACTGCCATGACGATACCTAACACATATAGCGAGAAGACCGCCAGCGCACCGTTCTGACCAAAGAATGCCGCTGCAAACACAGCGAAAATCGCCAGACGTGCACCGCAGGACATAAACGGTGCCATCATGATGGTCATCAGACGTTCACGCGGCGCATCCAGTGTACGTGCGCCCATCACCGACGGTACGTTACAGCCGAAACCAACAATCAGCGGGACAAACGATTTACCCGGTAGCCCCAGCGCCTGCATCAGACGGTCCATTACAAACGCGGCTCGCGCCATGTAGCCGGAGTCTTCGAGGAAGGAGAGGAACAGGTACATCATACCGATTTGAGGGACCAGTGGCAGAACGGTGTTAATCCCGCCGCCAAGACCCTGCGCCAGGAAGATGGTCAGCCAGTCCGGGAAGTGCAGCGTGTAACCAATCCATTGAATACCATGGATAAAGAGTGCCACTGAACCGACGTCAAATAACGGCTGCAGCGCGCCACCGATGTTAATGGCGAGCAGGAACATCAGGTACATCACGAACAGGAATATTGGCAGACCGAGGAAGCGGTTGAGGACGATTTTATCGACAGCGGTGGTGAAGCGGCTTGGCTCGGCGGTTAGCGTGTTGCTGACGGTATCGCAGATCGCGGCAATGCACTGGTATCGCGCATCGGCAATGTGCAGCGCGGGATCGTCCATCGTTTCACTCAGACGGGCAATTGCACCATCCAGATTTTGCGCAGCATCGCCCGCGTAGGCGCGGCTGTAGATATCGCCTTCCAGCATTTGCAGGCCAAGCCAGCGACGTTGTTGTAGCGGCATCTCTTCGGTCATTGCGTCAGCCAGAGAATCTGCTTCACGTAGCAGTGGCTGAGCATAATGGACCAACTCGACGGCGTCGTTCTCTTTATAACGATCGATCGCCAGCTTCAGCGCTTCAATCCCACGTCCACGCGTAGAAACCAGTGGAACCACTGGGCAGCCAAGACGGGCGGAAAGCGCGTCGATATCAATACGGATTTGCTGCTTCTCAGCAATGTCCAGCATGTTAAGCGCGACGATACAGGGGATACCCAGTTCGAGCAGTTGCAGCGTCAGGTAGAGGTTGCGCTCAAGGTTTGAGGCATCGACGACGTTGATAAGCAAGTCGGCGTCGCCGCTTAAAATATAGTGACAGGCAATTTGCTCATCGAGGGAGGTCTGGGATGAGATCGTTGTCAGTGAATACGTACCTGGTAAATCCACCAGTGTGACCTGATGGTCCGTCGTCGCAAAATGACCTTCTTTACGCTCAACGGTGACTCCAGCCCAGTTGCCTACACGCTGACGCGCGCCGGTGAGCTGATTGAATAAAGTTGTCTTGCCGGAATTAGGATTACCAATTAAACCAATGGTTAGTTTTTTCATTTTTATTGACTCACTGTATTAACAGGAAACCGCTTCCACTTCTAATAACGCCAGATCTTTTTTACGCAATACCAGACTTACGCGGCGAGTTTCAATGTGGATAGGATCGCCCAAAGGTGCGACACGTACCACGTTGAATGATGAGCCTGGTAGCATGCCGAGTGACAATAACTTCTGACGGTACGCCGGACTGATTTCACGAGAAAAACCGGTAATTTTCCACGCAGTGTCTGGAGTGAATTGCATAGGGACCTACTTATATCTCGCTAACTGGATGATTACCTCATGGGGCTGCAGGGCGGCATGAGACCAGATGATTAGCTAACGGAGGAAAGAGTAAATAATCAACAATGCAATGATAATGAGAATGGTTTTTATCATCAATAGAATAAGTGTGACGGAATGTAGAATTGGATAATAATTTGAGTCAATTTTGATATGCCTCAACATTTAATCTGGTTTGAGACCGTTAATTTAATTCGGCAATTATTGATTTTTTAATGTTTAATTAAGGTTTCATCTGTTAACGATGTGAAAATTAATTGTGCGGTTAGTCCTCGGCTAATTAAATAACCGCTTCAATTTGTATTATTTAATTGTTAATCGAAATGATATAGCCGGAGGAGCACAAGTGCCCCCCGGCATTCTGTCAGCGTTTCTTACCCATCGCCGCCGCCAGGGCATCCATCATGGCGCTGTTGCCGGCAGGCTGTGTATCACGCCCGCGCGGTTTTGCCGCTTTAGCTGCCGCTGTCGGGCGATTGCCCTGAGCGCGATCGTTGCTACCGCCGCCGCGACGGGCGTTGGTTTCACCTGGCTGTTCGTCCAGACGCATGGTCAGGGCGATACGCTTGCGTGGTAGATCCACTTCCAGCACTTTCACCTTCACAATGTCTCCCGCTTTCACCACGGTGTGTGGATCTTCGACGAACTTATTCGACAGAGAGGAGATATGTACCAGACCGTCCTGGTGAACGCCGATATCAACAAACGCACCGAAGTTAGTGACGTTGGTGACTGCGCCTTCCAGAATCATTCCTGGCAGCAGGTCATTCATGGTTTCCACGCCATCAGCAAACTGTGCGGTTTTGAACTCCGGACGCGGATCTCGGCCCGGTTTTTCCAGCTCTTTGATGATGTCGGTGACGGTCGGCACCCCGAAACGTTCGTCGGTAAAGTCAGATGCCTTCAGGTTACGCAGTTCATTGCTGTTGCCCATCAGGTCACGCAGTGACTGCTCGGTCGCAGCCAGAATACGTTCTACGATCGGATAGGCTTCCGGGTGCACGGTCGAGGCATCCAGCGGGTTATCGCCGTGGTTGATGCGCAGAAAGCCCGCACACTGTTCAAACGCTTTTGGCCCCAGTCGGCTGACTTTTAGTAGCTGCTGACGATTCTGGAACTGACCGTTCTCATCACGCCAGGCAACAATATTTTGCGCCATCATCCGGGTCAGGCCCGCGACACGCGTTAACAGCGGGACGGAGGCGGTGTTCAGGTCTACGCCGACGGCGTTTACGCAGTCTTCCACCACCGCATCCAGCTTACGGGCAAGCTGTGTCTGGCTAACGTCGTGTTGATACTGACCGACACCGATCGATTTCGGATCGATTTTCACCAACTCAGCCAGTGGATCCTGCAGACGACGGGCGATAGAGACCGCACCGCGCAGTGAGACGTCGAGATCAGGAAACTCCTGTGCGGCCAGTTCGGAAGCGGAGTAGACCGATGCCCCGGCTTCGCTGACGATCACTTTTTGCGCGGTGACTTTCGGGAACTGTTTTTGCACATCCAGGAAGAAGCGTTCGGTTTCGCGGGACGCGGTGCCGTTACCAATCGCTACCAGTTCAACGTTGTATTTTTCACACAGCGCAGCAACGGCAACGGCGGCTTTGGCTGCCTGACCGGTATGTGGATAAATGGTGTCGGTAGCAACCAGTTTGCCGGTGCCGTCGACGACCGCAACCTTAACGCCGGTACGCAGGCCGGGATCGAGACCCATCGTAGCACGCAGGCCTGCCGGAGCAGCCATCAACAGATCGTGCAGGTTTCGGGCAAAGACGTTAATCGCCTCATCTTCCGCACGCTCGCGCACGGTCCCCATAAGTTCAGTCTCAAGATGCATCAGCACTTTGATGCGCCATGTCCAACTGACGACGCCTTTTCGCCAGCTGTCTGCTGGTGCGTTGTTCAGTCGCAGGCCAAGGTGATCCTGAATTATCTGCTCACCGTGACTCTCTTTTGGCGGCTCATCGAATTGCGGATCGGCATTCAATGAAAGCTGTAGCACGCCTTCGTTACGGCCACGGAACATTGCCAGTGCGCGGTGAGAAGGGACGCTGGAAATCGGTTCATGGTGATCGAAGTAATCACGGAATTTTGCGCCTTCCTCTTCTTTACCGCTCACTACGGTGGAAACCAGATGCGCATTCTTCCACAGGTAATCACGCACTTTTGCCAGCAGCGCAGCGTCTTCAGCAAAACGTTCCATCAGGATGTAACGTGCGCCGTCGAGTGCGGCTTTAGTATCCGCTACGCCGTTGTCGGCGTTGATGTATTGTGCCGCTGTGGTTTCTGGATCGTGGGAAGGTTCGTTCCACAGCAGATCAGCCAACGGCTCAAGTCCGGCTTCAATGGCGATTTGTCCGCGGGTGCGGCGTTTTGGTTTGTACGGCAGATAGAGGTCTTCGAGTTCGGTCTTACTTAACGTGCCGTTGATCGCTTTCGCCAGGTCGTCGGTCAGTTTGCCTTGCTCGCTGATAGATTTGAGAATGGCCTGACGGCGGTCTTCCAGTTCACGTAAATAACCCAGACGGCTTTCCAGGTTACGCAACTGCGTGTCATCCAGACCGCCGGTGATTTCCTTACGATAACGTGCGATAAACGGCACGGTGTTCCCTTCGTCAAGCAGGCGAACGGCAGCTTCTACCTGTTCGGCGCGAGCCTGAATTTCACCCGCGATAATGCGGCAGAACGAATCATTCATCATGGATTTAGTTTCATCTTTAGGATCAAAAATCAGGGGATAGTTATACGGACTGACACGCCAAAATGCCAGCCGAGAACCGATTCTCTCGGAATGTTCCAGGCTTATTTAACGTATTCAATCTCGTTAACGTACCAGCTGGCTTCCCCGGCAGGTGTGTTCACCACCGCGAGATCGCCCACCTCTTTTTTCAGCAGTGCTCGCGCCATCGGTGAGTCGATAGAGATGTAATCCTTACGACCAAAAATTTCATCGTATCCGACAATGCGGAATTTGCGGGTATCGCCATCATCATTTTCAATCTCAACCCACGCGCCAAAGAATACTTTGCCCTCCTGCTGTGGGGAGTAATCGACTATTTTCAGATTCTCCATGCACTTCGTCAAATAACGGACACGCCTGTCGATCTCTCGCAGGCGCTTTTTATTATACTGGTAGTCAGCATTTTCGCTGCGGTCGCCCAGACTTGCGGCCCAGGTGACTTTTTTGGTGACTTCCGGGCGCTCTTCACGCCAGAGATAATTCAGCTCTTGTTTGAGTTTTTCATACCCTTCACGGGTTATCAGGGGCGTTTTCATCTTATTGTTTTACCTTCGACTCTGTGATGATGCGCACAATTAGTATTACGTGAGCATATCAACAGAATAAATAATGTATTGCGAGAAACATTGTATACTTAAGCTGCTGTTTAATATGCTTTGTAACAATTTAGCCTGGAATTCATACCAGAATTCACTGGTTACTCTCGTAAGCTTTCTTAAGAATACACACTTACAATTGTTGCGAACCTTTGGGAGTATAAAACAATGCAAGAGAACTATAAGATTCTGGTGGTCGATGACGACATGCGCCTGCGTGCGCTGCTGGAGCGTTATCTGACTGAGCAGGGCTTCCAGGTTCGAAGCGTCGCAAACGCTGAGCAGATGGATCGTCTGCTAACCCGTGAATCCTTCCACCTTATGGTACTGGATCTAATGCTTCCTGGTGAAGATGGCCTGTCAATTTGCCGCCGCCTGCGCAGTCAGAGTAACCCGATGCCCATCATTATGGTGACGGCGAAGGGCGAAGAAGTTGACCGTATCGTCGGGCTGGAAATCGGTGCTGACGACTACATCCCTAAACCGTTTAACCCGCGTGAACTGCTGGCGCGTATTCGCGCTGTGCTGCGTCGTCAGGCGAATGAGCTACCGGGCGCGCCTTCTCAGGAAGAAGCGGTAATTGCTTTCGGTAAGTTCAAACTTAACCTCGGTACTCGCGAAATGTTCCGCGAAGATGAGCCTATGCCGCTGACCAGCGGTGAATTTGCGGTGCTGAAAGCGCTGGTCAGTCACCCGCGTGAACCGCTGTCTCGCGATAAGCTGATGAATCTTGCCCGTGGTCGCGAGTATTCCGCGATGGAGCGTTCCATTGACGTGCAGATTTCTCGTCTGCGTCGCATGGTGGAAGAGGATCCAGCACATCCGCGTTACATTCAGACCGTATGGGGTCTGGGCTACGTCTTTGTCCCGGACGGTTCTAAAGCATGAGGCGAATGCGCTTCTCGCCACGAAGTTCGTTTGCTCGCACATTATTGCTCATCGTCACCTTGCTTTTTGCAAGCCTGGTGACGACTTATCTGGTGGTGCTGAACTTCGCGATCCTGCCGAGCCTCCAGCAGTTTAATAAGGTCCTGGCCTACGAAGTTCGTATGCTGATGACCGATAAACTGCAACTGGAGGACGGTACACAGCTGGTTGTGCCTCCCGCATTCCGCCGGGAAATTTACCGTGAGCTGGGAATTTCCCTCTATTCCAACGAAGCCGCTGAAGAAGCTGGACTGCGTTGGGCGCAACACTATGAATTCTTAAGCCATCAGATGGCGCAACAGCTCGGTGGCCCGACGGAAGTTCGCGTTGAGGTCAACAAAAGCTCGCCTGTTGTCTGGCTGAAAACCTGGCTGTCGCCTAATATCTGGGTGCGCGTACCACTGACGGAAATCCATCAAGGCGATTTCTCACCGCTGTTCCGCTATACGTTGGCGATTATGCTGCTGGCTATCGGGGGGGCGTGGCTGTTTATTCGTATCCAGAACCGACCGCTGGTAGATCTTGAGCATGCGGCATTGCAGGTGGGGAAAGGTATTATCCCACCGCCGCTGCGAGAGTATGGCGCTTCAGAGGTGCGTTCCGTTACCCGTGCTTTCAACCATATGGCGGCGGGCGTTAAGCAACTAGCCGATGACCGAACCCTGCTGATGGCGGGAGTCAGCCACGATCTGCGTACGCCGCTGACGCGTATTCGTCTGGCGACGGAAATGATGGGCGAAGAAGATGGTTATCTTGCGGAGTCCATCAATAAGGATATTGAAGAGTGTAACGCCATTATCGAGCAGTTCATCGATTACCTGCGGACGGGTCAGGAGATGCCAATGGAGATGGCGGATCTGAACTCCGTGCTGGGGGAAGTGGTTGCGGCGGAAAGTGGTTATGAGCGTGAAATTGACACCGCACTGCAGCCTGGCGTTATTCAGGTGAAGATGCATCCACTGTCGATTAAACGTGCGGTCGCCAATATGGTGGTTAACGCAGCCCGCTATGGTAATGGCTGGATTAAGGTCAGCAGCGGAACGGAGCCACATCGCGCCTGGTTCCAGGTGGAAGATGATGGTCCGGGTATCAAGCCGGAGCAACGCAAACATCTGTTCCAGCCGTTTGTCCGCGGCGACAGCGCGCGTAGCACCAGTGGTACCGGTCTGGGTCTGGCTATCGTACAGCGTATTATTGATAACCATAACGGTATGCTGGAAATTGGTACCAGTGAGCGCGGGGGATTGTCGATTCGCGCCTGGCTTCCGGTTCCTTTCACCCGCGTACAGGGTGCAACTAAAGACGTATAAAAAAGGGAGGCGCGATGCCTCCCTTTTTGTCTCGGTCATTTCTGTTGACCGGAAGGATACCCACCTTCCGGCACGTCAATTTACAGTTTCGGACCTGCGCTAACCAATGCTGCACCAGCTGGTGTATCGGTGTACTTCTCAAAGTTTTCGATAAACAGTTTCGCCAATGCATTGGCTTTTTCCTGCCATTGCTCTGGTGATGCGTAGGTATTACGCGGATCGAGAATACGCGTATCCACGCCCGGCAGTTCCGTTGGGATCGCCAGGTCAAACATCGGCAGACTGAACGTTTCCGCATCATCCAGCGAACCGTTCAGAATGGCGTCGATAATGGCGCGAGTATCTTTAATTGAGATACGCTTGCCGGTGCCGTTCCAGCCGGTATTCACCAGATAAGCCTGTGCGCCTGCGGCCTGCATACGTTTCACCAGAACTTCTGCATACTGGGTTGGGTGCAGTGACAGGAATGCCGCACCGAAGCAGGCAGAGAAGGTTGGGGTCGGTTCAGTCACACCACGCTCGGTACCGGCCAGTTTAGCGGTAAAGCCTGAGAGGAAGTGGTACTGAGTTTGATCTGCTGTCAGGCGAGAGACTGGCGGCAGAACACCAAACGCATCGGCGGTCAGGAAGATTACCTTGGTGGCATGGCCCGCTTTTGACACCGGCTTAACGATATTGTCGATGTGATAAATCGGGTAGGAAACACGGGTATTCTCGGTTTTAGAACCGTCGTCGAAATCGATAGAACCGTCTTCACGAACGGTGACGTTTTCCAGCAGCGCATCACGGCGGATTGCATTGTAGATTTCCGGCTCGGCATCTTTAGACAGCTTGATAGTCTTCGCGTAGCAGCCGCCTTCAAAGTTAAATACACCATCGTCATCCCAACCGTGCTCATCGTCGCCAATCAGGCGGCGTTTCGGGTCGGTGGACAGGGTGGTTTTACCGGTACCTGAGAGGCCAAAGAAGACCGCCACATCACCTTTTTCGCCTACGTTCGCAGAGCAGTGCATGGATGCAATACCCTTCAGCGGCAGCAGGTAGTTCATGACGGAGAACATACCTTTCTTCATCTCGCCGCCGTACCAGGTGCCACCGATCAACTGAATGCGTTCAGTCAGGTTGAATGCAACGAAGTTTTCAGAGTTCAGACCCTGCTCTTTCCATTGTGGGTTGGTGCATTTTGCGCCGTTCATTACGATAAAATCAGGTTTAAAATCAACCAGTTCTTCATCGCTCGGACGGATGAACATATTTTTGACAAAATGCGCCTGCCAGGCGACTTCGGTAATGAAGCGCACGGAAAGACGGGTATCTGCGTTGGCACCGCAGAACGCATCAACGATAAACAGGCGCTTGCCAGAAAGTTGTTGGGTGACTAACCCTTTCAGATGCTGCCAGGTTTCCTGGGAGAGCGGTTTGTTGTCGTTCTTGCCTTTACCTTTGTCGGACCACCACAGCGTGTCACGCGTGGTGTCGTCGCGGACAATGTACTTATCCTTCGGCGAACGCCCGGTAAAGATACCGGTATCAACTGCAACGGCGCCCAGGTTAGTTAATACGCCACGCTCGTAACCTTCCAGGTTTGGATCAAGTTCTTCCTGGTACAACAGGTCGTAGCTTGGATTGTAAACGATATCCTGAACGTCATTGATACCATAAGCCTTGAGATCTTGCGGGGTTAAACTGGTGTTCACACGCATTTCACTGCTCCTTAGCCAATATGTATTACCTGGAATAGTAAGGTTTTTTAGGGGTTGCTAACCGCGACAAGGCTCATAGATTTACGTATCCGGGCAAAATCACGGGCGACCGAATACGCTGCGACTCCTGTCACAAAGAGGCGGATATTATGGCAGGAAACCCTTTTTTGTTGTGGAAAATGTTCTTAAAACGTTAATGGAGAGTGTATTTGGCGGGAATGTTGTGAGTGTAATCGCATTCATGTAAGAAAATAACGTAACTAAAACATGAGAAATATCGATTCACTTCGCGCAGTTGTGGACTGAAAGCGGCATGTTGGTGCAACGAATTGTGAAGATGATGCGATAATTAGCCTTTCTCTCCAGTCAGGATAACGATATGGATAGTGTTGAACTTTCACCTACGACTCGTTGGGGCATGATGTTAGTCGGCCTGCTGCAAGGCGTGTTGTGTTATCTGCTGATGACATACCTCATACCTCATAACAGCGACTGGCTGTTCTATGGGATGCCCGTAACGGTTGCGCTGACTTCGGCACTTCTGCTTACTGTCGTTTCTTTCAGGCAGCGTGCGCTGTGGTGCTGGATGGCACTGATCTTCGTTGTTGTGCTGGCGATGAGCGTTTGGCTGAAATGGAACGTCGGGGGCAGTAATCGGTGGAGACAGGAAGACGTTTTTTTCGTTTACGGCTGGCGCTTACTTCTCATGGCAATGCTGGCACTGCCCTGGATTCAATACCAACTCCACGCGCGTACCGATCAGTCTCGCTATTCTCAGTTTTATACCTGCTTTTGGCTTAACACGCTGACGCTGCTGATTGTCTTTGTCACTAACGGCTTGTTCTGGCTGGTGCTCCTGCTGTGGAGTGAGATGTTTAAGCTCGTCGATATTACCTTCTTTAAGACGCTTTTCTTTGAGACCGATTGGTTCGGTTATGTGGCATTTAGCTTGATTACCGCACTGGCGGTAGTTCTGGCACGTACGCAGTCGCGTTTGGTGGCTGCCGTTCAAAAGTTACTGACATTTATCGCTACGGGTCTTTTACCGCTGGTTGCGCTGTTAGCGCTGATGTTTATGCTGACCGTGCCTTTCACCGGGCTGGAGGCGATTTCACAGCGGGTGTCGGCGGCTGGCTTGATGTCCACGTTGACGCTGATCCTCCTGCTGTTGATGGCCATTGTGCGCGAGCCGCAAAAAGAGGCGTTACCCTATCCTGGCGCGTTACGCTATCTGATCAAATTCTCACTCGTTGTCGCCCCCATTTATATGCTGATTGCCGGTTGGGCACTATGGGTGCGCATTCACCAATATGGCTGGACGCCTGAGCGCTTGCATGGTGTGCTGGTTGTCGTTGTGCTGCTGACCTGGTCGCTTGGCTATCTGGCGAGCATATTATGTCGTGGCCGTAACCCACTTGAAATTCAGGGAAAGGTTATCCTTGGTGTTTCATTACTGGCCCTGGGGCTGTTGATTCTGTTGACGTCGCCCGTACTCGACGCATGGCGCATTAGCGTCAACAGTCATATGGCACGCTACTACAGTGGTAAAAATACGCCGGATCAGGTCAGTCTGTATATGCTGGATCGTAGCGGAAAACCGGGACGGGCAGCGTTGGAGGCATTACGCAATGATGAGGCGTTCAACAAGGATAGTAAGCGCAGGCGTGACTTAAACTCACTTCTACAGGGAGAGCGCGATCCGATTAAGACTCTGACCGCGACACAGCTAGCTCCAAAGGTGATGATCGCGCCGGGCAGCAAGAAGCCAGACGAGGCGTTCTGGGTGTTTGTCAAAGGGCAGAGCTACCGTATTAGCTCCTGTTTTGAACAGGACGCATGTGTGCTCGTTGATCAGGATCTCAACGCTGATGGCAAGCCTGAACAGGTGCTGTATGCATTTGCTGAGGGAGAAAGTCTGGTCATTGGTATGAAAGGGGAACAATGGGATCTGGTCGCCGTTGCTCAGTTACCGGAGGGATTTAATAAGGACCAACTTCTGCAGGCGCTGGTGAATCATAAACTGGATTCAGCCCCCAGGGTCTGGCGGGATATCACCATTAATGGCGAACGGCTAAAAATGAATTATTACGCTGAGTAAGCGAGCGTTAGCCCGGCAGGATGAACAGCCCGCCGGGCTAAGAACTTAATGCACCTGCGGGTCAGCAGGGGACGCGTTACTACGGATCTCAGCAATATCCATAGCGTTAAACAGATAGTGGCTACCGCAGTAATCGCAGTGCATATCGATTTCGCCTTCTTCTGCCAGAATGCTGTCCACTTCTTCGTCCGGCAGCGTTTTCAGTGCGCCAGCACAACGTTCGCGTGAACAGGTACATTTGAACTCAACATCCTGCGGATCGTAAAGCGTCACTTCTTCTTCGTGGTACAAACGCCACAGTACTTCGTTGGCAGGCAGCGTTAGCAGTTCTTCAGCTTTAATGGTTTCTGTCAGCGCAGCAAGGTGATCAAAATCATCCGCCTGCGCATTTTGTGCTGGCATCACCTGCAGCAGCATACCGCCAGCTGCTGGTTTGCCATCGACGTCGCCAGTACGGATAAAGAGACGCGTTGGCAGCTGTTCTGAACGCAGGAAGTAGTCTTCCAGACAGGCCGCCAGAGTATCTCCTTCCAGACCGACCACGCCCTGATAGCGCTCGCCTTCTTCCGGGGTAATGGTGATCACCAGATAGCCGTTGCCGACCAGAGTTTTCAGGTCGGCATTTTCAGGGATATCGCCCTGTATGCGAGCGACTCCGCGCATTTGCTGATTGTTGTTGCCATTAATTACCGCCAGGCTGAGCGGGCCATCGCCTTGCAACTGCACGGTGATATCACCGGCAAATTTCAGTGTAGCGGTCAGCAGGCTGGTAGCAACCAGCAGCTCGGCCAGCACGGTTTTGACCGGCTGAGGGTAAGTATGGTTTTCGAGGATCTGTTGCAGGGTTTCCGAAACGGTTACCAGCTCGCCGCGCACGGCAAAGTTTTCAAACAGATAACGATGTAATTGGTCATGTTGCGGCATAATCATCTCTCTTGCAGGTGACAGTCATTCACTGTCGCCGTGTTTAAATCGTAACAGGTCGCGGCGCTCTTTTTTGTCCGGCCGCCTGTCCGGGTGCGGCATAGTCAGGGCATTAAGCTTACGTGCCAGCGCCATTTTTTCGCGTTTTTCAACGCTCTCCGCGGTTTCTTCATACAGCGAAACGGCTTCAGTTGCCGGGCGACGCTGTTCGGTAATGGCCTTGATAATGACCGTCCGCTCGTCATTTCCCTGGCGCAGGGTGAGGGTGGCATTCAGTTCGACAATTTTACTCGGCTTACTGCGCTGCCCGTTGTAATGCACCTTACCGCCTTCAACCATTTCACGGGCTATCGCACGTGTTTTATAAAAACGTGCTGCCCACAGCCATTTATCCAGCCTGACTTCAACAGAGGGCTTCTCTTTCATGGCATCTCCTTCACATCAGTGAGGGGATCAGTCGGCGGTAGTCATTCAGTGACGGATGGCGTGCATACTGTTTTTCCGCAATACCTGAGTCGGGATTGGTCACGCCGAGGCAGTAACGAATGCCGAATTGAGCAGCGGCGTCGAGAATGGGTTCGCTGTCGTCAATAAACAGCGTCTTCTCGGCACTTATTCCCGTTTCTTCAGCCACAGCGTGCCATAACCGCTGATCCTCTTTGGGATAACCAAATGTGTGGGTGGAAAGTAATAAATCAAGGTGTGAGGCCAGTCCGGTATGCTCCAGCTTCACCGCCAGGTTATGTGGATGTGCGTTAGTCAGCAAAATACGTCGCTTACCGGACGCTTTTAAGGCATCAAGAAACGGAACCGTATCTTCACGCAGCACTGCACGCGGCCCCTGTTCCGTCGTCATGGCGCAAATATCCAGACCCAGGCACTCGCTCCAGTAATCCAGGCAGTACCAGTTTAGCGTATGCTGTACGGCATGATACTGCTGGCGAATATATTCCTGAGCTTCCCGGGGGGTAATGCCTTGCTGAGCGCCATAGGTTTCCGGCACCAGTTTTTGCCAGAAATAGTTATCGAACGCCAGATCGAGCAGCGTGCCGTCCATGTCCAGCAAGACCGTGTCGACATTCTGCCAGGCAATATCAAGACACTTCATCATTCAAGCTGCCCCTGCGTTTGTTGACCCCAGAGACTGACTTTCATCAGCACCTGGGAATTATCCTGAGGAAAATTAGATGCGCGACAGGGTAGCATATCCTGTCGCGCGGGCGTGTTATCGAATCAGGCTTTCCGGGTCGTCAATCAGCGTTGGATTCAGGCAACTTTCGTAGTATCCCTGAATTTCCGCGATGCGGGAGCGGTGACGCTGGTAGCGTCTGAAGGCCTGAACGCCGTTGTAGATGGCGCAACCCAGCATGCTAAACATCAACAGCGTGGTGCCAAGATAACGCCATAAGCCCGCGCGATCAGGGATTCGATGCAGGCCAATGTGCTGAGTGCCGTTGGCGTCGGTAGAGATATTGGTGACAATTCCTTCAGCGCGGAAGGGAGTCTGCATTAGCATCTGCGCCAGGCGCTGGAAGGCGCTCCACTGTTCTTGCGGCGGGTAGTCGTACAGAGAGGTCGATGGCCAGGCTTGATCGACCAGATCGCTGCCTTCATCACTAATAATCAGGAATCCCCCCGGGGCAGGGCTGTTCAGCGCCTGAGCCGCCCGTGCGGTCTCTCGTGAAATAAACGGTGCTGTAGACGTATTCACCAGATTATCCAGCGACTCTGCGCTAACCGGTCGCAGCAGAACGTTTACGCCATCCAGCTTCCCGGCGTTTGCCCGCTTAACCAGCGCAGTCCAGTCTTTACTGTTGCCTAAATTAACCAGCGCATTTTTCAGGCGCACGCATTCATCCTCGGCGGCGCACAGATCGGCAGTTTTCAGGACAATTTCACCAAAATCATCCAGCAGTACCATACCGGATTTTTGGATTGCCGAACGTAGCGATGCGCTGACACGGGAGTCATCATCTGGTTTTGGATGGAGCTGACGGTTGACGGCCTGCGTTAGCGCAATGGCTTTATTCACCAGATCGGATTCTGGCAACGGCAGCGCACGGGCATCGTTCCAGATAATTTGCGAGCAGTCGAAAGGCGTAAAAGGCGTGGCGGGCAGCGCGCTCCAGCTCCCTGGTGTATGAATATTACACATTCCCGTACCGCTCAGATGCAGTGTGTCACCAACACGAACGCCTGCGTTTTCAAGCTGCTTAACGCTGGTGGCTTCGATAGTTTGTGCGCCTTTCATCCATGAAAGGGTGAATTTTATCGGCATATCCAGCGGGATCCAAAACAGCAGCATCAGCAATACCAGCAACGAGCCGCCAGCGATGACGGCGCTGCGTAACCAGTGTTGTAGCGGAAAGTTTTTTACTTCGTCGTGCAGGGATAAAAAACGGCCCTGGCGGACAACGTGGCGATCCAGATAAATATCGATATCCGTTTGCTGCCCGAGGTCCTGCGCAATGTATGGCTGCCAGTGAGGCGGGTAAATCAAATCGATAATTCCCAGCGAGATATTATTGATTTGCTCCTGGTCGTTTTCACCAAATAGTCCCCACCGGCGCGGGGTTCCACGCAGACAATGTATTTCCCGCAGCGCGGTTTTAGACGGCGGGGCAAACAATCCCCACAGCCCAGCGGCCAGCAGCAGCACGGCTCCGCCGACCATCCACGGCACGAAAGTATCCGGCATAATTAAACAGAAAAAGAACAGCAGGAACGAAGCCACAATCAGTAACGCTTCGCGCAGCCCCGCAGGGCGGCTAAGTACATACTCTTCGTGTGTTTCCTGGCGAATATTCAGCAATTCAATCTGCTCACTCTCTTCGCCGCGAATGGATGCCTGCGTAGACGCGGTGTGTTGCAGCGCGTAGCCACGCGCCTCCTGCATATACTCTTGCAGTGTGTGCCCGTTTAAAGAGATAACCAAAGGCAGCGTATTGGTGTGGATCAGCTCAACGTTATTTTCGTCATTGATGTACTGTTCCCAGAATGGAGGCAGGTGTACCTCAACGGAGTCCAGATAGTAGCGCCATTTGTTAGGATCGTCGGTGGTGATGCCATAGCGCGTAATCGAATGAGTCAGAACGATGACGCTGTTACTTTGGGAATTCAACGTTAACGATACAGGCGCAGTACTGGCTCCTGTTGGGCCAGGAACTTGCTGAATTTGACTGAGGTTTTCAAGATAGTTTTCGACTGCACCACGCTCTTCGGGTGTCAGTTTACGCTTTGTCGCGTCTGAGAATACGTTGCTCCAGGGCAATTTTTGCCGCCTGGATTTTAATCTGAGTAGCCAACCTGCAAGTAACGAGCAGGCCAGCAAAGCAGCTAAAAAAATCAGAATGGTGCTCATGCTTTCCCCATCTTACTTAGTCTGTCAGGTGTAGTCAGTCGCACCTTGTACAATATTCGTGATTCTGTGGTTGGCTATCGGCAAGCGTGGAGTTGAACTTGAGCATCTTTATGAACAGCCCAGTAAATGCGAATAATAGCAAAATCACTAAAAACGGAATATCAGCAAATTCCTGGAGTTATTTCAACCTATTGACTTTTAATTTGAAATGAGAATTAACTTTTAGTACGTTACATAAATGTAAATAAACGGCAATTCACGTTGCCGAAACCGTGCGGTCTATCGCACAATGACCCCAGATTTCACAGCAAAGATCCTCATGATGAGCAAATCATTACAGAAACCCACGATTTTGAAAGTGGAAACCGTCGCACAATCCCGGTTGTTTAAAATCGAAAGCGTGGACCTTGAGTTCAGCAATGGCGTACGCCGCGTGTATGAACGTATGCGCCCGTCCACTCGCGAAGCGGTAATGATTGTGCCGATTGTTGACGACCACCTGATTCTCATCCGCGAATATGCGGTGGGGACAGAATCCTACGAACTTGGGTTTTCTAAGGGATTAATCGATCCCGGTGAAAGCGTGTTTGACGCGGCGAATCGGGAGCTGAAAGAAGAAGTGGGATTTGGGGCAAAGGACCTGACGTTTCTGAAAAAACTCAGCATGGCACCCTCCTATTTCTCCAGCAAGATGAACATCGTGGTGGCGGAGGATCTTTATCCTGAATCGCTGGAAGGCGATGAACCAGAACCGTTACCACAAGTGCGCTGGCCGCTGGCACATTTGATGGACCTGTTAGAAGATCCTGATTTTCATGAAGCGCGTAATGTGAGCGCACTGTTTCTGGTTCGCGAATGGCTGAAAGGACAGGGACGACTTTGATTTTTATGTCCGGTGGTGCTGTCGCTTATCCGGCCTACGATTTAGCCACTGTACGTAGGCCGGATGAGCAACGCACCATCCGGCAAAAGATTAGAACAACTCGTGTGTCTCACCATTATCGATAATGGTTGTCCCCACTTCATGCACAGCCTGCTGAGTTGGCTGCGTGCCCTCAATAAAATACTCTTCGCGACTGTTTCCGCCGCTCGCCAGTTGCCCAGTACTGCGATCAATATTGACCGTCACGATGCCAGGCGGTGGCGTCAGCGGCTGCTCAGGAACGCCTTCTAACACACTCTTCATGTAGGCATCCCACGCCGGCTGTGCGCTCTTTGCTCCACCTTCATAGCCAGAGATTTGATCTTTGATTGCACCAGAGGCGGTGGAGTGTCCGAGATTGCGGCGATGATCGTCAAAACCGATCCATACCGAGGTTACAACCCCAGGCCCATAGCCGGAGAACCAGGCATCTTTAGAGCTGTTGGTGGTCCCGGTTTTACCGCCGATATCACGACGTTGTAAATCGCGACCCGCACGCCAACCGGTTCCCATCCAGCCCGGCTCGCCGAAGATATTGGTGTTCAGCGCGCTTTTAATCAGGAAAGCCAGCGGTGTGTTGATCACGTGAGGAGCATATTCCTGTGTCCCGCTTTGTGCGACCAGCGCCTGATTAGCCTGCTCAAGCTTCGGCATCGGCACGGTGGAATTCTGCTGTTCCTGCGAGATGGCGACGTCCTCAACGTTACTGTTTTCCAGTACGTTAGACTTCTGGGTATCACCATAAATGACAGGAATATCACACTCCGGGCAGGCAATTTTCGGCTTCGCTTCGAAGATGACCCCGCCCTGATCGCTTTCAATCTTGCTGATAAACCATGGGTCAACCAGGAAACCACCGTTGGCCATAACCGCGTAGCCGCGTGCCACCTGCATTGGGGTGAATGATGCGGAACCCAGAGCCAGTGATTCGGTGTGGACAATGTTCTGTGCCGGGAAGCCGAAACGCTGCAGATATTCTGCCGCGTAGTCCACGCCCATCGCTCGCATCGCGCGAACCATCACGACGTTCTTCGACTGACCGAGTCCCTGACGTAAGCGGATAGGCCCGGCGTACTGCGGCGGTGAGTTTTTCGGCTGCCAGTCAGAACCGGCACCCGCATCCCAGCGAGAAATCGGCACGTCATTCAGCATACTTGCCAGCGTCAGACCTTTATCCATCGCGGCGGTATAGAGGAATGGTTTGATATTCGAACCGACCTGACGCAACGCCTGAGTTGCACGGTTGAATTTGCTCTGATTGAAATCAAAACCACCCACCAGCGCCAGTACCGCACCGTTTTGCGGGTTGATAGAGACCAGGGCGGAGTTAACGTCCGGTACTTGTGCCAACCACCAGGCATCGCCGACCTGGCGTACCCAGATTTGCTGACCTGTCTGGACGACATCTGTCACTTTACGCGGTGTCGGGCCTTGTTGTGTATCTGAACGGTATGGACGCGCCCAGCGCATGCCTTCCATGCGCAATGCAACCGACGTGCCGTCTGCCAGTGTAGCTGTTGCTTCCTGCGGATTAGCGCTGGTGATCGCTGCCGGTAGTAATGGTCCGTAGGTTGGGAGAGCTTTCAGCGAATCGGTGATTTTTTTGGTATCCCAGGCGCTTTCACCCACTTTCCACAACACATTCGACGGGCCGCGGTAGCCGTGGCGCATGTCGTAATCCATTACGTTGTTGCGTACTGCCTGCTGGGCTGCTTGCTGTACTTTGCGTGTGATGGTGGTGGTGATGCGATACCCGTCTTCATAGGCTTTTTCGCCATAACGGCTATACATCTCCTGACGTACCATCTCAGATAAATAGGGTGCAGAGAAGGCTATTTCCGGAGCGTGGTAGTTGGCGTCAATGGCTTCGCTACGCGCCTGATCGTACTGGGCCTCGGTAATGTAGTTCTCGCTCAACATACGTGACAACACGACGTTACGTCTCGCGGTAGCTCGGTCCATTGAATAGAGCGGGTTGAATGTTGACGGCGCTTTTGGCAGCCCGGCAATTACGGCTATCTCGCTTAAGCTGAGCTGGTCGACCGTCTTGCCGAAATAGACCTGTGCCGCGGCACCCACGCCATACGCGCGATACCCCAGATAAATCTTGTTCAGATAAAGCTCGAGGATCTCGTCTTTACTCAGCAATTGCTCAATGCGGATCGCCAGGAACACCTCTTTGATCTTACGCATCAGCGTGCGTTCCGGGCTAAGGAAGAAGTTTCTCGCCAGCTGTTGGGTAATGGTACTTGCCCCCTGCGACGCATGGCCGGAGAACAGCGCTACGCTTGCCGCACGGAAGATCCCGACCGGGTCAACACCATGATGCTCATAAAAACGGCTGTCTTCTGTCGCGATAAAAGCTTTGACCATTTCCGGCGGCATTTGATCCAGCGTTACCGGGATTCGGCGTTTCTCGCCATATTGCGCGATCAGCTCGCCGTCAGCGCTGTAAACCTGCATCGGGATCTGCAAACGTACATCTTTTAACGTCGCGACGTCAGGTAATTGCGGCTCAATGTAGCGATAGAGGCCATAAATCGAGCCTGCTCCCAGCAGGATGCAACATACTGCAAGGATTAATAAATACTTTACGAACTTCACTGGAGATTTCCCATTTAGTGGCATTTGGGCAGTTTATAAACAAACGCGCGGTAGTATAAAGGCAAGCCAGACGCATTGATATACCCGTTAAAGCAACGGATGATAAGGAGATCATCAGCAATGGCTTTCAGTATCTGGAAAATTGGTCTGCATATTCAGCAACATGAAGTGCTGGCTGTTGTCGTCTCTCGTGACGGCTCTGGTTGGTTTCTACCACGCTGGTGGCGTATGCCATTGGCACGTCAGGTTATCGTTGAGGGTCACATTCGCGAGCCTGAACAGCTTGCGGCAGTGTTAATGCCGTGGAGTCGTGAGCTTCCCCGCCGACACCATATCTATCTATCCTTTCCCGCCAACAGGACACTACAAAAAAAATTTCCACGCCCTGCAATGACCTTACGTGAGCCAGAACAAACGGCATGGTTGTCGGGGTCTATGGCACGTGAGCTGGATATGGAGCCGGATGCGCTGCATTTTGATTATAGTGAAGATACGTTAAGTCCGGCATTTAACGTGACAGCTGCGCAAAGCAAAGAAATTTCAACACTCCTGACACTGATGCAAACGCTGAAAGTACAGGTTGTTGCCATCACGCCTGATGCCAGCGCACTACAACGCTTTATTTCCTATTTGCCACCGCATCAACAGTGTCTGGCCTGGCGTGACGATGAGCAATGGCTATGGGCGACCCGTTATGCCTGGGGACGTAAATCGGCAAGTGATATTACCGTTCTTGACGATCTTGCTGCGACATTATCTCTGGCAACAGAAAACATTGCTCTGTGCGCGCCCAAAGGATTCGATCCCTTAAGCGTCGTGTCTGTCCGCCAGCCGCCTATTCCTCCAGAAAGCCACGTTTTTGCCATTGCGCTGGGTCTTGCTATGGGGGAAATGGAGTGATGACACCGACAATCAATCTTTTGCCCTGGCGTCAGTCACGACGCAATGCCTGCCTGCGGTTTTGGGGGGCTTTATTTAGCGGTTCACTGCTGTTGATTGTCGGCTGCACGTTGAGCTATTACGCCGTTACCCGTTTAGAAAACCGGGCTGATACTGTGCTGATAACCGCCGAAAAAATGCGGGCTGATGCCCTGGCGGCGCTAAAGCCTCGTTTGCAACTACGTCAGCAACAATGGCAACAAGCTCAGCAACGAGAAAGACTGCGTGACCAGACGCGAAGTTGGCAGCCCATTCTGGAAGGGCTGGCGGCTCTGTTACCAGAGCATGCGTGGTTGACGAAAATGACCTGGCAGCAAGATACGCTGGAAATTACCGGCAGTACGCTGAACTTTGCTGCATTAAAAGTGCTGGAAAATCAATTGCATCAGCAGACCTTTCTTCAGGTAGGTAGCCCAGGGGAAACACAGCAGGATGCACAGGGCCGTTGGCATTTCCACTATCGTCTGATACGGAGCGCTACGCATGATAGCCCTCTGTGATGGCTGGTTGACACAATCGCCGCGTTTTCGCACCGCCTGTTGGGCTGGCTGGAGTTTTGCGCTGGTTATTATTGTCGCGTTATGCCTGTTTTACCCTGCGGTGCAGGCGCGAAATGCACAACGAACAGCGTTAACACAGCAACGTGCGGTAATTCAATTGCAGTGGCGAAACCTGTACCAGTTGGCTGCTTCGGTCGACTCAACGCTTTCGGCAACTGAAGAGAAGATAATTCCTTTTTCTGCTTTAGCGTTCCAGACCCCTGTTACACGTTTGATTCACTGGCAACCCTCCGCGCAGGGGGGCGAGCTGGCGCTGAGGTCAGCCTGGGATGCGATCCCGCCAATGTTCGTGCGTTTGGCGGAGCAGGGAATGAATGTCAATCGGTTCTCTCTCAGCGTGGAGGATGCTGAGCTGCTATTAACGATACAGCTGGAGCGTCTGAATGAAGGGTAAACGATGGCTGTTGGTGTGTTCCAGCTTGCTGATATTGACCGGTATGCGTAATCCCTTCCAGCCGCCAGAAGATCACTGTCAGCTTTCTGAACTATCGACGTGGCGCTATCAAGGCGCCGTGATCAAGGGAGAGCGAACGATAGGCCTGGTGCTGGATGGCAAGCATAAATGGCGGCGTGTAGAGCAGCACGATGTTTTGAACAGTGGCTGGACGGTCTCTCAGGTTACGGCGCAAAACATGACCATTGACACGGATAAAAATTGCGAGCCGTCACGGAGGCAATGGCAACGACAAGGAGAGGTGAATGAAGCGATGGATAGCGGCAGTTCTGATGACAATAGTTCCCACCTTGCTGGCGGGGAAAACGCAAAACGTGACGCTGGTGGTGGATGAGGTTCCAGTTGTTCAGGTGCTGCAGGCGCTTGCTGAACAGGAAGGCAAAAATCTGGTGGTTTCTCCCGATGTCAGTGGCGTACTGTCACTGCACCTGGCTGATGTACCGTGGAAGTTGGCATTCCAGACTGTGGTGAAAAGCGCCGGACTGGTACTGCGCCAGGAGGGAAACATCCTGCATGTGCATTCTGTTCGCTGGCAGAATGAAAATGCGGCACGTCAGGAGAGTGAGCAGGTACGGATTCAGGCGAGTCTACCGCTGGAACATCGCAACATAATTTTGCACTACGCTGATGCAACAGAGCTGGCTAAAGCCGGTGAGAAGCTGCTGAGTGCAAAGGGCAGCATGACGGTCGACAAACGAACCAACCGGTTATTACTGCGTGATAACAACGTTGCGCTGCTCGCTCTGGAGAAGTGGGTGGCGCAAATGGATTTACCCGTTGAGCAGGTCGAACTGGCGGCACACATTGTTACGATTAATGAGAAAAGCCTGCGCGAGCTGGGAGTTAAGTGGTCACTGGCTGATGCACAACAATCGGCGACGGTGGGTGATGTCACGACGCTTGTCAGCGATCTCTCCGTACCTGCTGCGACCACCCGTGTAGGGTTTAACATTGGGCGTATTAATGGGCGTTTACTTGAGCTGGAGCTTTCTGCACTCGAGCAAAAGCAGCAGCTCGATATTATTGCCAGCCCACGGTTACTGGCATCTCACTTGCAACCTGCCAGTATTAAGCAGGGGAGTGAGATCCCTTACCAGGTTTCCAGCGGAGAAAGTGGCGCGACCTCCGTTGAGTTCAAGGAGGCTGTGCTGGGAATGGAAGTTACGCCAACTGTGCTGCAGCAAGGGCGGATTAGACTTAAACTGCATATCAGCCAGAATGTTCCCGGTCAAGTATTACAACAAGCGGATGGCGAAGTGCTGGCTATTGATAAGCAAGAGATTGAAACCCAGGTAGAAGTAAAAAGTGGAGAAACAATCGCGCTGGGTGGGATTTTTTCGCGTAAAAATAAATCTGCGGAGGACAGCGTCCCGCTGTTAGGCGATATCCCCTGGCTGGGTTATTTTTTTCGTCATGACGGCAAAGAAGATGAGCGACGCGAGTTAGTCGTGTTTATCACGCCAAGACTGGTCCCGACAGAATAACTTATGCAGGAAAAGCCGTTGTTTTTGCACTGAACACGTTTCAGGGATTTGACGTGCGGGTGTATTTAGCATACAAGGAGTACCGATTTGAGCGTCGGTACTTTTCTTTACTTATGCGAGCAGTGAACATGCCTTGCCTTTCTGGTGGTGTGTCATTGGCTTATTTGGCCTCATTTGGCTACGCGATACGTCGCTGAGCCTGATGTTTACGGGGTAGCTTATCTACCACAACCAGAAATGCGCAAGGATTGGTGATTTATTCAGTTGCCAAACCCGCTTGAGTATTGAGATAATTTTCAGTCTGACTCTCGCAATATCTTATGAGGTTTCAGTTCATGTCCTGCTGCGCTGTGTGTCTGCGAAGCGGGTTTACCATTAACGAATAGTCTTAGTAGTACCGAAAAAATGGCAGAGAAACGCAATATCTTTCTGGTTGGGCCTATGGGTGCCGGAAAAAGCACTATTGGGCGCCAGTTAGCTCAACAACTCAATATGGAATTTTACGATTCTGATCAAGAGATTGAGAAACGAACCGGAGCTGATGTGGGCTGGGTCTTCGATGTAGAAGGTGAAGACGGCTTCCGTGATCGCGAAGAAAAAGTCATCAACGAGTTGACGGAAAAACAGGGTATTGTGCTGGCAACTGGCGGTGGCTCTGTTAAATCACGTGAAACACGTAACCGTCTTTCCGCTCGTGGCGTCGTGGTCTATCTTGAAACGACAATTGAAAAACAACTTGCGCGAACTCAACGCGACAAGAAACGCCCGCTGCTGCAGGTAGAATCGCCGCCTCGTGAAGTTCTGGAAGCGTTGGCTGATGAACGCAATCCTCTGTATGAAGAGATTGCTGACGTGACCATTCGCACCGACGATCAGAGCGCAAAAGTCGTGGCAAACCAGATTATTCATATGTTGGAAAGCAACTGATTCTGGCTTAATACACTCGTCTGCGGGTACAAGTAACTAAGGTGGATGTCGCGTCATGGAGAGGATTACAGTCACTCTCGGGGAACGTAGTTACCCTATCACCATCGCGGCTGGTTTGTTTAATGAACCGGCTTCATTCTTACCGCTGAAATCGGGCGATCAGGTTATGTTGGTGACCAACGAAACTCTGGCTCCCCTTTATCTCGATAAGATTCGCGGCGTACTTGAACAGGCGGGTGTTAACGTTGATAGCGTGATCCTTCCCGATGGTGAGCAATATAAAAGCCTGACGGTTCTGGACACGGTTTTCACCGCGTTACTGCAAAAACCGCACGGTCGTGATACCACGCTGGTTGCTCTCGGTGGCGGCGTGATTGGCGATCTTACCGGTTTTGCTGCGGCAAGCTATCAGCGTGGTGTACGTTTTATTCAAGTTCCGACAACGCTGTTGTCGCAGGTTGACTCCTCCGTTGGTGGCAAAACTGCCGTAAACCATCCCCTCGGTAAAAATATGATTGGCGCGTTTTACCAACCGGCCTCCGTGGTGGTGGATCTCGACTGTCTGAAAACGCTTCCTGCGCGAGAGCTGGCATCGGGACTGGCGGAAGTAATCAAGTACGGCATCATTCTTGACGGTGAATTTTTCAGTTGGCTGGAAGAAAATCTGGACGCGCTGTTACGTCTGGATGGCCCGGCAATGGCGTACTGTATCCGCCGTTGTTGTGAGCTGAAAGCAGAAGTTGTCGCAGCAGACGAGCGCGAAATGGGCTTACGTGCTTTACTGAATCTGGGGCATACGTTTGGCCACGCAATCGAAGCTGAAATGGGTTATGGCAATTGGTTGCATGGTGAAGCTGTTGCAGCAGGTATGGTGATGGCGGCTCGTACGTCAGAGCGCCTGGGCCAGTTTACCTCCTCTGATACGCAGCGCATCATTACGCTGCTTAAGCGAGCAGGCTTACCGGTTAATGGACCTCGTGAGATGTCCACTCAGGCATATTTGCCGCACATGCTGCGTGATAAGAAAGTGTTGGCGGGAGAGATTCGTTTAGTGCTTCCGCTGGCCATAGGGAAGAGTGAAGTACGCGGCGGAGTGTCGCATGAGGTGGTTCTTAACGCTATTGCTGATTGCCAGCAGGTGTAACAACAAGAAAGGTCCGGCTTGCGTTGCAAAGCGTAAGTCTTTTAGCTTCAGGTTATGTGCAAAGTCGTAAGCATTAACCTTTGAGTGGGGTGTTAAATGGATGAATTCAAACCAGAAGACGAGCTGAAACCCGATCCCAGCGATCGTCGTACTGGTCGTTCTCGTCAATCGTCTGAACGTGATAATGAGCCGCAAATCAATTTTGATGATGTTGATCTGGATGCCGACGATCGTCGTCCAACGCGTGCGCGTAAAGAACGTGATGAAGAGCAAGAAGTTGAAGAAGACTATGAATCTGATGACGAAGCTGTGGATGAAGAGCGTGTAGAACGTCGTCCGCGTAAGCGTAAACAAGCTGCCAGTAAACCTGCCTCTCGTCAGTACATGATGATGGGCGTAGGTGTCCTGGTGCTATTGCTGTTGATCATCGGTATCGGTTCAGCGCTGAAGGCCCCCTCATCCTCCTCTTCCAGTGATCAGACTGCGTCTGGCGAGAAGAGCATCGATCTTTCTGGCAGTAACGCAACGGATCAAGCGAGCACGGCTCAGCCGGCTGGCAATACGCAGCAGGATGTTTCTCTGCCACCGATTTCCTCTACACCGACCCAAGGACAGGCACCTGCTGCCGCTGAAGGTCAGCAGCGGGTTGAAGTGCAGGGCGATCTGAACAATGCCCTGACGCAGCCGCAAGGTCAGGAACAAGTTAATAATGTGGTAGTGAATTCTACGCTGCCCACTGAACCTGCTACCGTTGCACCAATTCGCAATGGCAATACGGCACGTCAGACTGCTACCACAGAACCTGCGGAACGCCACGCAACTACGCGTCCGGCAGAACGCAAACAGGTTGTTATTGAGTCGAAGAGTAAGCCGCAAACTACAGTGAAAGCGACGCCGACAGAGCCAAAACCGGTTGCTCAGGCGAAACGCACTGAACCGACAGCGCCAGTCACTACGACGAAAGCGCCAGCCGTGACAACTACACCAAAAGCGACAACTGAGCCAAAAGCAACCGTAAGTACGACGCCTGCCCGGACTGCTGCACCTGCGACAACGACTACAACACCTGTTGCTGGCGGCGCGAAAAGTGCAGGGAATGTTGGTGCTTTAAAATCCGCACCGTCCAGTCATTACACTTTGCAGCTCAGCAGTTCTTCTAACTACGACAACCTGAATGGTTGGGCGAAGAAAGAGAACCTGAAAAACTACGTGGTGTATCAGACGACGCGTAACGGTCAACCGTGGTATGTTCTGGTGACTGGCGTGTATGCGTCTAAAGATGACGCTAAACGTGCAGTGTCTACGTTGCCTGCCGATATTCAGGCGAAAAATCCGTGGGCAAAACCGCTGCATCAGGTTCAGGCAGATTTGAAGTAAGATAGGCTATGTTCTGCAATTGTTTGATGTTTCGCCCAATTGCGGGACAAAGACTAAAGCGCAGGATGCTGTCGGAGCTTTCTCCACAGCCGGAGAAGGTGTAATTAGTTAGTCAGCATGAAAAAAAATCGCGCTTTTCTGAAGTGGGCAGGGGGAAAATACCCCCTGCTTGATGATATCAAGCGGCATTTGCCCCAAGGTGAATGTCTGGTTGAACCCTTCGTGGGTGCCGGGTCGGTGTTCCTCAACACCGACTTTTCTCGTTATATTCTTGCCGATATCAACAGCGACCTCATCAGTCTCTATAACATCGTGAAGGCGCGTACTGATGAGTATGTGCAGGCTTCACGCGAGCTGTTTGTACCTGAAACTAATCAGGCTGAGGTGTACTATCAGTATCGGGAAGAATTTAATGCCTGTCAGGATCCGTTTCGACGTGCGGTGCTGTTCTTATATCTGAACCGTTTTGGCTACAATGGCCTGTGTCGTTATAACCTCCGTGGCGAATTTAACGTGCCATTTGGCCGTTATAAAAAACCCTATTTCCCGGAAGCAGAGTTGTATCATTTTGCAGAAAAAGCGCAGAATGCAGAATTCCATTGCCTTTCGTATGAAGAGTGCATGGATCGTGCCGATGTAAACTCTGTCGTCTATTGTGATCCGCCGTATGCCCCATTGTCTGCTACGGCGAATTTCACCGCTTATCATACCAACAGCTTCAGCCCAAAAGAGCAGGCCCGTTTGGCTGAGATGGCAGAAAAGCTGGTCAGTAAGCGAATCCCGGTGTTAATTTCGAACCATGACACGCCCGATACCCGAGAGTGGTACAAAGCGGCGAAACATTTTCAGGTCAAAGTGCGGCGCAGTATAAGCAGCAACGGCGGCACACGTAAAAAGGTGAACGAATTGCTGGCTCTGTACAAACCAGGGGTCGTAACGCCTGCGAAAAAATAATTCTCAAGGAGAAGCGGATGAAACAGTATTTGATTGCCCCCTCAATTCTGTCGGCTGATTTTGCCCGCCTGGGTGAGGACACCGCGAGAGCATTAGCTGCCGGTGCCGATGTCGTGCACTTCGACGTCATGGACAACCACTATGTACCGAATCTGACTATCGGGCCGATGGTGTTGAAGTCGCTGCGTAAATATGGGATCACTGCCCCAATTGATGTCCATCTGATGGTGAAGCCGGTTGATCGTATTGTCCCGGACTTTGCTGCGGCAGGAGCCAGCATCATTACTTTTCATCCTGAAGCCTCCGAGCATGTCGACCGCACTTTACAGCTCATCAAAGAGAACGGTTGCAAGGCGGGTCTGGTGTTTAACCCGGCGACACCGCTGAGCTACCTGGACTACGTAATGGATAAGCTGGATGTGATCCTGCTGATGTCCGTAAATCCGGGGTTTGGCGGGCAGTCTTTCATTCCGCAAACGCTGGAAAAATTACGTGAAGTCCGTCGCCGTATTGATGAATCCGGCTATGACATCCGCCTGGAAGTCGATGGCGGCGTCAAGGTGAACAACATTGGCGAAATCGCGGCAGCGGGTGCTGATATGTTTGTCGCAGGCTCTGCAATTTTCGACCAACCAGACTACAAAAAAGTCATTGATGAAATGCGCAATGAATTGGCGAAGGTAAGTCATGCATAAATTTCAGGACATTCGTGGCGTTGCATTCGACCTCGACGGTACGCTGGTTGACAGTGCGCCAGGATTAGCCGCAGCGGTGGATATGGCGCTGTACGCGCTGGAGTTACCGACGGCGGGTGAAGAACGCGTGATTACCTGGATAGGTAATGGCGCTGATGTGTTGATGGAGCGTGCGCTCACCTGGGCTCGTCTGGAGCGTGCCACGCTGCGTAAAACGATGGGTAAACCGCCCGTAGATGACGACATTCCTGCTGAAAAGCAGGTGCGTATTTTACGTAAGCTGTTCGACCGCTATTACGGTGATATCGCTGAAGAAGGAACCTTCTTGTTCCCTCATGTTGCTGATACGCTGGGTGCGTTGCATGCGCAAGGCCTGCCGTTAGGCCTGGTGACCAACAAACCAACGCCGTTTGTGGCGCCGTTGCTCAACGCATTGGACATCGCCAAATATTTTAGCGTGGTCATCGGTGGTGACGACGTGAAAAACAAAAAACCGCATCCCGATCCACTACTGTTAGTGGCTGACAGGATGGGGATTCCCCCCGAGCAATTGCTCTTTGTGGGCGATTCGCGCAATGATATTCAGGCCGCAAAAGCGGCTGGTTGTCCCTCAGTTGGCCTCACGTATGGTTATAACTACGGTGAAGGGATAGATCTCAGCCAGCCAGATGTAATTTACGACAGCATTAATGACCTTCTGCCCGCACTCGGGCTTCCGCATAGCGAAAATCAGGAATTGAAAAATGACTAAGCCCATCGTTTTTAGTGGCGCACAGCCCTCAGGTGAATTGACCATTGGCAACTATATGGGTGCGCTGCGTCAATGGGTAAACATGCAGGATGACTACCATTGCATCTACTGTATTGTGGACCAGCATGCTATCACCGTCCGTCAGGATGCTCAGAAGCTGCGTAAAGCAACACTGGATACGCTGGCGCTTTATCTGGCGTGTGGTATCGATCCTGAGAAAAGCACCATTTTTGTTCAGTCCCACGTACCAGAGCATGCACAGTTAGGCTGGGCGCTGAACTGCTACACCTATTTTGGTGAACTGAGCCGTATGACCCAGTTCAAAGACAAATCTGCGCGCTACGCTGAGAACATCAACGCCGGTCTGTTTGACTATCCGGTACTGATGGCCGCTGATATTCTGCTGTACCAGACGAATCTGGTACCGGTAGGTGAGGATCAGAAGCAGCACCTGGAACTGAGCCGCGATGTTGCCCAGCGTTTTAATGCGCTGTATGGCGATATCTTTAAAGTGCCTGAGCCGTTTATTCCTAAATCTGGTGCGCGCGTGATGTCCCTGCTGGAGCCGACGAAGAAAATGTCTAAGTCGGATGACAACCGTAACAACGTGATCGGCCTGCTGGAAGATCCGAAATCAGTGGTTAAAAAAATCAAACGTGCAATGACGGATTCCGATGAGCCGCCTGTTGTGCGCTACGATCTGCAGAATAAAGCGGGTGTTGCTAACCTGCTGGATATTCTCTCTGCCGTGACCGGCCAGAGCATTCCAGAACTGGAACAGCACTTTGAAGGCAAAATGTATGGTCACCTGAAAGGCGAAGTTGCGGAAGCTGTTTCCGGTATGCTGACTGAGCTTCAGGAGCGCTACCACCGTTATCGTAATGATGAAGCTTTCCTGCAGAAAGTAATGAAAGACGGCGCAGAAAAAGCCAGTGCTCGTGCATCTGAAACGCTGAAAGCGGTTTATGAAGCGATTGGTTTTGTCGCTAAGCCGTGATTCATTCAGTGTTATTAAAAAAACCGGGTAAACTGAACTGACCCCATAATATTGGACAGTTTATTTTAAGCGGTTATCTGGGCCTGGATTCGGTATTCTACCGGACTCAGGCCTTTCAGTTTCTGTTTTATTCTTTCATGGTTGTAATAGTGGATATAGTCATCGATAGCCATGCGCAACTCGCTGATATTCTCGTGTTCCGTGAGGTAAAAACACTCAGATTTCAGTGTGCCGAAGAAGCTCTCCATCACTGCATTGTCATGACAGTTCCCCTTCCTTGACATGCTCTGTCTCAGACCCGCCTCCTTAAGCCGGTTCTGATAATGTGCCATCTGATATTGCCAGCCCTGATCTGAGTGGAGCAGCGGGTATTCGTTTTTGCCCAGTACAGATATAGCCTTCGACAGCATGTTATCCACCATCGACAGAAGAGGACGGGGCCCCATCTGGTACGCAACTATTTCTCCGTTATACAGATCCAGAATCGGGGACAGATACAGCTTTTCTCCGCTGATTTTAAATTCCGTGACATCTGTAACCCACTTTTGGTTGGGCTTATCCGCACTGAACTGCCGGTTCAGTACATTACCCACAACTTTCCCATACCGGCCTTTGTAAGAGTTATATTTCTTCCTTCTGATACAACAGGTTAAACCCAGAGCCTTCATTAACCTGTGAACCGTTTTATGGTTCAGTAAGCTTCCTTCCCGGCGGCCAGCCAGCGTGATTCGCCTGTATCCATACCGTCCTTTATGTTTATGGAACAGCGTTAAAATCTGCTGCTTGTCATCAGCATATTTGTCTGGTTTTTTACCGCTGGCCAGTTGCCAGTAGAACGTGCTTCTCGCCAGCCCTGCGGCGTTTAACAAGCGTGCAAGAGAGAACTTCAGCCTTAACTCATTCACGACCTGCGCTTTATCCCGCGTCCTGACGTGCTCCTTTCCCTGAGTAAGGCCTGCAGCTTTTTTAGATATGCCACTTCAGCACGCAGTTGTTCAAGCTCCTCACGTTCATCCGGGTCAAGAGGAGCCTGCAAAGGAGGGACAGGGTGATTCTCAGGGTGTTCTGGCATCGTTTTTTTCCTGCGTCGGCTGTCTGTAAGGGCTTCTAATCCCCCTTCATCATACAGTCGTTCCCACTGACAAACAGTGGAAAAGGCCGGGATAATGAATTTTGCACAGACTTCGCGAACAGACAGGTGGTGTTCACGCATATGCAGGATAACGGACTCTTTAAACGCAGGAGAATAGGTAAAATGCCGGGTTGTAAGCCCGGCTTCGCCATGAAGCTTCCAGGCAGCAGACCACTTACGAACGGCACTGTGATCGATACCAAAACGTTTTGCCGTCGCTTCCTGTCCTTCCTGCCCGGAAAGATAGTGCTGCACAACCTCAAGCTTAAAGCTGAGAGAATACTTGCTCATAAAAAACTGCACCTTACTTCGTTGGGTGTCCAACTTTTTGGGTGCAGTTCA
>NZ_JAOWGP010000029.1:0-44334 GCF_030333065.1 Citrobacter sp. Cm046 | reverse complement strand
CTCAGAAGTGAAACGCCGTAGCGCCGATGGTAGTGTGGGGTCTCCCCATGCGAGAGTAGGGAACTGCCAGGCATCAAATTAAGAAGTATGGCATTGACCTTTGAGGCAGTTCACTACTCGATAAGAGAGTAGGACAAAAGCGAGAGCTTTTGAACGTTGCGAAGCAACGGCCCGAAGGGTGGATCACGCAGTGATTCATAAACTGCCAGGCATCAAATTTAGTGTGCTGATATGGCTCAGTTGGTAGAGCGCACCCTTGGTAAGGGTGAGGTCCCCAGTTCGACTCTGGGTATCAGCACCAGTTTTTAGGTTAAAGTTCGGCGCTTAGAAAAGAATTTGTCTGGCGGCTGTAGCGCGGTGGTCCCACCTGACCCCATGCCGAACTCAGAAGTGAAACGCCGTAGCGCCGATGGTAGTGTGGGGTCTCCCCATGCGAGAGTAGGGAACTGCCAGACATCAAATAAGTGGAAAGGCCCATCCGTCAGGATGGGCCTTTTTGCATTTGCGAATTGTGGAATATGCCGGATGGCGGCGTAAACAGCTTATCCGGCTTGCAGGTTTTAATGTATGACCTGTGATAAAAACGCTCGGGTACGCTCGGATTTCGGATGGGCAAAAAATTCGTCTGGTGGCGCCTGTTCAACAATCTCGCCAAGATCCATAAAGATCACCCTGTCTGCAACTGTTCGGGCAAACCCCATTTCATGAGTAACACAAAGCATTGTCATTCCCGATTGCGCCAGGCCTATCATGGTATCGAGTACTTCTTTTACCATTTCAGGGTCCAGTGCTGATGTGGGCTCATCGAACAACATGATTTTGGGTTTCATGCACAGTGAACGCGCAATGGCCACGCGCTGTTGCTGCCCACCGGAAATTTGTCCAGGGTATTTATGCGCATGTTCAGCAATACGCACTCGTTCAAGGTAGTGCATTGCCAGAGCTTCAGCCTCTTTCTTTGGCATCTTCTGAACCCAGACAGGAGCCAGTGTGCAGTTTTGCAGGACTGTTAAATGAGGAAAGAGATTAAAGTGTTGAAAGACCATTCCAACTTCTTGTCTGACGCGTTCAATATTGCGGATGTCCTCATTGAGCTCAATTCCATCTACAACAATACGCCCTTGCTGATGCTCTTCCAGATGGTTAATACAACGGATCGTTGTTGATTTACCGGATCCAGAAGGTCCGCATAATACGATACGTTCTCCCTGTTTTACCTCCAGGTTTATGTTTTTCAGAACGTGAAACTGTCCATACCATTTGTTGACGTTTTCCAGCGTAATCATCGCGTCGTTAGATTGTATTAATAATTGGCTCATAATTTCCTCAGTGCGGTGTACGCCCGGTGTTAAAACGTTTTTCCAGATGCTGGCTATAACGTGACATGCTGAAGCAGAAAACCCAGTAAATCAGCGCGGCAAAAACATATCCTTCTGTCGACATACCAAGCCAGGCAGGGTCGACGGTGGCTTGTTGTACGCTGCTGAAAAGGTCAAACAGACCGATAATAATGACCAGACTGGTATCCTTGAAGAGGGCGATGATCGTGTTAACCAGGCCGGGGATAACCAGTTTGAGGGCTTGCGGAAGTATGACCAGCCCTTGGGTTTTCCAGTAGCCAAGCGCCAGTGATTCGGCGGCTTCATACTGGCCTTTCGGGAGGGCCTGCAATCCCCCACGCACCACCTCTGCGACATAAGCTGACTGGAAAAGAATTACACCGACCAGCGCCCGAATAAGTTTGTCGATGCTGGTGCCTTCCGACATAAACAGCGGGAGCATGACTGACGACATAAACAGGACAGTGATCAGCGGCACACCACGCCAGAACTCAATGAAAATGACGGATAAAACCCGCACGACAGGCATATGAGAACGGCGCCCCAACGCCAGTAAGATCCCCCATGGGAGCGCGCCTGCAATACCAACAGAGGCTATGATCAGGGTGAGTGTCAGTCCACCCCACTGGCGGGTTTCCACGCGATCGAGACCGAGAAAACCACCGTACAACAGCCACCAGACGATAACCGGATAAACCACCGCCCAGACGGCGATATAGCGACCACGATGAGGTATCGCTTTCCAGAACATCGGCGCGATAGAGAGTAGGCCGATAATCAGAGCCAGATTAACCCGCCAGCGCTGATCGTGTGGATAGAGCCCATACATGAATTGTCCGAAGCGTTCATGGATAAACACCCAGCACGCTCCCGCTTTTGTACAATCTGCCCGGGTAGAACCTATCCAGTTGGCCTGCAGAAATGCCCAGTTCAGCAATGGGGGAATGAACATCCACATGAGCCATATGCATAACAGAGTGAGCAAACTGTTTGACCAACTGGAAAATAGATTTTTACGCACCCAAAATATCACGCGGCCAGCATGATTACTGCTCTGGCGCGAGGGGTGAGACAGTAGTGCTTTTGTCATCATGACTCCTTAGCGCTCAATGAGTGCGATACGACGGTTGTATATATTCATTAACAGAGAAATGCTCAGACTGATGATCAGGTAAACCGACATAGTGATGGCGATGGTTTCAATAGCCTGCCCGGTTTGATTCAGTACGGTTCCGGCAAACAGTGAAACCATATCCGGGTAGCCAATGGCGGCAGCAAGGGATGAATTCTTTACGATATTCAGATACTGGCTGGTCAGTGGTGGAATGATGAGGCGGAGCGCCTGCGGGATGATCACCTGACGGAGCGTTACCGGATTGGGAAGGCCCAAAGAACGGGCTGCTTCATGTTGACCATAAGGAACTGCCTGAATACCGGCCCGAATAATTTCTGCAATAAATGCAGATGTATACACTGAAAGCGCCAGTGTTAACGCCGCCAGTTCTGGGATAACTACCATGCCGCCGCGGAAGTTAAAACCGCGCAGTTCGGGTATATCCCAGTGGAGCGCTGCGCCAAAAATCCATTGTGAAATCATCGGCAAAAACACGATCAGCGCCAGTGCTGTTGGCCACGTTCTGCGTAATTGACCTGTTTTTGTCTGGTACATTTTATTGAAACGAAATAGCCCAATAGTTACGACTGCAGCAATCATGAGTGCAGCGCAAAAGGCAAAAAGACCTTCTCCCATCTGCGGCGCCGGAATATAGAGTCCCCGGTTACTCAGGAAAACGAGATCCAGCGCACTGACGGCCTGACGGGGACCCGGCAAATTGCGTAGTACGGCAAAATACCAAAAGAAGATTTGCAGCAGCGGCGGAATATTGCGGAACGTTTCGATATAAATTGTAGATAGCTTACGCAGCAACCAGTTATCTGACAAACGTGCCAGTCCAAGAAAGAAGCCGAGAAATGAAGCAAAAACAATACATAGTGCTGAGACAAGCAGCGTATTAAGCAGACCGACCAGAAAGACACGCCCATAGGTATCGCCCTGCTCATAATCAATCAGATGTTGAACAATACCAAATCCGGCACTGCGATCGAGAAAAGAGAACCCCGAGGTGATACCGCGACTGCTTAGGTTATTAATCGTATTGTGAATGAGATAGATCGCAATGCTAACGACCGCGATGATGGCAAGAATTTGAAATAACCAGGCGCGGACCGCAGGGTTAGAAAAGGAGAGTGATCCTTTTACGGTTGAGCGGCGATGGTACATAAGAAAACCTCGGTAACAATGACTCTGGGTTGAGCGCCGCAGTTGCGGCGCCCGTTACATCACTTCGCATTAGCGCACCGGTGGCGCATACTGAATGCCGCCGTTATTCCAGAGGTTGTTTTGCCCACGTTTGATCTTCAGTGGACTTTCCGATCCCACGTTACGTTCAAAGATCTCCGAATAGTTTCCTACCTGCTTAATAATGTTGTAAGCCCATTTATTATCCAGCTTCAGATCTTTACCATAGTCTCCCTCTTTGCCTAACAGGTGTGCCATATCCGGTGTTGCGGGATTAGCGGCTTTTTCATCAACGTTTTTCGAGTTAACACCCATCTCTTCAGCATTCAACATGGCAAACAGCGTCCAGCGAACAATAGAGAACCATTCATCATCGCCGCGGCGTACGACAGGCCCCAGTGGTTCTTTAGAGATTACTTCTGGCAGAACAATCCATTCTGAAGGGGTGCTCAATTTGATTCGCAGGGCATACAACTGAGACTGGTCGGAAGCAAGCGTATCGCAGCGGCCTGATTCCAGAGCCTTAGCGGATTCATCGGAGCGATCGAAGGTGACGGGGGTATACTTCATATTGTTGGCCTTAAAATAATCGGCCACGTTCAGTTCAGTATCCGTGCCTGCCTGAATACAAACCGTTGCACCATCGAGTTCTTTTGCGCTCTTTAGACCCGCTTTGTTGTGGGTAAGAAAGCCAATGCCATCGTAATAAGTCACGCCAGTAAAGGACATCCCCATTCCTGCATCACGTGAGGAGGTCCATGTGGTATTACGGGAGAGCATATCGACTTCACCAGACTGTAAAGCGGTGAAGCGTTCTTTAGCGGTGAGCGGGGTGTATTTTACTTTCGTGTCATCACCAAATACGGCCGAGGCAACACCACGACATACATCTACATCAATACCTGAAAACTTACCGCTTGCGTCGGCATAGGAAAAGCCTGGTAAGCCGTCACTGATTCCGCATTGCACAAATCCTTTTTTCTTTACGGCATCAAGCGTTGCGCCGGCATGTGCCTGATTTGTAATCGCAAGCAGCACGCCGGCCGCAGCCAGGCTGGCTATTATCATCTTTTTCATAGAGCATCCTGTGTGGAGGAATTATTGTTATGGAAACGTCTTTTACCTGTCTGTGGCTTTGGCCATACTCTTTTAAGCAAAGGTAGTGCCAGGTTTTTGCGCTCAATATTCGGCGCAATAAGCAGAGTGTAGACAGGAAAAAATAAATGCAGCGCCCTGAAGTGGTGCAAAATTGAAACGTACGCCACATTTCAGCGCAAAAATTTAAACAGGATGCCTGATAACAATTTCGGGCGTGAATATTGACCGCGTGAGAATAATGACAAGAAGACGTGTTGTTACGAAAAGCTGAAAAAATGCTAATTTTCAGTCGTGAATATGTGAGGGGAATCTATAATAATTTTATTTCAGGGCCAAAGCTTTAAACCATCATTTTGTCTTATATAAAGATATCTTCTTTATTGTTAAAAGCGCGGCTATTACCGCGCTTTTAACATGATTTATTTCGTCAAGGCAACTATCCCAAGTGTCAGACCGGCAACAGCGGCTGCACCACCGGCGATCGCACCTGCTGTTTCCCAGTTATCCTGCGTGGTGCCTTTCATACAGGTATTGGTATGAACCAGACGGCCCTGGTCGTCATATACAGGTACGCAAGGAGAATCGTGTGCACAGCCAGCCAGAAATGCTGTAAGCAATGCAACGGATATTAATCTTTTCATGGTGTTACCTCTAAAATAGACGTTTCGCTAAAAAAGCAAAGACAGGCGCTAAGCTATCTGCGAAATCGAGGGGTATTTTACCACTTCTTAAAAAAAGACTGACATGAGGAATAATCTCAATTCATGTGGATTGTAAACATAATGAATAGAACGGGGAATTTTGGAACCATGTGCTAAAAAAAAGAATGGCTATCTTATTAATAAATAAAGAGGTCATTATCAGGTAAAAAAGGCGCCCGGAGACGCCTTTATTTTACAATTTAATCGCGATGCTGGCTAAAACGCCGTTTAACGACAACAAAAAAGACGGGAACGAAGAAGATCGCCAACAATGTAGCCGTGAGCATGCCCCCCATAACACCTGTGCCGACGGCATTCTGCGCACCGCTACCTGCACCATTACTGATAACCAGAGGCATAACCCCCAGAATAAAGGCCAGAGATGTCATCAGGATAGGACGCAGACGCATACGGGAGGCCTCCAGAGTCGCCTCAATCAAACCTTTGCCCTCTTTATCCATCAGGTCTTTAGCAAATTCGACAATCAGGATGGCGTTTTTGGCAGAGAGGCCGATAGTTGTTAACAGGCCGACCTGGAAGTACACATCGTTATTCATCCCGCGAAGCGATGCCGCCAGCAGCGCACCAACGACACCGAGCGGGACGACAAGCATGACGGAGAATGGAATCGACCAGCTCTCATACAGTGCTGCAAGGCAAAGGAAGACAACGATTAGCGAGATGGCATACAACGCTGGTGCCTGGTTACCTGACAGTCGTTCCTGATAGGACATTCCCGTCCAGTCATGGCCAATACCGTTAGGCAGTTTTTCCGCCAGGCTTTCCATCAGCGCCATTGCTTCACCTGTACTTTTGCCTGGTGCCGCTTCGCCTAACAGCTCCATAGATGGCATACCGTTGTAGCGTTCCAGTCTCGGTGAGCCGTAAATCCAGTGCGCTGAACTGAATGTGGAGAAAGGTACCATTTCGCCATTGGCGCTGCGAACATACAGATTATTGATGTCTTCCGGCAACATACGAAATTTTGCATCTGCCTGAACATACACTTTTTTCACGCGACCGCGGTCAATGAAATCATTGACGTAGTAGCCGCCCAGCGCAGCGGAGATGGTTTCGTTAATATCTGACAAGGAAACACCAAGCGCTTGCGCTTTTTCCTGATCAACATCCAGCTTAAACTGCGCAGTATCCTCAAGGCCGTTGGGGCGTACACGTACCAGCAAATCAGGATGTTGTGCCACCATGCCTAGCAGCTGATTACGTGCCTGCGTTAAGGCTGAGTGTCCCAGCCCTCCCTGATCAATCAGCTCAAAATCGAAGCCGGTTGCGGTGCCCAATTCAACAATGGCTGGCATGTTGAAGGGGAATACCAGGCCATCACGAATCTGACTAAATGCCCGAGTTGCTCGGGCAATTACAGATTCAACGTTATTCTCATCGCCGCTACGCTCTTCCCAGGGTTTGAGGCTGACAAATGCCATCCCTGAGTTTTGCCCCTGTCCACTGAAGCTAAAGCCGTTAACCGTAAAGACGCTTTTGACGTTGGCTTTCTCATTATTCAGATAGTAGTGGGTAACTTGATCCAGCACTTTCTGAGTACGCTCTTGTGTTGCACCGGCTGGTAGCTGAATCATCGTCAGGAACACACCCTGATCTTCCTCTGGCAGGAAGGAGGTAGGCAGGCGTATAAACAGCACCGCCATGCCAATAACAATGATCAGATAGACCGCCAGATAGCGACCCGTTTTACGAATTATACCGCTGACGCTATTGGTGTAGTGGTTGACGCTGTAATCGAATTTGGTATTAAACCAGCCAAAGAAACCACTTTTTTTCTCGTGGTGCTCTGCCGATACCGGCTTGAGCAATGTTGCACAAAGGGCGGGAGTCAGAATCAACGCCACCAGTACTGAAAGCGCCATTGCAGAAACAATAGTAATAGAGAACTGTCGGTAAATTGCCCCGGTTGAACCTCCAAAGAAGGCCATTGGGATAAACACCGCAGATAGCACCATGGCAATACCAACCAGCGCCCCCTGTATTTGTGACATGGATTTTTCTGTCGCTTCTCTGGGCGGCAGATTGTCTTCCATCATCACGCGCTCCACGTTTTCTACTACGACTATCGCATCATCGACCAGCAGGCCGATGGCGAGTACCATGCCGAACATTGTCAGGGTGTTTATCGAGTAGCCAAATGCAGCAAGTACGGCGAATGTCCCCAACAGCACCACAGGCACAGCGATAGTCGGAATTAGCGTTGCGCGAATGTTTTGCAGAAACAGGTACATCACCAGGAAAACCAGTACGATCGCTTCAAACAGCGTTTTTACCACCTCGTGAATAGAGATGGTAACAAACGGTGTGGTGTCGTACGGATAGACTACCTGCATTCCCTGGGGGAAGAACGGCTGTAATTCAGTCAGTTTTGCTTTGATTGCGTTGGCGGTATCCAGAGCGTTTGCACCGGTTGCCAGCTTAATACCCAGACCGGATGCCGGTTTACCGTTAATACGTGCAACGACGTTGTAGTTTTCACCCCCCAACTCAATGCGTGCAACGTCCTTGAGGTGAACAACAGAACCGTCGCTGTTCACGCGTAAGGTCACTTTGCCAAACTCTTCAGGATCTTTCAGTCGCGTTTGCGCAATGATAGAGGCGTTGAGCTGTTGGTTAGGTAAGGCAGGTGTACCCCCTAACTGACCTGCGGCGATCTGGTCGTTTTGTACTTTCAACTGGTTAATGACATCAACCGGCGTGAGTTGATACTTGTTCAATAAATTCGCATCCAGCCAGATACGCATGGCGTACTGCGCGCCAAACAGCTGCACGTCACCTACGCCGTTCAGACGGCTGATAGAGTCTTTAATGTTGGAAGCGACATAGTCAGAGATGTCATCCTGAGTTGTCTGCGGGTTGTCAGAAACAAACCCCGCGACCATCAAAAAGCTGCTACTTGATTTCTCAACGGCGATACCCTGCTGTTGAACTTCTTGAGGCAGTAAAGGTGTCGCGAGCTGCAGTTTGTTTTGTACCTGAACCTGTGCGATATCGGGATCGGTTCCGGACTGGAACGTTAACGTAATGGTTACGCTCCCGGCCGAATCGCTGGTGGAGGACATATACATCAGGTTATCGATACCGTTCATGTTTTGTTCGATAACCTGCGTTACGGTATCCTGCACCGTCTGTGCATCCGCGCCTGGGTAGGTCGCGGAAATCGCTACGGCAGGGGGGGCAATAGTTGGGTACTGCGCCACGGGCAGTTGCATGATTGCCAGAGCGCCCGCCATCATCAGAATGATGGCCAGTACCCAGGCAAAGATAGGTCGCCTAATAAAAAAGTTTGCCATGTCCGGTTACCTTATTGTGTGGCTTTCGCGGCTGGAGTTTCGGTATCGGCGGTCGCTTTTACCTGCACTCCCGGACGAGCTTTTTGTAATCCGCTGACGATAACTTTGTCGCCCGGTTGTAAGCCTTCGCTTATGAGCCATTTGTCACCAATGGCTTGTACGGCTACAACGGCATGAGCTTCGACCTGGTTCTTATCATTGACGACCATCACGGTTGCATCTCCGCGAGGTGTACGTGTCACTCCCTGTTGTGGAACAAGGATGGCGTTAGGTTGGATACCTTCATCGATGCGGGCGCGTACAAACATGCCTGGCAGTAGAGAGTGCTGTGGGTTAGGGAAAACGGCTCTCAGGGTGATGGATCCGGTACTCTCGTCAACCGTCACGTCAGAAAATTGCAAAGAGCCTTTCAGCGGGTATGACTGGCCATTCTCCATCACCAGTTCAACGGTACTGCTGGTGTTGTCTTTATGTAGGCTACCTTGTGCAACAGACTGTTTGAGCCGCATAAAATCGCTACTGGACTGCGTCACGTCGACGTAAATGGGATCAAGCTGTTGCACAGTGGCTAACGCTGTCGCTTGACCATTGGTAACTAACGCACCTTCGGTAACGTTAGATTTACCGATACGTCCGCTAATGGGCGATGTCACTTTGGTGTAAGCGAGATTGATACGAGCGCTTTCGACCGCAGCTTTGGCGGCGATGACGGAGGCGTCGGCCTGACGAGCATCAGCAATGGCTTGATCGTACTCTTGCTGGCTGATGTACTTTGTTCCGACCAACGGGACATAACGTTTTACTGTTAAATGGGCGATAGCCGCTGCGGCCTCGCTTTTTGCCAGTTCACCTTTGGCGCTATCATAGTCGGCCTGATAAGTTGCGGGATCAATCTGATAAAGCGACTTGCCTGCTTCAACATCACTCCCTTCAGTGAAATTCCTTTTCAGCACAATCCCGCTGACCTGAGGGCGAACTTCTGCAATACGGAAGGCTGTTGTACGGCCCGGCAATTCAGTCGTAACGGCTAAGGGGGCCGATTCCACAACATGGACAGTAACCTGTGGCTCGGCAGGATGAGTTTGTGTTTCTCCCTGATCGTTACAACCGGCGAGTAATGCAGTGGAGATGATAATGAATGAGGGCAGGAGTGAGAGCCTGGCATTTTTCGTCATTACTTTTCCTTAAAAACCGAAAGCTCGTTATTTACCGGATAACGGCAAGGCGATAACGCGCGCAAATAAAATAATAGTTGGCTATCCTACAAATTATTAGCTTGCGATGTAAGTAATACTTATTTTGCTGTACGATGCACGGCACATAAAAACAAAAAAAGATTAATCAGCTACCTTTTCGTTAGCAGGAAGTATGCAATGGCCTGATGCAGGTAAACACATATTGAAATAAACATTTGCCCAATGAATATATTAACTAATTTTTATTTGTTTTGATTATTTATGTATGTTGCACGTAATGAAATATTTTAGATCTCGTCTAAATAAATGCGAAGTGATACATTTGCTCCATATGGCAAATATTCGATAAGAAAGTTTATCAATTCCTATTCTGTCCCAGGCATTTGAAACCATGGCTAAAAAAACGAAAGCTGATGCCCTCAAAACACGACAGCATCTCATTGAAACAGCGATTGTACAGTTTGCTCTACGTGGTGTAGGCAATACGACGCTAAACGACATTGCGGATGCCGCCAACGTGACGCGAGGCGCAATCTATTGGCATTTCGAAAATAAGATCCAACTGTTTAATGAGTTATGGCTACAGCAACCCCCTTTGCGCGATCTTATTCAGGACAGACTCATTGGACGCTGGGGTAATAATCCGTTACAGCGATTGCGAGAAAAACTGGTCGTTGGTTTGCAGTATATTGCTGAGATACCTCGTCAGCAGGCATTAATGCAGATTCTATATCATAAGTGTGAATTCAATAGCGATATGATATCAGAGCAGGAAATTCGCGATAAAATAGGACTAAGTCATCAGAGTATCCGTAAATCTTTACAGGAATGTATGGATGAAAACCTTATCGCAAGCAGTCTGGATTTAGACGTTATTATAATTATTCTCCATGGGAGTTTCAGTGGGATAATAAAAAACTGGCTAATGAATCCAGCAAGTTATGATCTGTATGGGCAAGCGCCGGTATTAGTGGATAACGTATTAAAAATGCTAAGCCCTGATGGCTGTGTGATGCAGTTGATCAAGAGTGAAAATCAGGTTGGGTAGTTTCAGCCGCCATAGCCTGACGGCTGCTATAAAACATCTTTTACCGTGCGTGCTATTCGAGGTCGACGCAGTTGACCAGCTTGAGGGGATTCACTGAATTCATATTCCGGCACTTATCGTGCTCTGTTGTCATCAACTCTATCCACTGTATGAGCAGCGCATCAAAAAGAAAAACGAAGACCGCAAAAACAACCAGCCACCAATACTTGCGAATCATTACCAAATCCTGTGTATTCATGCCCAAGTGTGCTGGGAATATACACGAAATCCAAAAGCTGAAAAGCAGACTTACAATGCTTTTACTTTGTTGAGATCTTGCCGCTATTTTCAGTTAATCGACTCTTTTTAGACCGATTATTGGTCTTTCGCTTTTTTATCTTTGCAAGCTCATTCTCTGAAAAATGGGAGCTGACACCCAGTCTCCTGAGTCCCATTTTTACGTATTCATCATTGATCTCAATCCCAACGAATTTGCGACCCAGTTCCACTGCAGTAGCCCCGGTGGTGAAACTGCCTGCAAACGGATCTAACACCACGTCATCTGAGTTAGAGGATGCCAGAATGATACGCTCTAACAGGGCCTTAGGTTTTTGGGTTGGATGATTTTCGTATTCATCCATCAGGTAGCGAACGCGCGGGAACTCCCAAACATTGCCAGGTACTTTTTTCTGATTGTACGGCTGGGGCGGGTTCTTTCTGTAATCGATAAGCGCGCGTTTGGCTCCTGTTTTGGCTTCAACCAGAATATCATCACGATTAAACGTATAGCTTTTCTGATCTTTTACCATCATCAGGATCGGTTCATACATGGAACCAAAGAAGTTTTTGGCCTGGACTGCAGAGCTATCATATGACCACACAATGCGGCTTTTAATGGTAAAAAGCTGTCTGCATTTGAGGTCGATATACGGCATGTTCTCTGTGCTGTTCATGATGTACATAGTGCCCTGTGGCTTAAGAATGCGATGGCACTCTTCAATACACTCAAACAACCAGACCAGGAAGGTCCCTTCGTCCCAGGATTCCACCATTCCGTCAAAGTCTTTGCCGATGTTATAAGGTGGGTCGGCAAAAATGAGATCGACGCTTTCGGGTGCGAGCTTTTGCAGTTCAGTTAGCGCATCACCCTGGATTATCTTTTTCGATTCATCGCCAAAATAGACAGGTTCACATCTCGCCTTCATCGCCAAAGCCTCCGTGTGATGCAAATAAAAAAGGCGCTTCCCCATGCCGAGTAGCGCCTTTTAAAACAAACATATCGCTGATTAGTATCAGTTCATGCCGTATTTTTTCAGTTTTTTACGCAGCGTACCACGGTTGATGCCCATCATCAGGGCAGCACGGGTCTGGTTACCGCGGGTGTATTGCATCACCATGTCCAACAGGGGCTGTTCTACTTCAGCCAGTACCAGCTCATAGAGATCATTAACATCCTGACCATTCAGTTGAGCAAAATAGTTCTTCAGTGCCTGTTTAACCGAGTCACGCAGGGGTTTTTGAGTTACCTGATCCTGAGAGTTAACGGTAGAAACGGTCAGTACGTCAGAATTTACGCGTTGTTCGAACATAGTTCTGTCAGCTCTTTATTTCTGTTTACGCAAAATTTTCGAAGTATGCCTCCAACGCCGCCAGCTGTTCGCTGGAATCTTCAATGGCGTTGAATGTGCGCCGAAACTGGTCATTTGGAGCGTGTTCCTGGAGATACCAGGATACGTGTTTACGCGCAATTCGGTACCCTTTTGCCTGACCATAAAAGTCATGCAGTTCCCGAACGTGCGCACAAAGCAAGCGCTTCACCTCTGCCAGAGGCAGCGGGGGCAGCAGCTCCCCAGTGTCCAGATAATGCTGGATTTCCCGAAAGATCCAGGGTCTTCCCTGAGCTGCACGTCCTATCATCAGGGCATCCGCCCCCGTATAGTCGAGCACAGCTCTGGCTTTATGCGGGTCAGTAATGTCGCCATTCGCGATAACCGGAATGGAAACTTTCTGCTTAACTGCCCGAATACTGTCGTACTCAGCATCTCCATTGAACAAACAGGCGCGGGTGCGTCCATGAATGGTCAGAGCCTGAATGCCACAGTCTTCAGCCAGTTGGGCAATCTCTACGCAGTTACGGTGTTCCGGAGCCCAGCCGGTGCGAATCTTGAGTGTGACAGGAACGTCCACTGCATTGACGACCTCGGTTAGTATCGACTTCACTAGATCCGGGTACTGCAAGAGGGCTGAACCTGCGAGCTTACGATTCACTTTTTTAGCCGGACACCCCATATTGATATCAATAATTTGGGCGCCGCTTTCCACGTTAATACGTGCGGCATCGGCCATCTCAACAGGATCGCTGCCGGCAATTTGCACCGTGCGAATTCCTGGCTCATCAACGTGCACCATACGTAAACGAGACTTGTCGCTTTCCCAAACCTGTGGGTTAGAAGACATCATCTCGGATACCGTCAATCCTGCTCCCATCTCATAACACAGCGTCCTGAATGGTCTGTCAGTGATGCCAGCCATAGGTGCTGCGATCAGGCGATTTCTGAGCTGATATTGTCCGATGCGCATGAGTTAAGAAATGACCATACTGTGACTGCAAGGCGGCGTATATTACGCATTTTTTGCACGAGATGAAAGGCCAAACTTTGACCAATCCCCTGAGGTGGATCAATGAATTGCTGGTTGAGTGGACAGTTTCAAAATAAAGTATTTAATAATCATGTGGATACAATAAATCGGTAATTTGGCATCCATTTATAAATTCCGAAAACTTCTCTTTTTTTATTACTATCAGGGTAAGTTGAACAGGATAAAACGCTGTCTTTATGAACAAATAATGGCTTTCGAATGCGATCTCGCTCTCATTTCCGCAAATCCTTTTGCGAAAAAAAGAGCGATCTTAACGTTACCAACGGTAACGAAAGGGGACTATTTCTTCTTACCGGTAATACGACACCACTCTTCTTTCTCGACAACCGGATCGAGTGTAAAGAGATCGGCATAGGCTTCACAGACGCTTTCCGCCTGGCTGGCAAGAATACCGGAAAGGCCCAATAAGCCACCCTCAACGGGCAGTACGCTGATTAATGGTGCCAATTCACGCAATGGGCCGGCGAGGATGTTTGCGACCACTACATCGGCTTTCATGGCCTCTGGCTGGTCTTTTGGCAGATAGAGCTCCAGGCGGTCAGAAACGCCGTTACGCTGTGCGTTATCGCGGCTCGCCTGGATGGCTTGAGGATCAATATCCACACCGATGGCTTTCGCCGCGCCCAGTTTCAGCGCTGCAATCGCCAGGATGCCGGAGCCACAGCCAAAGTCGATAACTGTTTTACCGTTAAGATCGAGGCTGTCGAGCCATTGCAGACACAGAGAGGTCGTTGGGTGAGTACCCGTGCCAAACGCCAGGCCAGGATCCAGCATCACGTTGACGGCGTTTTCGTCCGGCACATCGCGCCAGCTAGGGCAAATCCACAGACGTTCGCCAAAGCGCATTGGGTGGAAGTTATCCATCCATTCGCGCTCCCAGTCTTTATCTTCAAGCTGTTCGATTTTGTGCACGAAGCCAGTGCCCAACAGCGGGTGCTGTTCCAGAAGGGCAATAACTTCTTTCATGTCGGTTTCTGCGTCGAACAGGCCGATAACGTCGGTATCACCCCACAGGCGAGTTTCGCCCGGCAGCGGTTCAAACACCGGCGTATCATGTGTATCCTGGAAGGTGATAGAAACGGCACCCGCTTCCATCAGTGCATCACTTAACTCTTCAGCGTTTGCACCGCTCGTGTTCAGTTTCAGTTGGATCCATGGCATGGCAAAACTCTTTATTTATCAGTAGTCAATATGACGGCTTGCGGGGCGGCAGAACCAAAACGGTTTCCGACCAGGAAAGCCAGCAAACTTAGCAGTAACGAAGGCACAATCGGATGGAAGCCCAGATACTGAACGTTAAAGGTGGCGAGTACGGCATAGAGTACCCCACCGACAATCATGGCGCTCAATGCACCTGTCGCATTCGCTCGTTCCCAATACAGGCCAAGTACCAGAGGCCACAGGAAAACGGCTTCCAGGCCGCCGAACGCCAGCAGGTTAAGCCAGATAATCATCTCTGGCGGCTTCCAGGCAGCCAGCAACAGTAACGCCCCCAACAGCAGGGTGATCAGCGCAGACATTCGCTTCAGGCGAGTTTCATTTTGTAGTTGTTCCGGGCGAAGGTTCAGGTAAAGATCTTTAATGATCGTAGCGGAACTTTGCAGCAATTGAGCATTGATCGTCGACATAATCGCTGCCATCGGTGCGGCGAGAAAGATACCGGCAGCAACAGGTGGCAAAACTTTTACCATCAGGGTAGGGATAACCAAATCCGGAACTGTCAGATCAGGGATTACCGCACGTCCCAGTGCGCCTGCCAGATGCATCCCAAACATCAGGATCGCCACCACAATGGTGCCAATGATAATCCCGCGATGTACGGCTTTACTGTCTTTATAGGAAATGCAGCGTACCGCCGTGTGCGGCAGACCAATCACCCCAAAGCACACCAGTACCCAGAATGATGTCATAAAGGTTGGAGACAGAATGTCATCAGCACCCTGCGGTGTCACCAGCTTAGGATCGATGGTTTGCAGGGTTTCTACTGCCTGACTGAGGCCGCCTGCGGCGTGGACTACGCCCACCAGCAAGACGATAGTACCAATCAGCATCACCATGCCCTGCATGGTGTCATTCAGCACGCTGGCGCGAAATCCGCCGAATGCCGTATATAACGCGATACTGATACCAAAGATCAGCAGGCCGGTTTCGTAAGGAATACCCGCAGCAGTCTCCAGCAAACGTGCGCCGCCGATGAATTGCACGGTCATCGCTCCGACAAAAGCCACAAGCAGGCTGAGGCTCGCCAGCCATACCAGTAAACGGCTCTGATAGCGGGCAAACAGCATATCATTGAGGGTTACGGCATTGTAACGGCGCGCCAGAATGGCGAATTTCTTACCGAGAATACCTAACGACAGCCAGACGGCAGGCAACTGGATCATTGCCAGCAATACCCATCCCAACCCGTATTTATATGCCGCGCCGGGGCCGCCAATAAACGAGCTTGCGCTAATGTAGGTTGCAGTTAGCGTCATGGCCAACACGACACCGCCCATGGAGCGACTGCCGAGGAAATACTCATTCAGGAAGGTGCCAGTCGTTCTCTTTCTCATTGCGTAAACGGAAAGACCAAACACCACCAGAAGATAGGCGACAAGCGGCAAAATGACTTCAAGCTGCATCGTCATCCTCCAGAGAAATATCGCGATAGATAAATTTCACCATTGCCCAACACAGCAAAATGAAAACCAATGGTGTCAGCAGACACGCCATCTCGAACCAGTGTGGCAAGCCGGTAAAGCCCAGTGTGGAATCTGGTAAGTAAGCGGTCACTAACCATGTGGCAAGATAGAAAAGGGTCAGCCACAGCGCCCAGCGCGCCTCTTTATGGGCCTGAACAAAACGAGCGTCCATTTTTTGTCCCTTGTGGATAAAGAAAGCGGGGATTGTACATTATGGGACGTACCGGAGGGGAGAAAAACAAAAGGCCGGGAATTCCCGGCCTTTTCAGTTAACGCGTGCTTACTTTTCCTGAAGTCCGAGTTTTTTCTCCAGGTAGTGGATATTAGAACCACCACGCTGGAAGTGCTCGTCATTCATGATGCGGATCTGCAGATCAACGTTAGTTTTGATGCCGTCGATGATCAGTTCCTGCAAGGCGTTTTTCATGCGGGCAATTGCCACGTCACGGTTTTCGCCATAGCAAATCAGTTTACCGATCATTGAGTCATAGTACGGAGGGACAGTGTAGCCTGCGTAAATATGTGACTCCCAGCGCACACCAAAGCCACCCGGTGCGTGGAAACGCGTAATTTTACCCGGGCTTGGCAGGAAGGTGTTCGGGTCTTCGGCGTTGATACGGCATTCTACCGCATGGCCTTTAACTATAACTTCATCCTGCTTGATAGACAGCGGCTGACCTGCTGCAATACGCAACTGCTCTTTGATCAGGTCAACGCCGGTGATCATTTCGGTAACCGGATGTTCTACCTGGATACGGGTGTTCATTTCAATGAAGTAGAACTCACCGTTTTCAAACAGGAATTCGAAAGTACCCGCTCCACGGTAGCCGATATCAACACACGCTTTGGCGCAACGCTCGCCGATATAGCGACGCAGTTCCGGAGTAATGCCAGGTGCTGGCGCCTCTTCGACCACTTTCTGGTGACGACGCTGCATAGAGCAGTCGCGTTCTGCCAGATAAATCGCGTTACCCTGACCGTCTGCCAGCACCTGAATTTCGATGTGGCGTGGGTTTTCCAGGTATTTTTCCATGTAAACCATGTCGTTGTTGAAAGCGGCTTTCGCTTCAGCTTTCGTCATGGAAATGGATTGGGCCAGTTCAGCATCGCCGCGTACAACGCGCATACCGCGACCGCCGCCGCCGCCGGAAGCTTTGATAATTACCGGATAGCCGATGCGTTTGGCATGAGCGCGGTTAGCGTCCATATCATCGCCCAGCGGGCCGTCAGAGCCGGGAACGGTTGGTACGCCAGCTTTTTTCATCGCAGTAATGGCGGACACTTTGTCACCCATCAAGCGGATGGTATCGGCTTTTGGGCCAATGAAGATAAAGCCTGAGCGTTCTACCTGTTCAGCAAAGTTGGCGTTCTCAGAGAGGAAGCCATAACCCGGATGGATTGCCACCGCGCCGGTGATTTCAGCGGCGCTGATGATAGCCGGGATGTTCAGGTAACTTTTTACAGATGGAGCCGGGCCAATACAGACCGTTTCATCTGCCAGTAATACGTGTTTTAAATCGCGATCCGCGCTTGAGTGCACAGCGACGGTCTTGATGCCCAGTTCTTTACAGGCACGAAGAATACGCAAGGCAATCTCGCCGCGGTTGGCGATAACAATTTTATCCAACATGTTCGCCTCGTTACTCGATGACGACCAGCGGCTCGTCAAATTCTACCGGTTGACCACTTTCGACCAGGATCGCTTTCACCACACCGGATTTGTCGGCTTCGATCTGGTTCATCATTTTCATGGCTTCAACGATGCACAGGGTATCGCCCGCATTCACTTTCTGACCCACTTCGATAAACGGTTTGGCGTCAGGACCCGGGGTGCGGTAGAAAGTACCAACCATCGGGGAACGTACGATGTGACCACTGATTTCCGCTGCGGCTGGGGCTTCCATGCTTGGAGTTGCAGTCTGAGCGACAGCGTTAGACAGAGCAGGTTGTTGCATCATTGGTGCAGCATAAGCCTGTTGCATCATTGGAAAACCTGCATTTGGCGCTGCACGGCTGATGCGTACAGACTCTTCGCCTTCAGAAATTTCCAGTTCGGAGATGCCTGATTCTTCAACCAGCTCGATCAGTTTTTTAATCTTACGAATATCCATGAGTGGGTTCCGTACTCTTTGTTTAGTGAGATTGTGACAGGCGTTTTATCGCCGTCTGTATAGCATTTGAATAACTGTTGGTGACAAGATGCCACGCATCTCTGGCGTTGCACTGCGTGCCGCAACCATTAAATGAGATTTCATGACTTGTCAGTCATTGTGTGGCTATCTTCTGCCATTTTCGGGTAAAAAACAAAATATACCTTCAATGCGCGATTGTCACCCTTTCAGCGGTGTAAAAACGCTCTCGGGGAAAGCAAGGTCGCACATTATAACCATTTCGTAGCAATTGGCAGCTAAATACTGGTCTTATCAGGGAAGATAATCAACCGTTGGCATGTAAAGAACATGGGTTCGTCTATGTTTTGCAACGCACTGCACATATCGTGAAACTACCGCCACCACTGGCGGAACTTCTTATAACGGCAGGCTAAAAGCACGGTAGCGAGCGCTGCATAAATGATCGGTTGTGGAGATAAAATCTTTACCGACCACAGGTAATGAATAGGCGCCAGGATCGCCACCAGATAGACGAAGTTGTGTAAGAACTGCCAATATTTGCCCAGTTTTCGCTGTGCTGCCTGTGTTGACGTTAATGTGAGGGCAAATAATATGACCCAACTGATAATGCCCAACATCAAATAAGGACGCGTTGTTAATTCCCGTCCTAACAGTGCAAGATTATTAATGCCCAGTTCCAGTAGGGCATAACTGGTTAAATGCAACGTAGCCCAGGCAAAACACCATAACCCTAACAGGCGACGAGTACGTATCAATAATGGCTGTTTAGCGTAGCGCGCCAGCGGCGCGACCAGCAAGGTCGCCAGTAAAAATTTCAGAGCTGTCCTACCGGTAAAGTGTTGAATGTCTTTAACGGGATCGGCGCTCAATCCCCCATGATTTACCGCCCAAAAGAGCCAGACAAAAGGTAAAATACCGGCAAGATGCAGGCACACTTTCAGCCAGGTAATGTTTTTTGCAGTCAGGCGCACTTAAAAGTTCTCCCGTAAATTGAGGCCGCGATACAGCGAGGCGACTTCATCGGCATAACCGTTAAATAGCAGCGTAGGTTGTCGCTGTACGTCCAGAATCCCGCCTGAACCAATAAAACGCTCAGTCGCTTGCGACCAGCGAGGATGATCGACATGTGGATTCACATTGGCATAAAAACCATATTCATCAGGTGCGGCCATATTCCAGGTCGTCGGTGGGCGTTCACGTGTGAGTTTGATACTGACGATCGATTTAATGCCTTTAAAACCGTATTTCCATGGCACGATTAAGCGGATCGGTGCGCCATTCTGCGGGGGAAGCGCCTTACCATAAACACCTACGGTGAGTAGCGTGAGCGGATGCATGGCTTCATCAAGGCGCAGTCCCTCAACGTAGGGATATTTCAGCCCCCCGCCAATAAAGCGATCTTTCTGTCCCGGCATATCATCCGGCGCATAGAGCGTTTCGAAAGCGACATATTTTGCATTGCTGGTGGGTTCGGCCAGTGCCAACAGCTTATGTAAAGGAAAGCCAATCCACGGCACGACCATTGACCAGGCCTCTACACAGCGCATCCGATAAATACGTTCCTCCAACGGGAAACGAGTGGTTAGTGCATCGTGATCGAGTGTTAAGGGCTTGGCCACTTCGCCACTGATTTTCAGCGTCCAGGGATTGGTCTTCAGACTGCCAGCGTTGACTGCCGGGTCTGCTTTGTCCAGGCCAAACTCATAAAAATTGTTATAGCCAGACACTTTATCTTCTGGTGTTAAAGGAAGCGTATTTTGCCAGGCAGCAGGTTTACTGAAATCAAGCGGTTTACCAGCAGGTGCGGGTGGACGGTCATTACCTTTAAACCAACTGAGAAGGTCAGCCTGTGCAGACAAAGGCAAAGACAATGCGGCGGCACTGATACCCAGTGCTTTCAGCACCTGGCGGCGCTGCATAAAAAAAGCCGATTCTGCGGTTACATCGGCTTCGGTAAATTGACGTATTTTCTTCATGATAGACTCCCGGCATACGCGCGATGACTCATATTGGCGCGTAGTTACTATGGCAGGGAGTCCGTCAATGTGTATAAAAAAATAGTTAATTAAATGTAAGTTTTTATCTGCGACAGCTTAACGTACCTTTACCAATGTGCGGCCTTGCACCTGGTTATTGATGATGGCATCGGCAAACTTTGGCGCATCAGCCAGAGTGATTTCTGTTGCAGCTTGCGCATAGAATGATTCTGGCAAGTCATTGACCAGACGTTGCCAGGCTTGCGCACGACGAGCCGGGTGCGTCATCACGGAATCAACACCCTGTAAGCGCACATTACGCAGAATAAATGGCATCACTGTGGTTGGGAGTGCAAAACCGCCGGCCAGACCACAGGCAGCGACACAGCCGCCGTAGTTCATCTGAGCGAGGACTTTTGCCAGCACTTTGTCGCCAACGGTATCAATCGCACCGGCCCAGAGCTGTTTTTCCAGCGGGCGAGATTCAGCAAACTCATCACGACCGAGGATTCGGTTGGCGCCCAGGCTACGCAGATAGTCATGCGTACTTTCGCGACCGGATACCGCCGCAACCTGATAACCCAGTTTATGCAGCAACGCGACGGCAGTACTGCCCACACCACCGCTGGCGCCGGTGACAACAATCTCGCCATCTTCCGGGCGAATACCGGCGTCTTCAAGCGCCATTACGCACAGCATGGCGGTAAAACCGGCGGTGCCGATGACCATGGCTTTACGGCCATCCAGTCCTTTTGGCAGAGCAACCAACCAGTCACCTTTCACGCGTGCACGTTCTGCCAGTCCACCCCAATGGTTTTCCCCCACGCCCCAGCCGGTTAGCAAGACTTCCTGGCCTGCATGAAAACGGGGATCTTCGCTATTGCGAACGGTGCCAGCGAAATCGATACCAGGAATCATCGGAAAATTACGGATAATTTTACCCTTGCCTGTGATGGCCAGCGCGTCTTTATAGTTCAGGCTCGACCAGTGAACATCCACCGTCACATCGCCTTCCGGTAGCTGGTTTTCGTCGAGGGGTTGAACGGATGCGAGGGTTTTTCCGTCCTGCTGTTCTAAGATCAAAGCCTGCATAACCTGTCCTCAATTCATATAGTGGATTGGAAAATTATTTATGAAGACTATACTCGCTAAACAAAACATGATGCCGATTCTGCGCAATAAATTGCCAGAAATACCTGATTTGGTAGTATGCCCACATTATTTGTGTAAATTGACGGATTTCGCGTTCAATTTCGCATTTTCGTGTCGCTTTTTCATTTTCACGCTTGATTCATAACTGTCGGAGTTAACACAAGGATGCGATTAACGACGAAATTCTCAGCTTTTGTGACGCTGCTTACCGGGTTAACGATCTTCGTGACTTTGATTGGCTGCTCACTGAGTTTTTACAACGCGATTCAATACAAGTTCACCGCTCGCGTCCAGGCCGTAGCGACGGCGATTGACACCCATCTTGTCTCCAAAGATGCTGTTTCCTTAACGCCGCAAATAGATGAGTTAATGATCTCAGTCGATATCGTCCGCGTTGAGTTGCTTCAGGGTGAGAATATTGTTTATCGCCATTCCCGAACCAGTAGCTATCGCCCTGCAGGGACGAACAATCTCTATCGCGATATCACGGTTCCTTTGGTCAAGCATCCTGGGATGTCGCTGCGTCTGGTCTATCAGGATCCAATGGGCAATTATTTCCATTCGCTGATGACGACAGCGCCGCTCACGCTATCGATTGGTTTTATTATCCTGATGCTATTCTTGTCGGTACGCTGGCTTCAGCGTCAGCTTTCCGGACAGGAGCTGCTGGAGATTCGTTCAACGCGGATCCTGAACGGTGAACGAGGGCCGAACGTCCGGGGTACAGTCTATGAATGGCCTGCGCGTACCAGTAGTGCGCTTGATATGCTGCTTACCGAAATTCAGAATGCCCGCGAGCAGCGAAGCAGGTTGGATACGCTGATCCGATCCTATGTTGCGCAGGATACAAAAACCGGGCTTAGCAACCGGCTGTTCTTTGATAACCAATTGGCGACGCTGCTGGAAGATCAAGAGAAAGTAGGATCGCACGGGGTTGTGATGATGGTTCGTCTGCCGGACTTTACCCTGTTGCGTGATAGTTGGGGAGTTGAGCTTGCTGAAGAACAAATCTCCGCGCTCATCAATTTGTTGTCGACCTTTATTATGCGCTATCCGGGAGCGCTGCTGGCACGCTACCACCGTAGTGATTTTGCCATCTTGCTGCCGCACCGCACGTTAAAAGAAGCGGAAAGTATCGCCGGGCAATTGTTAAAGGCGGTAGACGCACTTCCGACTAACAAAATGATCGATCGTGCCGATATGATTCATATTGGCATTTGCGTTTGCCGCAGCGGTCAATCCACTGAACAGGTTATGGATCACGCCGAAGCGGCAACCCGTAATTCGGTATTGCAAGGTGGGAACAGTTGGTCAGTCTATGACGACTCTCTACCCGAAAAAGGCCGGGGTAATGTACGCTGGCGAACGCTTATAGAACAGATGCTCAGCCGGGGCGGTCCGAGAATTTACCAAAAACCTGCTGTGACATGTGAAGGGCGGGTGCACCATCGGGAATTAATGTGCCGCATTTTTGATGGGAGCGAAGAGGTCATCTCGGCAGAATATATGCCGATGGTGCTGCAATTTGGCCTGGCGGAAGAATATGACCGCTTGCAGATTAGCCGTCTGATCTTGTTATTGGGCTATTGGCCACAGGAAAGTTTGGCGATGCAGGCGACAGTAGAGTCGCTTATTCGCCCGCGTTTTCAGCGCTGGTTGCGTGATACGCTGATGCAGTGCGAAAAATCGCTGCGTAAACGCATAATTATTGAACTTGCGGAGGCGGATGTCTGTCAACATATCAGCCGGTTACAGCCTGTGATTCGATTGATGGATGCGCTGGGTGTTCGTATCGCCGTTACGCAGGCAGGTTTAACACTGGTTAGCACCAGTTGGATAAAAGAACTCAATGTCGAATTATTGAAACTTCATCCAAGCCTGGTAAGAAATATTGATAAGCGAACGGAAAATCAGCTTCTTGTGCAGAGCCTGGTGGAAGCCTGTTCAGGAACACCCACGCTGGTTTATGCCACCGGTGTTCGTTCGCGTAGCGAGTGGCGTACGTTGACCGAACGTGGAGTCTCGGGTGGACAAGGTGATTTTTTTGCCGCATCACAGCCACTTGACACCAACGTGAAAAAATATTCGCAAAGATATTCGGTTTAACCTGCCGTTTAATTTGTTTTCACGTAGAATAACGCGCGCTGTGCCTTCTGGGGGTGTGCTTGTCTGCCCGCCAGGCTGTAACAGCAAACATGCAGGTGAATGACCTTTGACAGGTTGCAAATGAGGCGAGGATTGCTGCTGATTTATTCAGCCCTGATGGACTCAGGCCGGTTTTGTAACAAAGGAAACGAACTGCACTAATTTTCACCGTAGCAGATGATTTTTCCGCCTTGTCGCTGCTGCGTGTGGTTGGTAAAGTAAGCGGATTTTGTTTTCCGCCCCAGCTTTCAGGATTATCCCTTAGTATGTTGAAAAAATTTCGTGGCATGTTTTCCAATGACCTGTCCATTGACCTGGGTACCGCGAATACCCTTATTTATGTAAAAGGACAAGGCATCGTATTGAATGAGCCTTCTGTTGTGGCCATTCGCCAGGATCGTGCCGGTTCGCCGAAAAGCGTGGCCGCAGTAGGTCATGATGCGAAGCAGATGCTGGGTCGTACACCGGGTAATATTGCTGCAATTCGCCCAATGAAAGATGGCGTTATTGCTGACTTCTTCGTGACTGAAAAAATGCTCCAGCACTTTATCAAACAAGTGCACAGCAACAGCTTCATGCGCCCAAGCCCGCGCGTACTGGTATGTGTACCGGTTGGAGCAACTCAGGTTGAACGTCGTGCGATCCGTGAATCCGCTCAGGGAGCAGGTGCGCGTGAAGTGTTCCTGATCGAAGAGCCGATGGCGGCAGCGATCGGTGCGGGTCTGCCTGTTTCCGAAGCAACCGGTTCTATGGTTGTGGACATCGGTGGTGGTACCACTGAAGTCGCAGTTATCTCCCTGAACGGCGTGGTTTACTCTTCTTCCGTACGCATCGGTGGTGACCGTTTCGACGAAGCCATTATTAATTATGTGCGTCGTAACTACGGCTCTCTGATCGGTGAAGCTACCGCAGAACGTATTAAGCACGAAATCGGTTCTGCTTATCCGGGTGATGAAGTACGCGAAATCGAAGTTCGCGGTCGTAACCTGGCTGAAGGTGTTCCACGTGGCTTTACCCTGAACTCTAACGAGATTCTGGAAGCGCTGCAGGAACCGCTGACCGGTATCGTGAGCGCGGTGATGGTTGCACTGGAACAGTGCCCGCCAGAGCTGGCGTCTGATATTTCCGAACGCGGCATGGTGCTTACCGGCGGTGGCGCATTACTGCGTAACCTTGATCGTCTGTTAATGGAAGAAACCGGTATTCCAGTTGTTGTTGCTGAAGATCCGCTGACCTGTGTGGCGCGCGGCGGCGGCAAAGCGCTGGAAATGATTGATATGCACGGCGGCGACCTGTTCAGCGAAGAGTAGTCGGATGCAGGTAGGGTGACCAACAGGTTGCCCTTCCGCACTGACACGAGAATACGCATAGCCTATGAAGCCAATTTTTAGCCGTGGCCCGTCGCTACAGATTCGCCTTATTCTGGCGGTGCTGGTGGCGCTCGGCGTTATTATCGCCGACAGCCGCCTGGGTACGTTTAGCCAAATCCGAACGTACATGGATACCGCCGTCAGTCCTTTCTACTTTATTTCTAATGGTCCCCGTGAATTACTCGACGGCGTGTCACAAACGCTGGCTTCGCGTGACCAACTCGAACTTGAAAACCGGGCGCTGCGTCAGGAACTGCTGCTGAAAAACAGCGAGTTGCTGATGCTGGGGCAATATAAACAGGAGAACGCGCGCTTGCGCGAGCTGCTGGGATCGCCGCTGCGTCAGGATGAACAAAAGATGGTGACGCAGGTCATCTCAACGGTTAATGACCCTTACAGCGATCAGGTTGTGATCGATAAAGGGAGCGTAAACGGTGTTTACGAAGGTCAGCCGGTAATCAGTGATAAAGGTGTCGTGGGTCAGGTCGTTGCCGTGGCAAAACTGACCAGTCGCGTACTGCTGATTTGCGATGCAACCCACGCGTTGCCGATCCAGGTTCTGCGTAACGACATTCGTGTGATTGCTGCCGGTAACGGCTGCACGGACGATCTACAGCTCGAACACCTGCCAGCCAATACCGATATTCGTGTTGGCGATGTGCTGGTCACATCGGGCCTGGGCGGACGTTTCCCTGAAGGGTATCCGGTCGCCGTTGTCTCTTCCGTTAAGCTGGACACCCAACGTGCTTACACCGTGATTCAGGCGCGTCCGACTGCTGGTTTACAGCGTTTGCGCTACCTGTTGCTGTTGTGGGGAGCCGACCGTAATGGTGCAAATCCGATGACTCCGGAGGAAGTGCACCGCGTAGCCAATGAACGTCTGATGCAAATGATGCCTCAGGTGCTGCCGTCGCCGGATACGATGGGCCCACCAGCCCCTGTTCCAGCACCGGCAACAGGTGTTACTCCTGCACCTGCGAATACAGCGCAGCCAGTACCTTCTCCGCGTAAGCCGGGAGGGCAGTAAGTGGCAAGCTATCGTAGCCAGGGACGTTGGGTAATTTGGCTCTCGTTCCTTATTGCACTGTTATTGCAAGTCATGCCCTGGCCGGATGACATTCTTGTTTTCCGGCCAAACTGGGTGCTGCTCATCCTGCTGTATTGGATCCTGGCACTACCGCATCGCGTAAATGTGGGCACAGGATTTGTGGTGGGTGCCATACTGGATCTCATTAGTGGTTCCACGCTTGGCGTGCGGGCTTTGTCGATGAGTATCATTGCTTATCTGGTCGCGCTGAAATTCCAACTATTCCGTAACCTCGCGCTCTGGCAACAGGCGCTGGTGGTCATGTTGCTATCACTGGTCGTGGATATTATTGTTTTCTGGGCCGAGTTTTTAGTGATCAATGTCTCTTTCAGACCCGAAGTGTTCTGGAGTAGTGTAGTAAACGGTGTGCTTTGGCCATGGTTATTCTTACTGATGCGTAAAGTCCGCCAGCAGTTTGCGGTGCAATAAGGTTGATATGAATACTCTGTATCTGGCTTCAGGTTCCCCACGCCGGCAGGAATTGTTGACTCAGCTTGGTGTGAAATTTGAGCGGCTGGTTCCCGGGATTGAGGAACAGCGGCATTCGCAAGAAAGCGCACAGCAGTATGTTGTTCGTCTGGCGCGGGAGAAGGCGCAGGCAGGCGTTGCGTTGGCTCTTCGTGATCTGCCGGTGTTGGGTGCAGATACCATTGTTATTCTGAATGGCGAAGTGCTGGAAAAACCGCATGACGCCGCCCATGCTGCAGCGATGCTGCGCAAGCTGTCAGGCAAAACACATCAGGTCATGACGGCAGTGGCGTTAGCCGATCGCCAGCACAGTCTGGACTGCCTGGTTGTAACGGAAGTGACATTCAGAGCACTAACTGATGAGGACATTGCGGGCTATGTTGCCAGCGGTGAGCCTATGGATAAAGCAGGTGCATACGGTATTCAAGGGTTGGGTGGCTGTTTTGTCAGGAAGATAAATGGCAGCTATCACGCCGTAGTCGGCTTACCGCTGGTAGAAACGTATGAGTTGCTGAGCAATTTTAACGCACTGCGTGAGAAAAGGGATAAACATGACGGCTGAATTGTTGGTAAACGTAACGCCATCGGAAACGCGCGTGGCGTACATTGATGGCGGAATTCTGCAGGAAATTCATATTGAACGTGAGGCGCGACGCGGAATCGTAGGCAATATCTACAAAGGTCGTGTAAGTCGTGTACTTCCGGGTATGCAGGCGGCTTTTGTAGATATTGGACTGGATAAAGCCGCATTTCTTCACGCTTCAGACATCATGCCACATACAGAATGTGTGGCAGGTGAAGAGCAAAAGCAGTTCACTGTGCGCGACATCTCCGAGCTGGTGCGCCAGGGACAAGACCTGATGGTGCAGGTGGTAAAAGATCCGCTTGGCACTAAGGGCGCCCGTCTGACGACGGATATCACGCTTCCTTCCCGTTACCTTGTTTTCATGCCTGGTGCATCACACGTTGGGGTTTCCCAGCGTATCGAAAGTGAAACCGAACGTGAACGTCTGAAAAAAGTGGTGGCGGATTACTGCGATGAGCAGGGCGGATTTATTATTCGCACGGCGGCAGAAGGTGTGTGCGAAGAGGATCTGGCCTCCGATGCCGCTTACCTGAAGCGCGTCTGGACCAAAGTTATGGAGCGCAAAAAGCGTCCGCAAACGCGCTATCAGATGTACGGCGAACTGGCGCTTGCGCAGCGTGTACTGCGCGATTTTGCTGATGCTCAGCTTGACCGAATCCGAGTGGACTCCCGTTTGACCTATGAAGCGTTGTTGGAGTTTACCGCGGAATACATCCCGGAGATGACCAGCAAGCTGGAACACTACAGTGGACGGCAGCCTATTTTCGATCTCTTTGATGTTGAAAATGAAATTCAACGCGCGCTGGAACGTAAAGTTGAGCTGAAATCCGGTGGTTATCTGATTATCGATCAGACCGAAGCGATGACCACTGTTGATATAAACACCGGCGCGTTTGTTGGACATCGTAATCTCGATGACACTATCTTTAATACCAACATTGAAGCGACGCAGGCCATTGCGCGTCAACTGCGTCTGCGCAACCTGGGCGGCATTATCATTATCGATTTTATCGACATGAATAATGAGGATCACCGTCGTCGGGTGCTGCACTCTTTGGAGCAGGCCCTGAGTAAGGACCGCGTAAAAACCAGCATTAACGGTTTTTCACAGTTGGGGCTGGTGGAGATGACGCGTAAGCGTACGCGCGAAAGCGTGGAGCATGTGCTTTGTAACGAGTGTCCAACTTGCCACGGGCGCGGCACGGTGAAAACGGTAGAAACCGTATGCTATGAAATCATGCGTGAAATTGTGCGCGTGCATCATGCTTACGACTCCGATCGTTTCCTGGTCTATGCTTCTCCGGCAGTGGCAGAGACTCTGAAAGGTGAAGAGTCACATGCGCTGGCGGAAGTGGAAATCTTTGTCGGCAAACAGGTCAAAGTACAAGTCGAGCCGCTCTATAACCAGGAGCAGTTTGACGTGGTAATGATGTGAGCAGGCCTGCGGCGTCAGTGCTTGTAGGCCGGATTTGGCGCAAGCGCTGCCATCCGGCAAGATTCACTTCAGGTTTGTGAGTCACATTTTTTGGCAGACAAGGAGAGGCGCGTGAGGCGATTGCCGGGGATATTACTGCTCACTGGAGCCGCATTCGTTGTCATCGCAGCGCTGCTGGTTAGTGGGCTGCGCCTTGCTCTGCCTCATCTCGATACCTGGCGTCCCGCCATTCTTGGCAAGATTGAATCCGCAACAGGTATGCCCGTTTCTGCCACTCAGTTCACCGCCAACTGGCAAAACTTTGGCCCGACGCTCGAGGCGCGCGATATCCATGCGCAACTAAGCGATGGCGGAGAATTTTCAGTTAAGCGAGTCACGCTGGCGCTGGATGTCTGGCAAAGTCTGCTGCACATGCGCTGGCAGTTTCGCGATCTTACCTTCTGGCAACTGCAACTGCGCACTAATACTCCTATCCAGCGCAGCGACAGCGACGATGGCATTGAAGCCGGTCACCTTAGCGATCTTTTCCTTCGTCAGTTTGATCATTTCGATCTTCGCGATAGTCAGATCAGCTTTTTAACCCTCTCTGGCCAGCGTGCAGAGCTGGCGATACCACAGCTTACCTGGCTGAACGGTAAAAACAGACACCGCGCCGAAGGTCAGGTCAGTCTCTCCAGCCTCACCGGACAGCACGGCGTCATGCAGGTGCGAATGGATCTGCGTGACGATGACGGACTGCTGAATAATGGTCGCGTCTGGCTACAGGCTGATGACATCGATGTGAAGCCGTGGTTGGGGAAATGGATGCAGGATAACGTCGCGCTGCAAACCGCGCGTTTTAGCCTCGAAGGATGGATGACGCTCAGCAAAGGGGAAATCTCCGGTGGAGATATCTGGCTGAAGAAAGGTGGTGCAAGCTGGCAGGGCGATAACCATACACACACGCTCGCTGTTGATAATCTGACCGCACACATTAGCCGTGAACAGCCAGGCTGGCAATTTTCTATTCCCGATACACGGATAACTCTGGACGATAAACCCTGGCCGAGCGGAGCGTTAACCCTTGCCTGGATCCCTGAGCAGGAAGTGGGCGGTGAAAATAACAAACGCAGTGATGAGCTGCGCATTCGTGCCAGTAATCTGGAGTTAGCTGGATTAGAGGGGCTGCGTTCGATGGCGGCAAAGTTATCTCCGGCGCTGGGTGATATCTGGCAGGCAACGCAACCGAGCGGCAAGATAGATGTGCTGGCGCTCGATATTCCGTTGCAGGCGACAGAAAAAACCCGCTTCCAGTCCTCGTGGACCAATCTGGCCTGGAAACAGTGGAAGCTGTTACCGGGTGCAGAACATTTCTCCGGAACGCTTGCGGGCAGTGTTGAAAATGGTTTGCTCACCGCCTCCATGAAACAGGCAAAAATGCCCTATGAAACGGTCTTCCGCGCTCCGCTGGAAATTGAAGAGGGTGTAGCTACGCTTAGCTGGCTGAAAAATGACAAAGGTTTTCAGTTAGATGGGCGTGATATTGATGTTAAAGCGACAGCAGTACATGCTCGCGGTGGTTTTCGCTATCTGCAACCGACAGGTGATGAGCCATGGCTGGGCATTCTGGCGGGTATCAGTACCAACGACGGCTCTCAGGCCTGGCGTTATTTTCCGGAAAACCTGATGGGTAAGGAGCTGGTTGACTACCTCAGCAGCGCAATTCAGGGTGGTGAGGCGGATAACGCCACGCTGGTCTATGGCGGTAATCCGCACTTATTCCCGTATAAACACAACGAAGGTCAGTTTCAGGTGCTGGTGCCGCTGCGCAATGCAACGTTTGCCTTCCAGCCAGACTGGCCTGCGTTAACAGACCTTGATATTGAGCTGAACTTCCTTAACGACGGTCTGTGGATGAAAACCGACGGCGTCCAGTTAGGCGGAGTGAAAGCCAGTAACCTGACCGCCAATATTCCCGACTATGAGAAAGAAAAGCTGCTGATTGATGCGGATATCAACGGGCCGGGAAAGGCGGTCGGACCGTATTTTGATGATACCCCGTTGAAGGACTCTCTCGGTGCCACACTGGAACAGCTCCAGATTGACGGCGATGTGAATGCTCGCTTACATCTTGATATCCCACTTGATGGTTCGCTGGTCACCGCCAAAGGTGATGTCATGCTGCGTAATAACAGCCTGTTTATTAAGCCACTCGACAGTACGCTGAAGAACCTGAACGGCAAATTCAGCTTTGTAAACGGGGATCTCAAAAGCGAGCCGATGACGGCAAACTGGTTTAATCAGCCTCTGGATGTCGATTTTTCCACTACTGAAGGCACTAAAGCTTATCAGGTCGCTGTGAATCTGAAGGGGGACTGGCAACCAACCCGGATGGGGATTTTGCCGACGCAGGTGAACGATGCTTTAAGCGGCAGCATGGCGTGGAATGGTAAAGTTGGTATCGAACTTCCGTATCATGCCGGGGCAACATACAACATTGAGTTAAAGAGTGACCTGAAAAATGTAAACAGTCACTTACCTGCACCGCTGAACAAAGCGCGCGGTGAGTCGCTGCCGGTTAACGTTAAGGCGGACGGCAATCTGCGCAGTTTTGATCTGACTGGCAACGCCGGAAATAAAAACCACTTTAACAGCCACTGGTTGCTGAACCAGAAATTGACGCTTGACCGTGCCATCTGGACTTCTGAAAGCCGTACCGTGCCTGCGCTGCCTGACCAGCAGGGCGTTGAACTTAACCTTCCGCCAATGGATGGTGCGCAGTGGCTGGCGTTGTTCCAGAAAGGTGCGGCGGATAACGTCGGTACTAACGCGAACTTCCCCCAACGCATCACGGTACGTACGCCATCTTTATCACTGGGAGGCCAGCAGTGGAACAATCTGAGCATTGTGTCTGAACCTGCGCTTAACGGGGCGAACATACAGGCGCAAGGACGTGAGATTAACGCGACGCTGGCCATGCGCAATAACGCGCCGTGGCAGGCGTTTATTAAGTATCTTTACTACAACCCAGGCACTGCAAAGTCGTCACAGAAAACAGCATCCGCCTCGCCGTTTTCTGACATTGGCAGAGTTAGCTTCCGTGGCTGGCCGGATGTTCAGTTGCGCTGCGCAGAGTGTTGGATGTGGGGGCAGAAATACGGGCGTATTGACGCCGATGTGGCGATTAAAGGCGATACGTTGACGTTGAGCAGTGGTTTGTTAGATACAGGTTTTGCCAGACTGACTCTGGACGGTGAATGGGTTAACGTGCCGGGTAAAGAGCGTACGTCGCTGAAGGGAAAACTAAACGGTAATAAAATTGACTCTGCCGCGGGTTTCTTTGGCGTATCGACGCCGATACGAAACTCTTCATTCAACGTTGAGTACGATCTGCACTGGCGCAATCCCCCCTGGGATCCTGATGAAGCCTCGCTTAATGGAATTTTGCGTACCCGTTTGGGTAAAGGCGAGCTTACTGAGTTAAGCACCGGACATGCGGGACAACTGCTGCGCCTGCTGAGCTTTGATGCGTTGCTGCGTAAACTGCGTTTTGATTTTAGCGATACCTTCAGTGAAGGCTTTTATTTTGACTCCATTCGCAGCACGGCATGGATTAAAGATGGCGTAATGCATACCGATGATACGTTGGTGGACGGACTGGAAGCGGATATCGCGATGAAAGGTTCAGTTAACCTTGTGCGGCGTGAGCTGGATATGGAAGCTGTTGTCGCACCGGAAATTTCTGCCACCGTGGGTGTTGCCGCCGCGTTTGCCGTCAACCCGATTGTCGGTGCCGCTGTATTTGCTGCCAGTAAAGTACTGGGACCGTTATGGAGCAAAGTCTCGATTCTGCGCTATCGCATCACCGGTCCGGTTGATAAGCCGCAGATTAACGAAGTCCTGCGCCAGCCGCGAAAAGAAAGAAAGCAATGATTTGACGGGGGCGAGTAATTGCCCCAATCTCAGTAAATAGATCTCCCTACCGCAGCAACTAATGAGTAGCAAAACGATGAGTCTGAACCTGGTAAGTGAACAATTGCTAGCGGCGAATGGCCTGAAACATCAGGATCTGTTTGCCATTCTGGGCCAACTGGCCGAACGCCGTCTTGATTACGGCGATCTCTATTTTCAGTCGAGCTATCACGAATCCTGGGTTTTAGAAGACCGCATCATTAAAGATGGTTCTTACAATATCGACCAGGGCGTTGGTGTGCGCGCCATCAGCGGCGAAAAAACAGGGTTTGCCTATGCAGACCAGATAAGCCTGCTGGCGTTAGAGCAAAGCGCTCATGCTGCCCGTACGATTGTGCGCGACAGCGGCGATGGCAAAGTAAAGACGCTGGGCGCAGTCGAACATCAAGCTCTCTATACCTCGGTTGATCCGTTACAAAGCATGAGCCGTGAAGAGAAGCTGGACATTCTCAGGCGTGTCGATCGTGTTGCACGTGCGGCTGATAAGCGCGTGCAGGAAGTGACTGCAAGTCTGACCGGCGTCTACGAGTTGATCCTGGTGGCTGCGACAGACGGAACGCTGGCGGCGGATGTTCGTCCTCTGGTGCGCTTGTCTGTCAGCGTGCAGGTAGAAGATGACGGCAAACGTGAACGTGGTGCCAGCGGTGGCGGCGGTCGTTTTGGTTATGACTATTTCCTCGCCTCCCTTGATGGCGAAGTCCGGGCCGATGCGTGGGCGAAAGAGGCCGTGCGCATGGCGCTGGTGAATCTCTCTGCGGTAGCCGCTCCGGCAGGAACGCTGCCTGTAGTGCTGGGCGCAGGTTGGCCTGGTGTGCTACTGCACGAAGCGGTCGGTCATGGTCTGGAAGGTGACTTTAACCGCCGAGGTACTTCGGTATTCAGCGGTCATATGGGGGAGCTGGTCGCGTCTGAACTGTGCACAGTCGTTGATGACGGTACGATGGTGGATCGCCGTGGTTCGGTAGCCATTGATGACGAAGGGACTCCGGGCCAGTACAATGTACTGATTGAAAACGGTATTCTGAAAGGTTACATGCAGGACAAACTGAATGCGCGTCTGATGGGTGTGGCGCCGACAGGTAACGGACGTCGTGAATCTTATGCGCACTTGCCAATGCCGCGTATGACCAACACCTATATGCTGCCAGGGAAATCCACGCCGCAGGAAATTATCGAGTCTGTCGAATATGGGATTTATGCACCTAACTTCGGCGGCGGTCAGGTGGATATCACTTCCGGGAAGTTTGTTTTCTCAACCTCTGAAGCGTACCTGATTGAAAACGGTAAAGTCACCAAACCGGTGAAAGGCGCGACGCTTATCGGTTCTGGTATTGAAGCGATGCAGCAGATTTCCATGGTGGGTAACGATCTGAAACTGGATAACGGCGTTGGTGTTTGCGGTAAAGAAGGGCAGAGTCTGCCGGTGGGCGTTGGTCAGCCGACGCTGAAGGTGGATAACCTGACCGTGGGCGGCACTGCTTAAATCTCCGGATTCATACCTGCTGTATGCCCGATAAGCATTGTGCTATCGGGCATTTTGCTGGATGGGGGACATAAATGCTGCTCCGGCTGGACAGTCCTCTATTTTTCTTTGCCCCTGCCATACATCCTCTGAAACAACTGTGCCACATCGACAAAATAATCCGTGAGATAGTTAATCACCACCTGCACCTTGAGTGGTAGCTTGTCTTTTTCGGTATACAGGGCGTAAACCGGACGCGGGTCTGACTGATAACGGGGCAACAGGATCTCCACTTCGCCACGATTGATCTCATTGATCACCCACATCAGCGGGACATAGGCAATTCCCGCGCCTGCGGCCAGCCAGCGCACCAGCGTCATAGGGTCATTGGTTACGAAGCGTCCCTGTGGGATGAGGCGAGTAGAAATCCCCTCCGGGGCAATAAGCTCAAATTCATTATCGGGTCGTACGCTGTATTCCAGCCAGGAATGATTACTGAGGTCGGCGGGTTTTTCCGGGGTACCGAATTGGGCGAGGTAATTTTTCGCGGCACAGACCACCATCGGCATGGTCCCCAGGCGACGCGAAAAAAGACTCGAGTCCTGCAACGCACCCACACGGATAACGACGTCCAGGCCATCGGCGATTAAGTCTGGTGCCGGGATGCCGGTGACCAGATTTACCGTCAGGCCAGGGTACTCTTTCAGCATTTTTGCCGTCAGTCCGGCAAGGACATTTTGTGCCATGGTTGAAGAACAGCCAATTCGCAGGGTACCAATTGGCGTGTTGTTAAAGGCATAAAGCTGCTCGTGAACATCCTGCGCTTCGTGCAGCATTCTGCGGCAGCCCTGATAATAAATCTTACCCGCCTCGGTAAGCCCAATGCTACGTGTGCTGCGGTTTAGCAGCTTAACCTGTAGCTCATCTTCCAGTTTTGATACCGTCTGGCTTATCGATGAAACACTCATTTGAAGCTGTCTCGCGGCGGCGGTGAAGGAGCCTAACTCGACAACTTTGGCAAACACCGACATTCGTTTTAATCGTTCCATTGTTCACTCTGGCTTAAAAGTGATTTAGATCACATAATATAGATAACAGCATAACAGTTACGTTAATATATTATTATTCAAATAACTGCTGTGTCGCTCTCGCCTGGCTAATCCTTGCCCTTCTCTGCGGTGACATACGCTAAAAAAATCAATCATCTGCACTCTCTTAAGCTACCAAGGTCAACATGAGTCTGTTTCCCGTTATCGTGGTGTTTGGTCTTTCCTTCCCACCGATATTTTTCGAATTGCTTTTGTCACTGGCGATTTTCTGGCTGGTGCGCCGGATGCTAGTTCCGACTGGCATCTATGATTTTGTCTGGCATCCGGCTCTGTTTAATACCGCGCTGTATTGCTGTCTTTTCTATTTAATAACGCGCCTGTTCGTTTGAGGTTGAAGTGAAAACACTAACAAGAAAACTCTCCCGCACGGCCATGACTCTCATACTGGTCATTCTGGCCTTTATCGCCATTTTCCGCGCATGGGTCTACTACACCGAATCGCCGTGGACGCGTGATGCACGTTTCAGTGCTGATGTTGTGGCAATTGCACCGGATGTCGCGGGCTTAATCACTGATGTTAACGTTCATGATAACCAACTGGTGAAAAAGGATCAGGTCCTGTTCACTATCGACCAACCGCGCTATAAGAAAGCCCTCGAACAGGCTGAAGCGGATGTCGCCTATTATCAGGTACTGGCACAGGAAAAGCGCCAGGAAGCGGGTCGTCGTAACCGGCTTGGCGTTCAGGCAATGTCTCGTGAAGAGATTGACCAGTCCAATAACGTATTGCAAACCGTATTGCACCAGCTTGCAAAGGCGCAGGCGACACGCGACCTGGCGAAATTGGATCTTGAACGAACGGTCATTCGCGCCCCAGCCGACGGTTGGGTGACTAACCTTAACGTCTATTCTGGCGAGTTTATTACCCGCGGCTCCACGGCGGTAGCGTTGGTAAAACAGCACTCTTTTTATGTGCTGGCTTATATGGAAGAGACCAAGCTGGAAGGTGTTCGTCCGGGGTATCGTGCTGAAATAACACCACTTGGCAGTAATAAGGTATTGAAAGGCACCGTTGATAGCGTAGCGGCTGGTGTAACGAATGCCAGCAGTACGCAGGATGCAAAAGGTATGGCGACCATTGATTCCAATCTTGAATGGGTACGTCTGGCACAGCGTGTGCCGGTGCGTATTCGTCTGGATGAGCAGCAAGGCACCCTGTGGCCGGCCGGTACTACGGCCACCGTCGTCATTACTGGTAAGCAGGATCGCGATGCCAGCCAGGAGTCGTTTTTCCGTAAAATAGCGCATCGCCTGCGCGAGTTTGGTTAATCGTGATGGGTATTTTCTCCATTGCCAATCAGCATATCCGCTTTGCGGTAAAACTGGCATGCGCCATTGTGCTGGCGCTGTTTGTTGGCTTTCACTTTCAACTTGAGACACCGCGCTGGGCGGTGTTGACTGCGGCAATTGTGGCGGCTGGCCCGGCCTTTGCTGCGGGTGGAGAACCCTATTCTGGCGCTATCCGTTATCGCGGTATGCTTCGTATTGTCGGAACATTTATTGGCTGTATTGCCGCACTGATCATTATTATCAGCATGATCCGTGCGCCGCTGCTGATGATCCTGGTGTGCTGCATCTGGGCCGGTTTTTGTACCTGGCTCTCCTCGCTGGTGAAGATCGAGAACTCCTATGCCTGGGGGCTTTCGGGCTACACGGCGCTGATAATCGTCATTACCATTCAGGCGGAACCATTGCTGACGCCGCAATTTGCGCTCGAACGCTGCAGCGAGATCGTGATGGGGATCGTCTGCGCTATTGTAGCCGATCTGCTCTTTTCACCCCGTTCAGTGAAGCAGGAGATCGATGTCGAGCTGGACAGCCTTCTGGTGGCGCAGTATCAACTTATGCAACTGTGCATTAAGCACGGCGACAGTGAAGAAGTGGATAAAGCCTGGGGGGATTTAGTCCGTCGTACTGCGGCGCTGGAAGGTATGCGCAGCAACCTGAACATGGAGTCCTCACGCTGGGTACGCGCCAACCGCAGACTTAAAGCATTGAACACGTTGTCGCTGACGCTCATTACTCAATCCTGTGAAACCTATCTTATCCAGAACACGCGACCGGACCTGATTACGGACACCTTCCGTGAGCTGTTTGATACGCCAGTTCAAACGGTGCAGGACGTACATAAGCAACTCAAGCGGATGCGGCGCGTGATTGTCTGGACCGGCGAGCGTGACACGCCGGTGACGATATATAGCTGGGCAGGTGCTGCGACACGCTACCTGCTGCTCAAACGCGGTGTTGTCAGCAATACCAAAATTAGTGCGATTGAAGAAGAGATCCTGCAGGGTGAGCCGGTAGTGAAAGTGGAATCCGCCGAACGTCACCATGCGATGGTCAACTTCTGGCGTACCACGCTTTCCTGTGTGCTGGGAACCTTGTTCTGGCTGTGGACCGGCTGGACGTCAGGTAGTGGCGCGATGGTGATGATTGCGGTCGTTACCTCACTGGCAATGCGTTTACCCAATCCACGTATGGTAGCGATAGACTTTATCTACGGCACGCTGGCAGCATTACCTTTGGGGGCGCTCTATTTTCTGGTGATTATCCCCAATACCCAGCAAAGTATGTTGTTACTGTGCCTGAGCCTTGCTGTGCTGGGATTTTTCCTCGGTATCGAGGTACAGAAGCGGCGTTTGGGCTCCATGGGGGCGCTGGCGAGCACGATTAACATTATCGTGCTGGATAACCCGATGACGTTCCATTTTAGCCAGTTCCTCGACAGTGCGCTGGGGCAGCTTGTGGGATGTGTGCTGGCGTTTATTGTGATTCTGTTGGTGCGTGATAACTCCCGTGACAGAACAGGTCGCGTGCTGCTCAATCAGTTTGTTTCAGCCGCAGTCTCCGCTATGACCACTAATGTGGTTCGTCGAAAAGAGAATCACCTTCCGGCGCTCTATCAGCAACTGTTTTTACTGATGAATAAATTTCCCGGCGATCTGGCGAAGTTTCGTCTGGCGCTGACGATGATCATCGCTCACCAGCGTCTGCGTGATGCACCTGTACCGGTAAATGAGGATTTATCTGCGTTTCATCGTCAGCTCCGTCGTACTGCCGATCACGTTATTTCAGCTGGAAATGACGACAAACGCCGACGCTACTTTAGTCAGCTGCTTGAGGAGCTTGATATCTATCAGGAAAAATTAAACATCTGGGAAGCCCCGCCTCAGGTGACGGAGCCTGTAAAACGGCTTACGGGTATGCTGCACAAATATCAGCACGCCCTGACCAGCAGTTAAGAGTTAAAAACCGACGCCAGAAGCGTCGGTTTTTTTATGGCTATACTTATTCGATGTGCGTAAGCCATGACATCAGGAGGAAAAAACTATGCCTGGACTGCAGGAGAGTGAACTTTTTCAGACGGGATATCTGGTTAATGGGCAGTGGAAGACCCTGGATACCACCTTTGATGTGGTAAATCCGGCGACGGGGGAGGTCATTGCAAAGGTGGCGAAGGCGGGTAAGCAGCAGACTGAAGAGGCGATTGCTGCTGCCGCAAACGCTTTTCCGGCGTGGCGCGAAAAAACGGCGAAAGAGCGTTCGACAATCCTCTATCGCTGGTATGAACTGATCCTCGAAAACAAAAGCTGGCTGGGGCGTCTGATGACCATTGAACAAGGGAAGCCGCTGAAAGAAGCCGAAGGTGAAGTTGAGTACGCCGCCAGCTTTATTCAGTGGTTTGCGGAGCAGGCCAAACGCGCTAATGGTGAGATTATCCCTCCGATTAAACCAGGCTCGCGAATTCTCGCTACCCGTGAACCTGTTGGTGTAGTCGCTGCGATCACTCCGTGGAACTTCCCGATGGCGATGCTGACACGCAAACTTGGGCCCGCGCTGGCTGCGGGATGTACCGGGGTGATTAAGCCGGCCAACAATACGCCGCTCAGCGCGTTTGCGCTGCTAACGCTGGCGAAAAAGGCTGGTGTGCCCGATGGGGTGCTTAACGCTGTCGCGGGCAATACCCCGGAAATCAGTGATGCAATTATGGCTAGCCATAAAGTGCGTAAAATTTCCTTTACCGGCTCCACCGCTGTCGGAAAAACGCTGGTGCGTAACGCGGCCGACACGATGAAAAAAGTCTCGATGGAGTTGGGCGGCAACGCCCCATACATTGTGTTTGATGATGCCGATATTGATGCCGCGGTGCAGGGGGCCATCGCTAACAAATTCCGTAATGCGGGTCAGGTGTGCGTTAGTGTTAACCGCTTCTATATTCAGGAATCCATCTATGACGAATTTACCCGCAAACTGGCGGATGCTGTCCAGGCGCTGAAGGTGGGTAATGGTCTGGATGACGGTGTGGTGGTTGGCCCGCTGATCGAGCCTTCGGCAGTAGATAAAGTGCGGGAACATGTTGAAGATGCTATTGCAAAAGGTGCGACGGTTCTGGCGGGAGGAAAAGCGCATTCGTTGGGCGGTAACTTCTGGCAGCCAACGGTACTGAGCAATTGCAACGAAGAGATGAAACTTGCCCGTGAAGAAACTTTCGGACCCGTCGCGGCCTGTTTCCGCTTTAGTCGTGAAGACGAAGTTATTCAGCGCGCTAACGATACTCCTTTTGGGCTGGCTGCTTATTTCTATACGCAAAACCTGCAGCGTGTATTCCGCGTTTCGCAGGCCATTGAAAGCGGCATGATTGGTATCAACGAATGTGCCGTTTCAACCGAGCTGGGGCCATTTGGTGGGGTAAAAGAGTCGGGGTTAGGGCGTGAAGGATCGGTGCTTGGATTAGAAGAGTTTCTGCAAGTGAAGACCTTGCATATTGGTGGTCTGTAGAGTAACCGACGGCGGGATGGTGGCTATAGATGAATATCTATACGTTTGATTTTGACGAGATTGAAGATCAAAGTGATTTCTACCGGGAGTTTACGCGTACCTTCGGCCTGGCCCGGGAAAAGGTCAGTGACTTAGATTCTCTGTGGGAAGTGGTTGTCGGGGAAGTATTGCCGTTGCCGCTGGAGATTGAGTTTGTGCATTTGCCGGATAAGCAACGCAGACGCTATGGCGCGCTGATTTTGCTGTTTGATGAAGCGGAAGAAGAGCTGGAAGGGCAATTGCGCTTTAACGTTCGTCACTCATCTTAAGAGATAAAAAAAGCCCCCGGCAGCGGGGGCAAGTCGTCGGACTAGACGACGAGGGTTTATTTGTACAGTTCAGCAGTTGCGTGCCAGTGAGCCCCTTCACGGAGTTCAGTAACGCGATAGCTGCTGGCGCCCGCTTTTTCTGCTTTGGCGACAATTTCCTGACGCATATCCATTGGTGAGCTACCAATCTGAGACACAGAGATAGTACCCATGGATTGCAGATTCTGTGCTTCTTGTGAGTTCACCTGATTTACCGCAGCGCTTGCGCCGAAAGAGATAACAGACAGAAGGCTTAAGGTTGCAACAGTAGTTTTGATTTTCATGATATTTACCTCGTCGAATACTTTTATTGGGGTCTTTGTTTCGTGACCCTCATCACAGAATCAAGTATACACTAATAACTCAGTAAATTAATACCACGCTAATGGTTTCGCTGGGTATTATGGGTTAAAAAATATATTTTTTATAACCAAACGGAATTAAAAATACGCTTCAGTATACCGGGATTAAAATAAGTTCAATAAAATCATATTGATATGTGATTTTGCAATTTGTGCGTTTTTCATAATTATCATTCACTATGTGAATGCTTTATAACGGTTAAACGCACTATCTGTTAAATGATTGGTAGTGAAAAACAGTGGCGTGGGTATGAAAGGAAGGTTTTTCCCCCGCCGCATGATGCGACGGGGAAGGGGTTACAGCTCTTGTTCGAAGAGCTCCAGAATAGCTTCGTACAGATCTTTTACCGTAAAGCCCATCGCTGGGGTGGTGAAGATGGTATCGTCTCCGGCAATCGTCCCGAGGATACCTTCCGCTTTACCCAATGAGTCCAGCAGGCGGGCAATTAATTGTGCTGCGCCTGGGCTGGTATGAATGACCACGACAGCATCGTTATAGTCGATATCCAGTACCAGATTTTTCAGCGGGCTTGAGGTTGTTGGAACCCCCAGTTCTGCCGGGAGGCAGTACACCATCTCCATTTTTGCATTGCGGGTACGCACTGCGCCAAACTTGGTCAGCATGCGTGAAACCTTGGACTGATTGATATTATCAAAGCCCTGATCCTGCAACGCGAGGACGATTTCGCCCTGAGAGCTGAATTTTTCTTCTTTGAGCAGCGCTTTAAACGCCTTTACTAATTCTTCTTGTTTAGCCGAGCTTCGCATAAGTCACCCGTAATATGGCGGTAGAAACAACATTATTGTGCATACAGATGAATTTTTATGCAAACGGTCTGCCTCGTTCAAGGCTGAAATAATGTTATGAAAGAGCGGAATTTTATCAAATTTCGTTATCAAGAAACATGCCTGTGTCACGGCTCGCAAATAAGATTAAAAGTAAATTAAATGTTATCAAATTGATGTTGTTTTGAGAGGGCGGTAGGGTATATTGTCAACACCTGTTGGAAAGTTGCTCTACTGGGCGGTTGTTTTGAATTACGTAACTTAGGATTTATTTTACGTAAGTTAAATGCATAAAAGCCAAATTTGCGTGACTACGCATTCTTGACGCGTGGTTATTGAATTCGTTGGATTTGTGAATTAAGGTCGCCGCCGCGGAGCAATAGACATTTTGCTTATCAATATAATAAGGAGTTTAGGATGAAAGTTGCAGTCCTCGGCGCTGCTGGTGGTATCGGTCAGGCGCTAGCATTACTGTTAAAAACCCAACTGCCTTCAGGTTCAGAACTCTCCCTGTACGACATCGCTCCAGTAACTCCTGGTGTGGCCGTTGACTTGAGCCATATCCCTACTGCTGTGAAAATCAAAGGCTTCAGCGGTGAAGATGCCACCCCTGCACTGGAAGGTGCTGATGTGGTTCTGATCTCTGCGGGTGTCGCGCGTAAGCCGGGTATGGATCGTTCCGACCTGTTTAACGTTAACGCAGGCATCGTGAAAAACCTGGTGCAGCAAGTTGCTAAAACCTGTCCAAAAGCATGTATTGGTATCATCACTAACCCGGTGAATACGACCGTTGCTATCGCTGCAGAAGTGCTGAAAAAAGCAGGCGTCTACGATAAGAACAAACTGTTTGGCGTAACTACGCTGGACATCATCCGCTCCAACACTTTTGTTGCGGAACTGAAAGGCAAACAGCCTGCCGATGTTGAAGTTCCGGTAATTGGTGGACACTCTGGCGTGACCATTCTGCCACTGCTGTCACAAATTCCTGGTGTGAGCTTCACCGAGCAGGAAGTTGCTGACCTGACCAAACGTATCCAGAACGCGGGTACCGAAGTTGTGGAAGCTAAAGCTGGTGGCGGTTCTGCAACCCTGTCTATGGGTCAGGCTGCGGCACGTTTTGGTCTGTCACTGGTTCGTGCCCTGAATGGCGAAAAAGGCGTAGTGGAATGTGCGTACGTTGAAGGCGATGGCCAGTATGCGCGCTTCTTCTCTCAGCCGCTGCTGCTGGGCAAAAATGGTGTGGAAGAGCGCAAGTCCATCGGTAAACTGAGTGCATTTGAACAGAATGCGCTGGAAGGTATGCTGGACACGCTGAAGAAAGATATTACTTTGGGCGAAGAGTTCGTTAAGTAATGCTTTCGTGTCGACCAGATAAGACGCTTCTGCGTTGCCATCAGGTTTGACGTATAAAAAAACCGGAGTAATCTGAACTGACCCCATAATATTGGACAGTTTATTTTAAGCGGTTATCTGGGCCTGGATTCGGTATTCTACCGGACTCAGGCCTTTCAGTTTCTGTTTTATTCTTTCATGGTTGTAATAGTGGATATAGTCATCGATAGCCATGCGCAACTCGCTGATATTCTCGTGTTCCGTGAGGTAAAAACACTCAGATTTCAGTGTGCCGAAGAAGCTCTCCATCACTGCATTGTCATGACAGTTCCCCTTCCTTGACATGCTCTGTCTCAGACCCGCCTCCTTAAGCCGGTTCTGATAATGTGCCATCTGATATTGCCAGCCCTGATCTGAGTGGAGCAGCGGGTATTCGTTTTTGCCCAGTACAGATATAGCCTTCGACAGCATGTTATCCACCATCGACAGAAGAGGACGGGGCCCCATCTGGTACGCAACTATTTCTCCGTTATACAGATCCAGAATCGGGGACAGATACAGCTTTTCTCCGCTGATTTTAAATTCCGTGACATCTGTAACCCACTTTTGGTTGGGCTTATCCGCACTGAACTGCCGGTTCAGTACATTACCCACAACTTTCCCATACCGGCCTTTGTAAGAGTTATATTTCTTCCTTCTGATACAACAGGTTAAACCCAGAGCCTTCATTAACCTGTGAACCGTTTTATGGTTCAGTAAGCTTCCTTCCCGGCGGCCAGCCAGCGTGATTCGCCTGTATCCATACCGTCCTTTATGTTTATGGAACAGCGTTAAAATCTGCTGCTTGTCATCAGCATATTTGTCTGGTTTTTTACCGCTGGCCAGTTGCCAGTAGAACGTGCTTCTCGCCAGCCCTGCGGCGTTTAACAAGCGTGCAAGAGAGAACTTCAGCCTTAACTCATTCACGACCTGCGCTTTATCCCGCGTCCTGACGTGCTCCTTTCCCTGAGTAAGGCCTGCAGCTTTTTTAGATATGCCACTTCAGCACGCAGTTGTTCAAGCTCCTCACGTTCATCCGGGTCAAGAGGAGCCTGCAAAGGAGGGACAGGGTGATTCTCAGGGTGTTCTGGCATCGTTTTTTTCCTGCGTCGGCTGTCTGTAAGGGCTTCTAATCCCCCTTCATCATACAGTCGTTCCCACTGACAAACAGTGGAAAAGGCCGGGATAATGAATTTTGCACAGACTTCGCGAACAGACAGGTGGTGTTCACGCATATGCAGGATAACGGACTCTTTAAACGCAGGAGAATAGGTAAAATGCCGGGTTGTAAGCCCGGCTTCGCCATGAAGCTTCCAGGCAGCAGACCACTTACGAACGGCACTGTGATCGATACCAAAACGTTTTGCCGTCGCTTCCTGTCCTTCCTGCCCGGAAAGATAGTGCTGCACAACCTCAAGCTTAAAGCTGAGAGAATACTTGCTCATAAAAAACTGCACCTTACTTCGTTGGGTGTCCAACTTTTTGGGTGCAGTTCA
>NZ_JAOWGP010000028.1:0-13399 GCF_030333065.1 Citrobacter sp. Cm046 | reverse complement strand
GCAATATGCCCCATATCGCATTTCGGACAAATTGAAACTATTCGCTCTTCAGGAAGGGCAATGGCATATACTTCATAATGGTCATGCTGCCACTCTGCAATCATGTCCACATTGTCTCCAGCCTTAAGACGGGTTGTTCCCACCCAGCCCCGAAAGGGTTTGCCGTTAATTGTGCCTTGAACATATTCAGCCGTGTCATTTGATGATTCACTCTCGGCCATAATTACCGCCCCAACGCCAGGACTCCCTGCTGCAATAGCAATTGCTGCGGCTGCACCACGCTGGCCACCGGATGTATCCGGCAGACTGCTGGTCCGGTACGCCTTGACGTCAAAATATTCCCGAAAACATTCGCTACTGAAGGACTCCAGGCGGCCACTAATTTTTTCCAGGGGACCATATGGCGGTAATACCGGCGGTGGCGGTAGCTCCCTTGTCCACGGTCTGCCGTTCATCAGTTCGATTTCTTGCTTAGTCCGTAAATCAGCTAATTTTTCAGGCTTGATAAACCGAGAACATATCTGCTTCTGTTCAACTGGATTCATGAAATATCCTTTATTGCCTATTGCCGCTTCCAGTTATTTATTCTGAACAGCCAAGAAACAGGTTAATGGTGAAATTCCAAATACATATTTTTCACACCAGAACTGGAATTAATCTTCGACATCACTAAGTTTTCTGTTGTACACAACCCCTGACACGCAATTGCAAATCTCTTTGCAATCACCCAGTATGTAATCAGAGTCAGTAATAAAACCAGTTTTCCCCTGAGTAAATAAATTTGTCACTGGGGCACACAGGCATGTTCTTATCACAAGGTTCATGCCACTTTTAAATATTGCTGAAAATGATTACTGCTTACTTCGGACATACTTTAGGAGCCGCCATATGCACAGACTCTTTTATCGGGTAGCCGGGGTTGCCGTGAGTGATACGCATCACCGTAGGTGGTGGTAACTGGGTTCCACCATCTGCGGTGTCGGGCGGGCCCGTAGCTCAAAAACTATCCCCTGTCTGCCGGCAGTAAACAGAATGTCCGACAGTTGACTCAGTTAATTCACAGGGAGACCAGTAACGAGCTTGTTCTTTAGCAACGATATTCGGTAGTGTCCATCCCATCAGACAAACTCCATACCCGGCCTTACGCGCGGGTAGTCGTGCCGAGGTACTGCTGTTGTTTGAGGTGTCTCAATAGTACCCGCCCTTCGGGTTTAAACTCCGTGCCATAGCGTACCAGGCCAATACCTTTGAGTTCAGCGTCAATGGCATAACGTAGTTCGCCAGGGATTTCCTGTTCCAGCAGCACAACCGCTATTGTTTTCAGGCGTGGTTCATATTTGAGTAATACGGCCGATAGAGTCCCCATCAGCTCATGCGCCGTACCGGGCATCCCTTGCAGGATTTTGGTCATGTCCGGAAGGCCGTAGTCTGGCAGATGCGCCAGCGTCCCTGCGCGGCAGTTAAGCACGCGCTGCATGTTGTCCAGTACGGACAGGATGACCTGATTTTCTTCACTGACCTGGTGAAGGTCGAGACCACCGGAGAAATTACCCGCGAGCATCTCGTACAGCGAGGGGGATTTGTGAGTCTGAGGCATTATTTATCCTTTATCGGTAACAACGTCAGATGGTTATTCCCGGCCTCAATCACCCGCGCCTTGTCCGGATCGAGTTCTTCACGGTCTATCATCAGCTTCCATGTGTTTTTAACCATATCGGGATGGCGGAACAATCCCACCACGGCGACGTATTTCGCCCCCTCTTCCATCGGCATATCGAGCAGTACATCTCCACCAGGTTTAACCACCACATCGCGGGTGGCCAAAAGATCAGCCCCGAGAGCCGTTTCACTGTCTTTCAGCAGTTGCTGGTACACGCTCTTGTCGAAGGTTTTATTATCTTTGAGCTGATAAATTCGCACCACGACCGACTCGGAGAGCGTGTTGTTCTCACGTGCATCGGTGTTCAGGGCTTCGCGAGCGGTAAAATCCAGGTGTAGTACCTTAATCTTCTTGTAAAAAATGGCATTGAAGGCCGATTTAGTGCCATCGGTGACGCCCTGCGTCACCCCACAGCCTGCCAGACTGAATGCCAGCAGCGGCAGTAGACAGCACGTGGTCTTAGTTAAATTTATACGTAACACGTCGGTTTCCTTGTTGTGGTTTCGCAGGCTCCAGCCCGGTGTAATAACCCAGTTCCGTCGTAAAGGTTTGCGGGATATCGTCCAGACATTCATCGTCTTCCACACCCAGCACACCATTCATCCCAAGCCAGAATGGCCCTTCACCTAACGGCGGTACAGCCAGCAGGCGGGTACGGGTAGTCAGGGTAATTTTTGCCTTGAATCGCCAGCCCAGATAAACCCGCAGCATCACCAGAAAATCCTGATACAGCAGACCATCCGGCTTCCAGCCCTGCGCTTCCTGCTCATTATCCGTGGACAGGGCAATCAGCAACTGGCTGTTGGCATCCATCGCTTCGTCACCCAGGGGCGTATTACCGTCCAGTAGAAAATCCTCATTACCGTAAAAGCCCAGAGGCTGATTCACTTCCACCGGCCGAAGACAGTAGGGGCTGACCTGCACGGTGGTATCCGGTGCAAGCAGGCTAATCAGCGACTGCATCCCCTCCTGGGTTTTACCCGGCTGACGCAACACGCCCAGTAATGCCAGAAAGCGTGACACCGGAGTGGCAATTTGGTTTGCCGTGCCGGGGATCCCCAGCCCCACCAGACCCAGCAGTGACTGTGAGATACTGTCGGTACCTCCGGGTTCGAAGGCTGCCGGGTAGGAGTATTTACGCCAGATGCGGTAAAACTGGGTCAGGATGCGGTGGCTGAAGATATCCAGAAACCCCTGCAGCGCCTCATGCCCTTCCCGGCGCTGGGTAATGTCATCGAGATAGGCCGTCGGCAACGGGGAATCAACACCGTACATCCCCATAAAGGTCGTGCGGATGAGCGGTGGCCTGCTGTCATCATCCTCGTCATATTCGACAGCCTTCAGTTCACTCGCCGGGAAACCCATCCCCGGATGCGGCGCAAAGCGCACCGGATCATCGGTTGGATGGCTGGTTGAACCCATCAATGGCCTGTCGGGATTGAGTTTCTCCAGCAACTGGCATAAGCGGTAAAAGTTAATGCGGTGAAGGTCTGCCTCCAGCCGTGGTGTCAACCGGGAATACGGCGATTGTGTTTCTCTTCCCATTCCAGGCGTTCTCCGGTCGGTTGCAGAATGATAATCAGGCGGTTAAACAGGTAGATGTCTGTGTAGAGTGCAAAGAAGCGGCTCAGCATCTCGCCGAACAGACAGATATCGCCGCGTCCGGCAAAACCATGACTGTCCAGCGTCACTTCAATCTGCACGCCGCGTACCAGGTAGCCCTGTTCAAAGCGCTCGGTTTCGCTGTGCTTCACGTCGATAATGGCTTCCAGACGGCGGCGGTTCATCTCGCTGTCGGTCCACTCATACAGCGCCAGCGTGCCGCGCAGTACATCGGCGTTATCCATCATCGAGAGAAATCCGCTGCCGAGATGGCTGAGTACGCGCCAGTGAAAACGGTCCTGCGCAGGTGGATAACAGGGCAGCGTTGGCGCACAAAGGTTGCGTACCGCAATACTGGCCGATGTGGTTTTCATCACGGTGTCGAGCACGGTACTTTGCAATGCTCTGCGAGGTAGCTGGCCATTGGTTCCGGTAAGCGTCAGCGACAGGCTTTCATCTTCCGGCACCGTGTGGTTATCAAACGCTTCACCGCCGAGGATGAGCCAGGTGTTATGCAGTCCGGACGGGCCGCGGCGCACACGGGTGTGGTAGTAATATTCCGGCGCTTCATGGCGCATCATTCCACCTTTGTGGCGAAAGCTTGAGAACGGCACGTAAGTATGCTGGCTCGATGACATCACCGAATCCACGGCGTAAATCTCGGTATGGCCATCCTGTACGCGCATCGGGCGCAGCATGTACTCCGTCTGCAGTGAATTGAGCGTCAGCGGGTCAGATTCCAGCGGGAACAGATTAATTACCGGCACGCAGTTCAGACGCAGATGCTTTTCGCTAAAGCTGAAGTCATGCTCCCAGCGTTCCGCCAGTACCACGTCGATTTCAAACCAGGGAAGCTCCGTCGGAAAGGCCACGGTCTCCAGCCCACGCAGGCCCGTGAACATGAATTTCTCGCGGAAGGTAAAATATTCCAGCAGCAACTGGTAACCGCTGAAACTGCTGTTGCCCTTCGGCCAGAGGGTATCGTCATCACCAAACCCGAGTGCAGTGAAATGCCCGGCCAGCGGTCTTCTGTCCACATCACCAGGCATGCGCAGCCATATTCTGGCCACATTCATGGTGAACGCTTCGTGCATGGCGCAGGCCAGTGGCGCATCAGCATTGAGATAGAAAGGAATATGACTGAGATCGATACGGCTCCAGTCCGCGAGTTCGCTGCAGTTAAAGCGCAAAGTGACAACAGAGCGTCCATCAGGATCGGTCGACAGACGGGCATGTTCCAGCGACAACGGCTGAAGGCCGATCTCTTTGGTGGTGGTATACCGGCAACGTGTGCCTTTTTCCCCAATTGGCCGGGAAAGGACTTCGAATCCTTTGACGATACGCATCTGCTCTTTCATTTCACGCCAGTCGGGGCTGAACTCCACCACGGACATAGACGGAATGGTGCGCAGGTAGTGCGGCCACAGCAGACTGACCAGCCCTTCGGTCAGTTCCGGCAGGTCATCGTCGAGCTTTTCACGTAAACGCCCCATCAGGAAGGCAAAGCCTTCAAACAGACGTTCCACGTACGGGTCACGCGCACCCGCTTTATCAAGATTGAGCATTGCCGCCTGCTCAGGATGAGCACGGGCAAATTCTTCGCCGGCTTCCAGCAGGTAGCGCATTTCAGCGTCGTAATAACGCAGGGTTAAATCTTCCATAGTTTTTATAATCTTTCATTGAATCATCAGGCGCAGAGAACGACTGCACGGGCTGGATCTAAAGCAACCAATCCGGAAAGCAGCAAATCCATTTCGACCTGCAGGCGCGTTTTATCCACGTCACTGCGACCGGCTTTAGCGCGCAGCAGCTTGAGTCTGCGGGCTTTGACTTCAAACATTAGTTCCGGCGTCCACTGTTCGAGGGTCAGTTGCTTTGCATCGCTATCAAGTTCGCGCAGCAGATGCAGCGCCATTTCGTTTTTACCGTACTGTTCGCTTACCCGAGCCATCAGCAGTCGCATCAGCCACCGATCCCGGGAAGAGGTGTATCCCGGCTGGACGAGAAGCCAGTTAAGCGCAGCTTCTATGCCTTCGCTGTCCGCTTTCGCCAGCACTTCAGACTCCAGCGTCAGCACATCATCACTGTCAGCGGATACGGCTGATACCGGCTTATCATTCCATCCTGACATGTCATCAAGCACACTTTCGTTTATCCAGTTCATGGTGACTTCATCAGCGAAAGGTGTGCCGTCACTGAAAGCGAGTGCTTCCAGCCCCGGCAGACGCGCCAGCAAACCTTTAATATCACGGCAGAGAATATCGGCACGCACGCTGTCATTATCCAGTTTCACCAGCGCCTGCCAGGCATACCACTGCACATCCAGCCACAAGTGATTGACGCCCTGAGCCAGCAACGTGTCCGTATGTTCCAGCAATTCAGACCAGCTTTTCTGCAGATACAGACGTTTGAGGTGCGCCTTGTTATCGGGTTTAGGCGGGACCAGACGAGTGCGCCCGGAGGCATCCAGCGGCGGAAGTTCAGTTAGCGTATCCCAGCGAACGCTTTTCAGCAGATGATGTCCGGCCAGCCATCCTCCCGGCAGGGAGCGCAGGTATTTCGCCAGCACCTTAGCCTGATCGAGTAAATCACGTCCCGACGTGACAGCATTCATCACTGGCGCAGAAGAGTCTGACACCGTTATTGCCCCCTCTTCCCGACTGGTCTGTGGCACCAGACTGTTGGCACCGCCGTTCTGTACCAGACGATTGTCCAGAGCCTGATACAACCCCCCAAGCTCCGGACGGGCATCTTCATCAAACAGTTGAAAAGACTGTTCCGCCAGAAGCAGCCCGCCTGTAATGCGCTGCATAACAGACATGTCCACTTCCGGGTATAAAGACAGGCTGTCAGTCACGCGACTGCTGCCAAGCCACTCCAGGGCAGTTTTACGGCTCCTTTCACGACGTGGATGCAGCCTGGAACCGAACCGCTCAAGCATTGCCGCCAGAAGTTCAATCCCCTGTGCAAAACCGGATTCACCGTCCTGATGCAGGCGCGCCCAGACATAGAAGGTGATAACGCGCAGATCTTTGCAGGTACCGGTCAGCAACTTTTCCGTCAGCTCGCAAATCAGTCCCGTATCAATACCGGAAAGTTTGTTGACCTCTTCGCGAATGCGCTGAAAATCGTCGTCATAGCCCGGATCTTCGCCGGTTGGCTCATTGTCGCTAATCGGCTCCAGCCAGCGCGCCCACTGAGTGCTGTGTGACCGCGCACTTGTCAGCAAAGTCTGCTCATCAGCACCGCAGGCATAAAGTACGCTTTGTAATGTCGCCATTATTCCATTCCCTCCATGGCTGAATTCCCGGCACTGTCCAGAGTCTGCAAGGTCGCAGAGGCATCCACACTGAATATCTGCTCCGGCAGACTGAAGTTACGCAACGTCAGCAGTGCCAGCGGTCCGTTTCCGAGTTGTGAGCGCAGCACCCACTGCAGCGTTCTTCCGTCTGGCGCGGTAAAGCTCAGCATCCACTGGCTGCGATCAAGCTGCTGGCGTTTACCCTGCTCCAGCCAGCGAATAAAGCCCCAGGTGCCGCCGTAATCCCCGAACAGCCGCGCACCGGCGCTGGTCGACGTCCAGGTCAGCATCGTTCCCGGCTTCCAGGTTTCGCCCGGCCAGCGGAAAGACTGCCAGTCGGCCATCTGGTTAAAGTAATGCAGCTTCTGTCCGTCAATCGTTAACTGGGTTTCCACCACCTGCGCTGCCGGGCGGGCCTGTAGCTCAAAACTTATCCCCTGGCTGCCGTCAGTAAACAGAATGTCCGACAGTTGACTCAGTTGATTCACCGCCCGCAGAAAAGCCGGATTAAAAATCAGCCCCTGGCTGTGTGCATTGTCCGGTACCCACTGACTCCCCTCTTTGTGCAGTACGCCATTGAGCTCGGTGGTCAGGAACCGGTCGATACGACCACTGTCTTTACGGATAAACTCGGCCAGCATCGGCAAAGAAGCGTCACTCTTGCTCGCCGCAAACGGGAAACGCCCCTCAAAGGCCGTGTGCCAGTTCGCCACCACCGAGCGGTTCCAGCGGTCATTCAGACTGGCGGCTGACGGTTGCAACACCGTCTCCCAGGCCTGAGTCAGCGGCTGAACAAACATCGTGTTGCCGAAACCACTCCACTCCTCCCCGAGGCTTGCCGCCACCAGGCTGCCGTACTGTTGCGTGTCGGTCAGGTCCACACTCTTGCCCTGGAAAACCGTCTGCGCAAGCGTCTGCATCATCTCCTGCGGATCGGAGGCACTCGCCACCTGCTGTAGACGCAAACGTACACGTGTAATACGGGTCAGATAAGTTTGCAGGCTCAGCGTGTTGTCAGCAGACATCACATTGCTGGCTTTGTTTTTTCCCATCAGTGTCAGTAAAGGTCCGAAGGTGTCATCCAGCGGTCCCTGCGGGCCTGTGGCCGACTGGTCAATCACCGGTTTATCCTTCCCGGCGACCAGGTCTTTCGCCGACTTAATAATGGAGTCAGAAAGGCCCTCCGTCTGTTGCCCGGCCTGTCCCTGCCAGGCGATGGTGTTCATCAGGGCAATCAGCGGCGACTGACGCACATCGCTCATCAGCGTCAGCTGGTCGGTCACATCGGCGATGTTGTGCGCCGGGTTAAGTCGCAGGCTGTTGAGGAAGTTGAGCCAGCTTCCGGCAAAATCAATGAAATAGCGCTGGGTCAGACGCGCTTTCAGCGCTTCCGGGGATAGCTCCGCAGACACTGCCTTGTGGTTGTCACTCAGCACCCAGTCTATTTCATCCCGGCGAGTATTGGCCGCATTCTCAATGGCCTGCTCAATACCGCCTTCCCATGCCTGACGGGTGAACATCCCTGGAACCACCTCATCGGTGGTAAACAGACGTCGGGCATCGGTACCATTGGTCATGTCTTCCAGTGAGACATCCGCAAAGTTGCGCCGTACCGATTTGAGCATATTTTCATACAGCGTCCCTTCTGCATTGCGTCGGCCAATCTGCTGCAACAGCACCTGACGGCTCTGACTGACCAGAGAAGCATCCGGTGTGATTTTCCACTGTGGCTGATTGGGCAGTTCGGAAATGTAGAACGCCCACAGGTCTGGCGAAAGGCTCTGCCACAGGCCCGTTGAAATGCCCCTGTGCGTCGGCTGTACGGTTTTCATGGTCTGCGCGTAAAACTCGCCGTCGGCTTTATCAGGACGGGCCATCATCAGCCAGGCTTTAAGCTGGTCATAGCCCGGTTTCGCCAGTTGCGCACGCCTGTCACTGTTGGGGACGGAATTTGCCAGCACGGTGAGCGTCTGCATCAGGGAGATATTCGCCGGATCACGGATCAGGTGATTGTTCGCGACGCCATACCACGGGAGCATCGCATTAAGTAGCTGCTGATTATGGTCAAGACCAAAGCGCTGATACCAGGGGGCCCCCTCCTGAACATGGTGTTGCAGACGACCCGCGTCGTTTCGCAGTTCATGTAATGCCGTCAGCTGAAAATCAGAAACGGAAGGATGTTCCACCAGGTTGCGGGCTTTTCCCGCAACAGATGAAATCTGTCCATAGTTCATGGCAAAGGAGAGTATCAGCCCCACCATCCAGACACCGATGATGGTCATCAGCGTCCAGGCGAGCGTCTGCTCCCAGGGCAGCCCGACACGGCGGCCGCGCACGCGGGTACAGTCGCCAACGACGCCATCCCAGGTCACCGGCAGGGTCAGAGCATGACGCCGCGATCCAGGGATATTATTCTCAACATCAGCGTAAGCAACGACGTTTTCAGGCGATGGACTTCCCGTCAGGCTGAACATCAGGCCACGCAGCGGAATACGTTGCTGGGAGGCTGACAACCATGGCACCAGTTGCTGAGCCCAGCGGCTGATACCGCCCTCTTTCAGGTGCTGACCCAGACGTAACAGAAAGTCGTGACGGTTATTCTCAATGACCTGACTGACACCCTGCGCCCGCAACTCCGGCAGCATCCCCTCAAGCTGGCGGGTAATATCCTCTTCTTTGGCACGCAGCGGGAAGCTTGCCCCGACAGCCTGCTCAGGGCGCTTCGTCTGCGACCAGTCGCTGTCGCACAGTTTCCACAGCCAGACCGGTGCGCAATAGCGTAACAGTTCACTGATTTTTTCCAGCCCCCGCAGGTCGCTGTCGCTGATTTGCGGCGTAAGCGTCTGCCCTTCAGCAATGACCCGGACAATCCCATCCAGCGGGCGACCACGACGCAGTTTGCGCAGCGCAGCGTATTTTTCCTTAGCGGGCTCAGCAGTCAGACTGCCGCCGTAAATCAGAACAGTGCGGTTGCCTTCAAGCCACTGCTGGCTTTGCAGGCCGGGGAGCAGTTGTTCGATAGCGGTTTCGTCGCCGGTGATCAAGAGGAGGCGAACTTTACGGCGCCAGAAAAGGCTGTAGCGGGTTCGGAGATGATTTTTAAGACTGGATAAAAACTGACTCGCATCGCTGCCCTCAACTGGGCGCGGCCCGATCTTCTCCCCTGACACCTGCGGCTTATAGACCACCTGATTTCTTCTCTGTTTCCATCGCCACCACACAGGTGAACCAATCAGGCCAAAGAGCAAGACGGCAAACACAGCTCCCCAGATCGTCCAGATTTTTTGAGTTGAAATCCCGAGGTTGTTCAAACTCCCCTGATTGATAAAAAGCAGAAAAGCGCTTATCCCTGCCAGACCGACAATCAGAAGGAAGTATCCCCATGAGCCATAGCGTGCATTTGGAATCATTTTTTGTTCGGTCATGCGTAAAGCTCCCTCGTAATCAAGCAAAGTGTCCCTGTTTGCTGCGATGTCTGATTCACCAACAGCTGTTCCTTACCCGTTTTGCTGGCGGCTTCCGCCATCATGGCTAAGGAAAGTGGCAAGGCCATCTCTCCAGGAGGTCCAAAGGAGAGATCGATAGAATGCAGAGGCCTTTTTTCCGGCAGCGGCCACTGGTGGAGAGTTGCATATTGCATTATTTCTGGGGCAGTTTTTTCAGCAGCACCCATTAGCCAAACGTATTCCAGATGCTGCTTATCAGGCTGAACATATTCAAATAACATGTCTAACTCGTTAACAAGTTTCCCGGCCTCCATTGGCATCAAACGCGTTATGCCAGCGATGACAGGTAATGAATACTGACGAGCAAAAGTGGGCGAGGTGATAAGCTGAGCAGAAATAAACTCACTGGACGGCCCGGTGCTTCGAGGAGGCCAATCCTGAAGACAAAGCATTAATATCAGCCCATCAGAGATCTTTGCATCATAGAAAGAATCTACGATTTTCATGGAATGGATTGAATTGGGTATGAGATCCCATTGTTGAAAAATCAACTCATCGCGATCTTTATCAGCTCTGTCTGACGGCTGAAAAACATAAATAGAGTGGAGAAAATGACGATAGCCCGGATACTGCTGTTCCAGTTTTCGGTCTGTTTCTTTCATTAAAGTTGGAAAACTATGCGGGGAGTTGAATAATGGACGAGCTTTTTTAGGAAACGCCGGGACTTTGTCCAACTCACCCAATAGAGTCTCCATCCCTTTTTCTTCCGGAGAAAATAACACATTGCCAACCACGGCAAGCTGTTGCCGACTCCAGCTTCGCCATTCGGCTTTGGTTCGCTCTGTTTCGAAATCCCAGGCCTGGCTGGCTACGATAGACTGTTCATAACGATTAAGCATTACCCCATATAAACATAACCAAACCAGCAATGCGGGCATGGCTCCGTAGAATAAAACTTCAGCGTAAGTTGCCTTATTCTGGAACCACAAGCTGGAAATAGTTCCTGCTATTAACATCAGTACTAATACCATTATCCAGAACCAGTATTTTGGTGGTGGAAGAGATTTTTTATCAGGAATATCCGGTATAGGCCATGCCATAGTAAAACTCGATATTTGTGTGTTTTATTTAAGACTCAAGGGAGAAGTAAAAAAATTATGTGCAACGCTCCAGATTAACTTAATACCACTCTATTCATTAAAAAACCAAATAAAACATTAAGCATGCATTATTCCAGGGCTAACGCTGTAGCATCTCATTTTTCAGAGTCAGCCATTCTTTCCTGTAAGTTATTTTGAGAATAGATACGAGCAACTTATGCTTGCATTTTGCGGCAAAGCCTTTTTTATTTCTATAGTCGCAAATATCAATCCATAAAGCTTTTTTATCAAACCCACTCCATACAGAAGGTGCCGGGGTCAGGAGATTGGTGTAACAAACAGGGGCAACCCATTCAAACAAGATTTCTTCAACTATAGCAACAGGAAATTTTTTTGCTATTGAGGAAATGTATTTAAAATCAACTTCGTTATCTACAAATATATCTGATAGTGCTCCACACAAATCGAAGTAAACTAGTTTATCTTCCACGTTGTAAACTCCTCAATTTCCTCATCCAGACTATCAGCGACTACCGAACCGACTATACCGCCTGCAGCACTGCCTAACAATACTAATGCAATTGCACAGACCGGAGCACCCGGGCCGCAAAGTGGCGCTACAGCGAGCCCTGCTAGCCACCCACCAGCGACACCACCACCAATTTGAACCCCCTGTTTTATCGATTCTTTCGGTTTGTTTTCCGCATTTAATATTTCATAGGTTGCCAGTGACGCGGTAATTAAAACACCAACCTTTCCCATGACTTTTAGTCTTTTGTTGGATGCTGTGAACTTTGGATTGTCTCGTGCGGATGATTCGATAATTTCGTAGTGAATAGAATTTTTCTGTTGCGCTGTTAACTCCCTGAAAGAGCTATTGAATTTTTTAAAAGCATACTTATCGTACAATTCATCTAATTTGGGAGGAGTTTTCTTATGTTTTTCTGCAAACGACAAGCCTGTTGATGAGGTGTATTTTCGATGTTCCTCCATAATTTTATTTCTCATCTCATAGCAAAATTCAGAAGCCTCTTTTACCGTTATTTTCCTGGCTTTAACCATTTCCTTAACTTCTGATGTAACTCTTTTGATATTTGATGTGTAACTGGCTCTGACATTGGCATCGTTGATAGCATCAGTAGAAAACTTAATAGCTGTTCCCTCAAGACCCGCAATTGCATTATCCAACACAGGCGATTCTAACTCATGCTCCTGCCCGGATTTATACAGACCTTTAATGATCATATAATCCATTAATCACCCCATTATGTTTTTTAATAGCTGACTGGTCATACTTTCACCAACGTTTTTATCATCATCAGGATTTTCAATTTCAACGGAAATGCAGGACCTGGCAGAAACAGAAGGGATGTATACTTTATTATTATCATCGAACATCCCTTTATGCACGCTGCCATCATCCATTGTTAAACGATAATTAAGGCCTGAATAATTCTCTGTTTTTGGCAAAGCAAAGCTAATCCATAAATTATCCATTACAGATTTAGCCTCTTTTACAGCGGAGATAACTTTTTCAAGGCCTCCTGCATCTCCCTTAGAGTAACTATCCGGAATACCGGGTATAAATTTTGCGTGACACGGGCAGGAACTAAAGCTGTCAAGTGACCCCGCCAGAACCTGACCTCCATCGAATGTATCTGCGGCGCCACCTAAGATTTTGAAAGTTCCCGGGTGCTTACCGCAGTTAACCATATCTCCTTCTCTGGCAGCAGAAATGCCGTACCATTGAAACGCTGGATCACCGGTAAGGATCTTCCCACCGCAGGTGGTACTATCACCAACTCTTAAAAAATAGCCGACGCTCATTATCTATCCTCTATTTTCAAATATTGCGGAAGTACAAGGAAAGCACTACTAATTTCACTAGCGGCTACTTATAGCGCAGGGAATTCACCAGCCGGTCCCAGATTTCAACCATCTCTGCTTCGTTGTAGCGCGTTTTTTTATACTCACTGGTGAGTCCAATACCAAACCTAGGCTTCTCTGCTGTAGCATCACGCTCATTGGCTTTAAAATCAAAATCATAAAATGTATTTTTTTCATCCTTCCCCGTCGTCGGATTCCTGATGTTTTGGGTACCGCCAAACAACCATGACTCTGCCGGAATGCCGTTCGGTGATAGAGCGACTTTCTTTATGGTGTACTGATTTGATGTTTTAAGCGCCTCATTAATTTGCGCGCTACGATTAAACAGAGTGTCTTCTGAGCCAGAATATTTATTATTTGTATACACACCCAGGATGAAATCATCATTTTCATAACTAAATGT
>NZ_JAOWGP010000027.1:0-81471 GCF_030333065.1 Citrobacter sp. Cm046 | reverse complement strand
TATTGGTGGGGCGTGCAGGATTCGAACCTGCGACCAATTGATTAAAAGTCAACTGCTCTACCAACTGAGCTAACGCCCCACTTTTCTCGCCGCTTTCGGGCTGTTTGATATCCCTTGGCAACGGCGGCATATATTACTGATTTCAGATTTTAGCGCAACAAAAATTTCGATGTAAATAACTCAACTGCTTAGGAATCACACGACGCGACCAGAAATAACGCGATTTCTGGTCGCATGGTGTGCATTACATCGCGCCAAGGCGTTTTTGCGCTTGTTTAGCGCCATCAGTGCCAGGATATTTAGTGATAACCTGCTGATAAACTGCTTTAGCTTTTGCTGTGTCACCTTTGTCCTGCATGATGACGCCAACTTTATACATTGCGTCTGCAGCCTTTGGTGATTTCGGGAAGTTTTTAACTACCGAAGCAAAATAGAACGCCGCATCATCTTTTTTACCCTTGTTGTAATTCAACTGACCCAGCCAGTAATTTGCATTGGGCAGGTAAGTCGAATCCGGATATTTTTTGATGAAGTTCTGAAATGCCACAATCGCGTCATCCTGGCGGGATTTATCCTGCACCAGAGCAATTGCTGCATTGTAATCGGTATTAGCATCGCCAGTTTGCGCGGGCACACCTGACGCTGCGGTAGCACCTGCATCAGGCGCAGGGGTTGCTGCCCCGCTCTGATCGCTATCCACAGACTGCGCTGCCGACGCACTACCGCTGCCAAGATTATTCATCTGCAACAAAATCTGCTTCTGGCGCTCAACAACCTGATTCAGTTGATACTGACTTTCCTGAATTTGACCACGCAGGGAATCAATATCGGACTGATTATCGGAGAGTTGTTGCTGGAGTTGGGTTAAAAGCTGACTGTGAGCGTTAGAAATACGCTCGAGTTGAGTGACACGGTCTTCGACCGAGCCTGAGCCGACACTACTGATTGGCGCCTGAGCAAAAGCGGCCCAGGGGGCCGCTATGCCAACCAGTAACGACAGACTCAACAGGTGATGTCTGAAGTTACTGCTCATGCAATTCTCTTAGTAAACCAGTACGGCACGACGGTTTTTGGAGTAAGCCGCTTCGTCATGACCCAGTACTGCAGGTTTTTCTTTACCGTAAGAAACGATGGAGATCTGGTCAGCAGAAACGCCTTTACCCTGCAGGTACATCTTAACGGCGTTAGCACGACGTTCACCCAGGGAGATGTTGTACTCAGGAGTACCACGTTCGTCCGCATGACCTTCTACGGTGACTTTGTAAGACGGGTTGCTACGCAGGAAGTTAGCGTGCGCATCCAGCATTGCAGCGAAGTCAGAACGGATATCGTACTTATCCAGATCGAAGTAAACGATGTTGTTCTGCTGCAGCTGTTGCATCTGCAGACGCGCTTGCTCTTCGGAGGACATGTTGCCGCTGCCGTTTGCATCCATACCAGTGCCGGCACCCAGCATGCCTTCGCTGCCGTCATTGCTGGCGTTCTTGTTAGAAGAACATGCCGCAATTGCCATAACAGGCAGAGCGATCATCAGCCCTTTCAGCACTTTGTTCAGTTGCATTTCAATGATTCCTTTATTAATCAATTATTTATTATCACAGATACGGCGACCAGGCAGGGAATTTAACCTGTCCATCGGTTGCCGGAAGACGCGCCTTGAAACGCCCATCTGTAGAAACCAAATTCAGCACGGATCCCATCCCCTGAGAAGAGCTGTAGATTACCATAGTGCCGTTAGGTGCCAGACTTGGCGTTTCATCCAGGAACGTTGACGACAGAACTTGTACGCCACCCGCTACCAGATCTTGTTTGGCAATGTGTTGCTGCCCACTATTTGAGCTTACCATTACCATAAACTTACCGTCACTGCTTACATCAGCATCCTGGTTTTGCGAACCTTCCCAGGTAATACGCTGCGGAGCACCGCCGTTAACGTTAACTTTATACACTTGCGGACGACCTGCCTGGTCAGAGGTAAAGGCCAGGTTTTGGCTATCTGGGAACCAGGTCGGTTCGGTGTTATTGCTACGACCATCAGTCACCTGACGGATTTGGCCTGAGCCAATATCCATCACATACAGGTTCAGGCTACCCGTTTTAGACAGAGCAAACGCCAGTTTGCTGCCATCCGGAGAGAATGCCGGAGCACCGTTGTGACGCGGGAACGAAGCCACCTGACGAACCGCACCGTTAGACAGCGTCTGGATAACCAGCGCAGAACGTCCGCTTTCAAAGGTTACATAAGCCAGTTTAGAACCGTCCGGAGACCATGCCGGCGACATCAAAGGCTGCGGAGAACGGTGAACAACGAACTGGTTGTAACCATCGTAGTCAGAAACACGTAATTCGTACGGGAACTGGCCGCCGTTGGTCTGAACGACATAAGCAATACGGGTACGGAACGCGCCCTTAATGCCGGTCAGTTTTTCAAACACTTCATCACTAGCAGTATGGCCCGCGTAACGCAGCCACTGCTTGTTCACTTTATACGTGTTCTGCGCCAGTACGGTACCCGGTGCGCCGCCAGTGTCTACCAGTTGATAAGCAACACTGTAGGAACCGTCCGGATTAGGCGTAACCTGACCCACAACCACAGCATCAATACCCAGCGCAGACCATGCAGCCGGCTGAACTTCTGCCGCAGTGCCCGGCTGCTGTGGCAGACGAGACCTGTCTAACGGGTTAAATTTACCGCTGTTACGCAGGTCTGCACCTACGATACCACCGATATCTTCGGGAGCAGCGCCCGGCCCAGCCCACTGGAACGGGACTACACCAATCGGGCGCGCCGAGTCCACCCCTTGGGTGATCTCGATACGTACTTCTGCATGCAGCACCGCTGCCCACAGCATCAGAAAACCAAATGCTACTCGTAATGCCTGCTTCATCATATCTCCCTTATCTGGACGGAAAGCCCACGATAATTTAGCAGAATGTTAACAAACTCAAATACACAAAACTACCAGAACTCTGTCTCAACCTTAGACCGTTTTCCCCGAAATCTCGGGGAAATGATTACAGTTTAAAGTCCAGTTTGGCATCTTTTACTTTTTCATAAACAGCCTGGCTAGGCGGTTTAGGAATTCTGGCTGTTTTTGCAGCCGTCAACGCAGCCTGACATAATGCTGGATCGCCACCTTCTTCGGTCACATCCAATAACAGTCCATCTGGTGCCAGCTTGATATGCAACACACAAGATTTGCCTGCATACAAATCAGCACCATACAGACGGCTCTGAATCGCATTACGAATTTGAGATGCGTAAGCACTGATATCAGCACCTGATGCGCCACCGTTTGCACCACTTGTACCACTATCTTTCGCTGGCTGACCGTTTCCTTTCGCTCCACCGCCCGATTTCGGCGCATTCTTACCGGAGCTTAAGTCACCTAACAAGTCGTCAACACCAGAGGCTGCGGCGGCTTTCTCTGCTGCAGCTTTTTTAGCGGCAGCCGCTTTATCTGCGGCGGCTTTTTTATCAGCAGCCGCTTTTTCGGCAGCAGCTTTCTTGTCTGCTGCAGCTTTTTCCGCAGCCGCTTTCTTATCGGCAGCGGCCTTTTCAGCGGCAGCAGCTTTTGCAGCAGCGGCTTTTTCTGCTGCAGCGGCAGCTTTCTCAGCAGCAGCCTTCTCGGCTGCAGCTTGCTTAGCGGCCTCAGCCTGTGCTTTCTTCGCAGCTTCAGCGGCGGCTTTAGCAGCCTGCGCCTCAGCGACTTTCTTGGCATCTGCAGCTGCTTTTGCAGCGGCTTCAGCCTCGGCTTTCTTCTGTGCGTCAGCAGCCGCTTTCTTCGCGGCTTCAGCGGCTTGTTTCGCCTGAGCATCAGCTTTGGCCTTCGCATCCGCAGCAGCCTTCGCTGCAGCTTCTTCAGCCTGTTTCTGTTGTTCTTGCGCTTTCGCAGCCGCGGCTTCCGCCTGCTTTTGCTGTTCCGTCTGCTCGCGTACTTTTTCCTGCGCGGCTAAACGTTCTTTCTCCAGCTGCTTCAGTCGCTCTTGCTCTGCCGCCTGCTTCTCACGAAGCTCTTCGGCTTGCTGCTGCGCCTGTTTTTCACGCTGTTCTTCTGCACGTTTCGCACTTGCCTGCTGTTGCTGCTGGCGATCGTACTGTTGGACAACGGCGCCAGGATCGACCATAACGGCGTCAATGGACGAACCGCCACCACCGCCGGCTGAAGCATCAATGTGCTCATCGAACGAACTCCAGATCAGTACTGCAAATAAAATAACATGCAGCACCGCTGAAATAATTATCGCCCGTTTGAGCTTGTCGTTTTGTTCGGTTGCCTTTGACACTCTCGGTTCCCAAAAACTGTTCGCCTGTTACGCGCTATCTTTCAAGCCAGGAATACGCAGACATCAGATTGGCTGCGTCATCAAGCCAACAGATTTCACGCCCGCACTGTGTAACAAGTTCAGCGCTTTAATTATTTCATCATAAGGCACGTCTTTCGCACCACCGATTAAAAAGACCGTTTTCGGATTGGCCTGCAGGCGGCTTTTCGCTTCTGCGATAACCTGCTCTGGCGGCAGTTGATCCATACGATCTTTTTCAACTACCACGCTGTATTGCCCAATACCGGAAACTTCAATAATGACCGGCGGCTCGTCGTTGCTGCTGACGGCTTGCGATTCAGTCGCGTCCGGCAGATCGACTTCCACACTCTGGGTAATGATCGGCGCTGTTGCCATAAAGATCAGCAGCAGCACCAGCAATACGTCGAGCAGCGGTACAATATTGATTTCGGACTTGAGTTCGCGACGACCTCGTCCACGCGTTCTGGCCATGGCTTACCCCTTGTTGCTCTCGCTAACGGTAAACGCCTGGCGGTGCAGAATCGCGGTGAACTCTTCCATAAAGTTGTCGTAATTCTGTTCCAGCTTGTTTACGCGCTGATTCAGACGGTTATAAGCCATAACCGCCGGGATTGCCGCAAACAGGCCGATAGCTGTTGCAATCAACGCTTCCGCGATACCCGGAGCGACCATTTGCAGGGTTGCCTGTTTTACAGCACCGAGTGCGATAAATGCGTGCATGATCCCCCAAACCGTACCGAACAGACCGATATATGGGCTGATAGAGCCCACGGTTCCCAGGAACGGAATATGCGTTTCCAGCGTTTCGAGCTCACGGTTCATGGAGATACGCATCGCACGGGACGCCCCCTCAACAACCGCTTCCGGCGCATGATTATTTGCCCGGTGCAAACGAGCAAATTCTTTGAACCCGCTGTAGAAAATTTGTTCCGATCCCGCCAAATTATCACGACGTCCCTGGCTTTCCTGATACAGGCGCGACAATTCAATACCAGACCAAAACTTGTCTTCAAACGCTTCCGCTTCACGCGAAGCGGCATTAAGAATACGGGTTCGCTGGATAATAATGGCCCAGGATGCGATTGAGAAACCAATCAAAATCAACATGATAAGTTTAACCAGAAGGCTTGCCTTCAGGAACAAATCAAGGATATTCATGTCAGTCACTGCTTAAACTCCGCGACAATAGACTTGGGAAGCGCACGAGGCTTCATCTTGAGTGGATCAACGCAAACAATCAGAACTTCGGCTTCATTCAGCACGGTGTTCTCTGCGTTGACAATGCGTTGCGTGAAAACCAATGAGGTGCCACGCATTGACGTAATTTCGGTTTGGACTTCGAGCATATCGTCAAGCCGGGCAGGCGCAAAATACTCCAGGGTCATCTTGCGCACCACAAAGGCTACACGTTCGGCCAGCAGTACCTGCTGACTGAAGTGATGATGACGCAGCATCTCTGTGCGTGCTCTTTCATAAAAAGCGACATAACTGGCGTGGTAAACCACCCCACCGGCATCGGTGTCTTCGTAGTAGACACGAACCGGCCATCGAAATATATACTTATTCATTCCTGCTACCTCTTTGGCTTTGTCCACTGCCCCCGGGCACTTACTTCTGTAAGCGTCTGGAGATTCCTGACCTTGCCGTCTCGATGCTTCAAGAATGCTGTTGTATATAGCGTTGTATTCACTTTACATCCCGGTAATGCAACAAAAGTTAGTACTTTTAACCGGTGCTACTATACGCGCGGGAATGATGCTTTGGAATGGGGGAAAGTAAACGGAGAGTAAAAAATTATGGGCTTATGCAAGCCCATAAATATTTAAGGATGTTTCTTATTCAAAAGAAGAAGAAAATCAGACCAGCAACAAGCACGATATCCGCTATCAGCGGGCAGAAGATGCCCTGCCAGTGAACTGCACGAGGACGAAATCCAACGCCGTGGATTACGCCAGTACAAACCGCCCACATCAACAAAAATCCATGCCAGATTTCCAGCTCACTGGTTTTTGCCGCGAAGCGTGTGGGATCCCAGAATATGCAGCCAGCCAACACGATTGCCAGCACAAAGGAAAGCGCCCGCAAGGGGCGCTTATCCATTACCGCATAAATATACTTTATCATCCTTTAAGCTGCCTCTTTGTTGGCTGCACCTGCTCACCCCAGTCACTTACTGATGTAAGCTCCTGGGGTTTCGCAGCCTTGCCGCCGCGATGCACCTAAAACGATGTTGTATATTGCATCGCGATAATGTTGATCATTAACTTTCTTCTTGTCCGGCCTTGCCTGCTTCAACGTGCTCAAGCGCCAGCGCTGTGATTATCCCAAATGCACAGGCAAGAAGCGTTCCCAAAATCCATGCGAAATACCACATTTTTAGCTCCTTACTTAGTACAGAGAGTGGGTGTTGCTTTCAATATCTTCTTTGGTGATGCGACCGAACATCTTCCAGTAACACCAGCTGGTGTACAGCAGAATGATTGGTACAAACACCGCCGCAACCCAGGTCATCAGGTTCAATGTTCTCTGGCTGGAGGTAGCATCCCACATGGTCAGGCTCGCGTTCATCATGGTGCTGGATGGCATTACAAACGGGAACATTGCAATACCAGCAGTCAGGATGATGCAGGCCAGGGTCAGTGAAGAGAAGACAAACGCCCAGGCCCCTTTCTCCATACGAGAAGTCAGGATGGTCAACAGTGGCAGAACCACACCCAGAGCCGGAACCAGCCACAGGATTGGTGCATTGTTAAAATTCACCATCCAGGCACCCGCAACACGCGCCACTTCTTTAGTCATCGGGTTAGAAGCGGCATGGTGATCCAGTGCAGAAGTCACAACATAACCGTCAATACCGTAGATCACCCAGACACCAGCCAGAGCGAAGCAGACCAGAGTGACCAGCGCAGCAACCTGAGAAGTCGTACGTGCACGCAGGTGAAGTTCGCCTACGGTACGCATCTGCAGATAGGTCGCGCCCTGGGTGATGATCATCCCAACACTCACGATACCTGCCAGCAGACCAAACGGATTCAGCAACTGGAAGAAGTTACCGGTGTAGTACAAACGCATGTACTCATCCATGTGGAACGGAACCCCTTGCAGCAGGTTACCGAATGCCACACCAATCACCAGAGGCGGAACAAAGCTACCGATGAAGATGCCCCAGTCCCACATGTTGCGCCAGCGCATATCTTCAATCTTCGAGCGGTAATCGAAACCGACCGGACGGAAGAACAATGCCGCCAGTACAAGGATCATCGCCACATAGAAACCGGAGAACGCAGCGGCATAAACCATCGGCCAGGCAGCGAACAATGCGCCACCAGCGGTGATCAACCAAACCTGGTTACCGTCCCAGTGCGGGGCGATGGAGTTAATCATAATTCGACGCTCGGTATCATTACGACCGAGGAAACGGGTGAGCATGCCCACCCCCATGTCGAAACCATCGGTGACCGCAAAACCAATCAGCAGAATGCCAACCAGCAGCCACCAGATAAAACGCAATACTTCATAATCGATCATTTGACGACTCCTGTCTTAGCGTGCCGGCTGAGAAGTCACAGTGGACTGCTCGTAGTGATAACGACCGGTTTTCAGGCTGCTCGGACCACGGCGTGCGAACTTGAACATCAGGTACAGTTCAGCCACCAGGAACAGGGTATACAGGCCGCAAATCAACAGCATCGAGAAGATGAGGTCGCCAGCAGTCAGCGAAGAGTTCGCCACGGCTGTCGGTAACACTTCACCAATCGCCCACGGTTGACGGCCGTACTCTGCCACAAACCAACCGGACTCAATGGCAATCCACGGTAATGGAATCGCATACAGCGCCGTGCGCAGCAGCCATTTTTTCTCACCGATACGGTTACGGATTACGGTCCAGAAGGATACAGCGATAATCGCCAGCATCAGGATGCCGCACGCCACCATGATACGGAACGCGAAGTACAGCGGAGCAACACGAGGAATGGAATCTTTCGTTGCCTGCTGAATTTGCGCTTCGGTCGCATCGGTAACTTTATCGGTATAGCGTTTCAGCAGCAGACCATATCCCAGATCTTTCTTCATGCTGTTGAACTGGTCGCGAACGGCCTGATCGGTGGAGCCAGCACGCAGTTCTTCCAGCAGCTGATACGCTTTCATCCCGTTACGGATACGCTCTTCATGCTGCACCATCAGATCTTTCAGACCAATGACGGGTGTATCAACAGAACGGGTGGCAATGATGCCCAGCGCATAAGGAATTTGGATAGCGAAATGGTTCTCCTGCGCATCCTGGTCCGGGATACCGAACAGCGTAAAGGATGCAGGGGCAGGCTGAGTTTCCCATTCAGCTTCAATTGCGGCAAGTTTGGTTTTCTGCACGTCACCCATTTCGTAACCGGATTCATCACCCAGAACGATAACAGAGAGAATGGCAGCCATACCGAAGCTGGCAGCGATAGCAAAGGAGCGCTTAGCAAACGCGAAGTCACGACCGCGCAGCATATAGTAGGAGCTGATCCCCAGAACGAACATCGCGCCACAAACATAACCAGAAGCCACGGTGTGTACAAATTTCACCTGTGCAACCGGGTTAAGCACCAGTTCGGAGAAGCTCAGCATCTCCATGCGCATGGTTTCAAAGTTGAAATCTGCTGCAATTGGGTTCTGCATCCAGCCGTTCGCAACCAGAATCCACAGTGCGGACAGGTTAGAACCCAAAGCCACCAGCCAGGTGACGCACATATGCTGGACTTTACCCAGACGGTCCCAGCCGAAGAAGAACAGACCTACAAAGGTGGATTCGAGGAAGAAGGCCATCAAGCCTTCGATCGCCAGTGGCGCACCGAAGATATCCCCTACATAGTGGGAATAATAAGACCAGTTAGTCCCGAACTGGAACTCCATGGTAAGACCGGTAGCCACACCCAGAGCAAAGTTGATACCAAACAACTTACCCCAGAACTTGGTCATATCTTTATAAATCTGTTTGCCGGAAAGGACGTAGACCGTTTCCATGATGGCCAACAAAAACGCCATACCCAGCGTTAGTGGCACAAACAGGAAGTGGTACATCGCGGTCAAGGCAAACTGTAAGCGCGACAGTTCGACTATATCTAACATCATGACTCCTTGCTCATCGCATGAAGACTCCGAGAGTGAACCCCGTTAGAAAGGGTCACACGCATGCCCCAATACAAATTTATTTGCTTCCATCCGCCGTTGCTCTTTCTTCTCATTTGAAGAAAAGGCAATGCCGAAAAGTTACAAACATGTTAATAAAACACTCAAATTGATCCCGCAATTATATTACGCCGTAAAATCCTTACAATAAACAGGTTTTTATCGAGGTAAATTTGCATTTTTCGATAGTGATCAATTTATAGCTAATTTATCACTTCCAGACCAATTTGATCCGCAGCAATTTAACCTCATTTTGTAGTGTTTACCAAGTTTTAAACATTGATTTAAATCAATTTTCAATTTTAATGTTAACAATGTTTACCACGAGAGTAACTAGTAAACATCATGTTAACGATTTGTTTTTCAATGAGTAATTGCCGTTACTACAAATGATAGATTATTTATTTAAATCTACACGATCTTTTAACCAGCTCAGACGGCAAAATGCGGTAGCAGATAAAGAGTAACTATTGTTAGGTAGCTCACAGATTTTTTTTAGCAAGTCGTGGAATTTTAAATTTATACAAATTATTCATTTTAATTTTACTTATAATTAACACCCAAATGTAACTATCTCAGCTGGAAGAGAAACTCACTGCATTCTCAACCTCAATGAAGATACCTCCCCTTCTCAAATGCCATGCTTTCCTGTCCGAATCATCACCGCAAGTTATCACTCCCTCCCCTTTTGCGCATATGGTCCAAAGATTAAATATGTTCTGAACAATCTATTATCATTTTTATCTTAAATTTAACAAATAATATTTTTGACATATAAGATCAATAAATAAAAAACCGTTAGGTTGTTCACAAGTTATTTAGTAAGCATAAGTTTTTAAATTATTTAAAACGACACTTAAAAAAGGCTCGCAACAAAATAAGATTTCGATCACAAACATAGCAAGTCATTTATTAGCGAATTCGCAAACAAATTAAGAAAACCTCAAAAAACAAAACACAATATATTGTTTTTAAAGCCATTTATTAAAAATGAAATATAACAATCATTTTATGAAGGTTATTTTGAAAATAGATCAATTGCTTCCTTTTTCGCTTACACAGACACTCCAATCCTATTAAGAGGTTGCCACAATCCATGCTTTAAATATTAAAAAATAATTTTTACTTATTGACCATCAGCCCTACAGAGGATTACCCATGAAGAAATCTACACTTGTTATTGGCGTCATCGGTGCTGACTGCCATGCAGTAGGCAATAAAGTTCTGGATCGCGTTTTTACTGCTCATGATTTTCACGTAATCAACCTTGGGGTGATGGTGAGTCAGGATGAATATATTGATGCTGCGATTGAAACCGGTGCCGACGCCATCGTGGTGTCATCCATCTACGGTCACGGTGATATCGACTGCCTCGGTTTACGTGAGCGCTGCATCGAACGCGGCCTCGGCGACATTCTGCTCTATGTCGGCGGCAACCTGGTCGTAGGTAAGCATGACTTCGCCGAAGTGGAAATGAAGTTTAAAGAGATGGGCTTTAACCGCGTCTTCGCACCAAGTCACGATCTCGAAGATGTCTGTGCGCTTATCACCAATGATATCCATCAACATAATGGCCTCGAACAGCGTTGCCTTGAAGAGGCCATCTGATGCAAACAGTTTCTGTCGATATCGGCTCGACATGGACCAAGGCAGCCCTCTTCGCGCATGAAGGAGAGGAATTAACCCTGGTAAACCATGTCCTGACCCCAACCACCACACATCATCTGGCAGACGGTTTTTTTGCCAGCCTGAATCAGGTGCTGAATGTTGCCGATGCTCGCCCGTTACTGAAAAGTGGTGAAGTGCAGTTGAAATACTCCTCGTCTGCCAAAGGTGGGCTCGCCGTTGCAGCAATGGGGCTGGTGCCTTCCATTACGCTGGAATCGGCGAAAGTTACCGCTCATTCGGCAGGAGCAAAAATCGCGCAATATTATTCATACAAGCTGAACCGCCATGACATTCGGGAGCTGGAGTCATCACCGCCAGACATCCTGTTGTTTACCGGCGGCACGGATGGTGGTGAAGAAAGCTACGGCCTGGCTAATGCGCATGCGCTGGCAGAGTCCACGCTTGACTGCGCCATTATTTACGCCGGAAACCGGGACATTCAGGACGATATACAAACGATTCTGGGGCATAAGGATCTGACCACGGTAGATAACATTCTGCCGGATCTCGATCACCCGAACCCGTTTGCCGCTCGTCAGGCTATCTGTGATGTGTTCTTGTCTCGCATCGTTAAAGGCAAAGGTCTGGACGTCATCGTTGGAGAAACCGGCGAAGAACCCATGCCGACGCCGTGGACAGTGTATGAACTGGTAAAAGCGATTAGCGATTACGACAGTGCATGGAAAGAATTCATGCTGATTGATATGGGCGGCGCCACTACAGACGTCTATTCAGCCAGCGCGAATATCCTCTCTCCCGACACCGTCCTGCATGGTGTTCCTGAACCTTTCGTCAAACGTACCGTTGAAGGCGATTTGGGAATGCGCGTTTCCGCCGTCGTGGTCGGAGAAAGCACGCAGGATATGGTGAAAGTTATCTTTGCCCAGCAGCCACAACGTGAGGAAGCATTTTATCGCTACCTGCGTCATCTGGTTGGGCATCCGGATTACCTGCCACTCAGCGAGGAGGAGAAATATTTCGACACTCTGCTGGCAGGTTTGTGCGTGGGCTATGCCACTGAGCGCCACGCGGGCACTAAAAAGCAGGTTTGTACCTGCGTAGGTAACGTGGATTTACAGATGGGTCGCGATCTCACCACCGTACGCAAAGTTGTCGGTTCAGGTGGATGGCTCTCGCGCGCCAGCCAGTTCGATATTCATAACTGGCTCAAATACCGGGAGCTGGACGACCAGGGTAAAAGAATTTTGTTACCTAATCAGTTTGAGTATTACCGCGATTCAAATGGCCTGCTCCCGCTACTGGCAAACGTCGCCAGGCTGTACCCGCAAGCCGCAGCTCGCACCAGCATTCAGTGTTTAACCCTATAACAATTAAGGCAGCTACGAATGGAACTTCGAAATAAAAAATTGACCCATGACGAATTCATGACCGAAAGGCATCAGGTGCTGCAAACCTGGGAAACCGGCAAAGACGTTGAGAACTTCGAAGATGGCGTGAAATACCAGCAAGCAATTCCAGATAAAAAACGCTTCTCCCTCGCGCTATTGAAGGCCGATCAGGAAGGTAAAACCCTGAGCCAGCCACGTGCAGGTGTTGCATTAATGGATGAGCACATTGAGTTGCTCAAAACCTTGCAGGAAGAGTGCGACCTTCTGCCAAGTACCATCGATGCCTATACCCGTCTGAATCGTTATGAAGAAGCTGCCGTCGGGATCCAGAAATCCATCGAAGCAGGAACCTCCAAGCTTAATGGTTTACCGGTGGTCAATCACGGGGTTGCTGCCTGCCGCCGTATGACTGAATCGCTGGAAAAACCTATCCAGGTTCGCCACGGTACCCCGGATGCACGCTTGCTGGCAGAGATCGCGATGGCCAGTGGCTTTACCAGCTACGAAGGCGGTGGTATCTCCTACAACATCCCTTATGCCAAACGTGTCACCCTGGAAAAATCCATCCGTGACTGGCAGTACTGCGACCGTCTGATGGGGCTGTACGAAGAAAACGGCATTCGTATTAACCGCGAGCCGTTTGGCCCATTGACCGGCACCCTGATCCCGCCGTTTATGTCTCACTCGGTCGCGATTATCGAAGGTCTGCTGGCGCTGGAACAAGGAGTGAAATCCATTACCGTCGGTTACGGCCAGGTGGGTAGCCTGACTCAGGATATCGCGGCGATTCAGGCTCTGCGTGAACTGTCCCACGAATACTTCCAGAATTATGGCTTCGATGATTACGAGTTGAGCACCGTATTCCACCAGTGGATGGGCGGTTTCCCGGAAGATGAAGCAAAAGCGTTCTCCGTTATCGCCTGGGGTGCTGCGGTTGCAGGTATGTCCGGTGCAACTAAAGTCATCACCAAAAGCCCGCATGAAGCGTTCGGTATCCCAACTGCTGCGGCTAATGCCCAGGGACTTAAAGCTTCACGCCAGATGCTCAACATGGTCAGCGACCAGAAATTCCCGCAATGCGCAGCTGTAGAGCAGGAAGTCGATCTGATTAAGAGCGAAGTTCGCGCGGTACTGAAAAGAGTATTCGAGCTGGGTAATGGCGACATTGCACGCGGCACCGTACTGGCTTTTGAAGCCGGTGTGCTGGATGTACCTTTCGCCCCTGCCGCCTGTAACGCCGGCAAAATCCTGCCAGTTCGTGATAACACTGGCGCAATTCGTATTCTCGAAGCCGGTGCGGTTCCGCTGCCGAAAGATATTCTCGCCCTGCACCACGACTACGTCGCAGAGCGCGCACATTTTGAAGGTCGTAAACCTTCTTTCCAGATGGTCATTGATGACATCAACGCCGTATCCCACAGTAAATTAATAGGAAGACCATAATGAAAATTAAACAGGCCCTTTTCACCGCTGGCTACTCCTCATTTTATTTTGACGATCAGCAAGCTATTAAAGACGGAGCTGGTCACGATGGGTTTATCTATACCGGCTCTCCGGTGACGCCTGGGTTTACCTCTGTTCGTCAGGCGGGTGAATGCGTTTCAGTGCAGTTGATTCTGGAAAACGGCGCGGTGGCCGTTGGTGATTGCGCGGCCGTACAGTACTCCGGTGCAGGCGGTCGTGACCCACTGTTCCTGGCTGAGAACTTCATTCCTTTCCTGAACGATCACATCAAACCGCTGCTGGAAGGTCGTGACGTAGATTCGTTCTTACCGAACGCCCGTTTCTTTGACCAACTGCGTATTGACGGTCATCTGTTGCATACCGCTGTACGTTACGGTTTGTCTCAGGCGTTGCTTGATGCCGCAGCACTGGCCACAGGACGCCTGAAAACAGAAGTTGTTTGCGATGAATGGCAGTTGCCATGTGTACCGGAAGCAATTCCATTATTTGGTCAAAGCGGTGATGACCGTTATATCGCCGTCGACAAAATGATCCTCAAAGGCGTGGACGTACTGCCGCATGCGCTGATCAACAACGTAGAAGAGAAGCTGGGCTTTAAAGGCGAAAAACTGCGTGAGTATGTGCGTTGGTTGTCTAACCGCATCTTAAGCCTGCGTACCAGCGATCGTTATCACCCAACGCTGCATATTGATGTGTACGGCACTATCGGTCTGATTTTTGATATGGACCCGGTTCGTTGCGCCGAATACATCGCCAGCCTGGAAGCAGAAGCACAGGGTCTGCCGCTGTACATTGAAGGTCCGGTTGATGCAGGTAACAAGCCGGATCAAATCCGCATGCTGACCGCAATCACCAAAGAACTGACCCGTCTGGGATCCGGCGTGAAAATCGTTGCTGATGAATGGTGTAACACCTATCAGGATATCGTGGACTTCACTGATGCTGGCAGCTGCCACATGGTGCAGATCAAAACTCCGGATCTCGGTGGCATTCATAACATTGTTGATGCCGTGCTCTACTGTAACAAACACGCAATGGAAGCCTACCAGGGCGGAACCTGTAACGAAACCGAGATCAGTGCTCGCACCTGCGTACATGTCGCGCTGGCTGCGCGTCCAATGCGCATGCTGATCAAACCGGGTATGGGCTTCGATGAAGGTCTCAACATCGTGTTTAACGAAATGAACCGCACCATCGCGTTGTTGCAGACTAAGGATTAAGAAATGGCTCGCACATTTAAGATCTTATCGCCTACAGCTATTCTGGGTTATGGCTTCCCGGAAGAGAGTTTTCGTAAAGCCATGGAAGAATCGCCGGATCTTATTGCTGTTGACGCAGGCTCCTCCGATCCTGGCCCCCACTACCTGGGGGCAGGTAAGCCTTTCACTGACAGGGCCGGTGTGAAACGCGATCTGCGCTATATGATCGTGGCAGGCGTTAAGAATAACATCCCGGTCGTGATCGGTACCGCCGGTGGTTCCGGCGCAGCTCCGCACCTGGAGTGGTGTCGCCAGATAATCCATGAGATCGCCCAGGAAGAAAAACTGTCTTTCTCCATGGCGTTGATCCCGTCCGATGTCGACAAAGAAGTCGTTCATCAGGCCCTGGATAACGGCAAAATCACCGCACTGGATTTTGTGCCTGAACTGACTCACGAAGCTATCGAAGATAGCACCTACATCGTTGCACAGATGGGCGTTGAGCCTTTCCAGCGCGCACTGAAAGCCGGTGCACAGGTTGTACTGGGCGGGCGAGCCTACGATCCGGCATGCTTCGCTGCACTGCCGATTATGCAAGGCTTTGATGAAGGTCTGGCGCTTCATTGCGGTAAGATCCTTGAGTGTGCTGCCATCGCCGCCACCCCGGGTTCTGGCTCGGATTGTGCGATGGGAATCATCGACGACAACGGCTTTACGCTGAAAGCGTTCAATCCGAAGCGTAAGTTCACTGAAACTTCTGCTGCGGCACACACCCTGTATGAGAAGTCAGATCCGTACTTCCTGCCGGGACCGGGCGGCGTGTTGAACCTGAAAGCGTGTACCTTTACAGCGGTTAATGAAGGTGAAGTGTACGTCAGCGGTTCGCGTCATGAAGAGACACCGTATGCGCTGAAACTGGAAGGTGCGCGTCAGGTTGGTTTCCGCTGCCTGACCATCGCCGGAACGCGCGATCCGATTATGATTGCCGGTATCGACACCATTCTTGAAGAGGTACAGGCCAGCGTGGCACGTAACCTTTCACTGAATGACGACAGTATCCGCATGACGTTCCACCTGTATGGTAAGAACGGCGTGATGGGCAATCATGAGCCGATGAAAACTGCCGGTCATGAGCTGGGGATTTTACTGGACGTGGTTGCACCAACCCAGGATATCGCCAACAGCGTTTGCTCACTGGTGCGTTCTACGTTGCTGCACTACGGCTATGAAAATCGTATTGCGACTGCGGGCAACCTCGCCTTCCCGTTCTCACCATCTGACATTCAGAGTGGGCCTGTGTATGAGTTCTCAATCTATCACCTGATTGAAGCAAGCGATGCACTGCGTTTTGATTTCCACATTGAACAGGTGACGCCAGAAGGAGTTCAGGCATGAAACAGTCTATTTGCTCACTGGCGCAAGTAATTCGCTCCAAAAACGCCGGACCGTATGAACTGGTATTAGATATTTTATTTAAAACCAGGGAAGACTATCAGCGAGTAAAAGCCTCGGAGCAATTAACACCGCAACTTATTGCTGGGTTATATAATGTCAAACCTGACTTTATTCATAATATTGTGTGGTTCGACCCAGCGAATGCAGTAAAAATCGTCATGCCGCGCGATATTATTTCCGGCAATGTCGGTGACAATGATGTTTATGGTGCGCAACAACACGCTCCATTATTAAGTATTGAGTTCGATCTGTAACAAAAAAACACAATAACAGCCATTGGAGCACAGAATTCAGCTGTATCACAGTGCTTCGAATTATTCATGCGGTTGGTCACAACAGGCGTGCATCTGAGCTGCTTTCCAGGCTCAGGTGCACGCCACCCTACACAATTTCAATTACCAGCCTTTATCCGATGGAGTAAACATGAAGAAAATTAGTTTAACGAAGATGATCATATTAGGCCTGTTACTCGGCATGGTTGCCGGGGTGCTCATCAATAATATGGCCGCAGCTGAAACAGCTAAATCATATGCTCAAGATATTTCCATTTTCACCACTATATTTTTACGTATGGTGAAAATGATTATCGCTCCATTAGTTATATCAACTCTGGTTGTCGGCATTGCCAAAATGGGTGATGCAAAAACGCTGGGACGTATATTCTCCAAAACCTTTTTCCTGTTTATTTGCGCCTCACTGCTGTCAATCGCATTGGGTCTGGTTATTGTTAATATCTTCCAGCCGGGCGCAGGCATCAACTTTGTTCCGCATGATGTCGGCGCTGTCGCCGCCGTTAAGTCAGAGCCGTTTACGCTGAAGGTATTTATTTCGCACGCAGTACCGACCAGTATCGTTGATGCGATGGCGCGTAACGAAATCCTGCAGATCGTCGTGTTCTCGATTTTCCTGGGTTGCAGCCTGGCTGCGATTGGCGAAAAAGCCGAGCCTATCGTTAAGGTTCTCGACTCACTGGTCCACGTCATGCTGAAGCTGACTGGCTACGTAATGCTGTTCGCACCTCTGACCGTTTTTGCCGCTATTTCAGGTCTGATTGCCGAACGTGGTCTGGGTGTGATGGTTAGCGCCGGGATCTTCATGGGTGAGTTCTACCTGACGCTGGGTATGTTGTGGGCAATTCTGATTGGCCTGTCGACTATGATCGTCGGTCCTTGCATCAGCCGTCTGACTAAAGCCATCCTCGAACCTGCTCTGCTGGCCTTTACCACTTCCAGTTCTGAAGCAGCCTTCCCAGGCACGCTGGATAAACTGGAAAAGTTCGGCGTTTCTTCAAAAATCGCCAGCTTTGTTCTGCCTATCGGTTACTCCTTTAACCTGGTCGGTTCCATGGCCTACTGCTCATTTGCCACCGTGTTTATTGCCCAGGCGTGCAATATCGAGCTGAGCATGGGCGAACAAATCACCATGTTGCTAATCCTGATGCTGACCTCTAAAGGGATGGCGGGTGTGCCTCGTGCCTCTATGGTGGTTATTGCCGCAACACTGAACCAGTTCAACATTCCGGAAGCCGGTCTGATCCTGCTGATGGGCGTCGATCCATTCCTCGATATGGGTCGTTCAGCCACTAACGTAATGAGTAACGCAATGGGTGCTGCCATTGTGGGTCGCTGGGAAGGCGAACACTTCGGCCAGGGTTGTCGCGGCACTGCGCCAGTAAAAACCCCGGAACAGGAACGCCCGGTTACCGAAACGGAAGTTGCTTTGTCTTAATACCACAGTGAAACCGGATAGCGGCCGCGCTATCCGGTTTTCGAGACGGTTAATAACCCGTAAGCCGGAAGGTGGTAAGCCGCCCTCCGGCACCATGATGAGCACACCAACAGGAATGCACCATGAATAAAACTCTTCTCGGCGTGGGTATTTTTTCCTTCAGCGTATTATTTAGCGCAACCACATTCGCGCAAACCACGCCGGACTACGCCAGACTTATCGAACAGGCGCATCAGAAATACAAAAGTAACAATGACGGAAAAGTCGCCGACTATATCCCTGCCCTCGCGACCTACAGTCCCAACAATTTTGCTATCACCATCGCAACGGTTGACGGAAAAATCTTCCAGGTTGGCGATGTTAAAAAAGCATTCCCGATGGAATCACTGAGTAAAGTTTTCACCATGGCGCTCGCCATGGAACAGCACGGCCCTCAGGTTGTTCTGGATAAACTCGGTGCCAATGCCACCGGCATGCCATTCAATTCAGGCTTAGCCGTCGAACTGACCAAAGGCGCGCCGGAAAACCCACTGGTTAACGCAGGCGCGATGAGCACCGTTAGCCTGATTGAAGCCAAAGATAAAACCGACCGCTGGAACAAAATCCTCGACAACCTGAACGCGTGGGCAGATGCAAGTCTCACTGTTAACGAACCTGTTTTCAAATCCGAAATGGAGACCAATCAGCACAACCAGGCACTGGCGAAACTGATGGAATCCTATAACAGCTTTTATGGCAACACGGATGAAGCCGTCGAAATTTATACCCGTCAGTGTTCCGTGGATATCACCGTTGAGCAACTGGCCAAAATGGGTGCCGTACTCGCCAACAAAGGTAAATCTCCGTTTAACGGCAAGCAGTTGCTGAATGAAAGTTATGTACCTCAGGTGCTGGCGGAAATGGCGATTGCCGGGCTGTACGACGGCAGTGGTAAGTGGCTATACACCGTCGGCGTCCCGGCAAAGAGCGGTGTCGGCGGCGGAATGGTTGCGGTCGTCCCAGGTGAATATGCGATTGCCGTCTATTCCCCACCGCTGGATGAAGCGGGCAACAGCGTTCGCGCCCAGAAAACCATCGAATATGTCGCCGACGCGACAAAAGCCAATGTCTTTTTAGCGCATTAAGCCAACGTCAGATAACGCTTATCTGGTATTGAAATCAGGCTCGAAATTTATACACAAAATAATTCAAGCTGCATCAAAGCGGCAACTACGTGACCCCCAGGAGCTTACGTAAGTAAATGACTGGGGTGAACGCAGACAGCCAACAAAGAGGCAGCGTGAAGGATGACGTGTATCGGCAAAACACGAAAAGGTGAGAAGTACTATGTCTAAACCATTTGTCTGGCAGGAACTCTTTGTTCAGAGTAAAGATAATACAGAATACGAATTACTCAGTAACCAACACGTTACGGTAACAGAGTTAGACGGAGAGGAAGTGATCAAGGTTGCGCCCGAGGCGTTAACCCTGTTGGCACAGCAGGCATTTTATGAAGCTTCATTTTTCCTGCGCGCCGGACATTTGAAACAGATCGCCAGTATTCTGCACGATCCGCAGGCCAGCAGTAATGATAAATACGTCGCACTCCAGCTACTGCGCAATGCAGAGGTTTCGGCTAAAGGCGTATTGCCTAACTGCCAGGATACAGGGACCGCAACCATTGTGGCAAGCAAAGGGCAGAATGTCTGGACCGGGTGTGATGATGCCGAAGCATTAAGCCATGGCGTATATGCCACATTCACGGAAAACAACCTGCGCTATTCGCAAAACGCACCGCTGGATATGTATTCCGAGGTCAATACTCAGACTAACCTGCCCGCCCAAATCGACATTAGCGCCACCCCGGGTAATGAATACCGGTTCCTGTTCGTCAACAAAGGTGGTGGCTCAGCTAACAAAGCAGCGCTGTACCAGGAAACCAAATCAATTTTACAGCCGGAAAAACTCACTGCCTTCCTGATTGATAAAATGAAATCACTGGGAACAGCCGCCTGCCCGCCATATCACATTGCATTTGTCGTTGGCGGTCTGTCTGCCGATCAGGCGCTGAAAGTCGCAAAACTGGCATCAACTAAATATTACGATAACCTGCCCACCAGCGGGAACGAACTGGGTCAGGCGTTCCGCGATACGGCACTGGAAGCCACTCTTCTCAATGCCAGTCGTGAGTTTGGCATCGGTGCACAATTTGGCGGCAAATACTTTGCGCACGATATTCGCGTTATTCGCCTGCCACGCCACGGCGGCTCCTGCCCTATCGCTATGGCACTCTCCTGCTCTGCTGACCGCAATATTAAAGCCAAGATTAATAAACAGGGTATCTGGCTGGAAAAACTCGAACATAATCCGGGCAAATTCATTCCCGATTCTCACCGCGTAGAAAATGGTGCTCAGACCGTACAGCTCAATCTGGACCGCCCGTTGCGCGACATTCTGCATGATCTGTCCACACTGCCGATTGGAACCCGACTATCGCTAAGTGGCCCGATTGTCGTCGCCCGTGATATCGCCCACGCCAAAATCAAAGAACGTCTGGATAACGGCGAACCGATGCCGGAGTACATGAAAAACCATATCGTTTATTACGCTGGCCCGGCAAAAACCCCAAATAATCAGGCTTGTGGCTCAATGGGTCCCACCACCGGCGGGCGCATGGATGGGTACGTCGATGCCTTCCAGGCAGCGGGTGGCAGTCTGATCATGTTGTCAAAGGGCAACCGCAGCAAGCAGGTAACCGATGCCTGCCACACGCATGGCGGATTTAACCTTGGCAGCATAGGAGGCGCAGCAGCCTTACTGGCACAGCAGTACGTGAAAAGCCTGCGCTGCCTTGAGTATCCGGAACTCGGCATGGAAGCGGTCTGGATGATGGAAGTCGAAAACATGCCGGCCTTTGTGCTGGTGGATGACAAGGGCAATAACTTCTTCAGTCAGTTTGAACAGCAACATCGCTGCTCAACCTGTCCGGCAGGGAAATAAGGAGCAACAATGGAAGCGCGAGTCAACAATGACAGACACCGCCAGCGCCAGCAGAAACTGAAAGAACAGGTTGATACCCGCGTGGCGGCGGCAACGGAGAAGAAAGGAATTCTGATAGTCTTCACCGGCAACGGTAAAGGTAAATCCACCGCAGCCTTTGGGACGGCAACGCGCGCGGTAGGTCACGGAAAAACCGTTGGCATCGCGCAGTTTATTAAAGGCCAGTGGGATAATGGCGAGTACAACACGTTACAGCCGCTCGGTGTTGAATTTCATATTATGGGTACCGGTTTTACCTGGGAAACCCAGAACAGGGAAGCCGACATCGAGGCGGCAACAGCGGTCTGGCAGGAAAGTAAGCGCATGCTAGCCGATGCACATTACGACCTGGTGGTGCTGGATGAACTCACCTATATGCTGGCTTATCACTATCTGGATACGCAGGAGGTTATCAGCGCTATCGAGAATCGCCCTGCAGAACAGAGCGTGATCGTCACAGGACGTGGATGCCACACGCAATTACTGGAACTTGCCGATACGGTGAGTGAAATTCGCCCGGTTAAGCACGCGTTTGATAGTGGTATTCAGGCACAGGTCGGGATCGACTGGTAACGAGACTTTTGCCGGATAACATGTTCGCTTATCCGGCCTACCATTTCTTCAGATAGCAGACCGGCGTTATCATCCGGTATCAGCAGCCCACTTTAGAGACCACGGATTTATTCAATAACCAGTTGCGGAAAATCTGTAAATGCAGGGACTCCGATTTTTCTTCACGCCACGTCATAATGAAACGGTTCCCGGTACGCATAGGAACGTCGCAGGGAATGACCATATCACCACTGTCCAGATCGTGCTGAATAGCAAAACGGGGTAACAGAGCCACGCCCAAATTAGAACGCACGGCGGCGATCAGCATCGACAATAAATCAAAACGCGGACCTTTATTCACTAGTGGGCTACTGACATTGGACAGCGCAAACCACTCCTGCCAGCCTTTGATACGCGTGCTTTGGTGCAACAGGGTAAACTCATTTAACAGATCATCGACAGCCAGTTTCTGATTGGATTCAGAGAGCAGACATCTGCTGCATACCGGCAAAATTTCCTCTTCAAAAAGATACTCAACCTCTGACCATGGCGAGTAAAAATCTTCCCGCATGATCGCGGCATCATACTCACGATTGAGAAAATCACCGATATTCGCCAAAGAATGGATATTAACGATAATATCAGGGTTAAGTTTGTTGAATTCGCGCAGGTTGGGGATCAACCAATGTGTACTGAAGGTAGGATTAACCGCCAGTTCGATAACCTGCACGGTCGGTTGCCAGGTCATTATTGTTGTCGTATCACGTTCAAGTTTGTTTAGCGTTTCCTTAACAATACTTAAATAATGTTTCCCAGCCGCATTTAAAAAAATGCGCTTTTTGGCATGATTAAATAACGATGTATTGAGAAAATCTTCCAGAGCATTAACCTGGCGGAAAACTGCGCTTTGTGTCAGAGCAAGCTCTTCTGCCGCCCGGGTATAACTTTCATGACGCGCAACCACTTCAAAAGTTACCAGCAACTCCGTCTTGGGTATTTTTCCTCTCATAACCTCTTCCATATGCAGCGTACAAAAATAGTTTAATTTATAAAAAATAATTCGATTCACCCAGATGAGCATCGAGAGTTATATTTTATTTTGTCCATTGATGTCATTGATCCAATCCATGATTTACTCACACTGGCGGCGGATAAATATTAACCAATAATACTCAAGCACAGCAATAAACACAATTTAAATAAGGTTAAATCCAGGCAAATAGTGCCAATAAGTTCTTAATAATTTTTCATGTTATCTTGTTTATTGCAGAAAAAACTTTGCGAGTTTAATCAATATTGTCCCTGCGATAATTTAGGACAATTTAGCGTTATAACTTATGGGCAAACGACTGCTTTTAATCATTCCGCAATGTAGTTTCTGCCATTTTTTTGTTAGCCGTGATAAAGGACACAATGTGAAAACTTTCGGAAAGGTCTGGCTCGTCGGAGCAGGTCCCGGTGATATTTCATTACTCACCCTCAAAGCGATGATGTGCATTAAACAAGCTGATGTCATTATTTACGATCGTCTGGTCAATCCTAAAATTCTGGAATGGGCATCCGCTGAGTGTAAACTTGTCAATGTCGGAAAAACCCCTGGCTTTCATTGTGTGCCACAAGATGAAATCAACTTACTGCTTATTCAGTACGCTGAAACGCATGACAACATCGTGCGTTTAAAAGGCGGTGATCCTTACGTTTTTGGTCGTGGAGCTGAGGAAGTTGAGGGACTCGTAGAGATCGGGATTCCATTTGAAGTCGTGCCCGGTATCAGTTCCACCATTGGCGGCCTTGCCTGCGCCGGTATTCCGGTCACTCACCGCGATTTCGCATCCGGGTTTCACGTAGTGACAGGCCATACACGAGAAGGCAACCAGCAGCAGGACTGGCGTCAGTTAGCCAGACTCAACGGTACGCTGGTTATCGTGATGGGTATCGCCAACCTGGCATTTATCTGCGAAGAACTGTTGATGGGCGGAAAATCGGCAGACACGCCCGCCGCCGTTATCATGTCTGCCACGCGGGAAAATCAGCGCCGCCTGACCTGTACGCTCGGTGCATTATTGAATAAAGCACAGGAAGCAAACGTTGTGCCACCTGCGCTTATCGTCATTGGTGATGTCGTCACCCTCAGCGATCGACTCTCTTTTATTCCCGAAGCCATCACGCTGCCGGAAAACCTTTACTGCGAGAGTCTGGCGTGACGAAAAGACTGAGGTGACGTTTGATGGGCTGCCCGGAATACGCGGCAAAAATAACTGGTTTGTGCGTAGTGAAGTTTCCGGGCAATGCTGTCTATCGAATGAACAGGGTCGTGCAATAACTCCCCCGCCTTTTGCATTTTTTTCTGATTCACCCAGGTTTTAAAATTAACACCCTGACGTTTCTTAAAAAAACGACTGAAATAATTCGCACTTAAACAAACGTGCGCTGCCACAGTCTCCAGAGATAATTCACCATATAAATTATCATCAATATAGCGAAGTGCCGCTGATAGTTTTCTCTCGTGACGAGAAAGCTCCGTATAATATGGGCGAATAGTATTAATTTTCGATCCGAAGGAAGCATCAACCTGTTGTTCCTGATGTTCAAAGTTATCAACAATAAACCGCAGTAAATTTGCCGATGCCACCAGTGTGTTATTATCCACTACAGTAACCCGTTCCCACTCAGCTTTTATCCGAGGTTCATTCATCCATTGTGGTTTGTCATCAATCACAATTGTTTTATATTCCTGATGTTTTGCCCGTACCTGACCACAAATAATAAAGCCGTACAGATTGCCCTCATGGATTAACGGCATTGAGAAGAGGCTTAATCCTGCATAACAGCAGAGTATTCTGGGTTTAACCTGCTTTAACCCCTCAAAAGCACAATACTTATCACACTTTTGACAACTCGGGCGATACAGTTCATTGGTACGCATTAATGAACAAAATGAATTGAAGCCATGACAATCAGATATTGCCTTACCTGTAACATCAACGACTACCGTTGCTAATCCGGTCGCACCAGAGAAGATCTCAGCTATAGAGAAAAAACTCTGCAAGTAGTCATCCTGAATTTTCAGCGGCACGCCTTCCTCCGACATTCATGATATTTAAGCCGGTAATATGCAGAATTTAGCCTAAAGAAAGAATGATGCTTACCGCAAAAAATAATCTTATTTATGAAGATGATTATGATCAAATTGCAAGATGAATAATGTGTCGTCTTAACCACAATAGCGCGGTGAGTACGACTGCGTCACTGGGCCATCTTTTAATTTATTATATTTTGCCTTCAGAGAACGGGTGCGGGTTACAGATATTCGGCAGGAACAAAAAACGAAAAAGACATAAAAAAGGCCATCATCAGATGGCCAACCATGTCGAAAACGGACCAGCCCTGCGTCCTTCGCACAACGCATACAGCCGGTTGCACGAAGGGGTCGGGCTTTATTACTACTTTTTGAGAATTACTTAAGCACAGTTTTCAGCGCTTCACCGATATCGGCCAGGCTGCGCACGGTTTTCACCCCCGCTGCTTCCAGTGCGGCGAATTTCTCATCAGCCGTACCTTTGCCACCAGAGATAATCGCACCCGCGTGCCCCATACGTTTGCCTTTCGGCGCGGTCACGCCCGCGATGTAGCCAACAACTGGCTTGGTCACATGATCTTTAATGTACGCCGCCGCTTCTTCTTCCGCGCTACCGCCGATCTCACCGATCATCACGATCGCTTCAGTCTGTGGATCTTCCTGGAACAGTTTCAGGATGTCGATAAAGTTTGAGCCAGGGATCGGGTCACCACCGATACCTACGCAGGTAGACTGGCCGAAACCATAGTCAGTCGTCTGCTTAACCGCTTCATAGGTCAACGTACCAGAACGAGAAACGATACCCACTTTACCCGGCTTGTGAATGTGACCCGGCATGATGCCGATTTTGCATTCGCCTGGGGTGATAACGCCAGGACAGTTCGGCCCAATCATGCGCACGCCCGCTTCATCAAGCGCCACTTTCACGGTCAGCATATCCAGCGTCGGGATGCCTTCAGTGATGGTGATAATCAGTTTAATACCTGCGTTGATGGCTTCCAGAATGGAGTCTTTGCAGAACGGAGCCGGTACATAAATAACAGACGCAGTCGCGCCGGTGGCTTCAACCGCTTCACGCACGGTGTTAAACACTGGCAGGCCCAGGTGAGTTGTACCGCCTTTACCCGGCGTTACACCACCAACCATTTGCGTACCGTAAGCAATCGCTTGTTCAGAGTGGAATGTCCCCTGGCTACCGGTGAAGCCCTGGCAGATAACCTTGGTATCTTTATTAATTAAAACTGACATTATTTCCCCTCCACTGCGGCAACAACCTGCTGAGCTGCATCCGTCAGACTTTTCGCTGCAATAATATTCAGGCCGCTGTCAGCCAGTTTTTTCGCGCCGAGTTCGGCGTTGTTACCTTCCAGACGCACAACCACCGGAACGTTAACACCAACTTCCGCTACCGCGCCGATGATACCGTCAGCGATCAGGTCGCAACGAACGATACCGCCGAAGATGTTAACCAGAACGGCTTTCACGTTGTCATCAGAGAGGATAATTTTGAACGCTTCGGTCACGCGCTCTTTGGTTGCGCCGCCGCCCACGTCAAGGAAGTTAGCCGGTTCGCCACCGTGCAGTTTAACGATGTCCATGGTGCCCATTGCAAGGCCAGCGCCGTTAACCATACAACCAATGTTACCGTCCAGCGCGACGTAGTTCAGTTCCCACTGTGCAGCCTGAGCTTCACGCGGATCTTCCTGAGACTGGTCGCGCATTTCACGCAGATCCGGCTGGCGGAATAGTGCGTTGCCGTCAGCGCCCAGTTTGCCATCGAGGCAGATCAAGTCGCCTTGTTTGGTCACCACCAGCGGGTTGATTTCGATCAGCGCCAGGTCGCGCTCAAGGAAAATGGTCGCCAGACCCATGAAGATCTTGGTGAATTGCTGAACCTGCTTACCTTCCAGACCCAGTTTGAACGCCAGGTCACGGCCCTGATACGGCATTGGACCCGTCAGCGGATCGAGCGCCACTTTATGGATCAGGTGCGGGGTTTCTTCCGCTACTTTTTCGATTTCCACGCCGCCTTCGGTAGAGGCCATAAAGACCACACGACGGGAGCTGCGATCAACTACTGCACCGAGGTAAAGTTCTTTACCAATGTCGGTCGCAGCTTCAACCAGAATCTGATTTACCGGTTGACCGTTGGCATCTGTCTGGTAGGTCACCAGACGTTTGCCCAGCCAGTGTTCAGCAAAAGCGCGAATGTCTTCTTTGCTGTTAACAACCTTCACACCGCCCGCTTTACCACGGCCACCAGCGTGAACCTGACATTTCACTACCCACGGGCCTGCGCCGATTTTTGATGCGGCTTCTTCGGCTTCACGCGGAGTAGTACAGGCATAACCCACCGGTGCCGGTAAGCCATAGCGGGCAAAAAGTTGTTTTGCCTGATATTCATGTAAGTTCATGTGTTCTGTCCATCCTTCAGGTAATCGTTATCTTTAAACCTGTAGGCCGTTGCGTTTTTCATGCCGGATGGCGCAACGCTTATCGGCCTACAGGGCAGGTGATACTCTCAGGTACTACACGTCCAGCAGCAGACGCGTTGGATCTTCCAGCAACTCTTTAATGGTCACCAGGAAGCCTACTGACTCACGACCATCGATCAAACGGTGGTCATAAGACAGCGCCAGATACATCATCGGCAGGATTTCAACCTTGCCGTCTACAGCCATCGGACGATCTTTGATGGCATGCATACCCAGGATGGCGCTCTGCGGCGGGTTAATGATTGGCGTAGACATCAGGGAACCGAACACACCACCGTTAGTGATGGTGAAGTTACCACCCGTCAGATCTTCAACCGTCAACTTGCCGTCGCGACCTTTTACTGCCAGCTCTTTAATATTTTTCTCGATGTCAGCCATACCCAGCAGATCCACATCTCGCAGAACCGGAGTTACCAGGCCGCGCGGCGTAGATACCGCCATGCTCACATCAAAGTAGTTGTGGTACACCACGTCATCGCCATCGATAGAAGCGTTCACTTCCGGATAGCGTTTCAGCGCTTCAACAACCGCTTTAACGTAGAAGGACATAAAGCCCAGACGGATACCGTGACGTTTTTCGAACGCGTCGCCGTACTGCTTACGCAGATCCATAATCGGCTTCATGTTGACTTCGTTGAACGTCGTCAGCATTGCTGTCGAATTTTTCGCTTCCAGCAGACGCTCAGCTACGCGCTTACGCAGACGGGTCATCGGTACGCGTTTTTCACCGCGAGCACCCAGTGCAGGCTGTGCTGCAGGCGCCGCTGCCGGGGCTTTCGCTTCCGCTTTTGCTGCCGGAGCTTTAGCCAGATGTTTTTCAACATCTTCACGCGTGATACGACCACCGACACCGGTACCATTGATGGCACTGGCTTCGAGATTATGCTCACCCAGCAGGCGACGGATCGCCGGGCTCAGGGCATCGTTATTCTGCTCGGCAAGAGACGCCTGTTGACGCTGTGCCGGGGTAGAATCTTTCTCTTCAGATTTAGCACTGGTCTCTTTACCACTGCTATTGCCTTCACGCAGGCGACCAAGGATCTGGCGAGAAGTGACAGTGGTCCCTTCATCTTCCAGAACTGCATCAAGAATACCGTCCGCTGATGCCGGTACTTCCAGTACCACTTTGTCAGTTTCGATTTCTACCAGTACTTCGTCACGACGTACTGCATCGCCCGGTTTTTTGTGCCAGGTTGCAACCGTTGCATCTGCTACGGATTCAGGCAGGTCGGGAACAAGAATATCTACGCTACTCATTATTTATCCTTTATTTAATCGACGTTCAGCGCGTCATTGACCAGATCTTGTTGCTGTTTCTGGTGAACGGACATATATCCTACTGCCGGAGAGGCAGAGGCCGGGCGACCTGCATAACGCAGAGCAGACCCAAATGGAATCACTTCACGGAAATGATGCTGGCTGCAGTACCATGCGCCCTGGTTGAGCGGCTCTTCCTGGCACCAGACAAAATCATGCACATGAGCAAAAGGTTTCAGCGCTTCCTGTACCGCTTTATGCGGGAACGGATAGAGCTGTTCGATACGCACAATGGCGACATCTTTCTGGTTGTTCTTGCGGCGCTGCTCCAGCAGGTCGTAATAAACCTTACCAGAACACATCACGACGCGCTTCACGGCTTGCGGATCAAGTTCATCTATCTCGCCGATGGCTGGCAGGAACGTACCATTAGCCAGTTCGTCGAGCGTAGACACTGCCAGCGGATGACGCAGCAATGACTTCGGCGACATCACCAGCAGCGGACGACGCATACCGCGCAGCGCCTGACGACGCAGCATGTGGTAAACCTGTGCTGGGGTAGACGGAACGCACACCTGCATGTTTTGCTCAGCACAAAGTTGCAGATAACGCTCAAGACGTGCGGAAGAGTGCTCTGGTCCCTGCCCTTCGTAGCCGTGTGGCAGCAGCATCACCAGGCCACACATACGACCCCATTTCTGCTCACCAGAGGAGATGAACTGGTCGATAACAACCTGCGCACCGTTGGCAAAGTCACCAAACTGCGCTTCCCAGATAGTCAGCGTGCGCGGCTCTGCTGTGGCATAACCATATTCGAATGCCAGTACCGCTTCTTCAGACAGCACGGAGTCCCAAACGCGGAATGTGCCCTGACCGTTATGCACATGCTGCAGTGGCGTGTAGGTAGAACCGTTTGCCTGGTTGTGAATAACTGCATGGCGGTGGAAGAAGGTACCGCGACCTGAGTCTTCACCAGACAGTCGTACCGGAATGCCCTCGTCAACCAACGTTGCGTAAGCCAGGTTCTCAGCACCACCCCAGTCGAACAGCTTCTCGCCTGCTGCCATCGCCTGACGGTCGCCGTAAATCTTGGCAACGCGCGACTGCATTTCAACCGCTTCTGGTACAGTACTGATGCGTTTTGCCAGTTCCTGCAAACGCTTCATTTCAACCTTGCTCGGGTAGTTTTCATCCCATTCATGGTTGAGGTACGGCGACCAGGTGAAGGAGTGCATATTCATTGGACGCCACTCTTTCACTACGCATTCGCCGGCATCCAGCGCGTCACGATAGAGGTTGACCATTTCGGTGGCATCTTCCAGCGTTGCGACTTTATCGGCTTCCAGCTTATCAGCGTAGATTTTGCGCGGAGTCGGATGCTTTTTGATTTTCTGATACATCAGCGGCTGGGTCGCACTCGGCTCGTCGGCTTCGTTATGGCCATGACGGCGGTAGCACACCAGATCGATGAAGACATCACGTTTAAAGGTATTACGGAAATCCAGTGCCAGACGGGTCACGAAAGCGACGGCTTCCGGATCATCCGCATTGACGTGGAAAATAGGCGCCTGGACCATCTTACCGATATCAGTGCAATACGGCGTAGAGCGTGCATCCAGTGGGTTAGACGTTGTAAAGCCGACCTGGTTATTGATAACGATGCGAACGGTACCGCCCACTTCGTAACCACGCGCTTTCGACATGTTCAGGGTTTCCTGAACTACGCCCTGTCCGGTCACTGCGGCGTCACCGTGAATGGTGATCGGCAGAACTTTATTGCTGCTCGGCTCGTCCAGTCTGTCCAGACGCGCGCGAACGGAACCGATAACCACCGGGCTGACGATTTCCAGATGCGACGGGTTAAACGCCAGCGCCAGGTGAACCAGACCGCCTTCGGTTTCGATATCAGATGAGAAGCCCATGTGGTACTTCACATCACCCGTACCGAGGTGTTCTTTATGTTTGCCTGCAAATTCGTCGAACAGATCCTGTGGTTTTTTACCCAGCACGTTGACCAGCACGTTCAGACGGCCACGGTGCGCCATGCCCAGAACCACTTCGCGCGTGCCGCTGTTACCGGCATGGCGAATCATCTCTTTAAGCATCGGAATTAACGCATCGCCGCCTTCCAGCGAGAAGCGTTTTGCACCCGGGAACTTCGCGCCCAGATAGCGTTCCAGGCCTTCTGCTGCGGTCAGTTCGCTGAGAAAACGTTTCTTCTCTTCGCTGCTGAATGCGGCACGACCAGATTCGATACGCTGCTGAAGCCAGCGTTTTTCTTCGGTACTGGTGATGTGCATATACTCGGCGCCAATAGGGCCGCAGTAGGTTTGTTTCAGCGCCTCAACCAGGTCGCTCAGCTTCATGGTGTCTTTGCCGCCGGCAAAAGAACCTACGTTAAAGCTTTCCTGGAAATCAGCATCGGTCAGATCGTGGAAAGTTGGGTCCAGATCGGCCACATTCTCTTGCTGCCACAGTCCCAGCGGATCGAGATTCGCATGCTGATGACCACGGAAACGATATGCGTTGATGAGCTGCAGGACTTTAACCTGCTTCACATTGGCATCAGGGTCGGAGATAGAAGAAGAATAACGTGGGGTAACCAACGCCTGTCGACGGAAATAATCACGTGTTTTTGAGTGGAGTTGATCCGGTTTGACTCCGGTACCAGGTAACTGCTGGAACGTCGAACGCCAGTTAGCATCTACCGAGTCAGGGTCGGTTAAGAAGTCTTCATAGAGCTGTTCTATCCAGCTCTGGTTTGAACCAGAGAGGTAAGAAGAGTCCAACCAGGCTTTCAAAGCGCTGTTCTGCATCGTGATCCCTTAAGCATCTATATGCTTATTTCGCCGTGGATACTACCACGCACACCGCTGTGCGTGCCGGGGTTCACTTGCGAGCTCTTGTTTAATCTGGCTCGCGAAGGAACCTTTAAAAACTGTCTAATAATCTTCGTCGTTCAGACCGCGCCTTGTATCGCGCCGAACGCCTCGATTATTGCTCTCTAATTCATGGCAGTTTTTAGAGGTTTCCTGCATATATCATGCCTGATGACGCTGTGCTTATCCGGCCTACAGTGACTCACCTGTAGGCCGGATAAGGCATTTATGCCGCCATCCGGCATCTGTTACTTACGCACTACGTTTCAACAGCATCGACTTAATATGGCCGATGGCGCGCGTCGGGTTCAGCCCCTTAGGACATACGCTGACGCAGTTCATGATGCTATGGCAGCGGAATACGCTGAAAGCGTCACTTAAACCTTCGAGGCGGCTGTCGGTTTCGGTATCGCGACTGTCAATCAGGAAGCGATACGCGGCCAGCAGTCCTGCCGGGCCAATAAACTTGTCCGGATTCCACCAGAATGACGGGCAGGACGTTGAGCAGCATGCACACAAAATACATTCATACAGCCCATCGAGCTTCTCACGCTGCTCTGGCATTTGTAAATGCTCACGAGCAGGAGGATTTTTCCCATTATTCAACAAGTAAGGCTTAATCTTCTCATACTGTGCGTAGAATTGTCCCATGTCTACCACCAAATCGCGTACGACCGGTAAACCTGGCAGCGGGCGAATGACAATTTTCTTGCCCGGCTGATTCAGCGCAGAAATAGGAGTGATACACGCCAGCCCATTTTTGCCGTTCATATTCAGACCATCAGAACCGCACACCCCTTCACGGCAGGAGCGACGGAACGACAGCGACGGATCTTTTTCTTTCAGCTGCATCAATGCATCCAGCAGCATCATGTCGCGCCCTTCTTCCGCTTCCAGGGTGTAATCCTGCATACGCGGAGCATCATCGATATCCGGGTTATAGCGATAAATCGAAAACTCGAGTTTCATTGTCCTGTCTCCGCATTAATAAGTACGAATCTTCGGCGGGAATGCCGGGCGCAGTTTCGGTTCCATATTGACCTGACGTCGAGTCATGGATTCCGATTCCGGCAGGTACAGGGAATGGCACAGCCAGTTTTCATCATCACGTTCCGGATAGTCGAAGCGGCTATGCGCGCCGCGGCTTTCGGTACGGAAGTTGGCGGACACCGCCGTGGCGTACGCGGTTTCCATCAGGTTATCCAGCTCCAGACACTCAACGCGCTGGGTGTTGAACTCGCTGGACGTATCATCCAGACGGGCGTTTTTCAGACGCTCGCGAATTGCTTTCAACTCTTCAAGCCCCTTCGCCATCGCATCACCTTCGCGGAAGACCGAGAAGTTATGCTGCATACATTCTTGCAGCGCTTTGCGAATAACTACCGGATCTTCGCCGTCGCGGTTACCGTTCCAGCGGTTCAGACGGGCCAGAGAAGCATCGATCTCTTCTTCGGTCGCATCCAGCAGGTCACCCTGCTCAGTGATAGATTCCTGCAGATGCAGGCCAACCGCACGACCGAATACCACCAGGTCCAGCAGCGAGTTGCCGCCCAGACGGTTAGCACCGTGGACCGATACGCAGGCGATTTCGCCAACCGCAAACAGCCCAGGAATCACCACATCTTCACCCTGCTCATTCACAGTCAGCGCCTGGCCGGTCACTTTGGTCGGAATACCGCCCATCATGTAGTGGCAGGTAGGGATTACCGGAATCGGCTCTTTCACCGGATCAACGTGGGCAAAGGTGCGGGACAGTTCCAGAATGCCCGGCAGACGGGATTCCAGCACTTCTTTACCCAGATGGTCGAGTTTCAGCTTGGCGTGTGGACCCCACGGACCGTCACAGCCACGACCTTCACGAATTTCGATCATGATGGAACGCGCCACCACGTCACGACCCGCAAGGTCTTTCGCATTCGGGGCATAACGCTCCATAAAGCGTTCGCCATGTTTATTTAACAGATAACCGCCTTCACCGCGGCAACCTTCTGTTACCAGTACACCTGCACCGGCGATACCGGTTGGGTGAAACTGCCACATTTCCATATCCTGCACCGGTACACCGGCACGGATAGCCATACCAACACCATCACCGGTATTGATGTGGGCGTTGGTGGTGGACTGATAAATACGACCTGCCCCGCCGGTTGCCAGCACGGTAGCGCGGGCTTTGAAGTAGACGACTTCACCGGTTTCGATACACAGTGCGGTACAACCCACCACTGCGCCATCGGCGTTTTTCACCAGATCCAACGCATACCACTCCGAGAAAATGGTGGTGTGGTTTTTCAGGTTCTGCTGATACAAGGTGTGCAACAGCGCATGACCGGTACGGTCCGCCGCCGCTGCGGTACGTGCCGCCTGCTCGCCGCCGAAGTTTTTCGACTGACCGCCAAACGGGCGTTGATAGATAGTGCCATCGTCGAGGCGTGAAAACGGCAGCCCCATATGATCCAGCTCCAGAATCGCTTCCGGACCGGTCTTGCACATATATTCAATAGCGTCCTGGTCACCAATGTAATCCGACCCTTTTACGGTGTCGTACATATGCCATTCCCAGTTATCTTCATGGGTATTACCGAGCGCAACGGTGATGCCACCCTGCGCAGAAACGGTATGGGAACGGGTTGGGAACACTTTGGAAAGCAGCGCACAAGTCTGGCCGCTTTGGGAAATTTGCAGCGCCGCGCGCATACCTGCGCCGCCGGCACCAATCACAACAGCATCAAATTCTCTGACTGGCAGTTTCATTACACACCCCACACCACAACAAATCCATAAATGACGTAAACCACCAGCGCAACGACAATTGCCAGTTGCAGAATCAGGCGCACGGCCAGAGGTTTAACGTAGTCGGTCAACACCTGCCACATGCCGATCCAGGCATGAATCAAGATGGAGAAAAGTGCCAGCAGGGTGAAGACTTTGGTGAATGCCGATGAGAAAAAACCGGTCCAGACTTCCCAGGTCAGCTCGCCGCTGGTGGCGAAGAAGCCGACCATATAGATGATGTATAACGTCAGAACGATAGCGGTAGCACGGACCAGAATGAAGTCATGTACGCCGTTGCGTCCTAATGCGGAGGCGTTGCTTACCATACGAGGACTCCTGCGAGAAGTGAAAGCACGACAATGATAACAAAAGAAATTTTGGCGGAACGCGTCCCTGCTTCGAGGGTTTCTTCAAGGTAGCCAAAATCCATTAACAGATGGCGAATGCCCATTACAGCGTGATATGCCAGCGCGACCAGAATTCCCCACATAATTAACTCCACAAAGAAGTTATTCATAATGGATGACGCCGCGAGGAAACCTTCAGGGGAGGAAAGGCTGGTACCCAATAACCACAACAGTATCCCGACCGCCACGAAGGTGATCACTCCAGATACGCGATGGAGAATGGACGCTATCGCCGTGATTGGGAACCGGATCGTTTGCAGATCCAGATTGACAGGTCTTTGTTTTTTCACATTTCTTATCATGAATAACGCCCACATGCTGTTCTTATTATTCCCTTTGGACTTCGGGTACAGAAGATGAAGACACCTGTAGCCTGAAAGACGACGGGATTTCCTTCCTCCGGTCTGCGTGCGGGTCAGACAGCGTCCTTACTATAACTACGCGTCATATAAAACACTGCTTCCAGTTGCTAAAACGACACGTTACAACGCTGGTTGGCTCGGGATTGCAGGGTATTCCGGAGACCTGGCGGCAGTATAGGACGTTCACAAAATCATTACAATTAACCTACATATAGTTTGTCGGGTTTTATCCCGAACAGTGACATAGGTCACGATAACAACATTATTTTAATTTTTAATCATCTGATTTGACAAACATTAAACAAAGTTGTTACAAACAACACCAGAAAAGGCATATAATGCGTAAAAGTTATGGGGTCACTCTTTCACCGGAGATTTAGTTATGCAACAGTGTGGAAGTATTGACCAATACCTTCAGGACAGTTATTAGTGATAGACAGGTTTAATAATTCGGATTGCTAAGTTCTTGATTTGCTGTTTATTCGCCATGAACAGACCGTTTTACCTGCAAGCGCCCATAGCTCTGTACCCAGGTTGTCCCCTCTTCCACAGAGCGGCGAGCCAAATAACAAACTGGTAACGGTTCACCAATGTACGAAGGCAAATGTAAGTTCCGGCAGTCTTAAGCAATAAGGCGCTAAGGAGACCGTAAATGGCTGATACTAAAGCAAAAATCACTCTAAATGGTGACTCTGCTATTGAACTGGATGTGCTGAAAGGTACGCTCGGTCAAGATGTTATTGATATTCGTAGCCTTGGCTCAAAAGGGATGTTTACTTTTGACCCAGGTTTCACCTCTACTGCATCCTGCGAATCCAAAATTACTTTCATCGACGGTGACGAAGGTATTTTGCTGCATCGCGGCTTCCCGATTGACCAGTTGGCGACCGAGTCCAACTATCTGGAAGTGTGTTATATCCTGCTGTACGGCGAAAAACCGACGCAGGAAGAGTACGACGAGTTCAAAACCACGGTCACTCGCCATACCATGATCCATGAGCAGATTACCCGTCTGTTCCACGGTTTCCGCCGCGACTCTCACCCGATGGCCGTCATGTGCGGTGTTACCGGCGCACTGGCCGCGTTCTACCACGACTCGCTGGATGTGAATAATGCGCGTCACCGTGAAATCGCTGCTTTCCGTCTGCTGTCCAAAATGCCTACCATGGCAGCGATGTGCTACAAATACTCCATCGGCCAACCGTTTGTTTATCCGCGTAACGACCTCTCCTACGCCGGTAACTTCCTGCACATGATGTTCTCCACGCCGTGCGAAAAATACGAAGTGAATCCAATCCTGGAACGCGCAATGGACCGTATCCTGATCCTGCACGCCGACCACGAGCAGAACGCTTCTACGTCTACCGTACGTACGGCGGGTTCTTCTGGCGCTAACCCGTTTGCCTGTATCGCAGCAGGTATTGCTTCCCTGTGGGGACCGGCACACGGCGGTGCAAACGAAGCCGCACTGAAGATGCTGGAAGAAATCAGCTCGGTTAAACACATTCCGGAATTTGTTCGCCGCGCGAAAGACAAGAATGATTCTTTCCGTCTGATGGGCTTTGGTCACCGTGTCTATAAAAACTATGACCCACGCGCAACCGTTATGCGTGAAACCTGTCATGAAGTTCTGAAAGAGCTGGGCACCAAAGATGACCTGCTGGAAGTGGCCATGGAGCTTGAGCACATCGCACTGAATGACCCGTACTTCATCGAGAAGAAACTCTACCCGAACGTAGACTTCTACTCCGGTATCATTCTGAAAGCGATGGGTATTCCGTCCTCCATGTTCACCGTGATTTTCGCCATGGCGCGTACCGTTGGCTGGATTGCTCACTGGAACGAAATGCATACTGATGGCATGAAGATCGCCCGTCCTCGTCAGCTGTACACCGGCTACGACAAACGCGATTTTAAGTCTGACATTAAGCGTTAATTCCTGTTGCCGGATGGCGATGCGTCACCATCCGGCATATTCCCTTTTTCTTGACATGCATTGTGTTAATCCTCTCATCCTTTCTCTATGATTTACTGAGACTTGCTTAATTCTACTCAGGAGTATGGGATGCCTGTTTTGCAGTGGAGTGCACTGTTTTTACTGTCACTTCTTCTTTCCCTGCTCTTTCTGTTTATCCATCTTCCGGGGCCATTACTGCTCGGGTCGATGATCGTCGGTATTATTTTCAGTATGCGCGGTATTTCGCTGCATCCCCCTCGCTGCACGTTTCTTGGTGCGCAAGCCATCCTCGGCTGTATGATTGCGCAAAACCTCACTGGCTCCATTTTTACGACGCTGGCAGCGCATTGGCCGGTGGTGATTGTCATTCTGCTGGCAACCCTTATCAGCAGTGCAGCAATAGGCTGGTTGTTGGTACGTTACAGTAAACTTCCCGGTAATACGGGCGCGTGGGGCTCATCTCCAGGCGGAGCGGCGGCGATGGTTGCCATGGCGCAGGATTATGGCGCTGACATTCGTCTGGTGGCGTTCATGCAGTATCTGCGGGTTTTACTTGTGGTAGGCGCGGCGGCGCTGGTCACCCGACTGGTGATGGGTGACCTGGCGCAAACGGTCAGCGAGCAAATCATCTGGTTTCCACCACTGAGTGTTAACCTGTTCAGTACCCTGGCACTGGCCGCCGTTGCCGGAATTGCCGGGCGCGTACTGCGCATCCCCTCTGGCGTCATGCTGCTGCCAATGCTGGTGGGTGCATTGCTGAACGCTGGCGGTGTAATGGTGATTGAACTGCCGGAATGGCTACTGGCCATAGCGTACATGGCCATCGGCTGGCAAATTGGTCTGGGTTTTGACAAGCAAATCTTTTTTATGGCACTGCGTCCCTTGCCACAGATCCTGTTGTCTATTTTTTCACTGATGGCGATTTGCGCGGCTATGGCCTGGGGACTGGCGCATTACATGCGGATCGACTTCCTCACCGCTTATCTGGCTACCAGCCCGGGAGGGGTGGACAGTGTCGCGGTGATTGCCGCAGGAAGTCACGCCGATATGGCGCTGATCATGGCGATGCAGACCCTGCGGCTGTTCAGTATTTTATTGACTGGTCCGGCGGTGGCGCGGTTTATTTCACAGCATGCCCCCAGGCAGCCAGCTTAATGCTGACATCCCGGACACCAGTAAAAAGGTCGTGAAGAGAGCATCGTTTTCTCGATAATACCGCCACAACGTTCGCATGCTTCACCGTCCCGATGGAAAACCTTAAAGCGAAACAGCGCGCCGTGATGTTTATTCTCATCAACCAGACCGCGCGTATTGTAAGATAAACGCGGAATATCGAGCAGTGCATGCGCCAGCCTGTCGAGCTGTTCATCGCTGAGTTGCGAGGCTTTATGTTGCCCTGTCAGTTCCACCTGCCAGAGAATTTCTACCCGTAAATAGTTACCCAACCCCGCGAGAAACGCCTGATCCAGGAACAGACCGGAAAACTGCCGATTGCGAAAACGAGGTGAAAGCAGACGCGCTTTCACATCATCAGGCGTTAAGCGCAGATCCAGCACATCAGGTCCAACCCGTTGCAGGAACGGATGGTTGGTTAGCTGTTCAGGCGTAAGGATTTCAATGTCAGAGGCGCTGTAGAGCAGAATAGTTTTATCGAGCGTTTGCAGCCTGACGCGTAATACCCGGTTGGTTTCCGGGATTTTCCCCGTCTCAATCACTCGCCATACGCCATAAAGCTGATTATGGCTATATAACGTCAGACCATTCGAAAAGTGGGTCAGCAATGCCTTACCCCGGGTTTCAATATGGGTAACCCTCTGTCCAGTCAGTCGAGATTGATACGGTTTTAACTGCTCAAAGGCAAACCAGACATCCGTCAGAGGTTTGCCTTTGACTGCCGCCTCCAGGTTATCCGCCGCACGGCGGATCTCCGGGCCTTCAGGCATAATACTGTCCTTTGTTAATGAGTTGCTCCGCCCGTCACTGCGATATCACGATCCACCTGCAAGGCGGTAACAATCGCAATCTCCAGTGCATGACGCACCGTTTCTGCCGCCATACTCGGCGCACCTGGATGCGCCGCCGCTTGTTCCGGCAGATAGGGAATATGAATAAATCCCCCCTTCACTGTCGGCGTGTTACGTAACTTATGCAGCAGCCCATACATCACGTGGTTGCAGACGAAGGTACCCGCAGTCTGAGAAACCGATGCAGGAATACCTGCGCTGCGCATGGCAGCAACCATCGCTTTAATCGGCAACGTGCTAAACCATGCCGCCGGGCCATCCGCTACGATCGGTTCATCAACGGGCTGCTGCCCGTGGTTATCCGCAATACGTGCATCGTCAACATTGATCGCCACGCGCTCAACGGTGATATCTGTACGGCCTCCAGCCTGACCTACCGCCAGTACCAGCGACGGCGACAGCGCGTCAATCGCAGCATTGAGTACGGCAAGAGACTCACCAAATACGCACGGAAGCTGGCGTGCCACAACGCGACATTCACCGATAATAGCATTGTCGAGACCCGAGACCACTTCCCAGGAAGGGTTAACTGATTCGCCGCCAAAAGGTTCAAATCCGGTGATAAGTACCGTTTTCATCCTTCCTCCTTACAGGAACATCAGGAAATACATCAGGAATACGTTGACCAATAGCAACAGCACGCCGGTTGGCACCTGTGCTTTAATCACTGCGTTCTTATCCGGCAGTTCCAGCAATGCCGCCGGCACAATGTTAAAGTTCGCCGCCATCGGCGTCATCAGCGTACCGCAATACCCGGAGAACATGCCGATTGCCGCCATCACCGCAGGGTTACCGCCATGCTGCAACACGAGTATCGGAATACCAATCCCGGCGGTCACAATCGGGAAGGCCGCAAACGCATTACCCATAACCATCGTCAGCAGTGCCATACCGATGGTGTACACCGCCACCGCGATAAAGCGGCTATCCACCGCGAGGTATTCCTGAGTTAGATAAGAGATACCACTGCCGACGCCTGCCGCCGTAAACAACAACCCCAGCGTGGCCAGAATCTGTGGCAGGATGAACGCCCAACCAATAGAGTCCAGCAGACGACGAGCTTCCTGAATTGGCTGATGTACCCGTTCATGGGTCATTTTTATCGCCATTGCCAGGCCGATCAACGAGCCAGCGGTCATCGAAAAGAGCGTCACCAGCGTGGCGTGGTTACCCGGCCCAAACAACGCATCCTGTAAGCCCGGAATATGATTAAACATCAACACACCAATCACGGTAACCACCGGAATGGCCAGCGCCGGGAAAAACAGACGATTGCCCAACCGGGTGGCGCTTTCTTCGCGCTGTTGTTGCGTACGTTGATGGTAGCTTCCCAGTTTGACGCCGCCGAAACCGGCGATTAGGGCCAGCAACACGACCGCGACACCGACAGCAATATGCACAGTGCGTTTATCGCCAAAAAGTGAATACGTCCAGTCACCCAGCAGAAACAGCAGACCGTACACGCCCCAGAACAGACCGGTGGTTAAACGCCGGGGGTTCGCTTTGTCCTGCCAGGACATGACGGCCACAATCAGTAATACCGCACCCGCCAGCCAGTAGAGATAGCTTTGCTGAAAATTCATTTCGCTTCTCCTTTAGCTGCGGCATTCGCTTTCGCTACTTCGCGTTGCAGGTAGTTATCAAGGCGCCACAAGCGTGCGCCGTGGATCAGGAACGCACAAATCGCCGTTGGGATCCCCCACAGGGCAATATGCAACGGCTCCGTCTGGATCCCGCCTGACTCCAGCATAAAGTTGTGCATGAAAATGATCGCGCCAAAGGCAACAAAGATATCTTCACCAAAAAACAGCCCGACGTTATCGGTCGCCGCCGACATTGCACGCAACCGATAGCGCACTGACCCGGGCAATTCACCATGGTTTTTCTCAGCGGCCCCTTCAGCCATAGGTGCCAGCAGCGGGCGAACCATTTGCGGATGGCCACCCAGACTTGTCAGCCCCAGCGCCGCGGTCGCTTCACGAATAAAGAGATAGACAATTAACAGACGACCGCTGGTGGCGCTGCGGATTTTCGCGATCCATGCCTGAGCACGTTCTTTCAGACCGTGGCGCTCCAGCAGACCGATAACCGCCAGAGGGATCAGCAGGATAAACGGCAGGTTGCGGGTGTTGAGAAAACCTTCTCCCAACTTTTCGAGGATCGTGGCGATCGGCATATGCGCCGCCAGCCCCGTGACGATCCCGGCAATGATAACCACCAATACCGGGTTAAAACGTAAAAGAAATCCGACCACAATGACAGCAATCCCCGTCAATGGCCAGAGAGAAATGACCTCTCCCATAATATATTCCCGTCTATGTTGTTGTGTAATATGTTATTGTTTTGTATGTAAAAAATTATGCGCTAATTTGAATCTTCTCTGCTTCGAACGCGGTACGTAAGCGGCGGGCAAAAGCGAGTGCGTGCTCACCATCACCATGAATACATACCGTCTGCGCAGTCACGCTCGCCCATTCTCCCGTCTGGCTTTTCACTCTGCCGGACTGCACCATTTCCAGGGTTTGAGCCAGTGCCTGTTCTTCATTTTCAATCAGCGCGCCCGGCTGGCTACGAGGAACCAGACTGCCATCTGCCTGATAGCCTCGATCGGCAAAAACCTCCTGGCGTGTCACCAGGCCATAATGTTCCCCGGCCCGAATCAGCTCGCTCCCCGCAAGTCCCACCAGCACAAGTGATGGATCGCAGGCATGAACCGCTCTGGCAATCGCATCAGCCAGTTGTGGGTCTTTCGCCGCCTGGTTATAGAGCATCCCGTGTGGTTTGACGTGGCGCATGACGCCGCCTTCAGCCCGAGTGATGGCAGCCAGCGCGCCGATTTGATACAGCGTCTGCGCATATACCGTTTCAGTGGGCAAAGTCATGGCACTACGGCCAAAGTTTTCCCGATCCAGGAAACCTGGATGAGCCCCCACCGCCACCCCATTTTTTAGCGCTTCACGCACGCTTAAAAGCATGGTTTGCGCGTCCCCGGCATGAAATCCACAGGCAATGTTGGCTGATGACACCAGTTGCAACAGCGCGGCGTCATTTGCGCAGCCTTCGCCGAGGTCTGCATTCAGATCAATTTTCATCGTTAAGTCGCCATGTTAACTGTTCCAGATAACGTTGCTGATCGGCACGCGCCTTCAGCGCCTCCTCCAGCGAACACTGAACAAAATGAATCGGCTGGCCGAGAGGGATTTGCGCCAGATGGTACATATCCGCCTCGATGATACAGGCAATTCGTGGATAGCCACCCGTCGTCTGAGCATCGTTCATCAACACAATCGGCTGACCATTGTGCGGTACCTGAACCACGCCGGGGAGCAGACCGTGCGACAACAGCTCACGATCGGTGGTACGTGTAAGTGGCTGACCCTGCAATCGATACCCCATCCGGTTACTCTGTGGGCTGAGCTGCCACGGAGATCGCCAGAATGATGCCTGTGATGCGTCATCAAATTCGTGATATTCAGGTCCGGGTAACGCGCGAATACGGTTGCCCCACAAAAGCTGTTTGACCCCCTGCGGCCCGCTGAACTGTCGCGTTGAAACACCAATCGCCAGCCGATCGCCATCGCGTAACAGACGCCCTTCCAGCCCACCGATACCTACTTTCAGATCGGTACTGCATGAGCCCATCACCTCGGGAACATCAATGCCACCCGCCACCGCCAGATAACTGCGCATCCCGCGATGCGGGCGTTTTAGCATCAGGCGTTGCCCGGCTTTAACCGGCAGTCGCCATCCGCTCCACACAGGGGTACGGTCTAAATGCGCTTCACACCCCGCGCCGGTTAATGCAAACCAGCCATCCGCCTCAAATTCCACCACCAACTGACCGAGCGTCACTTCAAGTGCTGCGGCATTTGCGTCATTACCCACCAGCAGGTTGGCTACGTTCAGCGCCGGTTTGTCCAGCGCCCCACAGTGGCTAATTCCTGATTGCCGAAAACCGTAGCGGCCACCGTCCTGCACGGAGGTATACATGCCCGCACGAATGATTTTTAACATACCCCCTCCTTCTGCGGGACAAATCGCACGGTATCCCCTGGCCGTAACAGGATCGGCTCATCCCGCTGCGGATCGAACAACTTAACCGAGGTATGCCCTATCAGTTGCCATCCTCCTGGTGTTGATAGTGGGTAGATACCGGTTTGTGAGCCACCGATGCCAACTGAACCTGCCGGAACAAGCAGGCGCGGTTCAGCACGTCTTGGTGTATGCAGTTGCTCCGGTAAGCTCCCGAGATAGGGGAATCCCGGCTGAAAGCCGATAAACCAGACTACATAGTCAACTGACGCATGCAGTTCGACAACCTGCTTCTGGCTTAATCCACTATGCTGCGCAACTTCTGCCAGATCCGGTCCGCACGTACCGCCATAGGTAACAGGTATTTCAATAAAGCGCGAATCCGATTCCAGCGCTTCACTCTCTTCCCACCAGCGCTGCAGGCGTTCAATTGCATCCAGCGCCAGCGTTTGTGGGTTGCGCAGAGTCACCGTGATGTTGTTCATTCCAGGAATGACTTCCAGCACATTCGGAGCATCTACCAGACGCTGGGCCAGGCCCCAAATACGTTTCTGACTCGCCAGCGTAATCGGTGGTTCCAGTTCCAGAACCACCGCAGTTTCACCTAACAGATAACAACGCGCTCGCTGCACTTTCGCCCCTCTTTAATTACGCCGGATTGGGTATATCAATGAAAGAAACATCCAAATCAGTATTTTCATTCAGCCATTCACTTAACGCGCGAATACCGCCACGTTCGGTGGCATGATGTCCAGCTGCATAAAAATGCAGCCCCTGCTCACGGGCTGAGTGAATGGTTTGTTCGGAGACTTCACCGGTAATAAAAGCATCGACGCCAAAACGGGCCGCGCTATCAATGAAACTTTGGCCGCCACCGGTACACCAGGCGACGCGCTGAACTTTTTCCGGCCCTGTATCACCACACCATAACGGTTTACGTCCCAGGCGCGCCTCTATCCAGGATGCCAGCTCTAACCCCGGAACCGGCATAGCGAGTTCGCCCCACGGCACCAGAGGCTCAATTTCCCCCATCACGGTAATGCCTAGCAGCGCAGCTAACTGCGCGTTATTCCCCAGTTCCGGGTGCGCATCCAGCGGCAGGTGCCAGCCATACAGGTTAATATCATTTTCCAGCAGTGTTTTCAGACGATGGCGCTTCATACCGCGAATAACCGGGGATTCGCCTTTCCAGAAGTAACCGTGATGAACGATGACCGCATCAGCCCGCAGACGCACTGCCTCGTCCAATAATGCCTGGCTTGCGGTCACGCCGGTCACGATTTTATGCACCGTCTCTTTGCCCTCAACCTGCAAACCATTCGGCGCGTAGTCGCTAATGGCCGCGCTGTTCAGTTTGTCGTTGATCAGTTGTTCCAGTTCGGTGTTTTTCATCATCGCCCTCGTTGTCAAAAATTCTGCATGCCCAATCAGCAACACAGCTTAAGCTAAAATAGCGTCCCCGCCTCCGTTCGTCGATAGCCATTTCACTGACACATCAAGAAACAATCACATGGACTTTGAAGGTAAATTGCTTACCACCAGGAGATTTTATTCATGTATATTTATGCAATCAGACAGCATATTGCAAAAATAATCAGATCTGTATCAAAGTTACCATTTCAAGGAAACACGCTCACACAGTACGTTCATCCTGTCGTGAGGCATTCACTTCGAGAATAGAATGAATAAACAAGCATCTCAGCCGCGCGCTATCTATTACGTCGTCGCACTGCAAATTTGGGAATACTTCAGTTTTTACGGCATGCGTGCACTGCTGATCCTGTATCTCACTAACCAGCTTAAGTACAACGATAATCATGCATATGAACTCTTCAGTGCCTACTGCTCGCTAGTGTATGTCACCCCAATTCTGGGGGGATACCTGGCGGATAAAGTGCTCGGCAACCGTATGGCAGTCATGATTGGCGCATTTTTAATGGCAGTGGGGCATCTGGTGCTGGGTGCCAGTGAAATGGCGCCGGCGTTTCTCTATTTGTCTCTGGCAATTATCGTCTGCGGTTACGGTCTGTTTAAATCCAACATCAGTTGCCTGCTGGGCGAACTGTATCAACCGGAAGATCCGCGTCGCGACGGCGGTTTCTCTCTGCTTTATGCCGCAGGTAACATCGGTTCGATTATCGCCCCTATCGCCTGTGGCTATGTGCAGGAAGAGTACAGCTGGGCCATGGGCTTCGCGCTGGCCGCAATCGGCATGCTGGCAGGACTGGTGATTTTCTTATGCGGAAACCGCCATTTCGCCCACACCACTGGTGTCAACAAAGCTGTCCTGTGCGCCAGAACGTTTATTCTGCCAAACTGGGCCTGGTTGTTGGTATTACTGGTGGCAGCTCCGCTGCTGATTACCGTCCTGTTCTGGAAAGAGTGGTCCGTGTATGCACTGATCGTTGCCACCGTCATTGGTCTGGCTGTTCTGGCAAAAATCTACCGTCAGGCACAAACACAGAAGCAGCGTAAAGAACTGGGGCTTATCGTTACTCTGACCTTCTTCAGCCTGTTGTTCTGGGCCTTTGCTCAACAGGGCGGCAGTTCTATTAGCCTCTATATCGACCGCTTTGTTAATCGCGACATTCTGGGATATTCCGTTCCTACCGCGATGTTCCAGTCGGTCAACGCCTTCGCCGTGATGCTGTGCGGCATCGTGCTGGCATGGGTGGTTAAAGAAAGCGTGGGTGGCAACCGCACTGTGCGTATCTGGGGTAAATTTGCCCTCGGTCTGGGATTAATGAGCGCAGGTTTTTGTATTCTGACCTTAAGCGCCCGCTGGTCAGCAGCTTACGGGCATTCTTCTATGCCACTGATGATCCTTGGGCTGGCGGTGATGGGATTTGCCGAATTGTTTATCGATCCGGTCGCGATGTCGCAAATTACGCGCATTGAGATCCCGGGCGTTACCGGCGTATTAACCGGTATTTATATGCTGCTTTCGGGTGCCATTGCCAACTACCTGGCGGGAGTGATTGCCGACCAGACATCCCAGGGCACATTTGATGCCTCCGGGGCCATCAACTATTCCATCAATGCCTATATTGATGTCTTTAGCGAGATTACCTGGGGAGCCCTGGCCTGTGTCGCGCTGGTACTGCTAATTTGGTTGTATCAGTCACTTAAGTTTAGAAACCGTCCACTGGCGGTAGAGTCCTGAGTTTACAGGCCCGATGATGTACTACGACTCGGGCCTGTTTTTTATCAAGAGATTACGAATTATTAACTGCCAAATCCTCTTCCGACAGACCTGTAACCAGTAACACCATTTCACGAGCTATTCCATGCGCCAGCATTGTTTGCGCTATACGTAATGCAGCCTCGCGTTTACCTTGCTGTACCCCTTCCTGTAATCCCTCTAACCGTAATCGCTCCGCAATAGTCATCAGCCTCTCCTTGTGTTGGGGGATCCGTTGCGCCATCTCTTGCATAAATTCATTGAAGCGAGATGCATCGCCGGATTGCAGAATGTAATTAAACATCGCCTGTAGTTGCGTGTCATTAGCGCATCCTGTAAGTAACAGCGTAGCCAGTTGTTCTACCAGTCCCATCAAATCCCGCTGACGGATATATTTTTGCATGAGTTCCAGCAACGCCATTCGCCTGTGCGTCAGGATTTCATCATCGGGTACTACCGTTATATCCACCAGTGGAAATGCACTGGCATAGAGTTGCCTTGCCGCCACAGGATCTGCAAACGCATCCAGCCAACACAGTGAATACGGGTACGGGCTGCGGTTACCGTGATAAAACAACATCGGTATTACCAGCGGCAGTTCCTTGTGTCCGGCGTCCAGATGGCGCTGCATGGCCGTCATCGCATAACGCAGCAAACGAAAAGCCATATGCGGATCGGCTGAACTCTGATGCTCTATAACAACATAGACATACCCGTCACCGTCGCGTGTGTGCAGCGACCAGAGCACATCGGAGTAGCAAGAACGTAAATCCGCTTCAATAAAGCTCTCTGACTCCAGCTTCAACGTATTAAAATCGCAAAGCTTTTGCAGACAAGCCGGAAGGTGAATCTCGAGGAAATCCCGCGCAGTTTCGGGATGGTGTAAAAACGTTTTGAATACCGCATCATGCGGAGTGGAAGTCGTTGCCGTTGTCATCGTGTTCCGTCACCTGAAAGAAGATGACGGGACTTTACTGCCCAGGCGTAACTGGTGCATTCAGGCAGTAACGGTCTTACGCACACGATTCAGCGCTAAATGCGCCCGCTAGCAACATGTGCATTCTGCTGGAATGCATTACGCAGAAATCCACCACGCACTCACCCTTTTCGCGCCGCCTCATAGGCCGCGAGCGTGGCTAATCTCGCCTGCTTATGGTCGACAATGGGGCGAGGGTAATGGAGAGTCACCTGCGCTTTTTCCGCCCAGTTCCACGGCTCGTGGATTGCTTTTCCTGGCACCTCGCGTAATTCCGGCACCCACTGGCGGATAAACTCACCGTCACGATCGAATTTTTCCCCCTGAGTCGTTGGATTAAAAATACGAAAATACGGCGCGGCATCAGTTCCGGTTGACGCCGCCCACTGCCAGCCACCGTTATTGGCTGCCAGATCGCCGTCGATCAGTTGCGACATGAAATACTGCTCTCCTTTACGCCAGTCAATCAGCAGATCTTTCACCAGAAAGCTGGCGGTAATCATGCGTAAACGGTTATGCATCCATCCTGTGGTGTTAAGCTGGCGCATGGCGGCATCCACAATGGGATATCCCGTTTGCCCCGTCTGCCACGCCTGAAAATGTGCAGAGTTATCCTGCCACTGAACACGATCGGTCCAGCGAATAAAGGGACGATGACGACACAGTGCCGGGTGGTATGTCATTAAATGGCGGTAAAACTCGCGCCAGATAAGCTCATTCAACCAGACGCTTCCGCTCCCGCCCTCAAGTGCCTGCGGCTGTTCTGCTAACAACCGGTTCAGGCATTGACGCGGCGATAATCCACCGGTTGCAAGACTTGCGGATAACCGGCTGGTGCCATCAATTGCCGGAAAGTCACGCTGTTGTTCATATTCCGCGACAGCCTGCTGGCAAAACTGACGTAATTGCGCGATAGCCAATTTTTCTTCCGGTTGGAAATGTCGCACATCAAAATCCTGCTGCGGATAACTCAGCGTAATTGCGGTTAACGGTGCGGAAATAGTGCTGCTGTCTCGTCTCTTTGGCGCGGCAACACTCTCAGGAACACCGTCTTTTAGACGTTTCAGCCAGGCATTTTTAAATGGCGTAAAGACTTTATACATTTCATGATTGCCGGTCATCACCGCCCCCGGAGGCAGGATCACGCTGTCGTCAAAACCCTCACAGATCACGTGTGGCAATGACTTTTCCACACTTACATCACGCTGTCGTTCGTTTATTTCATACTGATAGTTATAAAAAAGCCGGCTGACATCATGCTGCGCACAGACGTTTTTTACTGTATCCACGCTGGCGGAAAAATCGGTAACTTCATGAAACAGAAGGGGAATGCCTTTTTCTGCCAGTGCCGTTTGTAGCATATTTAATTGAGCGCTAATAAACGCCGCCTGGCGTGGAGCCATGTTATGTAACGTCCACTGTTCGGGAGTGGCAATATATAACGCCAGTACCTGAGCAGAAGGATCACGGCACGCGGCGGCGAGGGCGAGATTATCGTGCAGACGTAAATCACAACGAAACCAGACCAAATGGGTGGTCATAAAGCTCCCAAATCAATAAGACAATTAGCTTCCATAGCGCAAACGTAACGTTGCGGGCCAGGGATCAAAGTAGCGCTGTCCGGAAAGCCAGGTATCCGGGTATTCTGCCATATAGTGTTTGAGCAGCGTCACGGGAGCAAGCAGTGGCTGCGTTGCGCGCCGATAATCATCAATCAGCGTTGCGAGTTCCTGACGCTGACGAGCATTGAGCTGCTTACGAAAATACCCCTGAACGTGCATCAAAACATTAGTATGGTTACGCCGGGTAGCCTGATGCGACATCAAAGCCATCAACTGCTGGCGATAAGCGATAAAAAAGGCATCCAGACTTTCCCATTCGTGAACCGCTGCCACAAAACGCCCGAGCTCCCGATATGCTGGCTGAGAATGCGTCAACAGCAGCAGCTTATAGCGACTGTGATAGTCAATCAGTGCTCCGCGTGTCAGCCCTTGCTCACGAATACCATTTAGTTCATTCAGCGCATACATTCGTTCAACAAAGTTTTCGCGGATTTGCGGGTCATGCAACCGCCCATCCTCTTCTACTGGCAACCACGGATATGCGTCCATCAATAATGATGTGTAGATACCGCGTCCCGCTTTGCGGTTATTTTTACCGTCAGCATCGTACACGCGGACACGTTCCATTCCGCAGGTGGGGGATTTTGCGCAGACGATGTAGCCGCACAGATGTTCAAACTGCCCGATCTGTTGGTTACTGAAAACCGTCATGGCATCAGTGAGGTTCCCTTCCCGCTTATCGCTAAAACGCAGAGAAATAGCACCATCATCGTTTTTTACCAGACGTAACGCAGGACGAGGCACTGGCAATCCAATGGCCATTTCCGGACACACTGGCTCAAAGCACACCCACGGAGACAGGTCTTCCACGGCAAAAGCCAGCCGTTTATGTCCGCCATCAAAGCGAACGTTAGCACCTAGCAAGCAGGCACTGATACCCACCGGGATTTTCTCGTTCATCACAACTCCTTATCCGTTATCTGAATAAGTGTAGACGTCGGAGCATAAAAAAAACCGCTACATTACTGTTAGCGGTTTTCTTGAGCAATTTCGATAAATTAATAGAAATCGCAGGTCGCTTTTTCAGCCTGATCCATCCACACCGGCTTATCGCTGGTTTTCGACCAGACGCGGTGCAGGTAGCTGTAAAAACGGGCGCGGTCTTTCCAGAACAGCATGACCGGTAGCGCCAGCACGCCCGCCACAACGGCGAAAGTACGGCGTAATAAGACAACATGTGCTGGATATTCTTTGTAAAGATCCATACTTTTCTCCCCTATATCTGTTCGGTGAATCGCACCGGAAAAATAAACTTGGTTAACTGATGAAAATAATACCGCCTTGTGTGTAATTTTACTACTCATCCGACCACTTATTTTTATCTATTGATGCTTCGTTTAACTTAAATTCGTAATTTAGTTACATAAAAGTTAAATTAATACTAATCATTAGTTAAATAATGGCCTTTGCCATTTTTATACTTTTTTTACATCCCGCCCGCCGATTTTTGCGAAATCTTTGCAACCAAAAAACTACGCTCTGGTTATCACATTTATGCCACTGGAGGTGCACCGTGAGTGCAGGCGTGATAACCGGCGTTGTGCTGGTGTTTTTATTATTAGGTTATCTGGTGTATGCCCTGATCAATGCGGAGGCGTTCTGATGGCGGCACAAGGATTTTTACTCATCGCCAGTTTCTTACTGGTTCTTTTGGTTGTAGCCAGGCCATTGGGCGCAGGGCTGGCAAGGCTTATCAATGACGCATCATTGCCGGGCGTGACCGGCATTGAACGTGTACTCTGGCGTGGGCTGGGCATTTCGCAACACGAAATGAACTGGAAGCAGTATCTGCTGGCAATTCTTGCACTCAATATGTTGGGTCTGCTGGTGCTGTTTTCGATGCTGATGGCGCAAGGTTTGCTGCCACTGAACCCTCAGCAATTGCCGGGACTCTCATGGCATCTCGCGCTGAATACCGCCGTGAGTTTTGTCACCAATACCAACTGGCAGTCATACAGCGGCGAAACCACCTTAAGCTACTTCAGCCAAATGGCCGGGCTAACCGTACAGAATTTCCTGTCAGCGGCAACCGGCATCGCGGTGATTTTCGCCCTGATCCGCGCCTTCACACGCCAAAGTATGAACACGCTGGGTAACGCCTGGGTGGATCTGGTGCGCATTACGTTATGGATCTTGCTGCCCATTGCTCTGCTCATCGCCCTGTTTTTTATACAGCAAGGCACGCTGCAAAACCTGTTGCCTTACCAGGCGTTCACCACGCTTGAAGGCGCTAAACAACTGCTGCCGATGGGTCCGGTCGCCTCGCAAGAAGCCATTAAGATGCTCGGCACTAACGGTGGCGGCTTCTTTAACGCTAACTCATCACATCCGTTTGAAAATCCAACCGCACTGACCAACATGGTGCAGATGCTGGCGATCTTTTTAATTCCCGCCGCCCTGTGCTTTGCTTTTGGCGACGTCGTGGGCGATCGCCGTCAGGGACGTACTCTGCTGTGGGCAATGTCGCTGATTTTTGTCATCTGCGTGGCGGTCGTGATGTGGGCTGAGATTCAGGGTAATTCACATCTGATGGCGTTTGGCGCAGACAGCAATATCAACATGGAAGGTAAAGAGAGCCGCTTTGGCGTGCTGGTCAGCAGTCTGTTTGCGGTCGTCACGACGGCAGCATCCTGCGGGGCGGTCATCGCTATGCATGACTCTTTCACCGCGCTGGGCGGGATGGTGCCAATGTGGTTGATGCAGATTGGCGAAGTGGTGTTTGGCGGCGTGGGTTCAGGTTTATACGGCATGCTGCTGTTTGTTCTGCTGGCCGTATTTATCGCCGGACTGATGATTGGCCGTACCCCGGAATATCTGGGTAAGAAAATCGACGTGCGCGAAATGAAAATGACAGCGCTGGCGATTCTGGTTACCCCTGCACTGGTGCTGCTTGGTACAGCGATTGCCATGATGAGCGACGCCGGGCGCAGCGCGATGCTCAACCCTGGGCCACACGGTTTCAGTGAGGTGCTGTACGCCGTATCGTCTGCAGCGAACAACAACGGTAGCGCCTTTGCCGGGTTAAGCGCCAACAGCCCATTCTGGAACTGCCTGCTGGCCTTCTGCATGTTCTTCGGGCGCTTCGGCGTCATTATTCCGGTGATGGCAATTGCCGGGTCGTTGGTCGGTAAAAAGAGCCAACCCGCAAGCCCTGGCACTCTGCCCACACACGGTGCGCTGTTTGTCGGGTTGTTAATCGGTACGGTGTTACTGGTTGGCGCTCTTACCTTTATTCCTGCTCTGGCGCTTGGTCCGGTCGCAGAATACCTCTCTTTACGTTGAGCGATGCGGAGCACATTATTATGAGTCGCAAGCAACTGGCGCTGTTCGAACCCTCTCTGGTCGCGCAAGCGCTTATGGACGCCATCAAAAAATTAAGCCCACATACCCAGTGGCGCAATCCAGTCATGTTTATCGTCTGGATCGGCAGCCTGCTGACCACGCTGATAACCGTAGCGATGGCAACCGGGCACATGATCGGGAACCCAATGTTTACCGGGGCGATAAGTCTCTGGTTATGGGTGACCGTTCTGTTCGCCAACTTTGCCGAGGCGCTGGCGGAAGGACGTAGCAAAGCACAAGCCAACAGCCTGAAAGGGGTGAAAAAAACAGCTTTCGCACGTAAATTACGCGAACCCAAATACGGCTCGTCAATGGATCATGTTCCTGCCAGCGAACTGCGTAAAGGGGATGTGGTGCTGGTTGAAGCAGGCGATATTATCCCCTGCGACGGCGAAGTCATCGAAGGCGGCGCATCAGTGGATGAAAGCGCCATTACCGGTGAATCTGCGCCGGTTATCCGCGAATCCGGCGGTGACTTCGCATCAGTTACCGGAGGAACTCGCATCCTCTCCGACTGGCTGGTGATCGAATGCAGCGTGAACCCCGGCGAAACATTCCTCGACCGAATGATCGCAATGGTCGAAGGCGCCCAACGGCGGAAAACGCCAAATGAAATCGCGCTGACGATCCTGCTGATCGCCCTGACCATCGTCTTTTTGCTGGCAACCGCTACGCTGTGGCCGTTTTCCGCCTGGGGCGGCAGCGCGGTCAGCGTCACAGTTCTGGTTGCATTGCTGGTCTGCCTGATCCCCACCACTATCGGTGGCCTGCTCTCCGCGATTGGCGTCGCCGGAATGAGCCGCATGCTGGGTGCGAATGTCATCGCCACCAGCGGGCGAGCGGTAGAAGCAGCAGGTGACGTGGACGTACTGCTGCTGGATAAAACCGGCACCATTACGCTGGGCAACCGTCAGGCTTCAGATTTTCTTCCCGCCCAGGGCGTTGATGAAAAAACGTTGGCCGACGCCGCACAGCTTTCGTCACTGGCGGATGAAACGCCAGAAGGTCGTAGCATCGTGGTGCTGGCAAAACAGCGCTTTAATCTGCGCATACGCGACGTGCAATCGCTGCACGCCACATTTGTACCGTTTACCGCACAAAGCCGGATGAGCGGTATCAATATCGACAACCGCATGATCCGCAAAGGTTCAGTAGACGCCATTCGTCGTCACGTCGAAGCCAACGGAGGGCACTTCCCTGCCGATGTTGAGCAGAAGGTCGAAAACGTCGCTCGCCTTGGTGCGACGCCGCTGGTCGTTGCCGAAGGTTCGCACGTACTGGGTGTGATTGCGCTGAAAGATATCGTTAAAGGCGGGATCAAAGAACGTTTTGCCCAGTTGCGCAAAATGGGTATCAAAACGGTGATGATCACAGGCGACAACCGGCTAACCGCCGCCGCGATTGCGGCAGAAGCCGGGGTGGATGACTTTTTAGCGGAAGCCACACCGGAAGCCAAGCTGGCACTTATTCGTCAGTACCAGGCGGAAGGTCGTCTGGTGGCGATGACCGGCGACGGAACCAACGACGCCCCCGCACTGGCTCAGGCAGATGTGGCGGTTGCCATGAACTCCGGGACCCAGGCCGCGAAGGAAGCGGGCAACATGGTCGATCTGGATTCTAACCCCACTAAACTGATTGAAGTGGTGCATATTGGCAAACAGATGCTGATGACACGTGGCTCGCTGACCACCTTCAGTATTGCCAACGACGTTGCGAAATATTTCGCCATTATCCCGGCTGCGTTTGCCGCAACCTACCCGCAGCTCAACGCACTTAACGTGATGCGCCTGCATTCGCCGGATTCGGCAATCCTGAGCGCGGTCATCTTCAATGCGCTGGTTATTGTCTTTCTGATCCCACTGGCGCTGAAGGGCGTGAGCTATAAACCGTTATCGGCTTCCGCCATGCTGCGCCGTAACTTGTGGATCTACGGTCTGGGCGGTCTGGTTGTGCCATTTATTGGTATCAAAGTGATTGATTTATTGCTGACCCTGCTGGGTCTGGTGTGAGGTTTCAGATGAGTGGATTACGTCCTGCACTATCAACATTGATTTTCCTGATACTTATCACCGGCGGAGCATATCCATTGCTGACAACCGCACTGGGGCAATGGTGGTTTCCCCATCAGGCTAACGGGTCACTGCTCCGTGAGGGTCAGGTCGTTCGCGGCTCTGAACTCATCGGCCAGAACTTTACCGCCGCCGGTTATTTTCAGGGACGCCCTTCAGCGACGGCGGAAATGCCCTATAATCCAATGGGTTCAGGCGGCAGTAACCTGGCGGCCAGCAACCCGGAGCTGGATAAACAATTGCAAAGCAGGATTGCCGCGCTGCGTGCTGCAAATCCGCAGGCTAACCCAGTTGTTCCGGTGGAACTGGTCACGGCGTCTGCCAGTGGACTGGACAATAATCTGACACCGAACGCGGTAGCCTGGCAGATCCCCCGCGTGGCGCAAGCCCGTAACCTCAGCGTTGAAGAGGTAACGCAGTTAGTTGCACAATACACGCATAAGCCGCTGGTCGGGTTTATCGGCCAGCCGGTAGTGAACCTGGTGGAACTTAATTTAGCGCTGGATAAACGCTGAGAAAAAGGTCATGACAGAAGAACCCTTGCGCCCCAATCCGGATCGCTTACTGGAACAGACCGCCGCCCCGCACCGGGGAAAACTGAAAATCTTCTTCGGTGCCTGCGCTGGAGTCGGGAAAACCTGGGCTATGCTGGCTGAGGCCCAGCGGTTACGGACGCAAGGGCTGGATGTGTTGATCGGCGTGGTGGAAACTCACGGGCGTAAAGAGACCGCCGCACTGCTGGACGGACTCGCCGTGCTGCCGCTGAAACGCCAGTCACACCGTGGGCGGCACATCAGCGAGTTTGATCTCGATGCCGCCCTTGCCCGTCGCCCGGCCCTGATTTTAATGGATGAACTGGCGCACAGTAATGCGCCAGGCTCGCGTCACCCTCGCCGTTGGCAGGACATCGAAGAACTGCTGGAAGCTGGCATTGATGTCTTTACCACTGTTAACGTTCAGCATCTGGAAAGCCTGAACGATATCGTCAGCGGCGTTACCGGTATTCAGGTCCGCGAAACCGTCCCCGATCCGTTTTTCGATGCGGCTGATGATGTGGTACTGGTCGATCTCCCCCCTGACGATCTGCGCCAACGTCTGAACGAAGGCAAAGTCTATATTGCCGGTCAGGCAGAACGGGCTATCGAACACTTCTTCCGCAAAGGCAATTTGATCGCGCTGCGCGAACTGGCCCTGCGACGTACAGCTGATCGGGTAGACGATCAAATGCGCGCCTGGCGAGGTCACCCTGGAGAGGAAAAAGTCTGGCACACCCGCGATGCCATCCTGCTGTGTATCGGACACAACACCGGCAGCGAAAAGCTGGTGCGTGCCGCCGCACGTCTGGCTGCACGTCTCGGTAGTGTCTGGCATGCCGTGTATGTCGAAACACCCGCATTGCATCAGTTACCCGAAAAGCAACGTCGCGCAATTCTTGGCGCCTTGCGACTGGCACAGGAATTAGGAGCAGAAACAGCCACCCTCTCCGATCCCGCAGAAGATAAAGCGGTCGTCCGCTACGCCCGGGAGCACAATCTGGGAAAAATCGTGCTGGGGCGTCCGACAACGCGACGCAGGTGGCGCAGTGATTCCTTTGCCGACAAACTGGCCCATCGCGCACCGGATCTCGATCTGATGATTGTCGCGTTGGACGATCCCCCTCCACGTCCGGCGGTTCAGGCTGCTGACACGCGTACCTTTAAAGATAAGTGGCGGGTACAGATTCAGGGCTGTCTGGTTGCAGCTGCACTGTGCGCCTTCACAACGCTGATAGCCATGCAGTGGCTGGTTGCCTTTGATGCCGCCAATCTGGTAATGCTCTACCTGTTAGGCGTGGTAGTGATCGCCCTGTTCTACGGACGCTGGCCGTCTGTGGTGGCGACCTTTATTAACGTCGCCAGCTTCGATCTGTTCTTTATTGCCCCGCGCGGTACGCTGGCCGTTTCGGACGTCCAGTATCTGCTCACATTCGCCGTTATGTTGACGGTCGGTCTGGTCATCGGGAATCTGACCGCAGGAGTGCGCTATCAGGCACGAGTCGCTCGCTACCGGGAACAGCGCACGCGGCATCTGTACGAGATGTCCAAAGCCCTGGCCGTGGGGCGGAGTCAACAAGATATCGCTGCCACCAGTGAGCAGTTTATTACCTCAACCTTTCAGGCCCGCAGTCAGGTTTTATTGCCCGATGAGAACGGTAAACTGGCTCCGCTGACGCATCAACAAGGCACGACGCCCTGGGATGATGCCATTGCCCGCTGGAGCTTTGATAAGGGACAACCGGCCGGGGCCGGCACCGATACCTTACCGGGCGTACCGTATCAGATCTTACCGTTAAAAAGCGCCGACAAAACGTATGGACTGTTGATAGTAGAACCGGGGAATCTTCGACAGTTGATGATCCCGGAACAACAACGACTGCTGGAAACCTTTACCTTGTTGGTTGCCAGCGCCCTGGAGCGACTGGCGCTGACTGCCAGCGAAGAGCTGGCGCGATTTGCCAGCGAACGCGAGAGCATCCGCAACGCCCTGCTCGCCGCCCTTTCTCATGATTTACGCACGCCGTTAACGGTGCTGTTCGGTCAGGCGGAGATTTTAACATTGGATCTGGCAACGGAAGGCTCGAAGCACGCCCGTCAGGCCAGCGAAATTCGCCAGCATGTCCTTAACACGACCCGGCTGGTAAATAATCTGCTGGATATGGCGCGAATTCAGTCTGGCGGCTTTAATCTTAAGAAAGAGTGGTTAACGCTGGAGGAAGTGGTGGGCAGCGCCTTACAGATGCTGGAGCCTGGCCTGGCTGCACCAATTAATCTGTCACTTCCTGAGCCATTGACGCTGATACACGTTGATGGGCCACTCTTTGAACGAGTGCTGATTAATCTGCTGGAAAACGCCGTCAAATACGCAGGCCCGCAGGCACAAATAGGAATTGAAGCACATGTTGAGGGCGAACACCTGCAACTGGACGTGTGGGATAACGGGCCTGGCATTCCGTCAGGCCAGGAACAACGTATTTTCGACAAGTTTTCCCGGGGGAACAAAGAGTCATCAGTACCGGGCGTTGGGCTGGGGCTGGCAATTTGCCAGGCTATTGTCGACGTGCATGGCGGGACCATTACCGCCCATAATCGACCGCAGGGTGGCGCTTGCTTCCGTGTTACACTGCCACAAGAATTACCCCCTGAACTTGAAGATTTTCATGAGGATATGTGACAAACGTATTGATTGTTGAAGATGAACAGGCCATTCGTCGCTTTCTGCGCACCGCGCTGGAAGCCGATGGTCTGCGCGTGTATGAAGCAGAAACGTTGCAACGTGGCCTGCTGGAGGCCGCGACGCGTAAACCCGATCTCATCATTCTCGATCTCGGCCTGCCAGACGGTGACGGCACTGATTTTATTCGCGACCTGCGACAATGGAGCGCTATTCCCGTTATAGTGCTTTCAGCTCGCAGTGAAGAGAGCGACAAAATCGCCGCACTGGATGCCGGTGCTGATGATTATCTCAGCAAGCCGTTTGGCATTGGCGAACTGCAGGCGCGTTTGCGTGTGGCATTACGCCGCCACGCTATTGGACCCGCACCCGAGCCAGTCGTGCATTTTTCCGATGTGAAAGTGGATATTGCCGCGCGTCTGGTACATCGTGGCGAAGAGGAAATTCACCTGACGCCAATTGAATTTCGCCTGCTGGCGATACTTCTCAATAACAGCGGGAAGGTGCTGACCCAGCGTCAGCTGTTGAATCAGGTTTGGGGTCCCAACGCCGTCGAGCACAGCCACTACCTGCGAATTTATATGGGGCACTTGCGCCAGAAACTGGAAGTAGACCCGGCGCGCCCTCGTCACTTTATAACCGAAACCGGGATTGGCTATCGGTTTATGCCGTGATATTTCACCGGGTACCAGATGTAAAAAAGGAGCCTTTCGGCTCCTTTTCTGGTTACGCGTTTTTCAGCACTTCGCTGACAATCTCAACCGCTTCTTTTTCAATCTGCTTGCGGTGTTCTTCACCCAGGAAGCTCTCGCAGTAGATTTTATAGGCGTCTTCAGTACCTGACGGACGTGCGGCAAACCAGCCATTGTCAGTCATCACTTTCAGACCGCCGATAGAAGCACCATTGCCTGGCGCCGCCGTCAGACGCGCGGTGATCGGATCACCCGCCAGCGTGCTGGCACTGACCATCTCCGGAGAGAGTTTAGACAGCGCTGCTTTCTGCGCGGAGGTCGCGCTTGCCTGCAAACGGTTATAGCTCGGCGCACCAAAACGCGCGGCCAGCTCGTTGTAATGCTCTTGCGGGTTCTTACCGGTCACGGCAGTAATTTCGGCCGCCAGCAGACACATAATGATCCCGTCTTTGTCGGTCGACCACGGTGTACCGTCGAAACGCAGGAAAGAAGCCCCCGCGCTCTCCTCGCCGCCGAAGCCGAAGCTACCGTCGAACAGGCCATCAACAAACCATTTAAAGCCAACCGGTACTTCAACCAGTTTACGTCCTAAATCATTCACCACACGGTCAATCATCGCCGAAGACACCAGCGTTTTGCCAACGGCAACGTCTTCGCCCCACTGCGGGCGATGCTGGAACAGATAGTTGATCGCGACTGCCAGATAGTGGTTCGGGTTCATCAACCCGGCCGGAGTGACGATGCCGTGACGGTCATAATCTGGATCGTTAGCAAATGCCAGATCGAACTTATCACGTAGCGCCAGCAGACCCGCCATCGCACACTCGGAAGAGCAGTCCATACGGATAGCACCGTCTTTGTCGAGATGCATAAAGCGGAAGGTCTGATCAACCTGATCGTTAACAATGGTCAGATTCAGTTTGTAGTGCTCGGCAATACGCTTCCAGTATTCGATACCGGAGCCACCCAGCGGATCGACACCCAGCGTCAGTCCCGCTTTCTGGATCGCGGCCATATCAACAATGTCAGCCAGTCCTTCAACAAACGGCTGAACGAGATCCTGCTCTTTCACATGACCCGACGCCAGCGCCGCATCCAGTGAAATTCGCTTAACACCGTTAAGTCCATCAGCCAGCAGCGCGTTGGCACGATCTTCCACCACTTTAGTGACGTTAGTATCTGCCGGACCACCGTTTGGCGGGTTGTATTTAATGCCACCATCTTCCGGCGGGTTGTGCGACGGCGTGATGACAATGCCATCAGCCAGCGGGCCGCCTTTTTTGTTGTGGACCAGGATTGCATTTGACACGGCAGGCGTTGGCGTAAAGCCGTTATTTTCCTGCACGATGACATCAACACCGTTTGCCGCCAACACTTCCAGTACAGAGATAAATGCCGGTTCAGACAGCGCATGGGTGTCTTTGCCCACATAACAAGGCCCGGTAATCCCGTTTTTCGCACGTTCTTCGGCAATGGCCTGGGCGATTGCCAAAATATGCGGCTCGTTAAAACTGTGACGACCTGCACTACCACGATGCCCGGATGTCCCGAACTTAACGGCGTGCTCAGCATTCCCGGCTGTTGGTTTCAGTACATAGTACTGTGCCGTCAGTTGGGCGACGTTAATCAAATCACTCTGTTGTGCAGGCTGACCTGCACGCTTGTGGATTGCCATTGCCTGGTCCCTCTAATGCAAGGATTAAATTGTTCCGCAAACCTTTTCAATCAATTCCGCAGGGAATTGCATTGACTGCATGATGTGTTCAACCATGCTGCATTTGCGGCCGGTATTCGTGTTGGTGATCACCCAGTACGGTGTGCCAGGCACATGTTTCGGCTTGGTTTGATTACCATTTTTCAGCAGCGTCTGTTCATCCGCTGCAAAATAGACGCGTGTGCGACCGTGTAACGACTCCGTTGCTTCAGCAAACGCGTGCTGATCCAGTGAATAGAGTGTAGACAGCACCAGCATAAAGCGATTCACTGCTTTTTTCTGTTCCGCATATTCATCGGAAAGCAGCAGTTCACGCATGGCGCGCACTTTATCTTTAACGGGGTCGACCGGCTTGGCTTCCACGACAGGTTGCACGGCGCGGACTTCTTTTACCACCGGAGTGGCAGGCTGTGATGCGGCAGAAAACTTCAACATACGCCGTAAAATGTCGGATGCGCTCTCGCCGATATGCTTGGTGTGGCTGGCAATATAGCTATAGAGTTCATCATCAACTTCAATCGTTTTCATCTTAATCCAGTGCGGTGTCTTAGCTGAATACAAGTTGTTGGGATTATTACACCTAGTGTAAAGGCAAATCCCAACAGCGGATAGCGTCAAGCCTGATGGCCAGAAAAACTCGGAGTAACCGTAGTTGTTGCAGCCCTGTGGCAGAATGGTCAACATGATACCCTAACCCGCTAGTGTGAAAAAAAGAACTTTGCCATGAAATTGAATATCCGAGCGCAATCTGCACAAAACCTGCACAATAATTCCCCCATCGTCCTGGTTCACGGTCTGTTTGGCAGCCTGGATAACCTGGGCATACTGGCACGTGACCTGGTAGTCGATCACGACATCATTCAGGTTGATATGCGAAATCACGGGCTCTCCCCTCGTTCGCCAGAGATGAATTACCCGGCCATGGCGCAAGACCTGTTGGATACACTGGACGCCCAACAAATAGAAAAAGCGACTTTTATTGGTCACTCAATGGGGGGCAAAGCGGTGATGGCGCTAACCGCGCTGGCACCTGAACGTATCGATCAACTGGTGGCTATCGATATTGCACCGGTTGACTACCATGTCCGTCGTCACGATGAGATCTTTGCGGCGATTAATGCCGTGACGGATGCACAAGCCGCATCACGCCAGCAGGCGGCAAGCGTGATGCGCCAGTACCTGAAAGAAGAAGGCGTAATCCAGTTTCTGCTGAAATCCTTTGTTGACGGCGAGTGGCGTTTCAATGTCCCCGCATTGTGGGACCAGTATCCTCATATTGTGGGCTGGGAAACCATACCTGCATGGGATCATCCGGCGCTGTTCATCCCTGGTGGAAACTCGCCGTATGTTACCGAAGCGTACCGTGACCAATTACTGGCGCAATTCCCTCAGGCAAGGGCGCATGTTATTGCAGGTGCAGGTCACTGGGTACACGCAGAAAAACCAGATGCGGTCCTACGCGCCATCCGTCGTTATCTGACGGACAAGGCCAACTGATTAAAAACTCAGCGTCCGCGCGCGATTACGTGCGTGGGCGTTGGCGCGCCCCCCCTGCTGATGTATGATGGCGCGCTATCCATCCGGGCAGACGCCTGGCTGATTGTTTCCCCGAAGTCACCAAGATCATGGCCAAAGAACAAACGGACCGTACGACATTAGATCTGTTCGCGCAGGAGCGTCGCCCGGGACGACCCAAAACCAATCCGCTTTCGCGTGATGAACAGTTACGTATTAATAAACGTAATCAGCTTAAACGCGACAAAGTTCGCGGGCTTAAGCGTGTCGAACTGAAACTGAATGCCGACGCCGTTGACGCTCTGAACGAGCTGGCGGACGCACGTAACATGAGTCGCAGTGAACTCATCGAAGAGATGCTGATGAACCAACTCACCACGTTGCGTGGTCAGGCATAGTCTGAATTTCTGCTCTAAATCATAAATCGTGTAGCACAGAGTGCAGTCCCGCGTGTTTGCTGTTTCCGCATGCCTGACTGTTCTGCTATGATTGCCCTTATCCGTGGGCATTGCGCCACCACCATTTCAATAAGTTTCAAGAGGTTATTTTACTCATGGCAATCACTGGCATCTTTTTCGGCAGCGACACCGGTAACACCGAAAACATCGCAAAAATGATTCAAAAACAGCTTGGTAAAGACATTGCCGATGTACATGACATTGCAAAAAGCAGCAAAGAAGACCTGGAAGGGTATGACATTCTTCTGCTCGGTATCCCAACCTGGTATTACGGTGAAGCGCAGTGTGACTGGGACGACTTCTTCCCTACTCTCGAAGACATTGATTTTAACGGTAAACTGGTTGCGCTGTTTGGCTGCGGCGACCAGGAAGACTACGCAGAATATTTCTGTGATGCGTTAGGTACCATCCGCGACATCATCGAACCACGCGGCGCAACCATCGTCGGTCACTGGCCAACGGCGGGTTATCACTTTGAAGCGTCTAAAGGCCTGGCTGATGATGACCACTTTGTCGGTCTGGCTATTGATGAAGATCGCCAGCCTGAGCTGACCGCTGAACGCGTAGAAAAATGGGTTAAACAGATTTCTGAAGAACTGCATCTCGACGAAATCATTAACGCCTGATTTCATGCGGCGTAGAAACGTATCTACGCCGCATCAATAGATAAAACCAATCAAAATAATTGCTACAAATTTGTAACTTTCTCGCCTGACCCTGTACAATGGCTGGATGCCAATCGGGTATTGCACAGAGTGTTTGTCGGCGATACCACGTTTTGATTAACAATATTTGCCAGAGACTTGCTGTTTTCATTTAGACATGGCAGTTCTATAATGATACGCATTATCTCAAGTGCAATTTCTGTCACTTCTGTTAATGAAGTGAACCGCTTAGCTACAGGACAGATTCCGCATGACTGACAATAATACCGCATTAAAGAAGGCTGGCCTGAAAGTAACGCTTCCTCGTTTAAAAATTCTGGAAGTTCTTCAGGAACCGGATAACCATCACGTCAGTGCGGAAGACTTATACAAACGCCTGATAGACATGGGTGAAGAGATTGGTCTGGCGACCGTGTATCGCGTGCTGAACCAATTTGATGATGCCGGTATCGTAACCCGCCATAATTTTGAAGGTGGCAAATCCGTCTTCGAATTAACCCAACAGCATCATCACGATCACCTGATTTGCCTCGACTGTGGCAAAGTGGTCGAATTTAGCGATGATTCCATCGAAGCGCGTCAGCGTGAGATTGCGGCTAAACATGGTATTCGCTTAACCAACCATAGCCTCTATCTGTACGGTCACTGCGCTGAAGGCGATTGCCGCGAAGATGAGCATGCGCACGACGCCAAATAATATGATGTTTTCTGAAAAGCCAACCCTGCGGTTGGCTTTTTTTATAAGCTAAACCTGGCCGGGGGCCTCTTCCTTTCGAGTCAATGCAGCTTTAATGTAAAATTCACCCTACCTCATCGGAGAGCCGAAATGGAGCTTCGCCAGCTACGCTATTATGTTCGTATTGTAGAAACCGGCAGTATGGGCAGCGCGGCGCTCGATCTCAATATTGGTGTTTCGGCTCTCAGCCAGCAAATGACCCGGCTGGAAAACGAACTCGCTATTCGCCTGCTGCAACGAACCTCTCGTGGCGTGACGCCCACCAGCGCCGGACTGGCTTTTTACTCCCAGGCACAACTGGCATTACGTCACGCAGACGATGCGATCCTCGCGGCTCGAGAGGCCCGGCTTTCCGGTCACGTCAGCGTCGGAATGGCTCCCAGTACCGCATCCGTGCTCGGTGTGCCTTTCATTAATGCAATGCGGGAAAACTATGCAGATGTCCGCCTGCATGTGGTGGAAAGCCTCTCCGGTAACCTGGAGCGGATGATTAATACCCGCCAAATTGATTTAGCAGTGGTGTTTCAAAAGGAAAAAATCCTGCGCTGGAGCGCCAGACCGATTCTCGAAGAACGGCTATTTTTGATTGGCACCCATGCTTTACTGGATGATATTACGGATGACAATATCGCCCCTGCCCAGCTGGTTAATATTCCATTGATAATGCCAAGCCCGGGTCACGGCCTGCGCGGCAGACTGGATGCTATCTGCCAGGAACATGCTCTGAACATTGAGATCACTACAGAAATTGATGGTCTGACGCTGTTGATGAGCGCCGTTCGCAGTGGAATCGGTGCCACATTACAACCCGGCGCGGCGATTTCGCATCTCGATAAAGAGACGCTAAGAGTGATCGGCGTCCATAATCCAATACTTAGCCGCCCTAATTTTCTTGTCAGCCTTTCTGATGATGAACTTACCCCCGCAGGTCTCGCTGCCCGCGTGATACTGACCAAAGTGATGTGTCAACTGGTGGAAGCAGGAAGCTGGCCAGGCGCAATTCTTTACAATAACTAAAGGGCTATTTAGCATCACAGCGTAGCGCCCACACAACTTACACGTATACATTTTAATTACAAATTTAACAATTAGTTAAATGGTAATGGAGTATACGATGGTTGATGTTCTGGTGATTGGCGGCGGCAATGCCGCATTATGTGCTGCCTTAACCGCCCGGGAGCAAGGGGCTTCTGTATTACTGCTCGAAGCAGCCCCCCGAGAATGGCGCGGAGGGAATTCCCAACACACGCGTAATTTACGCTGTATGCATGATGCCCCACAGGATGTCCTGGTAGAGAGCTATCCAGAAGAGGAGTTCTGGCAGGATCTCTGGCGTGTAACTGAAGGAAATACCAACGAAGCACTGGCGCGGTTGGTGATACGTACCTCTTCGCAATGTCGCGACTGGATGCGCCAGCACGGCGTTAATTTTCAACCCCCTCTTTCCGGTGCTTTGCATGTGGCGCGCACTAACGCCTTCTTTATGGGCGGCGGAAAAGCTCTCGTGAATGCCTATTATCGCAGCGCAGAAAAGCTGGGCGTGCAAATTCGCTATAACACACCGGTCCAGGCGCTAGAACTGCATAATGGCGAGTTCGTAGCGGCACTGGCAGGCAAAGAGCGCATTGTGGCTAAGTCCTGCGTGCTTGCCGCCGGGGGGTTTGAATCTAACCGCGAATGGCTGCGGGAGGCGTGGGGCAAGAATGCCCGCGGCGAGTGGCCTGCGGATAACTTTCTTATTCGCGGCACACGCTTTAACCAGGGCGTACTGCTTAAATTTATGATCGATGCCGGGGCGGACATTGTCGGCGATCCCTCCCAGTCACACTGCGTGGCGATTGACGCCAGAGCACCATTATACGATGGCGGAATTTGCACCCGTGTGGACTGTGTCTCGCTGGGCATAGTGGTAAATCGTGATGCTGAACGTTTTTATGATGAAGGCGAAGATTTCTGGCCAAAACGTTACGCTATCTGGGGACGGCTGGTTGCCCATCAGCCCGGACAAATTGGCTACTCCATTATCGACAGTAAAGCGATCGGCCACTTCATGCCTCCGGTCTTTCCTGGCGCACAGGCCAATACGCTGACAGAGCTTGCTCGCCAGTTGGGACTGGATGTCGAACGCTTTACCCACACCATCATGCAGTACAACAGCGCCTGCCTGCCTGGGCAATTCGATCACACCACGCTGGATAACTGCGCAACACAAGGTCTGACACCGGCGAAAACACACTGGGCACGACCATTAGATACGCCACCTTACTATGGCTATGCCTTACGCCCGGGGATCACCTTCACCTATCTGGGGCTGAAAGTGGACGAACATGCCGCAGTACACTTTGCCGGACAGCCAAGCCGCAACCTGTTCGTTGCCGGAGAGATGATGGCGGGCAACGTGCTGGGTAAAGGCTATACCGCTGGTGTAGGAATGTCTATCGGCACAACTTTTGGCTGTATTGCCGGAAAAGAGGCCGCCCTGGCTGCACAAAAGGAGGCTCATCATGAAGCAGCTTGAGAAATTGATCATTGAAGCGCAAATTCTCACCGAGCCGGAAGCAGAGGTTGAACGTGTGATGCAGGTCTGTAATGCCTGCCGCTATTGCGAAGGTTTTTGCGCAGTTTTTCCGGCGATGACTCAGCGCCTGGAATTTGGTAAAGCGGATATAAACTATCTGGCAAACTTGTGCCATAACTGTGGTGCTTGTCTGCACTCCTGCCAATATGCTCCGCCCCATGAATTTGCTCTCAATGTACCGAAAGCGATGGCGGAAGTACGGCTGGAAACCTATCAGCACTACGCCCAACCCGCGGCCTTTGGCGCGCTTTATCATCGGGCAGGCGTAACCACGACGCTGTCGCTGGTTTTCGGCCTTATCGTGTTTCTGCTCCTCGCCATGGGTTTAAAGGGTTCATTATTCCATCCTCCACTGGCCGGGGATTTCTATCAAATTTTTCCGCATAACCTGCTGGCATGGATGTTTGGCTCTGTTTTTATCCTGGCAATAGGTTTGCTTATGGCAGGCGTGATCCGCTTCTGGCGAGAGATCTCCCCGGGTATGCCGCGTTCCGCGGAAATTGCTGAAGCCTCACACAATGCGCTGACGTTGAAATATCTCGACGGTGGGCACGGCAAAGGTTGTAACGAAGCGGATGATGCCTTCACTCTGATGCGTCGCCGTTTCCATCACTTCACCTTCTACGGTTTTATGCTCTGCTTTGCCGCCACCATCGTAGCGACGGGCTATCACTACTTCGCAGGTATAGAAGCACCCTACCCGTTCTTTAGTCTTCCAGTGATCCTTGGCACCTTGGGCGGTATTGGTTTAGTTGTAGGCCCTGCTGGCTTGTTATGGCTGAATCTTAAGCGCTCACCGCTACATGGTGACGCGCGGCAAAAACCAATGGATCGCGGTTTTATTTTGCTGCTGCTACTGACCAGCCTGACTGGTTTAGCGTTGCTGGCAGGTAGAGACACCTCCTGGATGGCTATTCTGCTGGCCATTCATCTCGGCGTGGTCATGGCACTCTTTCTGACCATTCCTTACGGAAAATTTGCCCACGGATTTTACCGCTGCGCTTCCTTACTCAAGTGGGCAATAGAAAGACAGCGCGGAAAACAGGCGGGAGTCGCAGGCGACTAACCCACACACTCTTACCTCTATAAAAACAAGATAAAGACAATGGAGAGCAAACCCAATGACACAACAACCATCGCGCGCTGGTACTTTCGGCGCAATACTGCGGGTAACCAGCGGTAATTTCCTCGAACAGTTCGACTTTTTTCTGTTCGGTTTTTACGCCACCTATATTGCAAAAACGTTCTTTCCCGCAGAGAGTGAATTTGCTGGCCTGATGCTGACCTTTGCCGTTTTCGGTTCAGGCTTCTTAATGCGACCTGTTGGTGCAATTGTACTGGGAGCTTACATAGACAGAATTGGTCGCCGTAAAGGGCTGATGGTGACGCTCGCGATTATGGGTTGCGGTACCCTGCTAATTGCCCTGGTTCCCGGCTATCAAAGTATCGGTCTGTTGGCCCCTGCGCTGGTATTACTGGGACGATTATTACAGGGATTCTCTGCTGGTGTGGAGTTAGGAGGCGTCTCTGTTTATCTTTCTGAAATTGCCACACCGGGGAATAAAGGCTTCTACACCAGTTGGCAGTCTGCCAGTCAACAGGTTGCCATTGTGGTGGCGGCTCTGATTGGTTACGGTCTGAACGCCACGCTGGCGCACGATGAGATCTCTGAATGGGGATGGCGCATTCCATTTTTTATTGGTTGCATGATTATTCCTTTGATTTTCGTTCTCCGCCGCTCGCTTCAGGAGACTGACGCATTTTTACAACGCACGCACCGTCCCGACACCAGGGAAATTTTCACCACTATCATCAAAAATTGGCGTCTCATCACAGCGGGTACGCTGCTGGTGGCAATGACCACTACCACATTTTACTTTATCACCGTTTATACCCCGACCTACGGCAGAGCCGTGCTACACCTCAGCGCCCGCGACAGCCTTATTGTCACCATGCTGGTCGGTATTTCTAACTTTATCTGGCTGCCAATTGGAGGTGCAATTTCAGACCGAATTGGCCGTCGTCCGGTGCTGATGGGTATTACCGTGCTCGCATTGATCACCACCTGGCCTGTAATGCACTGGCTGACTGCCGCGCCAGATTTCACCCGTATGACGTTGGTACTGCTTTGGTTCTCGTTCTTTTTTGGCATGTACAACGGGGCAATGGTTGCAGCGCTCACTGAGGTGATGCCTGTTTATGTACGTACAGTGGGTTTTTCACTGGCTTTCAGTCTTGCCACTGCTATTTTTGGCGGTCTGACGCCAGTAATATCAACGGCGTTGGTTCAGTTAACAGGAGATAAAAGTTCACCTGGATGGTGGCTGATGTGTGCAGCACTTTGCGGGCTCTCCGCCACGGCAATGCTGTTTGTCCGTTTAAGCCGAAATTATCAACCGGCAGACAATAAACTCTGAAATGCAGACGGGCGGAGAAATATCTCCGCCCGTTTTGTTCGAACCGCGTTTTATTTTGCCGAGTTCTTGCTGCGAATTTCCTGCCAGACCTTGTCACAATCGGCAGAGACAGCCTGATCGTTGCCCGTGCGCGTAGCCTGAATACACTGCTGGTAATCCAGCACGCGAACACTTTCTTCATTGGCAAACTGCTGGTGCTGCTTTTCTTTCTTCAGCACGTTTAACACGCTTTGGCAGGCCTCTATTTTCTCCGGTGAGCCCTGCGCGGTATTAATGCATGCGCTGTAGGCTTCTTTAAGACGGCTATCTTCTTTCGGTGCCGGTGATTGTGCACAGGCCACCAGCCCCGATGCCATAACGGTGATGAGTATCAATTTTTTCATAGCACACTCCTCAACAATGCGGCAGGCACCAGGCCCGCCGCTGTTGGCATTAGAAGATGGTGAACGGAGCAATAACGATGAACTTCACGTCACGCTCATCCTGGAAGATGTTGCCGTAACCACCACCCCAGCTCGGAATGTTTGAATGGTTGTCGTACTCGGTGAAGTGCAGTTTAAACATAGTGCCCTTCGCACGACCGTCCTGCAGGGTGTAGACCGCATCCAGGCTGTAAGATGATTCTTCGATGGTACGATTTTTGTCGTAGTACGCATCCGGGTTGATCTGCCAGGTAGATGGCTTGGCATCCCATGCGTAAACGTATGATGCACCCACAGCCCAGCCAGGCAGGTTCCAGTTCTTCAGGTCGTACATCGCACCGAAGAAGACGGCCTTTTCACCGTTGGCGTTGAAGTCAGAACGGTTATCCCACCAGATATCCAGACGACCGTTTGAAGACGCATACGTCGGGGTCATACGCTGCAGGAAGTAACCTTGCTGCCCGTCTGCTTTAACCCAGGTTCCTTCCAGTCGCAGATCAACCACTTCCGCCACTTTGTAGCCGAAGGTCAGCGCCTGCAGCCAGGCTGTACCGTCATAAATGTTGCTAGCGGTGCGGTCATCAACCTTGTCACGCGCACCATAGAACTGATAGCTGGTAGTAAACGGATTGCCGCCTAAATCAAATTTGTAACTGGCTTTCGCGAAGTATTGATCAACATAGCCTTCGGACTGACCAAATGCCGCTTCAAGCAACAGGTTATTTTTGAAATCATATTTAGCGCCGATGGAATGGAGGTAATCAACTTTAGTCTTTTTATCGGCCTGATAGAATTTATCGACTTCGGTGTGCCACGGAGCTTTATACTCGTTTGCCCACATATAGGAGAAGCTCAACGCGCCAGCATCGCCGTAGTCAAAGTTGGCACCAGCTTCAGCACCCTGATAGGTCCCTGGCATAAAGCTCCAGTGCGGAGCCAGCAGAGTCTGCCCGGTAGGTTGAATATAACCGGCGCGCGCCCAGGTCGGGCCAAACTTAAATTTCGCCGCCGCTTTATACAGACTTATTCCGCTCTTATCGCCGGAATAATCTTCGTCATAGCCTTTATTTTTTTTCGAGAATGCAATTTCGTTTGGATGCCCGCTGTCGCCATTTTCCGCCATTTCAATTGCGGTAAAAGCAGCCACATCAAGGCCGAACATATCGGCCACATAACCGGACTGGAAATCGAGGTTAGCGTTCCAGGTGGCGTGAGAAAGGTTGGTTTTGTATTTGTCGTCATCGGTAACATCTTTACGGTCACGCTCACGCTGCCAGTAATAGATGCCGCCAGTCAGTGTTGAATCATCAAAAAAACCTTCGGCTTGCGCCTGGGGAACGACAACCAAACCCGACATTGCTGTAATACCGGCGATAACCAGCGCCAGCGTACTACGTTTGCCACTAAACGTACGCATATGTTAATCCTCTTTGACGTATAAAATGCTGCCGACTAAAAGCGAACAGCGAAAAAACAAAAATTAAAAAAGTAGCGCTGAGAAAACCTCATTGACTACAATGGATAGACTATTTTTCGCGACGCGAATTATCAATCTCTTTTTGTAACCATTATGTAAGAACATGAGCAACCGCACATATTTCATTGCTTTCTGTTACATTTTCATCGAGAAATAAAAAAGCGTTGAAAAAATGAAAAAATGCTTGTTTTCCATGAAGATGAAATCGGTTTCAGTCCAGAGAAGCTCTTCACTCAAGGTTTTGATTCAAAAATAAGAAATGGAAAAACTCATTCCTGAATAATAATTATTTTGCTCCGCAAACAGAGTTGTTACGTGTTTTCTGGCAAAAAAAACGCCGCAGAATGCGGCGTTTGAAAGGATGTATTGCTGCGGTTTATTCGCCCGCTTTCGCCCACGTATCACGCAGACCAACGGTACGGTTAAATACCAGCTTGTCCGCTGTTGCGTAGCGGCTGTCGAGGCAGAAGTAACCTTCACGTTCAAACTGGAACGCTTTGCTCGCAACTGCAGACTTCAGCGACGGCTCGCCGTAACCCTGTTTGATAACCAGTGACTCAGGATTAATGACGGACAGGAAGTCGTCCGCGGCGCCTGGGTTTGGTACGCTAAACAAACGGTCATACAGGCGGATTTCAATCGGCAGCGCATGTGCAGCGCTAACCCAATGAATAACGCCTTTTACTTTACGCCCATCAGCCGGATCTTTGCTCAGCGTATCAGCATCATAGGTGCAGAAAATAGTGGTGATATTACCTTCTGCATCTTTCTCTACACGCTCGGCTTTAACAACATAAGCATTACGCAGACGGACTTCTTTGCCCATTACCAGACGCTTGTACTGCTTGTTAGCTTCTTCGCGGAAGTCAGCACGATCGATCCAGATTTCACCGCTGAACGGCACTTCACGGCTGCCCATTTCCGGTTTATTCGGATGGTTCGGCATGGTAACCAGTTCGCTTTCACCCTGCGGATAGTTTTCGATAACCAGTTTCACTGGATCAATAACTGCCATCGCGCGCGGAGCGTTTTCGTTCAGATCTTCACGAATACAGGATTCCAGAGAGGCTATCTCAATGGTGTTGTCCTGCTTGGTCACGCCGATGCGTTTGCAGAACTCACGGATAGCAGCGGCCGTGTAACCACGACGACGCAAACCAGAGATAGTCGGCATACGCGGATCGTCCCAGCCTTCAACATGCTTGTCGGTAACCAGCAGGTTCAGCTTACGCTTGGACATCACGGTGTATTCCAGATTCAGGCGCGAGAATTCGTACTGGCGCGGATGAACCGGAATAGTGATGTTATCCAGCACCCAGTCATACAGACGACGGTTGTCCTGGAATTCCAGCGTACACAGTGAATGCGTGATACCTTCCAGCGCATCGCTGATGCAGTGGGTAAAGTCGTACATCGGATAGATGCACCACTTGTTACCGGTCTGATGATGCTCGGCAAACTTAATGCGGTACAGCACCGGATCGCGCATAACGATAAACGGTGAGGCCATGTCGATTTTCGCACGCAGGCAGGCTTTACCTTCTTCAAAGCCACCGGTACGCATTTTTTCGAACAGTTCAAGGTTCTCTTCGACGCTACGATCGCGGAACGGACTGTTTTTGCCCGGCTGGGTCAGCGTACCGCGGTATTCACGGATTTCGTCAGCAGACAGTTCGTCGACGTACGCCAAACCTTTGTTGATAAGCTCTACCGCATAAGCGTGCAGTTGATCGAAGTAATCCGAAGAGTAGCGAATATCGCCAGTCCAGTGAAAACCTAACCATTCAACGTCATTTTTAATCGATTCAACGTACTCGATGTCTTCTTTAACCGGGTTCGTATCATCAAAACGCAGGTTGCACTGGCCCTGGTAGTCTTGCGCAATACCAAAGTTCAGACAGATGGATTTCGCGTGGCCAATGTGCAGATAGCCATTTGGCTCCGGCGGAAAACGGGTATGGATAGTGGTGTGCTTACCACTGGCCAGATCTTCATCGATGATCTGACGAATAAAGTTACTCGGGCGGGCTTCAGCCTCACTCATCGTGGATTCCTCAAAGCGTAAACAACGTATAACGGCGTATGATCTTATAACCCGGACAGACTGACAACCCTTAGTTACGCAAAATACGTATCAGACAGGCATTATGAGGGCAATTGCTGCAAAAAAAAGCGGCGGAGGATAATCCCCCGCCGCTTAAATATCGCGTGTTAGTTGTCGGATCGCGGCGCTTTGCGCCTTATCCGGCTACAGCGATTATTTACTTTTAATTTCGTACAGTGGCGTTTGACCTGCAACCACATGACCTTCGGCTTTGATCACCAGACCACCGAAATCATCGCTGTTGCTGCAAACAACCGGGCTAATCATTGAACGTGCATTGGCGTTCAGATACTCCAGATCCATTTCCAGAATAGGTTGACCTGCAGTAACTTCCGCACCTTCTTCAACCAGACGTTTAAAGCCCTTGCCTTCCAGCGCGACGGTATCGATACCCATATGGACAACGATTTCCGCGCCTTTTTCTGTTTCCAGACAGAACGCATGGTTGGTGTTAAAGATCTTCACGATGGTGCCTGCTGCCGGGGAAACAACGATTTTATCCGTCGGTTTCACTGCCACGCCGTCACCTACCGCTTTGCTGGCGAAAGCTTCATCAGGAACTTGCTCCAGGGCAACCACATCACCGGTAATCGGAGAAACCAGTGCTTCGACAGTTACCGCATTCGCGACCGCCTGCGGTTTGACAACCGGAGCCGCTGCTGCTGGTGCACTTTCACCAGACGCTGCTGCAACCGGACCACGGGCCACAACTTTCTTCATCTCGTCGCCGATGGATTCTGCTTTCGCACCCACGATGACCTGGATAGTTTGCTTGTTCAGTTTCACCACACCGGATGCGCCTAAACGTTTACACATCGCATCGTTGACGCGACCAGAGTCGACAACGGTCAGACGCAGACGAGTGATACAGGCGTCAATCGCTTTCAGGTTATCCGTACCGCCAACCGCAGCAATGTAGTTGGTGGCCAGTTGCGCTAAACCTTCTTCGGTATTGCTGTTTGCTTCGTCAGTAACAATTTCGTCTTCTTTATCTTCGCGGCCCGGCGTTTTCAGGTTAAACATGCGAATAACCGCGCTGAACAACACAAAGTAGATGACGAAGAACACCAGCCCCATCGCTACCAGCATCCAGACGTTCTGGCTTGCTGCCGGCAAGTTGTACATCAACACGTAGTCGATAGCACCTGCGGAGAAGGAGAAGCCCGCGTGGATCCCCAGCAGCGTTGCGACGAACAGGCTGATACCCGTTAACAGTGCGTGCAGGAGGTACAGCAATGGTGCCAGGAACATGAACAGGAATTCCAGCGGCTCGGTAACACCGGTCAGGAACGCAGTGATCGCCACAGACAGCAGCATACCGCCAACCATCGGACGACGTGCTTTCGGTGCTGCAAAGTACATCGCCAGCGCCGCACCCGGCAGACCAAACATCATGATCGGGAAGAAGCCTGACATGAACATACCCGCAGTGCCGTCGCCCGCATAGAAGCGGTTGATGTCACCGTGGAATACTGCGCCTGCCGCATTGGTGAATTCACCAATCTGGAACCAGGCAATGGTGTTCAGAACCTGATGCAGACCGGTTGGGATCAGCAGACGGTTGATGAAACCAAAGATACCGGAACCCAGCGCGCCAGCGCCCACGATCCACTCACCACCTGCATGGATAGCGTTCTGCACCGGCGGCCACACGTAGCCGAAGATAGCAGCCAGCACCAGGCAAAAGAAACCGGTGGCGATTGGCACAAAGCGTTTACCGCCGAAGAAGCTCAGGAAGTCAGGCAGTTTGATACCAGACCAGCGGTTATACACCGCACCACCGACCAGACCGGTAATAATACCTGCCAGCACGCCCATGTTGATCGCCGGGTTGATGGTAACCATTGCTTTGGTCAATATGAAATAACCGACCGCACCTGCCAACGCTGCAGCACCTGCGCTGTCTTTAGACCAGCTGGATGCCACACCGATGGCAAATATTAATGCGAGGTTATCAAAGATGGCCCCACCCGCTTGCGCGATGAAGGGTACGTTAAGCAAATCTGGTTGGCCAAATCGCAGCAACAGTGCCGCGACAGGCAGCACAGCGATGGGGAGCTGTAACGCCCTACCCAGCCGCTGGAAAAAACCTAAAATATTCATTTTATTCCCCCTACGAGACCCCGATTAGGCTCCTTTGAAGCCATATTTTTATTGTGCGACCATTACCAACAACAAGATTTTCTGGAACAACGATATTAACCATTCATCTACATTCAGAGTGTGTGAAAAATTAATTCGTATCGCAAATTAAAAGCATGTTTTTTGTGATTCCAGTCACCAAATATCGTTATAAACCCTCCCTTTCACTGGCTAACTACGAAAACTTATTTTATCATTCAAAAAATCGAAACGGATTGATCCTTACCGATGCAAAACCAGGTTACGCTTAATACAGCACAGCGACTCAATCCGCCAATTGCTTACATTTACTTTTGAGGTGAAGAATGAGACTGATCCCCCTGAATACCGCTGAACAAGTCGGCAAATGGGCTGCTCGCCATATCGTTAACCGTATTAACGCGTTTAAACCAACGGCAGATCGTCCGTTTGTTCTGGGCCTGCCAACTGGTGGTACACCGCTGACAGCCTATAAAGCATTAGTCGAAATGCACAAAGCGGGCCAGGTGAGCTTCAAACATGTTGTCACTTTCAACATGGACGAATATGTAGGTTTGCCGAAAGAGCATCCGGAAAGCTACCACAGCTTCATGCACCGTAACTTCTTTGATCATGTTGATATTCCAGCAGAAAATATTAACCTCCTCAATGGTAACGCGCCGGATATTGATGCAGAATGCCGTCAGTATGAAGAAAAAATCCGTTCTTACGGTAAAATCCATCTGTTTATGGGTGGCGTAGGCAACGACGGACATATCGCGTTCAACGAACCTGCCTCTTCTTTGGCTTCCCGCACACGTATCAAAACGCTGACTCATGACACTCGCGTAGCTAACTCACGCTTCTTTGATGGCGACGTAAGCCAGGTGCCTAAATATGCGCTGACCGTAGGTGTTGGCACCCTGTTGGATGCTGAAGAAGTGATGATCCTGGTGCTGGGCCATCAAAAAGCACAGGCGCTGCAAGCAGCCGTTGAAGGTAACGTCAACCATATGTGGACCATCAGTTGCCTGCAGTTGCATCCGAAAGCCGTCGTTGTCTGCGATGAGCCTTCAACAATGGAACTGAAAGTGAAAACGCTGAAATACTTCAACGAGTTAGAAGCGGAAAATATTAAAGGTCTGTAATGGTATCTCCGCCCTGCCGAAAAAGTTGCAGGGCGGCATTTTTTGAAATCGGGGGTCGGAATGTATGCTTTAACCCAGGGCCGGATTTTTACCGGTCACGAAATTCTTGATGACCATGCGATTGTTGTCGCTGATGGCCTGATAGCCAGCGTCTGCCCACTGGCGGAATTACCGTCCGGGATTGAACAACGCTCACTGAATGGGGCCATTATTTCCCCCGGTTTTATTGATGTGCAGTTAAACGGCTGCGGCGGCGTACAGTTTAACGATACGGCAGAAGCCGTCACCGTTGAGACGCTGGAAATCATGCAGAAAGCCAATGAAAAATCAGGCTGCACTAACTACCTGCCCACGCTAATTACCACCAGCGATGACCTGATGAAACAAGGCGTTCGCGTAATGCGCGAATACCTGGCGAAACAGCCCAACCAGGCATTAGGACTTCACCTTGAAGGTCCGTGGCTGAACCTGGTGAAAAAAGGTACCCATAATCCGGGTTTTGTCCGTCAGCCTGACGCTGCGCTGGTCGATTTCCTGTGCGATAATGCGGACGTCATCACCAAAGTGACGCTGGCACCAGAAATGGTCCCAACCGAAGTGATAACAAAGCTGGTAAATGCAGGTATTGTCGTTTCAGCAGGCCACTCTAACGCAACGGTAAAAGAAGCCAAAATTGGATTCCGTGCGGGTATCACCTTTGCAACGCACCTGTTCAACGCGATGCCTTATATTACTGGCCGCGAACCAGGTCTGGCAGGCGCAATACTTGATGAGGCCGATATTTATTGCGGTATCATCGCCGACGGTCTGCATGTTGACTACGTTAATATTCGTAACGCCAAGCGCCTGAAAGGTGACAAACTGTGCCTGGTGACCGACGCAACCGCCCCGGCAGGTGCAAATATTGAACAGTTCATTTTCGCTGGTAAAACAATATACTACCGCAATGGACTGTGTGTGGATGAGAACGGCACGCTGAGCGGCTCTTCGTTAACCATGATCGAAGGCGTACGTAATCTGGTTGAACATTGCGGTATTGCACTGGATGAAGTCCTGCGCATGGCGACTCTCTACCCTGCTCGCGCAATCGGCGTCGACAAACAACTCGGCAGCATCGCGCCAGGCAAAGTAGCCAACCTGACCGCGTTCACGCACGACTTTAAAATTATCAAGACCATCGTTAATGGCAACGAGGTCGTTACTGAGTAAGAGAAAGAATGACACCAGGCGGACAAGCTCAAATAGGTAATGTTGATCTCGTAAAACAGCTTAACAGCGCGGCAGTTTATCGCCTGATTGACCAGCATGGGCCAATCTCGCGAATTCAGATTGCCGAGCAGAGCCAACTTGCCCCCGCCAGCGTAACAAAAATTACGCGTCAACTGATTGAACGCGGGCTGATCAAAGAGGTTGATCAGCAGGCCTCCACTGGAGGCCGCCGCGCTATTTCTATCGTCACCGAAACCCGCAATTTCCACGCTATCGGCGTACGCCTGGGCCGCCACGACACCACGCTCACACTCTATGATATGAGCAGCAAAGTGGTCGCAGAAGAGCATTATCCTCTTCCCGAGCGCACACAGGAAACGCTGGAGTATGCGCTGCTCAATACGATTTCCACCTTTATTGATAGCTGCCAGCGGAAAATCCGTGAACTGATTGCTATCTCTGTCATTCTGCCAGGGCTGGTTGATCCCGAAAGCGGCGTTATCCGCTACATGCCGCATATTCAGGTTGAAAACTGGGGGTTGGTCGAAGCGCTGGAGAAACGTTTTCAGGTAACCTGCTTTGTCGGCCACGACATCCGCAGTCTGGCACTTGCCGAGCACTATTTTGGGGCAAGTCAGGATTGCGAAGACTCCATTCTGGTGCGCGTCCATCGCGGGACCGGGGCTGGGATCATCTCAAATGGCCGAATTTTCATTGGTCGCAACGGCAACGTCGGTGAAATTGGTCATATTCAGGTTGAGCCGCTGGGTGAACGCTGCCACTGCGGGAATTTTGGCTGTCTGGAAACTATTGCAGCTAACGCATCCATTGAGCATCGCGTACAAAACTTACTCAAGCAAGGCTATCCGAGTCGACTGACGCTGGATGATTGCAACATTAAAACCATCTGTAAGGCTGCGAATAAAGGCGATAACCTGGCGTCGGAAGTCATTGAGCACGTTGGTCGCCATCTTGGCAAAACCATCGCTATCGCCATTAACCTGTTTAACCCGCAAAAAATCGTCATTGCCGGTGAGATTACTGAGGCAGATAAAGTGCTGCTCCCGGCAATAGAAAGCTGCATTAATACCCAGGCGTTGAAGGCGTTTCGCCACAATCTGCCCGTGGTTCGCTCCACGCTGGACCACCGCTCAGCCATTGGCGCATTTGCGCTGGTGAAACGCGCTATGCTCAACGGTTCGTTGCTGCAACGTTTGCTGGAAAATTAATGCTCTCATAGAATATTGGGTTACTATCAGACTCCTGACAAATTCCCTGGGTAGTTCATGACCATCAAGAATGTAATTTGTGATATCGACGGCGTGCTGATGCACGACAATGTTGCCGTACCGGGTGCGGCAGAGTTTCTGACCGGCATCCTAGAAAAAGGTTTGCCGTTAGTCCTGCTGACTAACTACCCTTCTCAGACCGGGCAGGATCTGGCGAACCGCTTCGCCACGGCGGGTGTGAATGTCCCCGATAGCGTCTTTTATACTTCCGCCATGGCCACTGCCGATTTTCTGCGTCGCCAGGAAGGGAAAAAAGCCTACGTCGTGGGTGAAGGTGCACTGATCCACGAACTGTATAAAGCCGGCTTTACCATTACCGATGTTAACCCCGACTTCGTGATTGTCGGCGAGACGCGCTCCTACAACTGGGACATGATGCATAAAGCAGCATATTTTGTTGCCAATGGCGCACGCTTTATCGCAACCAACCCGGATACCCATGGCCGCGGTTTTTATCCCGCCTGTGGTGCGCTCTGCGCCGGTATCGAAAAGATCTCCGGGCGTAAACCATTTTATGTCGGCAAACCCAGCCCATGGATTATTCGCGCGGCACTCAACAAAATGCAGGCGCACTCCGAAGAGACCGTTATTGTCGGTGACAACCTGCGTACAGATATTCTGGCAGGCTTCCAGGCTGGCCTTGAAACCATCCTGGTGTTGTCTGGCGTATCCACGCTTGACGATATCGACAGCATGCCGTTCCGACCAAGCTGGATCTACCCTTCCGTTGCCGAGATAGATGTTATCTAAGCACTTCTGTGCCGGAGATCAGCGTGAACGCGCCATCCGGCACACAAAATCACTCCATTCAATAAAACTGCCGATTTACTGATAATTCATCAATAAATACGCTTATTACGTAATCTTTTTTCACCATTCAATAATCATCATTGAGTTTTTTACTTTCAGCACGCCAAACTCCTTGCGCCTCCACCGCCTTTGCGGCATTTTCTTAATCAAGCAAACACAAAAAGCATCACGCAACAGGTTAACGGAGAAGGTTATGTGTTCTATTTTTGGCGTATTCGATATTAAAACAGACGCAGTTGAGCTGCGTAAAAAAGCCCTGGAATTGTCCCGTCTGATGCGTCATCGTGGCCCGGACTGGTCGGGTATTTACGCCAGTGATAACGCCATTCTGGCACATGAGCGTTTGTCGATTGTCGACGTCAACGCAGGTGCTCAGCCGCTGTACAACATGAAAAAAACACATATTCTGGCGGTGAACGGTGAAATCTATAACCACCAGGCGTTACGCGCTGAATACGGCGACCGCTACCAGTTCCAGACCGGTTCTGACTGTGAAGTTATCCTCGCGCTGTATCAGGAAAAAGGGCCAGAATTCCTCGACTCCCTGCAGGGTATGTTTGCCTTTGCGCTGTACGACAGCGAACAAGACGCCTACCTGATTGGCCGCGATCATCTCGGGATCATCCCGTTGTATATGGGCTATGACGAACACGGTAACTTCTATGTCGCCTCAGAAATGAAAGCGCTGGTTCCGGTGTGCCGCACGATTAAAGAATTCCCAGCCGGTAGCTATCTGTGGAGCAAAGATGGCGAAATTCGTCAATACTACCAGCGCGACTGGTTTGAATACGATGCGGTAAAAGACAATGTGACGGATAAAAACGAACTGCGTCAGGCGCTGGAAGACGCCGTCAAAAGCCATCTGATGTCAGATGTCCCTTACGGTGTACTGCTGTCCGGCGGCCTGGACTCCTCCGTTATTTCTGCCATCACCAAAAAATACGCGGCGCGTCGTGTTGAAGATCAGGAACGCAGCGAAGCCTGGTGGCCTCAGTTGCACTCCTTCGCTGTGGGTCTGGAAGGCGCACCAGATTTGAAAGCCGCGCAAGAAGTGGCGAACCATTTAGGCACCGTGCATCACGAGATCCACTTCACCGTGCAGGAAGGTTTGGATGCGATCCGCGACGTCATCTATCACATCGAAACCTACGATGTAACAACAATTCGCGCCTCAACGCCGATGTACCTGATGTCTCGTAAAATTAAAGCGATGGGCATTAAAATGGTGCTGTCGGGTGAAGGTTCAGACGAAGTCTTTGGCGGCTATCTCTACTTCCATAAAGCGCCAGACGCGAAAGAGCTACATGAAGAAACCGTGCGTAAACTACAAGCGCTGCATATGTTTGACTGTGCTCGTGCCAACAAAGCGATGTCTGCCTGGGGTGTCGAAGCCCGCGTTCCCTTCCTGGATAAAAAATTCCTCGATGTGGCGATGCGCATCAACCCGCAGGATAAAATGTGTGGCAACGGGAAAATGGAAAAACATGTCCTGCGCGAATGCTTTGAATCTTACCTGCCAGCCAGCGTGGCGTGGCGTCAGAAAGAGCAGTTCTCTGACGGCGTCGGTTACAGCTGGATTGACACGCTGAAAGAAGTGGCAGCAGAGCAAGTTTCCGACCAGCAACTGGAAACCGCCAGCTTCCGCTTCCCGTATAACACGCCATCATCGAAAGAGGCGTACTTGTACCGTGAGATTTTCGAAGAACTGTTCCCGGTAGCAAGCGCTGCTGAATGCGTGCCTGGCGGCCCGTCTGTCGCCTGTTCTTCAGCAAAAGCAATTGAATGGGATGAAGCGTTCAAAACCATGAACGATCCATCAGGCCGTGCAGTTGGTGTGCATCAGTCAGCTTATAAGTAAGCAAATCATCAGAAAAGAGCCCTGCGGGGCTCTTTTTTTATGTCGATTTAACGTGCGGAAAAACAATTAATAACTAATAATTGCCGAATATTGCGTCATGCTGTTCGCAACCTAACCAAACAGTCACATTCCAGCTATTTTCCATGAAAAAGGGGTTGACGCTTCAAAGCTCAATACGCATAATGCGCCCCGCAACGCCGATAAGGTAACGCGAAAAAAAGATGGCTACGTAGCTCAGCTGGTTAGAGCACATCACTCATAATGATGGGGTCACAGGTTCGAATCCCGTCGTAGCCACCATCTTTTTTGCGGGAGTGGCGAAATTGGTAGACGCACCAGATTTAGGTTCTGGCGCCGCAAGGTGTGCGAGTTCAAGTCTCGCCTCCCGCACCATTCACCCGTAAGCGTTGCACGGATGGGGTATCGCCAAGCGGTAAGGCACCGGTTTTTGATACCGGCATTCCCTGGTTCGAATCCAGGTACCCCAGCCATTTTTTCTTCGATATAGCGGTTCACCGCGACGGTCATTGGGGTATCGCCAAGCGGTAAGGCACCGGTTTTTGATACCGGCATTCCCTGGTTCGAATCCAGGTACCCCAGCCATCGAAGAATATGATAATATATGGCTACGTAGCTCAGCTGGTTAGAGCACATCACTCATAATGATGGGGTCACAGGTTCGAATCCCGTCGTAGCCACCAT
>NZ_JAOWGP010000026.1:0-34199 GCF_030333065.1 Citrobacter sp. Cm046 | reverse complement strand
TGAACTGACCCCATAATATTGGACAGTTTATTTTAAGCGGTTATCTGGGCCTGGATTCGGTATTCTACCGGACTCAGGCCTTTCAGTTTCTGTTTTATTCTTTCATGGTTGTAATAGTGGATATAGTCATCGATAGCCATGCGCAACTCGCTGATATTCTCGTGTTCCGTGAGGTAAAAACACTCAGATTTCAGTGTGCCGAAGAAGCTCTCCATCACTGCATTGTCATGACAGTTCCCCTTCCTTGACATGCTCTGTCTCAGACCCGCCTCCTTAAGCCGGTTCTGATAATGTGCCATCTGATATTGCCAGCCCTGATCTGAGTGGAGCAGCGGGTATTCGTTTTTGCCCAGTACAGATATAGCCTTCGACAGCATGTTATCCACCATCGACAGAAGAGGACGGGGCCCCATCTGGTACGCAACTATTTCTCCGTTATACAGATCCAGAATCGGGGACAGATACAGCTTTTCTCCGCTGATTTTAAATTCCGTGACATCTGTAACCCACTTTTGGTTGGGCTTATCCGCACTGAACTGCCGGTTCAGTACATTACCCACAACTTTCCCATACCGGCCTTTGTAAGAGTTATATTTCTTCCTTCTGATACAACAGGTTAAACCCAGAGCCTTCATTAACCTGTGAACCGTTTTATGGTTCAGTAAGCTTCCTTCCCGGCGGCCAGCCAGCGTGATTCGCCTGTATCCATACCGTCCTTTATGTTTATGGAACAGCGTTAAAATCTGCTGCTTGTCATCAGCATATTTGTCTGGTTTTTTACCGCTGGCCAGTTGCCAGTAGAACGTGCTTCTCGCCAGCCCTGCGGCGTTTAACAAGCGTGCAAGAGAGAACTTCAGCCTTAACTCATTCACGACCTGCGCTTTATCCCGCGTCCTGACGTGCTCCTTTCCCTGAGTAAGGCCTGCAGCTTTTTTAGATATGCCACTTCAGCACGCAGTTGTTCAAGCTCCTCACGTTCATCCGGGTCAAGAGGAGCCTGCAAAGGAGGGACAGGGTGATTCTCAGGGTGTTCTGGCATCGTTTTTTTCCTGCGTCGGCTGTCTGTAAGGGCTTCTAATCCCCCTTCATCATACAGTCGTTCCCACTGACAAACAGTGGAAAAGGCCGGGATAATGAATTTTGCACAGACTTCGCGAACAGACAGGTGGTGTTCACGCATATGCAGGATAACGGACTCTTTAAACGCAGGAGAATAGGTAAAATGCCGGGTTGTAAGCCCGGCTTCGCCATGAAGCTTCCAGGCAGCAGACCACTTACGAACGGCACTGTGATCGATACCAAAACGTTTTGCCGTCGCTTCCTGTCCTTCCTGCCCGGAAAGATAGTGCTGCACAACCTCAAGCTTAAAGCTGAGAGAATACTTGCTCATAAAAAACTGCACCTTACTTCGTTGGGTGTCCAACTTTTTGGGTGCAGTTCAAAACTCCCGGTTTTTTTATTGGCTTCATACTGCAGTGTTAGCGTCGAATTAGTGATTCGAAAACCAGTTCAGCTTATCGCGCAATCCAACAACACGACCAACAATAATCAGGGCCGGACTTTCAACCTGCTGCGCCAGTTCACCGAGTTGCGTCAGCGCTCCGTTGACGACGCGTTGTTTAACGGAGGTTCCGTTTTCTACCAGCGCAACCGGCATATCAGCCTGCATACCAAACTCGATCAATTTTTCCTGGATAGTGGCAGCCTGGTTCAGTCCCATATAGAACACCAGTGTCTGCTTTTCTGCTGCCAGGTTTTCCCAGTCCAGCTCGCCGCCAGTTTTCAGGTGGCCGGTGACCAGACGTACGCTCTGGGCGTAATCTCGATGTGTCAGTGGAATACCCGAATATGCAGAGCAGCCAGAAGCTGCGGTAATGCCTGGAACCACAGAGAACGGAATGCCTGCGTGGCACAGCGTTTCCAGCTCTTCGCCACCGCGTCCAAAGATGAACGGATCGCCGCCTTTCAGGCGTACTACGCGTTTGCCCTGTTGCGCTTCGCGTAGGAGGATCTGGTTAATTTCTTCCTGCGGTACACAGTGATAGCCTGCGCGTTTACCGACAAATACACGATCTGCATCGCGGCGCACAAGGTTCATGATGTCATCAGAAACCAGGCGGTCATACACCACAACATCGGCCTGCTGGATCTGCTGTAGTCCTTTCAGCGTCAGCAGCCCAGCGTCACCAGGGCCGGCGCCAACCAGTACCACTTCACCGCGATGATCCAGCGGTTCGCTGAGCAACTGTTCGGTGGTTTCCTCAATCGCTTTCTGATCGTTATTTGCCAGCGATTGCGCCAGACGATCGTTAACGAACAACTTTTCCCAGAAACGGCGACGTTCGCCCATGCTGGCAAACTGTTTTTTCACCCGGGAACGTAGTTGCCCCGCATACTGCGCGACCTGTCCCAGATGCTGCGGTAACACGGATTCGAGCCGTTCACGCAGCAGGCGGGCAAGGACAGGTGAGGTGCCACCAGAGGAGACTGCCACCATTAACGGCGAGCGGTCGATAATGGAAGGCATGATGAAACTGGCGGCTTTTGGCGCATCGACCACGTTACAGAAAATTCGTCGTGATTCAGCGGCATTGCTGACGCGAAGGTTGACGGCATCGTCATCGGTTGCGGCGATCGCCAGCCAACAGGAGTCGAGCAGGGCTTCATCGAACGGCCCTTCAACCAGCGTCAGCATTCCTTCATTTGCCCATACGGTAAACTGAGGAATAAACGCAAGTGCATTAACCGTTAAACGGGCACCCGCTTCCAGCAGTAACCGCGCTTTGCGTTCTGCGACATCACCACCGCCGACGATCAAGCAGTCGCGGTCACGTAGTTGACAAAATATAGGCAAATGATCCACGACATTACCCCTTAATGATTTGGCTGTTATGCCAGATTCTCAGTTTGGTTGATTTTTGCCGGAACAGGGCGCTCCGATTTTGGCGTAGCATACCAATAACCCAATCCCATGAATACGACACCGGACAAAGTATTACCTAGTGTTACCCACAGCAGATTATGACCAATTCCAGCCAACGTATAAGCATCGCTGTGGTGACCGAACCATGAGAGGGCAAACAGCGTCATATTGGCAACAGAGTGCTCGTAGCCGGAAGCGATAAAAGCCAGCAGGCACCACCAGATAGCGAGGAATTTCGCCGCACCTTCAGTACGGATTGCCATCCAGATCGCCAGGCAAACCAGCCAGTTACACAGCGCACCTTTAAAGAACAGTACTGTTGCAGGTGCGGTGGTTTTTGCCAGTGCTACCGTATGTACGATGCTGGTATCGACCGGTAACAGGCTGCCGCCGCCCCAGCTGTACAGCAGGGCAACGAATACGGAACCGACCAGATTTCCCAGCCAGGTTTGCGGCAGAATTGCCCACATCTGGCTGTGGCTGATGGTGCCCGCTTTCACGCCAAGTGTCAGAAACATTGTGTGGCCGGTGAACAGTTCAGAACCGGCGATAATCACCAGCGTTAAGGCAATACCAAAGGTTGCACCCATTACCAGAGGACGTACGGATGGGTCGAGCAGATTACCGAGAGTAAAAATAAGGATGATGCCGAGGCCAACGTAGGCCCCTGCCATAGCTGAGCTGACCCAGAAGCCAAGTGGATTATTAGCCGACAGGCGTGCAATGCGCGCAGCGTTAGCCGCACACTTATTAATAGTGTCTGTGAACATATGTTGATTATCCTTGAAGTACAAAAATAAAAAGAAATCGTAACCGTAGGCCGGATAAGGCATTTATGCCGCCATCCGGCAATTGCAATTGCCGGATGGCGCTACGCTTATCAGGACTACCAATAAAAGAACTACAAATACGTCAAAAAAGGGGAGGCATTGCGCCTCCCTAAAAATTAATTAACCGCGCAGTTGCACCATGCCGTCTTTCACCCGAGCTTCGTAATGTTTCACAGAAAACTGTTCGTCTTCCATGCACAGACCGTCGCTTAAGCGAAAACGCTGTTTTTTCAGCGGGCTGGCAACCCACAATTCGCCCTGATGTTCAGCAATCAGCCCGCGAGAAAGCACGCTGGACTCAAAGAACGGGTCGATATTGCTGATCGCAAACACCTGATCGCTGTGATATGGGCGGAAAATAGCAACCTGCTCAGTACCTAACAGGGCGCAGACGCCTGTTGCAGGCAGAATGTCATCGATTTTGCAGATGTTTTTCCACTGGCTCATGCGTTTTCCTCCACCAGAGTGACCGGGATGCGCTCATATGGCGTGGCCGGACGATGTTGTTCACGTTCAGGCACAACCTGGACATTCGGATCGCGTTTATCGCTGTTGATAAAGTGTTTAAAACGAACCTGTGCAGATGGGGTGTTGACGGTTTCCGTCCACTCGCACACGACGGCTTCACGCAGACGCGCCATTTCTTCTTCCAGGTGTTCATTCAGACCCAGTTTGTCGTCAATAATGACGGACTTCAGATACTCAATGCCGCCTTCCAGGTTATCTAACCACGGTGCGGTACGGGTCAGTTTGTCTGCAGTACGAATGTAGAACATCATGAAACGATCAAGATATTTGAGCAGCGTTTCGCGATCGATATCCGCCGCCAGCAGATCAGCATGGCGTGGTTTCATCCCGCCGTTACCACAAACGTACAGGTTCCAGCCTTTTTCAGTGGCGATGATACCCACGTCTTTACCCTGGGCTTCAGCGCACTCACGGGTACAACCAGAGACACCAAATTTCATTTTGTGCGGCGTACGAATGCCCTTGTAGCGGTTTTCCAGCTCAACGCCGAAACCTACGCTGTCACCCACGCCATAGCGGCACCAGGTGCTGCCTACGCAGGTTTTCGCCATACGTAATGCTTTAGCGTACGCATGACCAGTTTCGAAGCCCGCTTCAATCAGCTGACGCCAGATTTCCGGCAGGTCATCTTTCTGCGCACCGAACAGGCCAATACGTTGAGAGCCGGTGATCTTGGTGTACAGGTTGAATTCGCGTGCGATACGACCAACGGCAACCAAACCTTCCGGAGTAATTTCACCACCTGCAGAACGCGGGATAACGGAGTAAGTACCGTCTTTCTGGATGTTCGCCAGGAAGTTGTCGTTAGTATCCTGCAGCGGCGTGTGCTGCGGTTTAAGAATGTATTCATTCCAGCAGGAGGCCAGCAGGGAGCCAACGGTCGGTTTACACACTTCACAGCCGTAACCTTTACCGTGTTTTGCCAGCAACTCTTCGAAGGTTTTAATACCTTCCACACGGATGAGATGAAACAGTTCCTGGCGCGAATACGGGAAGTGTTCGCACAGGTTGTTGTTGACTTCAATCCCTTGTTTCGCCAGTTCAGCATTCAGTACCTGGGTAACCAGAGGAATACACCCGCCGCAACCGGTACCGGCTTTGGTTTCAGCTTTCAGCGCCGCAACGGTATGGCAGCCTTTGTTGATAGCGGCGACCAGCATGCCTTTGGTGACGTCAAAGCAGGAGCAAATTTGCGCGCTGTCCGGCAGCTTATCCACGCCTATTGAGGGTTTACCGCTGCCTGCGTGCGCTGGCAGAATCAGTGAATCCGGATTTTCCGGCAGTTCGATAGCGTTCAGCACCAGCTGCAACAGGTTACCGTAATCGCTGGTGTCACCTACCAGGACCGCACCGAGTAGCGTTTTGTTATCTTCGCTGACAATCAGGCGTTTGTAGACTTCTTTGCTTTCGTCGAGATAGACGTAGCTGCGGGCACCCGGCGTGCGTGCATGTGCGTCGCCAATACCGCCAACATCGACACCCAGCAGCTTCAGTTTGGCACTCAGATCCGCGCCTTCGAAGGCATTTTCGCTACCGAGAATATGGTCAACAGCGACCTGCGCCATTTTGTAACCAGGGGCAACCAGGCCATAAACACGGTTGTTCCAGCTGGCGCATTCGCCAATGGCGTAGATATCCGGGTCAGAGGTCTGGCAGGCATCGTTAATCACGATACCGCCGCGTGGTGCCACGTCCAGGCCGCACTGGGTTGCCAGTTTGTCGCGCGGGCGAATACCCGTAGAGAAAACGATAAAGTCAACTTCCAGTTCGCTACCGTCGGCAAAACGCATGGTTTTACGTGCTTCAGTACCTTCCTGGACGATCTCTTTCGTGTTTTTGCTGGTGTGCACACGCACGCCCATGCTTTCAATTTTGCGACGTAACTGTTCGCCACCCATATGATCCAGCTGTTCAGCCATCAGCATCGGGGCGAATTCAATTACGTGGGTTTCAACGCCTAAGCTTTTCAGGGCGCCGGCGGCTTCCAGACCTAACAAGCCACCACCGACAACGGCACCGCGTTTGCTACGGCGAGCGCAGGATTCAATGGCATTGAGATCTTCGATGGTGCGGTAAACGAAACAGTCCTGAGTTTCTGAGCCTTTAATTGGCGGGATCCACGGGAAGGACCCGGTCGCCATGATCAGTTTATCGTAATAGACCGTACGGCCTGCGCTGGAGTGGATCACCTTCTCCTGACGGTTGATGGTAATCGCGCGTTCACCGACTAATACTTTAACGCCATGCTTCTCGTAGAATCCCTCGCGCACCAATGACAGTTCTTCAGCGGTGTGGTGAGAGAAGTAAGAAGACAGGTGTACACGGTCGTATGCTTTGCGGGGTTCTTCACAGAAGACGGTAATATCAAACTTGTCCGCATCAGATTTATCAAGAAGATCCTCAATAAAGCGATGGCCGACCATACCATTACCAATAATAGCGAGTCTGACTTTGCTCATTTTTGCCTCGATTTCTTTTCTATTACTGCCTACCTTAACGATTCAGCAACCCCGCTTATTGATACAAATCAAATTCGCCCTTATATACTCCTTAAGAGGTATATAACTGATTTGTCAGCATTTTTATAAGTCACGGAATTGACAGGCTTTTCATGTTTGTATGAAAAGCATACAAATCGAAGGGTTTTGGCGTGAGTTCTCCTGCCTCTTAAGATTGCGAGGTCTACGCAGTCTGGAGAAGGGAAGGCGGATGATCAAAGGCCGGATGGTCATCCGGCCTGGGGAATGCTTTTATACGCCGGATAAGGTGCTTTAACATCATTATCCGGTATTCAGATTTAATGTGCGGCTGGTGTGCTGTGCTGACGATGGCGCGTAACGAATCCAAGGATAAAGCACATCACGAACACCACGGCATACAGTCCGTTAGCCGTCTGTAATGCAGCCAGAGGACCACTGTGGGCGACAATAGGGCCAGTGACCACGAAGGTCAGCATGGTACCAATAGTGCCGCAGGTCAGTACGAAATTAACCAGTTTTGGTGATGCGACTTTAGTCTGCTGAGAGCCGAGGGTGATAATAGTGGTATAGATCGCGCTGGAGAAGAAGCCCAGTGTCAGAATGAACCACGGCATATGCTCTGGCGTGCCAGTGATGAACAGATACATCAGCACAGTAGCCAGACCGGCCAGTACGGTCAGAATGCGCTGCAAATCAAAGAAACGAAGGATAAAGCTAAACGCCCACATGCCGACCATGTAAGACATCCAGAAGTCACTCACCAGTTTACCCGCATCGTTCAGGCTCATACCGAGGCTTTTGGCGTATTCCGGTACCCAGGAGATAAAACCAAGTTGACCAAGGATGTAGCACAATGCAGCAATAGCCAGGAACAGCACGCCTATGCCCCATTTCTCTTTCGCCACTGGTGTTTCCGGCTGCTGTGCATGTTTACCCAGCGCCGGGAATTCACAGCCGAAGGTCAGAATGAAAATCGCGACATAAACCAGGCCAATGCAAGCGTAAACCCAATACCATTCAATGCTGCGTGCCAGCAGGAATGCCGCGACCATTGGGAAAATCATCCCTGCCATGCTGAAGAATGAATCGGTAAACAACAGACGGGAACCGCGCTGGCGACCTTCATACATCTGGGTAACCAGGAATGTCCCAATTGACATGGTGATACCACTGACCAGGCCCAGTACAAACATCGCCGCTGAGAACAGCGCCAGACTATGGCTGAGCATCAGCCCGGCGACGGCCAGCACCATCAGGACGAAGCCAAAACGCAATTGCGTTTTCAGGGGCACAATTTCCATCAGCCAGGCATTGAGAAAAATAGAGATCAGGATCCCGGCATTCAGGAAGGTGAAAGTGTTACTCATACTGGAAACAGGCAAATGAAAATATTCTGCGATGTTTCCCATCACCATCCCGGTGACAATTACCAACGCACCTGTCAGGGCGTAAGAGAGAAAGCTAATCCATGTGAGCTTGATACGATTGCTGTTAGTCATGACTGGCCTGTATTGAAGTGTAAAGCGCGTTGACAGCGCTATGAGCGGGCAGATTTTAGGCGTTTTAGTGATGTATTTAAATGTTTATTGGTAAATTGGGTTGGCGTTACATTTTTTAATGTGATCAAGGTCACTTTATGAGGTTTGAGTGGCGGGATAATCCGCATCGTTACATTTGTTTCAGGTTCGTAAAATTAAGTAAAGGGATGGCCTTGTCCATGAAGGCTCTTTAGAATCAATTCACTTGCTCTATTTCTGCTCTTGTTAAGGAATTCTCATGCTCAAATCGACTCTGGCGGCTGTTGCAGCTGTTCTCGCCCTTTCTGCTCTCTCTCCCGCAGCACTGGCAGCGAAAGGTGACCCACATGTCCTGCTGACAACCTCTGCCGGTAACATTGAGCTGGAGCTGAATAGCCAGAAAGCCCCGGTATCAGTGCAAAATTTTGTCGATTATGTAAATAGCGGTTTCTATAACAACACCACGTTTCACCGTGTGATCCCTGGCTTTATGGTGCAGGGTGGTGGTTTTAACGAGCAGATGCAGCAGAAGAAACCTAATCCGCCAATCAAGAATGAAGCCGATAATGGACTGCGTAATACCCGCGGTACCATTGCCATGGCACGTACTGCGGACAAAGACAGCGCGACCAGTCAGTTCTTTATCAACATTGCGGACAACGCCTTCCTTGATCATGGCCAGCGCGACTTTGGTTACGCTGTCTTCGGTAAAGTTGTGAAGGGTATGGATGTCGCGGATAAGATTTCTCAGGTTCCGACTCACGATGTCGGTCCATACCAGAACGTGCCATCAAAAGCGATTGTTATCCTGTCAGCGAAAGTCCTGCCATAATCGAATTTTGCGCGGGCAGTTCCTGTCCGCGTTTTCTCCCTTCTCTGCGTAACCCGAAATTGCTGCTTATACTTGTGGCAAGTGTCGGCACATTCAGGGAGGTCACGTGAAAAAACTCACCGATAAACAAAAGTCCAGTCTCTGGGTACAACGGCGAAACGGCAATTTTCAGGCTAGCCGGCGGCTGGAAGGCGTGGATATTCCACGGGTTACTCTGAGCGCTGAAGACGCACTGGTGCGCCTTGAAGAATTGAGGAGGCACTATGAGCGATAAATTTGGTGATGGACGTGATCCCTATCTGTATCCAGGTCTGAACGTCATGCGTAATCGTCTGGGCGTTCATCAAACTCAGCGTCTTGAGCAGGCCGCCTGGGAGTTGACGGCGTTGCGTGCGGCGACGATTGAGCTGGGGCCGCTAAAACGGGGCCTGCCGCATCTGTGTGCTATCCATCGCCAGCTGTATCAGGATATTTTCGACTGGGCAGGTCATCTGCGTGAGGTCGACATTTATCAGGGGGATACCCGTTTCTGCCATTTTGCATATATCGAGAAAGAGGGTAATGCGCTGATGCAGGATCTTGAAGAAGAGTCCTGGCTGGCAGGATTACCGGAAGAAAAATTTGTCGACCGGCTCACGCATTATTATTGCGAAATTAATGTGTTGCATCCGTTTCGTATCGGCAGCGGTTTGGCGCAACGTATTTTCTTTGAGCAGTTAGCTATTCATGCCGGGTATGTGCTCAACTGGAATGGCATTCAGGTCGCGGAGTGGAACCTGGCAAATCAAAGTGGTGCAATGGGTGACCTGTCTGCGTTGCGAGCGATATTTCGTAAAGTGGTAAGCGTAGCCGAGGAAACTGAGTAGAATAGCGCGGTTCTTATGTACCGGAGCCGCCATGATCCTGCTTATCGATAACTACGATTCTTTTACCTGGAACCTGTATCAATACTTCTGTGAACTGGGCGCTGATGTTCTCGTCAGGCGTAACGACGAGTTGACGTTGCCGCAAATTGACACGCTTAATCCGCAAAAAATTGTTATTTCTCCCGGACCCTGTACCCCGGATGACGCCGGGATCTCGTTGGATGTGATTCGACATTTTGCGGGAAAAACGCCCATGTTGGGTGTTTGCCTGGGGCACCAGGCGATGGCACAGGCATTTGGCGCGACCGTGGTTCGGGCGGCGAAAGTGATGCACGGTAAAACATCACCGATTACGCATAACGGACAGGGGGTGTTTCAGGGACTCGTGAACCCGTTAACGGTCACTCGCTATCACTCGCTGGTTGTTGCCCCTGCGACACTCCCTGATTGCTTTGAGGTAACGGCCTGGAGCGACACCTGGGAGATCATGGGGATTCGCCATCGGGAGTGGGATCTTGAAGGGGTACAGTTTCACCCAGAGAGTATTCTCAGTGAACAGGGGCATCAGCTGCTGGCTAATTTCCTCAACCGTTGATTTGTGGTTGCTATTCAGTGATTTTTTATTCATATTTTGTGATTATAATTTCACTAACATTTCTGCTTAACTGGGTGGTAATGACATGGCAACTGAACAAACTGCAATTACGCGCGCGACATTCGATGAAGTGATTCTGCCGATTTATGCACCGGCGGAGTTTATTCCGGTAAAAGGGAAAGGGAGTCGAGTCTGGGATCAACAAGGGAAAGAATATGTTGATTTCGCGGGTGGAATTGCCGTTACCGCATTAGGGCATTGTCATCCGGCACTGGTCGAAGCGTTGAAAAGCCAGGGCGAAACGTTGTGGCATACCAGCAACGTTTTCACTAATGAACCTGCTCTGCGCTTAGGCCGAAAAATCATCGACGCGACCTTTGCCGAACGTGTGCTGTTCATGAACTCTGGTACTGAAGCTAACGAAACCGCTTTTAAGCTGGCGCGTCACTATGCCTGTGTACGCCATAGCCCCTTTAAAACCAAAATTATCGCCTTCCATAATGCGTTTCATGGTCGCTCACTGTTTACCGTTTCCGTGGGCGGACAGCCAAAATATTCTGATGGCTTTGGTCCAAAACCGGCGGACATTATTCATGTGCCGTTTAACGATCTGCATGCAGTGAAAGCAGTGATGGACGACCACACCTGTGCGGTGGTGGTTGAGCCAATTCAGGGGGAAGGTGGCGTAACCGCAGCGACACCAGAATTTCTGCAAGGCCTGCGTGAATTGTGCGATCAGCACCAGGCACTGTTGGTATTTGATGAAGTGCAGTGCGGGATGGGGCGTACAGGTGACCTGTTTGCCTATATGCATTTCGGTGTGACGCCGGATATCCTGACCAGCGCCAAAGCCCTCGGCGGCGGATTCCCGGTGAGTGCTATGCTAACGACTCAGGAGATCGCCTCGGCGTTTCATGTGGGATCTCACGGTTCGACCTATGGCGGTAATCCTTTGGCCTGCGCGGTTGCAGGAGCGGCGTTCGATATTATCAATACCCCGGAAGTGCTGGAGGGTATTCAAGCCAAACGTCAGACGTTTGTTCAACATTTACAGAAGATTGATGCGCAGTATGACATTTTTAGCGACATTCGCGGCATGGGCTTGTTGATCGGTGCGGAACTGAAGCCACAGTTCAGAGGCCGGGCACGTGATTTCCTTTACGCTGCAGCGCACGAAGGGGTGATGGTGCTGAATGCTGGCCCGGACGTAATGCGTTTTGCGCCGTCGCTGGTGGTGGATAAAACGGACATTGATGAAGGCATGCAGCGCTTTGCGCAGGCGGTAGCGAAGGTCGTCGCCTGATTACCCGATAGTGCGCTGCTTTCAGGCCTACAGGAAAACAGCGTTAACCCTTCATGTCTCGCAACCGGCGGCTAAGCCAGATGCCATGATGCGGCCTTTGACGCCATGCTACCGACGAAATGGTGTGCATGGTGTTCAGGTGGCCAAGTATACGTTGCAGATGCTGTTCCAGGGTGCTTAACGGGCCTTGGGACAGCATTTCCGAAGACTCGAGAATATTCACATCGCCGGAACTTCCCGGCCCGTCATACTCCAACCGCTGCTGGCAACGCTGGATAGCAATTTCACAGGATTCCAGATACCGCTGTGCTAAATCCGGCGTCAGCATCGTATGTTCCCTTGCCAGAGTGGTCATCGCGTTAATGTGCTCGACAATAAACTGGCTGTGCGTAACCCACAGTTTCATATCTGCCAGATAGTGTGAGTTAAACCCTGGTTCCTGCATCGCCTGGTTCAGTGAGTTAAACAGAGTGTTATGCGCCTGATTAACCCGCATACGCTGATATGCCAGCGGTGTAGCCTGCGGGTCGTTGCTGAGAATCAGGCGAATGGCTTCCTGATCGGATTCTAGCGCATCGTGGGCGTTCTTACGCAGCAGGCCGCTCTGCCATTGCGGCCACAGCCAGAGTGTGCCGCCAAAGGCGATCAAACAGCCCATCACCGTATCGACAAAGCGCGGTACGATAAACTGCTCCCCATTCAGCGTCAGTAGTTGCAGGGTATACACTGCCGTGACAGTAAAACCTACTGTGGCCCAGCCGTAGTTTTTGCGGATAATCAGGTAGCTCACCAAAGTGATAAGCAACATAGCCGCCAGCGTGAAACCCTCGGGGATATGGAAGTGCAATGTGACGCCAGCGATGATAAGCCCAACGAGAGTACCTGCCGAGCGATGCAGAATACGCACCCGGGTTGCGCCGTAGCCATTTTGCGTGACGAACAATATCGTCATCAGGATCCAGTATGGTTTTGGCAAATGTAAGGCGCTACCCATCAGGCTGGCGATACTTAACATGACGCTGATACGCCCCGCATTACGCAGCGCAGGGGATTTAAACGACAAATAGCTTTTCAGAGCAGGGAGCAACGGCAATCGGCGCTGCTTATCAGCCATCAAATCCCGGGCATAAAGCGGGCGCTGGGTACGCAGAACGCGGGCAATGCGGCTAAAGTGCCAGTAGCAGAACTGTCCAACGGGATTATCCGGATGCTGCCTGGCAATTTTTTCCAGGGTGCCAATCTGCTTTTCCATTGAAAATCGCGTAGGCAAGCGGTGATACAAAATGTCATCTGCCAGCACTCGTAGTCGGGCGGCGACAGTTCGCGCATTCCAGCGAATCACCTGCTCTGCATGGCTGCGTTCGACCAGTTTCTGCACCTCTTCCGGTTGATGCAGGCTGACGGAAATATGCTCCTGTAAATCCAGAGCCTCCTGAAAGGCACGCAGCAGGCGTTTGTACTCATTGTTGTGATGCGCCGACAGCATGTGCATCTGCTGATAACACTGGGTAATGAGATCGACTGCTTTCTGCTGGCGTACCAGCAGCGGAGGCAGCGCTTTTTCAGGATCGATGTGCTGGGTCAGCAGACTGTATTTAGCCTCACAGTAATCGGCCAGTTCGCGGTATAGCAGGCTGAGTGATTCACGTAGCGGCTGCTCGCGCCACAGCCAAAACCAGAACCAGTTGAACAGACCGTACCACAATGTACCCAGCGCATAGATTAACAGTGGCTCCCAGACGGGCATGTTCCCGGCAAGGCTAAGCGTGAAAATTGCAGCAATGAGCGAGGCGGGCAACAATCGTGCATGCAGAGGACTTAACTCTGCAGTTACGCCGAGAATAAGCGTCAGGCCGGTGAGGATCAGCGGTAACGGTATGGTCTGCGCCAGCAGTAGTTGCATGATCAAACTGCATCCGGCAAACAGCGACGCACCAATAATTAAGCGTTTAAAAAAGCGTTTATGTGGGGTGTCAAGACCGGCAATGTTGCAGCAGGCTGGGACGAGGGAGAAAAGCAGCCCCAGATGTAGTTGACCGATGATAAGACCGACACCCACAGGTAAACACAGCACCAGCGTCTGTCGTAGTGCGTAGTTGATCTCGGGGTGATAAATCAGTCTTCGCCACATCAGTGTAAACAAAAATGGCGCATTACTGAGTAACGCGCCATTTTGGCGGAATTAACGTGTGCCGTAAACGACGATGGTTTTACCGTGCGCGGAGATCAGGTTTTGATCTTCCAGCATCTTCAGGATGCGACCAACGGTTTCACGGGAGCAACCCACGATCTGGCCAATTTCCTGACGGGTGATTTTGATCTGCATGCCGTCCGGGTGAGTCATCGCATCAGGTTGTTTCGCCAGGTTCAACAGCGTCTGGGCGATACGGCCTGTCACGTCGAGGAAGGCAAGGTTACCCACTTTCTCGGACGTAACTTGCAGACGACGAGCCATCTGGGAAGACAGACGCATCAGAATATCCGGGTTCACCTGGATTAACTGACGGAATTTTTTGTATGAAATTTCAGCGACTTCACATGCGGTTTTAGCTCGTACCCAGGCGCTACGTTCCTGGCCTTCTTCGAACAGGCCCAGTTCGCCAATAAAATCGCCCTGATTCAGATAAGAGAGGATCATTTCCTTCCCTTCTTCATCTTTGATCAGCACTGCCACTGAGCCTTTAACGATGTAATACAACGTTTCCGCTTTTTCACCCTGGTGAATCAGCGTGCTCTTCGATGGGTACTTATGAATATGGCAATGAGACAAGAACCATTCGAGAGTCGGGTCTGTTTGCGGTTTGCCAAGCACCATGCGCGGTTATCCTCTGTTATAAGCTGTCTCCAGAGCCAGAAAACGACGCTGCCTCTGGGGTTGCAAAAATGTGCTTCCCGCTACCTGGGAAGGGGGCTGCTAAAAAGTGCACTGCAGCCTGTAATGTGATGTCCTCTGCATACATGCAGTACGTCATTGTATTACTGTAGCATCCCGACTGTTTTAGCATAGCTTTCGCCGTGTGTCTCCTGGTGTCTCGCTTCAGCATGACGCAGGTCGCCTTCCGTTGCGAGAATTGTTATGTGCGCGTAATCTGTCAGGAAAATTGAAACATTGGAGTTACGAAATATGCAAGCGCGTGTAAAGTGGGTTGAGGGGTTAACCTTCCTTGGTGAGTCCGCCTCTGGCCACCAAATTCTGATGGACGGTAACTCCGGTGATAAAGCGCCGAGCCCGATGGAAATGGTGTTAATGGCTGCGGGTGGTTGCAGCGCAATTGATGTGGTGTCGATCCTGCAAAAGGGTCGCCAGGATGTGACCAACTGTGAAGTGAAACTCACCTCTGAACGTCGTGAAGAAGCACCGCGTCTTTTTACCCATATCAATCTGCATTTCATTGTCACCGGCCATGACCTGAAAGATGCCTCCGTGTCCCGCGCGGTAGATCTTTCGGCTGAGAAATATTGCTCCGTGGCGTTGATGCTGGAAAAAGCGGTGAATATCACCCATTCCTATGAAGTGATTGCTGCTTCGTAATGCACGCCTGATGGCGTCATACTTATCAGGCCTGCATGATGTAAACCCGTAGGCCGGATAAGGCATCAGCCGCCATCCGGCAACACTTCACTCGATCCTCTTTCCTTCCATCAGTCGTTGCACTAACGGCAGCATGATCAATTCCATTGCCAGCCCCATCTTGCCACCCGGTACGACTAACGTATTGATGTGGGAGATGAATGAACCCTGCAGCATCGCCAGCAACCAGGGATAATCGATCCCTTCCAGGTTGCGGAAATGAATCACCACAAAGCTCTCATCCAGTGACGGAATACTCTTGGCCGCAAAGGGATTGGAGGTGTCGACAGTTGGCACACGCTGGAAGTTAATATGCGTGCGGGAAAACTGTGGAGTGATGTAATTGATGTAGTCGTCCATTGAACGCACGACCGAGTCCATCACCGCTTCACGTGAGTGTCCGCGCTCGCTGGTATCACGGGTCAGTTTCTGAATCCATTCCAGGTTGACGATTGGCACAACGCCAACCAGCAGGTCGACATGTCGCGCCACATTTTGTTGCGGAGTAACGACACCGCCGTGCAGTCCTTCGTAGAACAGAACGTCAGTCGGCTCAGGTAGTGGTTGCCAGGGGGTAAACGTACCTGGAACCTGGTTCCACGGAACGGCTTCGTCGTAAGTGTGCAGATATTTACGCGACTGGCCTTTTCCTGCCTGACCATACTCAATGAAGGTTTGTTCTAACAGGCCGAAGTCATTGGCTTCGGGGCCGAAATAGCTGATATGCCGTCCGGCATCGCGCGCTTTGCGGATCGCCATGTCCATTTCCGGGCGGGTATAGCGATGAAAACTGTCACCTTCCACCTCGGCAGCACGCAGATTTAACTGCGCGAAAATTTTACGAAACGCGAGGCTGGTGGTGGTGGTCCCCGCGCCGCTGGATCCTGTTACCGCAATCACCGGATGTTTGGCAGACATAACAACTCCATAAATAGGTTGGTTTTTTTATTATAGTCAGCCGTCGGCAGCGGATTACTCGTGAAGCTGTTTCCTCGGCATAATGTTGACCGTTTCATGCAGTTCGGACCACACCAGCACGGCTTCACCAGATTGTAGTTGGCGTTTGACGTCGGCGACTTTTTGTTCGAGCGAGCGTTCATGTTCACCATAATCGGTGCCTTCACGCAAGACAAAGCTTTCAATCAGGTTGTCCAGTGCTTCCGGGGAGATATCCTGCCACGGGATCATCATGATGACGCCTCCAGGTATGTTGTCAGCCAGTCTGGGATACGGGACTCCAGCCACATCTCAGGATGGCGCAATGTGCCACCAATAAATCCGACGTGTCCGCCGTGTTCGGTTAACTGATATTCCACCTGCGATGGCAGGTTTTCCGGTTTGGGGATCACATGATGATCCATAAAAGGATCGTCTTTGGCATGAATAATCAGCGTCGGTTTGGCGATCTGATTCAATAACGGCATGGCACTACACTGACGATAATAGTCTATAGCATCGGCAAAACCGTGGATTTTGGCGGTGATGAGATCGTCAAAATCGCGAATGCGGCGCAGGGATTTCAGTTGCGCCAGACTGACCGGCAGTGAGCCTGGATAGGCTTCGAGTTTACGTGAGGCATTGGCTTTTAAAAGATTGAGCAGATAGCGCTGATAGACCCGGGAGAAACCTTTCTCCATATGGTAGCTACAGGCTTCGAGCACGAAAGGTGCGGATACGATAACCGCCGCATCTATCGGAATGTCTCGCCCTTCTTTTGCCAGCAGGCATGCCAGCATATTGCCGCCGAGCGAATAACCTACCGCCGCAGTTGGTACGCGGCCGTATTCACGTTCCAGCCAGTGTAAAAACCAGGTGCCGTCTTCGGTTTCGCCGGAGTGATAAATTCGGTTCAGGCGATTCGGTTCTCCGCTACAGCCGCGAAAGTGCATCACCACACCCAGCCAGCCGCGCTTTTGCGCCGCTTCAATCAGTCCATGAGCATATGGACTATTCAGGCTGCCTTCCAGGCCGTGAAAAACCACCAGACGCGGTTTATGTTTTGCCTGCTGTGGATCTTCACTCCAGGCCAGATCGACAAAGTCGCCATCAGGTAACTCGAGCCGCTGCCAGTGGGCGTCGAACTTCACTTTACGGCGAATCAAACGCGGTAGCATCGTCTGTAGATGGCGATTACGGATCCCGCGCATCGGACGGAATTCTCGTGAATCGTCGGCGGATGGGGTCATTTCTGTAGGAGTGATTTCAACCATAACACCAGAGCAATCAATAAACGGAATGAGCAACTATACCGCGCAGAAGGCCTGCGGGTTAGTCAATATGTAAGTTTACGCTTAGTCAGTCAGTAGGTTACGCGAGAAAAGATGGATATCCACGCCGGGTTTACGCCGCCATAAACGGGCTTTTCGCGTGCCTGTCGCCATACTTTCACCGGTATCTTCAAACATGCCTGATGCTTCAAAGCGGCGGATCAGACTTTTACGCTGAATGGACTGGCCAAGGATTACCTCAGTGGCTTCCTGGAGCTGACCATGAGTAAAGGTATCCGGTAAACAGTAAACGGGCAGTAAAGAATACATCGTTTTTTGCCGTAGCCGATGCAGGGCCGCCTCAATGATTTTCTGGTGGTCAAATGCGAGTGGATAGTCGGCAAGTTTATCAACAGGAACCCAACGGGCATCACTGACGCTGGCAATGTGCGGCTCACAGTCTACCCAGGCGATCAAGGCGAACCAGGTGACGGTCAGGCTCCAGCCGCGCGGATCACGATCTGGTCCGGAAAACGTATCCAGTTGTTCCAACCAGGAAGGAGAAACACCTGTTTTTTCAGTGAGTTTACGCATTGCCGTGGCACGGGTGGAATCATCGTGGGCCATATCAATGAAGCCACCGGGTAATCCCCAGCACCCCTTTTGTGGCTGGTTTGCCCGTTCTACCAGCAACACACACAGCGCCTGTTGATGCAGGGTAAACAACACACTATCCACTGTCACCAAAGGGGAGGGAAAGCGGCGGGCATCATACTGATTCAGATAGTCAGCTTCGGTGGTCATAAGGTACTCACGATGATTTGCAACGCTCACAAGTGTACCAGCCCAACCATGGGGGGCAAGTTTCGTTTTTTCTTGTTACTTATCAGTTGATTATCACCATGGTGAAGATTAATGCATATTATGCTTGCTTTAAATATGTCTTAAGGACATTATTAATTGTGTCTAAGGGACACAATTAAGGAGAGAGCGATGAGCGTAAAATTGACATTAACCCTGGATGAGCAGGTGTACGCAATTGCCAGCGGTGTTTTTCCTGACGGGGCCGCCTGGTTGAAAGTAACCGATGCGTTGCCATCCTCTGCTCGTCTGATGCGCATTCGGGCGATGGCAATGCGTGATATGAACGACTTTATGCTGGTGGCGCAACTAGTGGAAGCGGTTCGCCACCAAACCGATGTACTGGTCAGTCACCTCGAACTCCCCTGGCTGCCATGGGCGCGCCAGGACCGACATATGGTCGCGGGTGACAGCTTTGCGCTGAAAGTCTTTGCCAGTCAGCTCAATACACTGAAGTTTGACAAGGTAAAAGTGCTCGACCCACACAGCGAAGCCGCGGCAGCGGCAATAGATAACTTTGTGGCTATTTCGCAGGAGACCTGTCTGCAACAAAGCGCGACCCTGCAGCGCCAGTTTCAACAAAAAGCGTTGATGCTGGTTGCACCAGATGCCGGATCGTTGAAGAAAATTGATGCTGTCGCCAGAGCGGTAGGTGTCTCTGAATATGCCATTCTGAGCAAAAAACGTGATGTGGCAACTGGCAATCTGACCGGGTTTGCACTGGTTGCGGGGAATGTTAAGGGCAGAGATCTGCTGATTGTTGACGACCTGTGTGATGCCGGTGGCACCTTTATTGGATCAGCTCAGGTTTTACGTGATGCCGGAGCCCGCAGCGTTAGCCTGTATGTCACCCACGGTATCTTTTCTAAGGGTGTTGAGCACTTGTTCGCCAACGGCATCGATGCCATCTACACCACAACCTCTTTAGCTGCATCTGCGCTGGCACATCCGCAGCTTGAACTTATCGATATTGACGCGATTTACCGCGCCTGAGGGAGATAATTATTATGAAAATGAACCCTATTCTGGCCATCGACGGCTACAAAGTTTCTCACCGCGTACAGTATCCGCAAGGAACCAGCCGGGTCTATTCCAACTTTACGCCACGCAGCGATCGCTTTTTTTCGTCACCACTGCCGGATGGCAAGTTGGTGTTCTTCGGTCTGCAGGGATTTCTGCAGTGGTTTCTGATCGACCTGTTTAACGAGGCGTTCTTTGCTCGAGCGCAGGAAGAGGTGGTAAAGGAATACAAGCAGGTAATGGACAGCTATCTTGGAAAAGATGCTGTAGCGGTTGACCACATTCGTGCGCTGCACCAGTTGGGTTATTTGCCACTGCATATCAAGGCGCTGGATGAAGGTAGCAAAGTTCCGATGGCGGTGCCGGTATTAACCATCATCAATACCAAACCTGAGTTTTTCTGGCTGGTGAATTACCTTGAGACTGTGTTGTCGGCGGAACTGTGGAAAGCGTCAACTAACGCTACTATTGCTCACCACTATCGCAAAATCTGCGAACGTTGGGCGGAGAAAACCTGTAGCGATCAGACACATCTCGATTTCCAGTGTCATGATTTTTCATTTCGAGGCATGTCTGGTTTGCAGGATACCATGCAGGCAGGAAGCGGGCATTTGCTGAGTTTTAAAGGTACTGACAGCATTCCATCGTTGCTCTATGCCCGCGATTATTACACTGACGGCGAAGGATATTTTATCGGCGCCAGTATTCCCGCAACTGAGCACAGCGTAATGTGTATGGGGGAGCGCGAGCATGAGATTGAAACTTTTCGTCGCCTGATTGCTGATCTCTACCCGCAGGGATTTGTGTCGATAGTCTCAGATACCTGGGACTACTGGCAGGTGTTGACGGAATATACCCTTGAACTAAAGCATATCATTTTGGCGCGTGAGGGCCGGGTAGTATTCCGCCCGGACAGCGGTAATCCGGTAGATATTCTGTGCGGCACCGGCGCGGATGAAGATTCTCGTGCCGATCGTACCCCGCAGGAGAAAGGCTCAGTGGAAGTGCTGTGGGAAATTTTTGGCGGCACGATTAACTCCAAAGGGTATAAGGTGCTCGACCCACATGTCGGGTTGATCTATGGCGATTCCATTACCCTTGAGCGGGCGAATGAAATCCTGCGTCGCCTGGAAGCAAAAGGATTTGCCAGTTCAAACGTGGTATTTGGGGTTGGTTCATTCACTTACCAGTACAGCACGCGTGATACATTTGGTTTCGCGATGAAAGCAACATGGGGGGAGGTTGACGGTAAAGGACGGACGATCTTTAAAGAGCCGAAAACCGACAATGGCCTGAAACGTTCAGCCCGGGGACTGCTGCGCGTCGCGCGTGATGATCAAGGTGAGCTATGCCTGCATGATGAACAAAACTGGGGGCAGGAGATGGAAGGAGAGTTGAAAACGCGCTTTCTTGACGGCAAGCTTTTCAATCGTGAACATTTCGAACAAATTCGCCAGCGTCTGGCGACGCAACGCTAGTTTACATCCTCCCATTAATCTGTCGCTAGGCCGGATAAGACGCTTTCGCGCCTTTATCCGGCAATCAAGACTACTCGGCAAGCATTTGCTCAAGCTGTTCCTGCGCGTCCAGCCAGGCCATTTCGCACTCTTCCAGCCCGGATTTTGCGCTCGCCTGTTGTTGCAGGCATGCCGTTAGTTCAGCTTTGCGACTTTGGTCGTACAGTTCGCTGTCGCCAAGCTTCTCTTCCGCCTGTGCCAGTTGTGCGTGTAGCTTTTCCATCTCTTTTTCCAGACGGGTTATCTCTTTACGCAGTGGTTGCGTCAGGGTTCGCAGCTCTGCTTCGCGGCGCTTCTGGTCTTTACGCGCCTGGGCGCTGTTGACACTCTCTTTCGCCGGTTCGTCGCTCTGGTTTTCCTGCTTTTGTACGTCGCTTAGCCACTGCTGATAATCTTCCAGATCGCCATCAAACGGCTCGACCTTCTTGTCGTGTACCAGATAGAGGTCGTCGGTAGTGGAGCGAATCAGGTGACGGTCGTGCGAAACCACAACCAGTGCGCCTTCGAAATCAATTAATGCTTCGGTCAGCGCCTGACGCATGTCGAGATCCAGGTGGTTAGTCGGCTCATCGAGCAGCAACAGGTTCGGGCGTTGCCAGACGATCAGCGCCAGCACCAGACGCGCTTTTTCACCGCCGGAGAAGCGCGCGGTCTGTTCGGTAACTTTATCTCCCTGGAAGCCGAATCCGCCGAGGTAATCGCGTAGTTTCTGTTCCAGCTCTTGCGGCGCCATGCGTGCCAGATGCTGAATAGGGGATTCATCAGCCCGCAGGAACTCCAATTGATGCTGAGCGAAATAGCCGAGCTTAATACCCTTCGCCAGACCGATTTCACCACTGATCGGCGCCAGTTCTCCCGCCAGCAGTTTAATCAGCGTTGATTTACCCGCACCGTTACGTCCTAACAGGCCGATACGTGACCCCGGAACCAGGTTCAGTTTGATGGAGTCGAGGATGACGCGATCGCCATAGCCTGCGCTGACTTTTTCCATTTTCAGCAATGGATTGGGCAGGCTTTCCGGCGCGCGGAAACTGAAATGGAACGGGTTATCGACATGAGCCGGAGCGATGAGCTCCATGCGTTCCAGCATTTTAATACGGCTCTGTGCCTGCTTTGCTTTAGTTGCTTTAGCGCGGAAGCGATCGATATAGCTTTGCAGATGCGCCACGCGCTCCTGCTGGCTTTCGTACATCGCCTGCTGTTGTGCGAGACGCGTAGCGCGCTGAATTTCAAACGCGCTGTAGTTACCGGTGTACTCGAACATCGTCTGTTGTTCGATATGAATAATTTTATCTACCACCGGATCGAGGAAATCACGGTCATGAGAGATCAGGATCAGCGTGCCCTGATAGCTTTTCAGCCACCGTTCCAGCCAGATTACCGCGTCGAGATCGAGGTGGTTGGTCGGTTCATCAAGCAGCAGAAGATCTGAACGACAAATCAGTGCCTGAGCAAGGTTGAGGCGCATACGCCATCCGCCGGAGAAATCGCTGACCGGACGTTCAAGCTGCTCATTCGAAAAACCGAGGCCGTGTAACAGGCTGGCGGCACGCGAGCGAACCGTCCATGCATCAATAGCGTCCAGTTTGCCGTGTACGGTCGCAATGGCGTTTCCATCGTTACGTTCGTTGGCATCGTTCAACTGTGCTTCCAGCTGACGATATTCGCGGTCACCGTCAATCACGTACTCCAGCGCAGGCTGAGGAAGTGCTGGTGTTTCCTGGTTCACCCAAGCGAGCTGCCAGTTACCAGGGAACGTAAATCCCCCGGCGTCGGCGCTGATTTCATTTTTCAGCAATGCCAGCAGGGTAGATTTACCGCAGCCATTTTTACCGACCAGACCAACCTTCTGCCCTGGATTAATGGTGGCCGTGGCATTGTCCAGTAAGACGCGCACGCCGCGACGAATTTGTAACGAGGAGAAAACAATCATAAGGCGCCGTATGTTCAGACTATGTTAATTTATCATTATGATAATGTAATGTGCGGGCGCTTTGCCGCACCGAGGCGCAATGGTAGCCCAAAACGTCGAAAATAGACAAAAGACATAACCGGGAGGGGAATGATGTTCCAGCCAGCGAAAGTTTTGCTGCTGTATGCCCATCCGGAATCTCAGGACTCGGTAGCGAACCGGGTTCTGCTTAAACCGGCCATGCAGCTCAGTAATGTTACCGTGCACGATCTTTATGCACACTATCCCGATTTTTTTATCGATATTCCGCACGAGCAGGAACTGCTGCGTGAGCATGATGTGATTGTTTTCCAGCATCCGCTATACACCTATAGCTGTCCGGCCCTGTTAAAGGAATGGCTTGACCGTGTTCTCAGTCGTGGATTCGCCAGCGGTCCGGGTGGAAATCAATTGGCGGGAAAGTACTGGCGGAGTGTCATCACTACCGGTGAGCCGGAAAGTGCTTACCGTTATGATGCGCTGAACCGCTATCCGATGAGCGATGTGCTGCGCCCTTTTGAGTTGACGGCCGGAATGTGCCGGATGCACTGGATGAGCCCTATTATCGTTTACTGGGCCAGGCGGCAGACAAAGCAGGAGCTGGACAGTCATGCTAAAGCGTATGGCGACTGGCTGGCAAATCCGATTCCTTCGGGAGGCCGCTGATGGAAGGTTCTGATTTATTACTGGCGGGAGTGTTATTCCTCTTCGCGGCGGTAGCTGCGGTGCCGTTGGCATCGCGGCTGGGCATTGGCCCTGTTTTGGGGTATTTGCTGGCGGGGATCGCTATTGGTCCGTGGGGATTAGGGTTCATCAGCGATGTGGATGAAATCCTCCACTTCTCTGAATTGGGTGTGGTTTTTCTGATGTTTATCATTGGGCTGGAGCTTAACCCTTCCAAGCTATGGCAGTTGCGACGCTCAATATTTGGCGTCGGCGCAGCTCAAGTGATGCTCAGCGCAGTGGTTCTGGCTGGCCTGCTGATGCTCACGAATTTCTCCTGGCAGGCGGCAGTAGTGGGCGGAATCGGGTTGGCGATGTCCTCAACGGCGATGGCGCTGCAGCTGATGCGGGAAAAGGGGATGAACCGCAGCGAATCCGGGCAACTGGGTTTTTCGGTATTACTATTTCAGGATCTGGCGGTGATCCCCGCGCTGGCGTTGGTTCCGCTGTTAGCCGGTTCTGCTGACGAACATTTTGACTGGATCAAAGTAGGAATGAAGGTGCTGGCCTTTGCTGGCATGTTGATTGGTGGGCGTTATCTGCTCCGTCCCGTTTTTCGCTTTATCGCGGATTCCGGTGTACGGGAGGTATTTACCGCAGCCACTCTGCTCCTGGTACTGGGTTCTGCTTTATTCATGGATGCGTTGGGGTTGTCGATGGCCCTTGGAACTTTTATCGCGGGCGTGCTGCTGGCGGAAAGCGAATATCGACATGAGCTGGAAACGGCAATTGATCCTTTTAAAGGTCTGTTGCTTGGTTTGTTCTTCATATCTGTGGGGATGTCGCTAAATCTTGGCGTTCTGTATACCCACATTCTGTGGGTGGTCGCGAGCGTTATTGTGCTGGTAGTTGTTAAGACGCTGGTGCTGTATCTATTGGCGCGACTGAATGGGATGAGAAGCTCGGAGCGTATGCAGTTTGCCGGTGTATTAAGCCAGGGGGGAGAATTTGCCTTCGTCGTTTTTTCAACGGCATCATCACAACGACTGTTTCAGGGCGATCAAATGGCGCTGCTGCTGGTGACCGTCACATTGTCGATGATGACGACACCGTTGTTGATGAAGCTGATTGATAAATGGCTCTCCCGCCAGATTAACGGCCCGGATGATGAAGATGAAAAACCTTGGGTGGAAGATGATAAACCGCAGGTGATTGTGGTGGGGTTTGGGCGCTTTGGGCAGGTAATAGGCCGTTTGCTGATGGCGAATAAAATGCGTATTACCGTGCTGGAACGCGATATCAGCGCGGTTAATCTGATGCGTAAATATGGCTATAAAGTTTATTACGGCGATGCGACACAAGTAGAACTTTTACGTTCCGCTGGTGCTGAAGCGGCGGAGTCGATAGTGATCACCTGTAACGAGCCTGAAGATACGATGAAGCTGGTGGAACTGTGTCAGCAGCATTTTCCGCATTTGCATATTCTTGCGCGAGCGCGCGGACGCGTGGAAGCACATGAGTTATTACAAGCTGGTGTAACGCAGTTTTCCCGCGAAACCTTTTCGAGTGCGCTGGAATTGGGACGTAAAACTCTGGTTTCATTGGGTATGCATCCGCATCAGGCCCAACGTGCTCAGCTGCATTTCCGGCGGCTGGACATGCGTATGCTACGGGAGTTGATCCCGATACATACCGATACGGTACAAATCTCTCGTGCCAGAGAAGCCCGGCGCGAACTGGAGGAAATTTTCCATCGAGAGATGCAGCAAGAGCGACGACAGCTGGATGGCTGGGATGAATTTGAGTAGGGGATAACCATGGCAATTCGTAAACGTTTTATTGCAGGTGCAAAATGTCCGTCCTGCCAGGCGCAGGACTCGCTGGCGATGTGGCGCGAAAATAATATCGATATTGTTGAGTGTGTTAAGTGTGGCCATCAGATGCGGGAAGCCGATAAAGAAGCACGCGAGCACGTTCGCAAAGAAGAACAAGTGATAGGGATTTTTCATCCGGACTAGCGATATGGCGCAGCTTTTTTTAAGCTAGAGGGTACACGGGTGCAGAATTCCGCTACAATCTGCGCCACTATTCTTTCCATGCTCAGGAGATATCATGAAAGTAGCAAAGGACCTGGTGGTCAGCCTGGCCTATCAGGTACGTACAGAAGACGGTGTGTTGGTTGATGAGTCTCCGGTGAGTGCACCGCTGGACTACCTGCATGGTCACGGTTCCCTGATCTCTGGTCTGGAAACAGCGCTGGACGGTCATGAAGTTGGCGATAAATTCGATGTTGCTGTAGGCGCAAACGACGCTTATGGTCAGTATGACGAAAACCTGGTGCAGCGCGTTCCTAAAGATGTATTTATGGGCGTTGATGAACTGCAGGTTGGCATGCGCTTCCTGGCTGAAACCGACCAGGGACCTGTACCGGTAGAAATTACCGAAGTGGAAGACGACCACGTAGTGGTTGACGGTAACCACATGCTGGCTGGCCAGAACCTGAAATTCAACGTTGAAGTTGTTGCGATCCGCGAAGCAACCGAAGAAGAACTGGCTCACGGTCACGTTCACGGTGCGCACGGTCATGACCACGATCACGACCACGACGGTTGCTGCGGCGGTCATGGCCACGACCATGGGCACGAGCACGGCGGCGAAGGTTGCTGCGGCGGTGGCGGTAAAGGTAATGGCGGCTGCGGTTGCCACTAATACCCTTCGTCTTTCAACCCACAGCGGTATTGGCTGTGATTTGAAATCCTTTGGGTATATATGAGTAGGCCGGATAAGATGTTTACGTCGCTATCCGGCACAAAAAAAGCGGGAATTCCCCGCTTTTTTTATGTCTCAATAATGCGGCGGCGGTGTCTCTTCGGACTGCGACGCAATATGGGACGGCTGAGTTGCTTTGAGCTTCTCCGTCAGTAGACGCAGATGATCGCGCAGTTTGGCCATTTCCAGTTCGTGAGCAGTTACCGTCACATTAAGCTCTTCAATGGTAATTTCCTGAAATGCCAGGCGACTCTCCAGTTCAGCCAGCCGAGTTTCCATCGTTGTATCCTGCATGATTCACCTCTTCTGTTATTTCCGGCAGATCGCGGACTGCGGCGAATTCTACTCAACTTTGCCTGTTTGCACAGCACTCATTCCCGTGTGACGAAACTAATTTAAACAAAAAGAGTCTGAAATGTGGTGATAATAGGGCGTGTCCGTATGTTGATTTGTTCTACAACGCTTTATAGTACGTTTTTATGTTAGCTAACCCTGGGGTGAGATGCCCCGGCCCTGGAGAGATGGATGAAATCACTGTTTAAAGTAACGTTGCTGGCGACCACAATGGCCGTTGCTCTGCATGCCCCGATCACCTTCGCTGCTGATACTGCGAAACCAGCCGCTACCGCTGACAGCAAAGCAGCATTCAAGAATGACGACCAGAAAGCGGCCTACGCGCTGGGCGCATCCCTGGGGCGTTACATGGAAAACTCCCTGAAAGAGCAGGAGAAACTGGGCATCAAACTGGATAAAGATCAGCTGATCGCTGGCGTTCAGGATGCGTTTGCGGACAAGAGCAAATTGTCTGACCAGGAAATCGAACAAACTCTGCAGGCGTTTGAAGCGCGCGTGAAGACTTCCGCCCAGGCGAAAATGGAAAAAGACGCGGCTGATAATGAAGCCAAGGGTAAAGCGTACCGTGAGAAGTTTGCCAAAGAGAAAGGTGTTAAAACCTCTTCTACTGGTCTGGTCTACAAAGTAGAGAAAGCCGGTACAGGTGAAGCACCGAAAGACAGCGATACCGTGGTTGTGAACTACAAAGGTACGCTGATTGATGGTAAAGAGTTTGATAACTCTTACACCCGTGGCGAGCCACTCTCTTTCCGTCTTGACGGTGTTATCCCGGGCTGGACAGAAGGCCTGAAAAACATCAAGAAAGGCGGTAAAATTCAGCTGGTTATTCCACCGGATCTGGCTTATGGCAAAACCGGCGTTCCGGGTATTCCGGCAAACTCCACGCTGGTCTTTGATGTTGAGCTGTTAGATATCAAACCGGCGCCGAAAGCGGATGCGAAGGCAGACGCTGCACCGGCAGATAAAGCTGCAGATGCCAGCAAAAAATAAGGTACCAAAAACCGCCGCCCACAGGGCGGCGGTTTTTTATTATCGACAGGATATAATTAATACTGGAAAGCGCCTTGTGCGCTGTATTACTTTAGATGCCCCTAATAGTGATGAGCCTGCCCTGACAACATAACGACAGGCTCCTGAAAAGGAGTGCTTTTTTTCATGTCCAGGTCGCTTTTAACCAACGAAACCAGTGAGCTAGATTTGCTGGATCAACGTCCTTTCGATCAAACCGACTTCGATATCCTTAAATCCTACGAAGCGGTAGTGGACGGGTTGGCGATGCTCATTGGTTCCCATTGTGAAATCGTATTGCACTCTTTGCAGGATTTGAAATGCTCGGCTATTCGCATCGCCAACGGTGAACACACGGGCCGAAAAATCGGCTCACCGATTACCGATCTTGCGTTGCGCATGCTGCATGATATGACGGGTGCGGATAGCAGCGTGTCGAAATGTTATTTCACACGTGCGAAAAGCGGTGTCTTGATGAAGTCGGTGACGATTGCCATTCGCAACCGTGAGCATCGCGTAATTGGTCTGCTGTGCATCAATATGAATCTTGATGTACCTTTCTCGCAAATAATGAATACCTTTATTCCGCCGGAAACCCCGGAAGTGGGCTCAGCCGTAAACTTTGCTTCATCAGTGGAAGATCTGGTGACACAGACGCTGGAATTCACGATTGAAGAAGTGAATGCCGATCGTAACGTATCTAACAATGCGAAGAATCGTCAGATCGTCCTGAATCTGTATGAGAAAGGCATCTTCGATATCAAAGATGCTATTAATCAGGTCGCTGACCGTCTGAACATCTCCAAACATACTGTTTACCTCTATATTCGCCAGTTCAAAAGTGGTGATTTCCAGGGGCAAGATAAGTAATGCGTTTTGCCATCATGGTGACAGGACCTGCCTATGGCACACAGCAGGCGAGCAGCGCGCTGCAATTTGCACACGCGTTGCTTGAGGAAGGGCATGAGTTAAGCCGTGTCTTTTTTTATCAGGAGGGGGTATATAACGCTAACCTTCTGACATCACCCGCCAGTGATGAATTTGATTTGGTGCGAGGCTGGCAGCAACTCAATCAACAATTTGGTGTAGAGCTTAATATTTGTGTGGCGGCGGCGTTGCGTCGTGGCGTTGTTGATGAGACCGAAGCGAAGAGGCTTGGGCTGACAAGTTCGAACTTACAATCAGGTTTTAACCTCAGTGGGCTTGGCTCGCTGGCCGAGGCATCCCTGACGTGCGATCGCGTGGTACAGTTTTAATGAAACGTGTTGCTTTTGTTTTTTCCACTGTGCCGCACGGCAGTGCATCAGGCCGCGAAGGTCTTGATGCATTACTGGCGACTTCAGCATTAACGGAAGACCTTGGTGTATTTTTTATTGGTGATGGCGTCTTCCAGATCCTGCAAGGACAAAAACCGGATGCTGTCCTCGCCCGTGATTATATCGCGACTTTTAAACTGCTGGGGCTGTACGATATAGAGCAATGCTGGCTTTGCGCCGCCTCCCTGCGTGAGCGAGGGCTTGATCAGGGGGCCAGTTTTGTGGTCGATGCGACGGTTCTTGAACCCGATGATTTGCGCCGTGAGCTTGGCAACTATGATGTTATTTTGAGGTTTTGACATTCTCATGCTGCATACTTTACATCGCTCCGCGTGGCTTACTGATTTCTCCTCTCTTCTTCGTCTTGTTGGTGAAGACGATGAGCTTTTATTGCTCCAGGATGGCGTGACGGCGGCAATAGATGGTACCCGCTTCCTTGAAAGTCTGCAGAATGCCTCCATTAAGGTCTATGTACTGGAAGAAGACATTAAAGCTCGCGGGTTAGATGGTCAAATTTCAGACAGTGTCGTCAGGGTTGGCTATACTGACTTCGTCAGACTTACGGTGAAGCATCCCAACCAGATGGCCTGGTAATTGTGGGATCGTTGTATATTTCTTGACACCTTTTCGACACCGACCTAAAATTCTGCGTCCTCATATTGTATGAGGTCGTTTTATTACGTGTTTACGAAGCAAAAGCTAAAACCAGGAGCTATTTAATGGCAACAGTTAACCAGCTGGTACGCAAACCACGCGCACGCAAAGTTGCAAAGAGCAACGTGCCTGCGCTGGAAGCATGCCCGCAGAAACGTGGCGTATGTACTCGTGTATATACTACCACTCCTAAAAAACCGAACTCCGCACTGCGTAAAGTTTGCCGTGTTCGTTTGACTAACGGTTTTGAAGTGACTTCCTACATCGGTGGTGAAGGTCACAACCTGCAGGAGCACTCCGTGATCCTGATCCGTGGCGGTCGTGTAAAAGACCTTCCGGGTGTTCGTTACCACACCGTTCGTGGTGCGCTTGACTGCTCCGGCGTTAAAGACCGTAAGCAATCACGTTCCAAGTATGGCGTGAAACGTCCTAAGGCTTAATGGTTCTCCGTTAAGTAAGGCCAAACGTTTTATATTAATGTCAAACTAAACTCTTAGAGTTTTGGACAATCCTGAATTAACAACGGAGTATTTCCATGCCACGTCGTCGCGTCATTGGTCAGCGTAAAATTCTGCCGGATCCGAAGTTCGGATCAGAACTGCTGGCTAAATTTGTAAATATCCTGATGGTAGATGGTAAAAAATCTACTGCCGAAACAATCGTATACAGCGCGCTGGAGACCCTGGCTCAGCGTTCTGGTAAAAATGAACTGGAAGCTTTCGAAGTAGCTCTCGAAAACGTGCGCCCGACTGTCGAAGTTAAGTCTCGCCGCGTTGGTGGTTCTACTTATCAGGTACCAGTTGAAGTCCGTCCGGTCCGTCGTAATGCCCTGGCAATGCGTTGGATCGTTGAAGCTGCTCGTAAACGCGGTGATAAATCCATGGCTCTGCGCCTGGCGAACGAACTTTCTGATGCTGCAGAAAACAAAGGTACTGCAGTTAAGAAACGTGAAGACGTTCACCGTATGGCAGAAGCCAACAAGGCGTTCGCACACTACCGTTGGTAATCCCTTCGGAGTATTAGTCACCAGGCGGGCGCTTCTTGTAAGCAGCCCGCTTTGGGCTACTTAAATTGAACGCCTAAAAGATAAACGAGGAATCAAATGGCTCGTACAACACCCATCGCGCGCTACCGTAACATCGGTATCAGTGCGCACATCGACGCCGGTAAAACCACTACTACCGAACGTATTCTGTTCTACACCGGTGTAAACCATAAAATCGGTGAAGTTCATGACGGCGCAGCCACCATGGACTGGATGGAACAGGAGCAGGAGCGTGGTATTACTATCACCTCCGCAGCGACTACTGCATTCTGGTCTGGTATGGCTAAGCAGTATGAACCGCATCGCGTAAACATCATCGACACCCCGGGGCACGTTGACTTCACTATCGAAGTAGAACGTTCCATGCGTGTGCTTGATGGTGCAGTAATGGTTTACTGCGCAGTTGGTGGTGTTCAGCCGCAGTCTGAAACCGTATGGCGTCAGGCTAACAAATATAAAGTTCCGCGCATTGCGTTCGTTAACAAAATGGACCGTATGGGCGCGAACTTCCTGAAAGTTGTTGGTCAGATCAAAACCCGTCTGGGCGCGAACCCTGTTCCGCTGCAGCTGGCAATTGGTGCTGAAGAAAACTTCACTGGTGTTGTTGACCTGGTGAAAATGAAAGCCATCAACTGGAACGAAGAAGATGCAGGCGTAACCTTCACTTATGAAGATATCCCGGCTGACATGCAGGAACTGGCTGAAGAATGGCACCAGAACCTGATCGAGTCCGCCGCGGAAGCTTCAGAAGAGCTGATGGAGAAATACCTGGGTGGTGAAGAACTGACTGAAGAAGAGATCAAGAAAGCTCTGCGTCAGCGCGTTCTGAACAACGAAATCATCCTGGTAACCTGTGGTTCTGCGTTTAAGAACAAAGGTGTTCAGGCGATGCTGGATGCGGTAATTGATTACCTGCCATCCCCGACTGATGTACCTGCGATCAACGGTATTCTGGACGACGGTAAAGATACTCCGGCTGAGCGTCACGCTAGCGATGAAGAGCCGTTTGCTGCTCTGGCATTCAAAATCGCTACCGACCCGTTCGTGGGTAACCTGACCTTCTTCCGCGTGTACTCTGGTGTGGTTAACTCCGGTGATACCATCCTGAACTCCGTGAAATCTGCACGTGAGCGTTTTGGCCGTATCGTTCAGATGCACGCCAACAAACGTGAAGAGATCAAAGAAGTTCGCGCGGGCGACATCGCTGCTGCGATCGGTCTGAAAGACGTGACCACTGGTGATACCCTGTGTGATCCAGATTCTCCGATCATTCTGGAGCGTATGGAATTCCCGGAACCGGTAATTTCCATCGCGGTAGAACCGAAAACCAAAGCTGACCAGGAAAAAATGGGTCTGGCTCTGGGCCGTCTGGCTAAAGAAGACCCGTCATTCCGCGTATGGACTGACGAAGAATCTAACCAGACTATTATCGCCGGTATGGGTGAGCTGCACCTCGACATCATCGTTGACCGCATGAAGCGTGAATTCAACGTTGAAGCGAACGTCGGTAAACCTCAGGTTGCTTACCGTGAAGCGATTCGCGCGAAAGTTACCGATATCGAAGGTAAACACGCTAAGCAGTCTGGTGGTCGCGGTCAGTATGGTCATGTTGTTATCGACATGTACCCGCTGGAGCCGGGTTCAAACCCGAAAGGCTACGAATTCATCAACGACATCAAAGGTGGTGTAATTCCTGGCGAATACATCCCGGCCGTTGATAAAGGCATCCAGGAACAGCTGAAATCTGGCCCGCTGGCTGGTTACCCGGTTGTTGATCTGGGCGTGCGTCTGCACTTCGGTTCTTACCATGATGTTGACTCCTCTGAGCTGGCGTTTAAACTGGCCGCTTCTATCGCCTTTAAAGATGGCTTTAAGAAAGCGAAACCAGTTCTGCTTGAGCCTATCATGAAGGTTGAAGTAGAGACTCCGGAAGAGAACACCGGTGACGTTATCGGTGACTTGAGCCGCCGTCGTGGTATGCTTCGTGGTCAGGAATCCAACGTCACTGGCGTTGTGATCCACGCTGAAGTTCCGCTGTCTGAAATGTTCGGATATGCAACCCAGCTGCGTTCTCTGACCAAAGGCCGTGCTTCTTACTCCATGGAGTTCCTGAAGTACGACGATGCGCCGAACAACGTTGCTCAGGCCGTTATTGAAGCCCGTGGTAAATAAGCCACAGGATTAAAACCTAAGTCCCGTGCTCTCTCCAAAGGGGAGAGCACTATAGTAAGGAATATAGCCGTGTCTAAAGAAAAATTTGAACGTACAAAACCGCACGTTAACGTCGGCACCATCGGCCACGTTGACCACGGTAAAACTACCCTGACCGCTGCAATCACCACCGTTCTGGCTAAAACCTACGGCGGTGCTGCTCGTGCTTTCGACCAGATCGATAACGCTCCGGAAGAAAAAGCTCGTGGTATCACCATCAACACTTCTCACGTTGAATATGACACCCCGACTCGCCACTACGCGCACGTAGACTGCCCGGGCCACGCCGACTATGTTAAAAACATGATCACCGGTGCTGCGCAGATGGACGGCGCGATCCTGGTTGTTGCTGCGACTGACGGCCCGATGCCGCAGACTCGTGAGCACATCCTGCTGGGTCGTCAGGTAGGCGTTCCGTACATCATCGTGTTCCTGAACAAATGCGACATGGTTGATGACGAAGAGCTGCTGGAACTGGTAGAAATGGAAGTTCGTGAACTTCTGTCTCAGTACGATTTCCCGGGCGACGACACTCCGATCGTTCGTGGTTCTGCTCTGAAAGCGCTGGAAGGCGAAGCAGAGTGGGAAGCGAAAATCATCGAACTGGCTGGCTTCCTGGATTCTTACATCCCGGAACCAGAGCGTGCGATTGACAAGCCGTTCCTGCTGCCTATCGAAGACGTATTCTCCATCTCCGGTCGTGGTACCGTTGTTACCGGTCGTGTTGAGCGCGGTATCATCAAAGTTGGTGAAGAAGTTGAAATCGTTGGTATCAAAGAGACTGCTAAGTCTACCTGTACTGGCGTTGAAATGTTCCGCAAACTGCTGGACGAAGGCCGTGCTGGTGAGAACGTTGGTGTTCTGCTGCGTGGTATCAAACGTGAAGAAATCGAACGTGGTCAGGTACTGGCTAAGCCGGGTTCAATCAAGCCGCACACCAAGTTCGAATCTGAAGTGTACATTCTGTCCAAAGACGAAGGCGGCCGTCATACTCCGTTCTTCAAAGGCTACCGTCCGCAGTTCTACTTCCGTACTACTGACGTGACTGGTACCATCGAACTGCCAGAAGGCGTAGAGATGGTAATGCCGGGCGACAACATCAAAATGGTTGTTACCCTGATCCACCCGATCGCGATGGACGACGGTCTGCGTTTCGCAATCCGTGAAGGCGGCCGTAC
>NZ_JAOWGP010000025.1:0-5225 GCF_030333065.1 Citrobacter sp. Cm046 | reverse complement strand
GTACGGCCGCCTTCACGGATTGCGAAACGCAGACCGTCGTCCATCGCGATCGGGTGGATCAGGGTAACAACCATTTTGATGTTGTCGCCCGGCATTACCATCTCTACGCCTTCTGGCAGTTCGATGGTACCAGTCACGTCAGTAGTACGGAAGTAGAACTGCGGACGGTAGCCTTTGAAGAACGGAGTATGACGGCCGCCTTCGTCTTTGGACAGAATGTACACTTCAGATTCGAACTTGGTGTGCGGCTTGATTGAACCCGGCTTAGCCAGTACCTGACCACGTTCGATTTCTTCACGTTTGATACCACGCAGCAGAACACCAACGTTCTCACCAGCACGGCCTTCGTCCAGCAGTTTGCGGAACATTTCAACGCCAGTACAGGTAGACTTAGCAGTCTCTTTGATACCAACGATTTCAACTTCTTCACCAACTTTGATGATACCGCGCTCAACACGACCGGTAACAACGGTACCACGACCGGAGATGGAGAATACGTCTTCGATAGGCAGCAGGAACGGCTTGTCAATCGCACGCTCTGGTTCCGGGATGTAAGAATCCAGGAAGCCAGCCAGTTCGATGATTTTCGCTTCCCACTCTGCTTCGCCTTCCAGCGCTTTCAGAGCAGAACCACGAACGATCGGAGTGTCGTCGCCCGGGAAATCGTACTGAGACAGAAGTTCACGAACTTCCATTTCTACCAGTTCCAGCAGCTCTTCGTCATCAACCATGTCGCATTTGTTCAGGAACACGATGATGTACGGAACGCCTACCTGACGACCCAGCAGGATGTGCTCACGAGTCTGCGGCATCGGGCCGTCAGTCGCAGCAACAACCAGGATCGCGCCGTCCATCTGCGCAGCACCGGTGATCATGTTTTTAACATAGTCGGCGTGGCCCGGGCAGTCTACGTGCGCGTAGTGGCGAGTCGGGGTGTCATATTCAACGTGAGAAGTGTTGATGGTGATACCACGAGCTTTTTCTTCCGGAGCGTTATCGATCTGATCGAATGCGCGAGCAGCACCGCCGTAGGTTTTAGCCAGAACGGTAGTGATTGCAGCGGTCAGCGTTGTTTTACCATGGTCAACGTGGCCGATAGTACCGACGTTAACGTGCGGTTTTGTACGTTCAAATTTTTCTTTAGACATCGATTGTCCCTCTAAGACACGGATAAATCGGTGATATCACCACATCAACCAGGCAATATACCTGAGCTGTTGAATGCTTTTAAAAGTAAACAGAGAGAAACGGGAAGGAGAAGTGAAGTGGTGCTGATACCCAGAGTCGAACTGGGGACCTCACCCTTACCAAGGGTGCGCTCTACCAACTGAGCCATATCAGCACGTCTGGAGCGGGCAGCGGGAATCGAACCCGCATCATCAGCTTGGAAGGCTGAGGTAATAGCCATTATACGATGCCCGCATCCTGAAACTCGGCTACCCAGTTCTTTCTGTAACAAAAAAGAGATTCTCTCTTCTTCGTACGAGCTGATTAATTTTTTAACCAACTCAGGCGGCGATAACGCTGCCAGAAAGTGGTGGTGGGGGAAGGATTCGAACCTTCGAAGTCTGTGACGGCAGATTTACAGTCTGCTCCCTTTGGCCGCTCGGGAACCCCACCGGACTTGATGGTGCCGACTACCGGAATCGAACTGGTGACCTACTGATTACAAGTCAGTTGCTCTACCTACTGAGCTAAGTCGGCATCAAGTAGCGCGCATTTTATGGAGACCTGCGTGCGCATGCAACTAAAAAATTGCATAAAATGTTCTATCGCTCACATTTTGCACTATACGACCGATAAATAATCTATTCGCACTGTGGATTGAGCAAATTTCCAGCGGTCGTTACCCTCTAATGGAGGCATTTTGCTTCACAGGGTGTTTACCTGCAGACAGAAAGTGCATCTTTATATATATGGAATGCCCGTCACATTGCTTTTCAGGTGATGATTTTTTCTTATTATTCGCCCCCATCTGGTGTTACCCTCCTGCCCATTGTCCAAATTAACTGAAATGTGACGTGCCATTGCGTGCCGGGGATGATTCGTTTTTACCACTGACCTGATACAGCAATGACAGCCAGACCATGCGTATGAGTATAAAAGAGCAAGCGTTAATGACGCCTTACCTACAGTTTGATCGCAACCAGTGGGCTGCGCTTCGTGATTCCGTGCCGATGACTCTGACCGAGGACGAGATTGCTCGTCTGAAAGGCATTAATGAAGACCTGTCGCTGGAAGAAGTTGCCGAAATTTATTTGCCTCTGTCGCGTTTACTAAATTTTTATATCAGTTCAAATCTGCGCCGCCAGGCTGTTCTGGAGCAATTCCTGGGCACTAACGGCGAACGTATTCCTTATATCATCAGTATTGCTGGCAGTGTCGCGGTTGGTAAAAGTACGACTGCGCGTGTCCTGCAGGCATTGTTGAGTCGCTGGCCAGAGCATCGCAAGGTTGAGTTGATTACTACCGATGGCTTTCTTCACCCCAATCAGGTGTTGAAAGATCGTGGACTAATGAAGAAGAAAGGCTTCCCTGAGTCCTATGATATGCATCGTCTGGTAAAATTCGTTTCCGATATTAAATCAGGTGTACCAAACGTCACGGCCCCGGTCTATTCACATCTAATTTATGACGTGATTCCTGATGGTGACAAAACTGTCGCACAGCCTGATATATTGATCCTCGAAGGATTAAATGTATTACAAAGCGGGATGGATTATCCTCACGATCCACATCATGTATTTGTTTCTGACTTTGTCGATTTCTCTATTTACGTGGACGCGCCAGAAGAATTACTCCAGACGTGGTATATCAACCGTTTCCTGAAATTCCGCGAAGGGGCATTTACCAATCCGGATTCTTATTTCCATAACTATGCGAAATTATCAGAAGATGAGGCCATTAATACGGCCACCTCTCTTTGGAAAGAAATTAACTGGCTGAATTTAAAGCAAAATATATTACCTACGCGTGAGCGTGCCAGCTTGATTATGACTAAAAGTGGCAACCATGCCGTTGAGCAAGTCAGACTACGAAAATAATAAAAAAGGGGAGCAACGGCTCCCCTTTTTATTATTCTGCACTTCTGAGTGATATTTCTCCGCCCATCCATGGTTTTATCACACCATCTTGCTCAAGCAATAGTGCGCCTTGCGCATCTATTCCCCTGGATATACCAAATATTTCTTTATCCCCGATAATCAGCTTAACGGGCCGATTGATAAAGTTATCCAGTTTTTTCCAACGGGACAGATAAGGCGCTAATCCCTCTTGCTCAAACAGTATCAGCGCAGCACGTAGATCACGGATCAGCCGGGCAGCAAGTGTATTGCGGTCAATGTTAATTCCTGCTTCCTGGAGGTTAATCCATCCTTGATTTACCACATCCTCTTCGACCCGGCGCATGGCCATGTTAATACCTGCGCCAATAACAATCTGCGCTGCATCGCCCGTCTTACCAGTGAGTTCAACCAGAATGCCCGCCAGTTTCCGGTCGAGCAGATAGAGATCGTTAGGCCATTTCACACGAACCTGATCAGCACCCAGATCGCGTAAAACCTCTGCCATGACGATACCAATAACCAGACTCAGGCCAATTGCTGCTGCCGGCCCCTGCTCCAGACGCCAGAACATTGACAGATACAGGTTAGCGCCAAACGGCGAAAACCATTTTCGCCCGCGACGTCCACGCCCGGCCTGCTGATATTCAGCGACACAGGCATCGCCTGACTCCAGTTGGCTAATTCGGTCCAGCAGATATTGGTTGGTTGAATCGATAACGGGTAAGACGGTTACATTTCCGCTATTCAGCTGGGAATGAATAAGTGCTGAATCCAACAGCTGGATAGGCTCCGGTAGGCTGTATCCTTTACCAGGAACAGTAAATACATCAACACCCCAGTCGCGCAATGTCTGAACGTGTTTATTGATAGCCGCACGACTCATTCCAAGTTTTTCACCAAGCTGTTCGCCTGAATGAAATTCACCATCTGCTAATAACGAGATGAGCGTCAGGGGTACGGTATTATCCTTCATGTAATAATCTCCACGGCATTCACTTCCCCCTGAGGTCCAATAAACCTCACTTCCGGTTCGAGCCAGACATTGAATTTTTCACCTACTTTTTGACGGACATAATGTGCAAGCTGAACAACATCCTGGCTCGTTGCATTGTCAGCATTAATCAGTACCAGTGCCTGCTGCTGATGTACTGCAGCCCCACCAATACGCATACCTTTTAGCTGGCACTGATCGATGAGCCAGCCAGCGGCCAGTTTTACGGAACCATCCGCCTGAGGATAATGAGGCGCAGTGGGGAATTGCGAAAGCAAAATCTTTGCCACTTCAGCTGTAACAACCGGGTTTTTAAAGAAGCTTCCCGCATTACCGTGCACTTTCGGATCAGGTAGTTTTGTTGTGCGCATGTGGCAGACGGATTCAAACACCTGCAGAGGAGTCACCGTAACAGGATCAAGGCGAGCTAAGTCACCGTAGGTCAACACCGGCTGCCATTGTTTAGGCAAGCGCAGACCAACAGCCACAATTGCAAAACGATCCTGGTACTCATGTTTGAAGATGCTATCACGGTAACCAAAGCGACATTCTGCGGCATTGACGCGCAATTGCTTGGCTGTGGACAGTTCAACACAGTCAACATATTCACAGACACGTTGTAACTCTACGCCATAAGCACCAATATTCTGGATAGGTGAAGAGCCAACGCAACCGGGAATTAATGCCAGATTTTCCAGCCCCGGCATGCCAAGCTGCAGCGTATGCTGTACCAGGTTGTGCCAGTTTTCACCAGCCCCCACATGTAAATGCCACGCGTCAGGTTGTTCTGTAACCTCAATGCCCTTGATGCGGTTGATGATTACCGCACCATGGAAGGAATCAAGGAACAGGACATTACTCCCTTCGCCCAGGATCAGTACTGGATAATGTAATGCGTTAGCTGATTGCCAGGCACTAAGTAGTTGTTGCTCGTTTTCGGCGCAGACAAGCTCGTTAGCATATTGATCGATACCGAAGGTATTCCAGGCTTTAAGGGAGTGATTCATAGACGCTTTCCTGATGCAAAATCGCGTTTAGTTTACCGCATATGCCGCAGGATGGCTTGTGTTATGGAAGAGTGGTTGTGTTGTGCCGGACGGCAGTATTTCCTGCAGTCCGCAGACGCAAAAAAGCCCATCCGGCAGGATGGGCTTCTTCACTGGTTTGAT
>NZ_JAOWGP010000004.1:0-466 GCF_030333065.1 Citrobacter sp. Cm046 | reverse complement strand
GTGTCGTTTCAATTTTCAGCTTGATCCAGATTTTTAAAGAGCAAAACTTCGCAGTGAACCTTTTCAGGTACACTCTGAAGTTTTCTTGGTATTTTTGCAGTAAGTAATGGTGGAGCTATGCGGGATCGAACCGCAGACCTCCTGCGTGCAAAGCAGGCGCTCTCCCAGCTGAGCTATAGCCCCATCGAAGTCATCTCGTTCACCTCAATTCGTTTCCGGGCGCGGCGTGGCGAAGCGAAGCATACTGAAGTATGCGAGCTTTGGCACAACAAAGCGCGGGAGCGAATTTGGTAGGCCTGAGTGGACTTGAACCACCGACCTCACCCTTATCAGGGGTGCGCTCTAACCACCTGAGCTACAAGCCTGCAGAGATTTCTTACTGCTAATTTTCATCAGACAATCTGTGTGGACACTACAAGGAACGGTTCTTTAAGGTAAGGAGGTGATCCAACCGCAGGTTCCCCTA
>NZ_JAOWGP010000024.1:0-2959 GCF_030333065.1 Citrobacter sp. Cm046 | reverse complement strand
TTCGCCAAAACAGCTTCGGCGTTGTAAGGTTAAGCCTCACGGTTCATTAGTATCGGTTAGCTCAATGTATCGCTACACTTACACACCCGACCTATCAACGTCGTCGTCTTCAACGTTCCTTCAGGAGACTTAAAGTCTCAGGGAGAACTCATCTCGGGGCAAGTTTCGTGCTTAGATGCTTTCAGCACTTATCTCTTCCGCATTTAGCTACCGGGCAATGCCATTGGCATGACAACCCGAACACCAGTGATGCGTCCACTCCGGTCCTCTCGTACTAGGAGCAGCCCCCCTCAATTCTCCAGCGCCCACGGCAGATAGGGACCGAACTGTCTCACGACGTTCTAAACCCAGCTCGCGTACCACTTTAAATGGCGAACAGCCATACCCTTGGGACCTACTTCAGCCCCAGGATGTGATGAGCCGACATCGAGGTGCCAAACACCGCCGTCGATATGAACTCTTGGGCGGTATCAGCCTGTTATCCCCGGAGTACCTTTTATCCGTTGAGCGATGGCCCTTCCATTCAGAACCACCGGATCACTAAGACCTGCTTTCGCACCTGCTCGAGCCGTCACTCTCGCAGTCAAGCTAGCTTATGCCTTTGCACTAACCTCCTGATGTCCGACCAGGATTAGCTAACCTTCGTGCTCCTCCGTTACTCTTTAGGAGGAGACCGCCCCAGTCAAACTACCCACCAGACACTGTCCGCAACCCGGATTACGGGTCTACGTTAGAACACCAGCCATTAAAGGGTGGTATTTCAAGGTTGGCTCCATGCAGACTGGCGTCCACACTTCAAAGCCTCCCACCTATCCTACACATCAAGGACCAGTGTTCAGTGTCAAGCTATAGTAAAGGTTCACGGGGTCTTTCCGTCTTGCCGCGGGTACACTGCATCTTCACAGCGAGTTCAATTTCACTGAGTCTCGGGTGGAGACAGCCTGGCCATCATTACGCCATTCGTGCAGGTCGGAACTTACCCGACAAGGAATTTCGCTACCTTAGGACCGTTATAGTTACGGCCGCCGTTTACCGGGGCTTCGATCAAGAGCTTCTCCTTACGGATAACCCCATCAATTAACCTTCCGGCACCGGGCAGGCGTCACACCGTATACGTCCACTTTCGTGTTTGCACAGTGCTGTGTTTTTAATAAACAGTTGCAGCCAGCTGGTATCTTCGACTGATTTCAGCTCCATGAGTAAATCACTTCACCTACATATCAGCGTGCCTTCTCCCGAAGTTACGGCACCATTTTGCCTAGTTCCTTCACCCGAGTTCTCTCAAGCGCCTTGGTATTCTCTACCTGACCACCTGTGTCGGTTTGGGGTACGATTTCGTGTTACCTGATGCTTAGAGGCTTTTCCTGGAAGCAGGGCATTTGTTACTTCAGCACCGTAGTGCCTCGTCATCACACCTCAGCGTTAAAAGGTACCGGATTTACCTGGAACCTCCGCCTACATGCTTAAACCGGGACAACCGTCGCCCGGCTAACATAGCCTTCTCCGTCCCCCCTTCGCAGTAACACCAAGTACAGGAATATTAACCTGTTTCCCATCGACTACGCCTTTCGGCCTCGCCTTAGGGGTCGACTCACCCTGCCCCGATTAACGTTGGACAGGAACCCTTGGTCTTCCGGCGTGCGGGTTTTTCACCCGCATTATCGTTACTTATGTCAGCATTCGCACTTCTGATACCTCCAGCACCCCTCACAGGACACCTTCAACGGCTTACAGAACGCTCCCCTACCCAACAACACATAGTGTCGCTGCCGCAGCTTCGGTGCATGGTTTAGCCCCGTTACATCTTCCGCGCAGGCCGACTCGACCAGTGAGCTATTACGCTTTCTTTAAATGATGGCTGCTTCTAAGCCAACATCCTGGCTGTCTGTGCCTTCCCACATCGTTTCCCACTTAACCATGACTTTGGGACCTTAGCTGGCGGTCTGGGTTGTTTCCCTCTTCACGACGGACGTTAGCACCCGCCGTGTGTCTCCCGTGATAACATTCTTCGGTATTCGCAGTTTGCATCGGGTTGGTAAGTCGGGATGACCCCCTAGCCGAAACAGTGCTCTACCCCCGAAGATGAATTCACGAGGCGCTACCTAAATAGCTTTCGGGGAGAACCAGCTATCTCCCGGTTTGATTGGCCTTTCACCCCCAGCCACAAGTCATCCGCTAATTTTTCAACATTAGTCGGTTCGGTCCTCCAGTTAGTGTTACCCAACCTTCAACCTGCCCATGGCTAGATCACCGGGTTTCGGGTCTATACCCTGCAACTTAACGCCCAGTTAAGACTCGGTTTCCCTTCGGCTCCCCTATTCGGTTAACCTTGCTACAGAATATAAGTCGCTGACCCATTATACAAAAGGTACGCAGTCACCCCATAAAGAGGCTCCCACTGCTTGTACGTACACGGTTTCAGGTTCTTTTTCACTCCCCTCGCCGGGGTTCTTTTCGCCTTTCCCTCACGGTACTGGTTCACTATCGGTCAGTCAGGAGTATTTAGCCTTGGAGGATGGTCCCCCCATATTCAGACAGGATACCACGTGTCCCGCCCTACTCTTCGAGTTCACAACATGTGCAATTTTGTGTACGGGACTATCACCCTGTACCGTCGGACTTTCCAGACCGTTCCACTACCACACATGCTGATTCAGACTCTGGGCTGCTCCCCGTTCGCTCGCCGCTACTGGGGGAATCTCGGTTGATTTCTTTTCCTCGGGGTACTTAGATGTTTCAGTTCCCCCGGTTCGCTTCATTACGCTATGTATTCACGTAATGATAGTGTGTCGAAACACACTGGGTTTCCCCATTCGGAAATCGCCGGTTATAACGGTTCATATCACCTTACCGACGCTTATCGCAGATTAGCACGTCCTTCATCGCCTCTGACTGCCAGGGCATCCACCGTGTACGCTTAGTCGCTTAACCTCACAACCCGAAGATGTTTCGTAAAACA
>NZ_JAOWGP010000003.1:0-323 GCF_030333065.1 Citrobacter sp. Cm046 | reverse complement strand
TTTGATTATTCTGTTCTTTCCCATGGTACCCGGAGTGGGACTTGAACCCACACAGCGCGAACGCCGAGGGATTTTAAATCCCTTGTGTCTACCGATTCCACCATCCGGGCTCGGGAAGAAATTGGAGGCGCGTTCCGGAGTCGAACCGGACTAGACGGATTTGCAATCCGCTACATAACCGCTTTGCTAACGCGCCGAAATCTTCAGGCTTTTCAGCCAACATCCGCAAATGCCGATGTTTAAAATTTGGAGCGGGAAACGAGACTCGAACTCGCGACCCCGACCTTGGCAAGGTCGTGCTCTACCAACTGAGCTATTCCCGC
>NZ_JAOWGP010000023.1:0-231 GCF_030333065.1 Citrobacter sp. Cm046 | reverse complement strand
CTTCAGAGTGTACCTGAAAAGGTTCACTGCGAAGTTTTGCTCTTTAAAAATCTGGATCAAGCTGAAAATTGAAACGACACGCTGTGTCTGTTCTCCGTAATAAGAACAGATAAATGGTGTGTTCGAGTCTCTCAAATTTTCGCAACACGATGGTGTTTTACGAAACATCTTCGGGTTGTGAGGTTAAGCGACTAAGCGTACACGGTGGATGCCCTGGCAGTCAGAGGCGAT
>NZ_JAOWGP010000022.1:0-246 GCF_030333065.1 Citrobacter sp. Cm046 | reverse complement strand
TTTGTGGATAACTCTGTGTGTAAACAGGTATAAGGCAGGGTTTTGCTGTGGAATGCAGCAGTCAGTCATTTTTCTGACATTTAAGGGTTGCGGGCGCCGGAGAACTCCCTATAATGCGCCTCCATCGACACGGCGGATGTGAATCACTTCACACAAACAGCCGGTCCGGTTGAAGAGAAAACCTGAAAATAAGAGGTTGACTCTGAAAGAGGAAAGCGTAATATACGCCACCTCGCGACAGAGCGC
>NZ_JAOWGP010000021.1:0-219 GCF_030333065.1 Citrobacter sp. Cm046 | reverse complement strand
GGTGGGTGATGACGGGATCGAACCGCCGACCCCCTCCTTGTAAGGGAGGTGCTCTCCCAGCTGAGCTAATCACCCACTTCTCAATTTCTTACATTACACGGCGGAGACTACATAAAGTAGTTGGTGGGTGATGACGGGTTCGAACCGCCGACCCCCTCCTTGTAAGGGAGGTGCTCTCCCAGCTGAGCTAATCACCCCCGCTGTGTGGAGTCGCATTAT
>NZ_JAOWGP010000020.1:0-294 GCF_030333065.1 Citrobacter sp. Cm046 | reverse complement strand
AACGGGTTTACAGGCATCTCAAGACGAGCCGCGTTACGGTTTTGATATGTTCATCAATGAAACGACAGCCAGCTACAAGACCCCCAATTTTATTCTGACCCTGGAGAATGATTCCATGCCGCCGACCTCCTACAGTAAGGAGGAAATTATTACTTTCTGGGACACGATCAGCTGTAGCGTACGGGTGCGCCCTGGCGCGTTCTGACCGGCCGGAAAGGATTGCGGATAGATAACAGGGAGGCTTCACAATGGATAAAATAAAAAGGAAGGTCATTATTTTTGCTGTTTTGGTCG
>NZ_JAOWGP010000002.1:0-738 GCF_030333065.1 Citrobacter sp. Cm046 | reverse complement strand
CAGTTCGATTTCTTGCTTAGTCCGTAAATCAGCTAATTTTTCAGGCTTGATAAACCGAGAACATATCTGCTTCTGTTCAAATGGATTCATGAGATATTCTCTATTACCTATTACCTATTGCCTATTGCCTATTGCCTATTGCCTATTGCCTATTGCCTATTGCCTATTGCCTATTGCCTATTGCCTATTGTCGCTTCCAGCGTTCTATTCTGCACCCCATAGTATGTTTAAAGGTGATGTTTAGTAATAGAACCAATATTCTGCTGAATAAAGAACTTTTCCACTCGGGCATGCAGGCCTATTCTTATCACCAGGGTCATGCCATTTACCTTTATCTTTCAACTGCTGCTCTCTTTTTTTCGTTATTTTATTGAGATTAATTTTTGATACATTTTCCAACCCCAGCAATTGACATATTTCCTCAGTCAGCTTACAACGGGTTGGTGCACATGCTTTGTATGCAGAATATGCGATCAAACCTGAAAGCCCCCCCCCTCCTAGCATAGCCATAATGTATAGCCATTGGTATACCGAAAGGAAATTTAAAAAACTAATCCAGGAACCCTCAGCCATATCACCAATGACGCCAAACAACACCACAGTGAAAAAGAATATCGCGGTGAGAATAAACATATTTTTAATTCGCCACAGCATATGTGCAATATGCCCCATATCGCATTTCGGACAAATTGAAACTATTCGCTCTTCAGGAAGGGCAATGGCATATACTTCATAATG
>NZ_JAOWGP010000019.1:0-222 GCF_030333065.1 Citrobacter sp. Cm046 | reverse complement strand
ACTGGGGTGAAGTCGTAACAAGGTAACCGTAGGGGAACCTGCGGTTGGATCACCTCCTTACCTTAAAGAACCGTTCCTTGAAGTGTCCACACAGATTGTCTGATGAATGATGAACTTCTGAATGTACTTTCGAGTGCATTAAGAAGTTTTGCTCTTTAAAAATCTGGATCAAGCTGAAAATTGAAACGACACACTGTGTCTGTTCTCCGTAATAAGAACAGA
>NZ_JAOWGP010000018.1:0-370 GCF_030333065.1 Citrobacter sp. Cm046 | reverse complement strand
TGGGGCGTTAGCTCAGTTGGTAGAGCAGTTGACTTTTAATCAATTGGTCGCAGGTTCGAATCCTGCACGCCCCACCAATAATTTAAGTAGGTAGTGGTAGTAAAACGTGAAGGATAACGTTGCGTAAGCAACGGCCCGAAGGGCGAGGCGAAGCCGAGTCATCCTGCACGCCCCACCACTAACTTAGCAGTAAGCAGTATCCAGCGTAGTATCGGGTGATTAGCTCAGCTGGGAGAGCACCTCCCTTACAAGGAGGGGGTCGGCGGTTCGATCCCGTCATCACCCACCACTCGGGGCGTTAGCTCAGTTGGTAGAGCAGTTGACTTTTAATCAATTGGTCGCAGGTTCGAATCCTGCACGCCCCACCAAT
>NZ_JAOWGP010000001.1:0-225 GCF_030333065.1 Citrobacter sp. Cm046 | reverse complement strand
TTATCTGTTCTTATTACGGAGAACAGACACAGTGTGTCGTTTCAATTTTCAGCTTGATCCAGATTTTTAAAGAGCAAATATCTCAAACGTCACCCGAAGATGAGTTTTGAGATATAACGGCCGGTGACTTTCACTCACGAACCAGCAAGTGGCGTCCCCTAGGGGATTCGAACCCCTGTTACCGCCGTGAAAGGGCGGTGTCCTGGGCCTCTAGACGAAGGGGAC
>NZ_JAOWGP010000017.1:0-201 GCF_030333065.1 Citrobacter sp. Cm046 | reverse complement strand
AACCGTAGGGGAACCTGCGGTTGGATCACCTCCTTACCTTAAAGAACCGTTCCTTGTAGTGTCCACACAGATTGTCTGATAGAAAGTAAATAGCAAGGCGTCTTGCGATTGAGACTTATACGTCCCCTTCGTCTAGAGGCCCAGGACACCGCCCTTTCACGGCGGTAACAGGGGTTCGAATCCCCTAGGGGACGCCACTTG
>NZ_JAOWGP010000016.1:0-674 GCF_030333065.1 Citrobacter sp. Cm046 | reverse complement strand
AACAGAGTGTCTTCTGAGCCAGAATATTTATTATTTGTATACACACCCAGGATGAAATCATCATTTTCATAACTAAATGTAATTTTTTCAAGATGCTTTCCTCCATCATCCCGGATAAATCCATTCGGAATACACACACCTTTAGCCGACGGTATATCTTCATCTTTCCTGCCGCTAAGCCGTGATATCAGCGACTGCAGAGCCGCCAGTTTGGCTGGTTTGGTATTTGTTTGATCTTCTGTTGTAGTTTTAAGATACTCAGCTTTCCTTTCTTTATATTTCGGGGCAGAAAAATCACGAATGTCTGTTGTTATAATAAAAGCGATACCATTTACGTATACATGCGCTTCGAGTCTTCGGTAGAGATCATCCGAGCCGGGTCGATTGCTATCAAAAATCACCCCTTTACCTTCAGTGAGAGTAATGATCTCTTTTATAAAAGGGGCATCTTTCGGATCGTTTTCTGGGTTATTGATAGCATCGCGCAGCGCCTGCTCTCTTAACTGTACCCGTTGTTTAAATGCAGGTGGATAGAGCGGTTTGCTTTCTATTTTAAAGTCATCGATAAAAATCATATCGTGCAGCTGATTGTTGAACGACTCGGGAACGTCAATCACATAGCGCCCGATACACTGCGGTTTGGTTTGCGCAAACAAAGTATTTATCACTGGACT
>NZ_JAOWGP010000015.1:0-205 GCF_030333065.1 Citrobacter sp. Cm046 | reverse complement strand
GGAGGATTCGAACCTCCGACCGCTCGGTTCGTAGCCGAGTACTCTATCCAGCTGAGCTACGGATGCATCAGGGAAACTTACTTTACTGCAGATTTGACATCGCTGCTAAAGCAACATCAGATAATATGGTGCATCCGGGAGGATTCGAACCTCCGACCGCTCGGTTCGTAGCCGAGTACTCTATCCAGCTGAGCTACGGATGCAA